>JBEKYW010000060.1:0-47550 GCA_049510555.1 Bryobacteraceae bacterium
GTCGCTGCATCAGGGTTTCCCCCATTGTGCAAGATTCCCCACTGCTGCCTCCCGTAGGAGTCTGGCCCGTGTTTCAGTGCCAGTGTGGCCGTGTGCCCTCTCAGGCCGGCTACCGATCTCCGCCTTGGTGGGCTTTTATCTCACCAACTAGCTAATCGGCCGCGGGCTCCTCTCTCAGCGCATTGCTGCTTTCCTCTCTCGAGCTTATGCGGTATTAGCCCTAGTTTCCCAGGGTTATTCCGCACTAAGAGGTAGATTACCCACGTGTTACTCACCCGTACGCCACTTTACTCACCAGGTTGCCCCGGCTTTCTCGTTCGACTTGCATGTGTTAGGCGCGCCGCCAGCGTTGATTCTGAGCCGGGATCAAACTCTCATTAAAATCAATGAGAACGGCCGGGGCATGCCCCGACCGCAAATCGCTCCAGTTTTACTCAGAGTACTGACGAGTTCTTCCTTACTGCATCCAACCAGATTGTCAATGATCTGCGCGCGCCTTCCCCGGCGTCTTTCGATACCGGAACCGGCGGCAGGCCTCGAAACCCGTTCCAACCGCGGCCTCCGCGCACGGACGCCTGCGGCTGAAAAACTTTAGAACTTTAAAAAGAACCCAACAGGAAGGCCGTATTCCGCTCCGCGCGGTGGCCCGCACGGAGTTTTGTTACCATTCCTTACAGGGGATCTCTTCCTTTTATACCACAGTCGCCTCTCCGCAGCAAGCGCTTCGGAAGGCATGATACTCCTCAGATCCCCAATTCGGCGACTCGTTCAGAATACCAGAGGCCGGCCGCCGGCGCAAGTGCTCGTGCAGGAAAAAGATCGCGGAACTTTTGACCGGGATATCGATTTCGATGTAACTGATTGTAAATAAACCACTTATTGATTTGCCAGCAGCCATCCTCCGGCCGCATTAAAATAGGGACATGATCCCGGCCGCGCTGCTGGCTATGCTTCTCACCACCCGGGCGTCCGCGCAGCAGCCCACCCAAGCTGAGATTCTGGAGCGCGTCGCGGAGGAGGCCGAGGTGCTCGAGCAGAACGCTCCCAAGGCCCTGACCCAGGAAACCCTCGAGCAGCGCGCTCTGATACGCCCTCCCCGCTTCCGGCCGCGAGCCGGAAAGGCTGCCACGGAAACGCCCAAGCCACGGCTGGTGGTGCGCGAGATCATCTCCGAATACAGCGTCGGCACGCTGAAGGAAACGGATTCGCGCGATCTGGTCGAATTCCGCCAGGTGATCTCCGTGGATGGCCGCCGGGTCCAGTCGGCGGAACACGCCCGGCATGCGCTCTCGCTGGGGATCCAGTCCGCCGACGATCGCATCCGCAAACGCATGCTGGAGGATTTCGCCAGGCACGGCCTGGTCGACGTCGCCACCGACTATGGGCTGATTCTGCTGGCATTCACCAAGCGCGGCCTGGAGAACATGCAGTTGAAGCCCGCCGGCGAAAGCCGCGTGGGCGCCGAAGATGCGCTGGCGCTTCGGTGGCGGCAAACCTCCACGGCCGGCGGAGAGCTCGAATTCTTCGGCAATGTGGCGGTGCGCAGGGCCTTGCAGGGCATGCTTTACGTCCGCAAATCCGACGGCCTGCCGCTGCGGGTTCAGGCCTGGGCCGAGCATCCGGACGCAGCACGCGTGATCCGCGACGAAGCCACCGTGGATTACAGGCTTTCGGCCCACGGCTTCCTGATGCCCGCGTCGGTGGTCCACCGTCACCTGGTGGACGGCCAGCTCAAGACCGAAAACCTGTACCGCTACGAGCCCTTCAAACTATTCAGCGCCGACGCGGAAATCAAGTTCACCGAAGTGCCCGAGCCGCCGCCTGCTCCGCCGGCGCCGCCCAAGAAATGACCGGCATCCCGATATGGCGCGGGGAATCGCGGAGATCCCGCTCCCGTCTGGGCGCAGGCGCCACGATCCAGGGTGGTGGCGCTTAGGCCTCGAGCGTCCCGCAGACCGAGACCTCGATCCCCATTTCGCGGAACATGGCCGCCTTGGCCGCGAGCGCCAGGTTGGCCGCCTGGGCATCGGGCGCGTACGCCACCAACACGTGGTTGGCTTTGTGCCGGGCCATCAACTGGTCGCGCGTGACGCCATAGAGCACGGCGTGCATCATGGGCCACTGCGGCGTGGTGACGCGCCAGCGCCGCTCGGTCTCATCGGGCGGGAGCTCGACGGCCCGGCCGCGCCCCAGGTCGGCCTTGAGCCCGCCGTCCACGAAGATGCGGCTCCAAACGATCTCGCCCGGCTTGCTCACGCCTTTTACGCCGCCGCCGCCCAAGCGGAAGTACATGGGCGGCTGGCGCTCGCTCACAGCTCCGGCGTATCCGCCGGTGAGGTGCGCCGGCGGCACGGCGCCCGAAATCTCGAACAGCCAGACGAACTCCCCGCGCCCGTTCACCTGGTATCGCTCGCCGTAGCGCACATCGTGCAGCGTGGTTTCCGGATCGTAGCCCAGCTCGGTCCAGATCCGGTTAGTCGCCAGCGCGTCCAGGCCCGCGCATTCGTCCACTTCGTTGAAGTGCGGCAGCGCGCGGCCCTCATAGAGCACGCGGCCACCGTCGCGCGCCTTCACCGGCGGGCGGTCCACGTTGTTTAACAGGCCCTCCGCCAGGTCCGACGCGGGTGCCAGGTCTTTGAGCCCCTGCTGATACTGGATGCCGATCGCATCGCAACCGAAATCGTCCGCAATCCGCAGCGCCGCGACGTACATTTTGCACTGGCTCAGGATCTGGTCGTCGGTCAGGTCGGTTTCCGGATTGGGGCCGGTGGCGAACCGCATTCCCTTGCGGTCCAGCCACTTGCGCACGGCGCGCGCCTCTTGGTCGGGCACCTGCTGCATCTCGGCGAAGAGGGCCGACTGGCTCAGCCGCTCCTTGAACACGCCGGTGGGGTGAAGCAGCTCGTCGGGAATGATGGCGTTGTACATTCCCATGCAGCCTTCGTCGAAGATGCCCATGATGGCTTTGTCGCGGCGCAGCGCCCGCGCCAACCGGGTCCCGATCTCTTCCGCCTTGGCCGGAAGGGGGACCTCCTTGAGGGGATGCACGTGGCGGAGATCGTGGCGGACGGGCTCGCCCGCCAGCCAGCGGCGCAACCCGCCGAGGAAGAATTCATCCGTGAAATCCTCGCTCCACAGCGTGCTGTAAGCCACTCCGGCCTTGGTGAGCGAGGCGTTCAGGTTGAGCATACCCACCAGCCCCGGCCATTCGCCGCTCCAATTCGCCACCGTGAGGATGGGCCCGCGGTGGGTGTAGAGGCCAGGCAAAACGTGGTGGGTGTATTGCCAGACGGCTTCCACCACCACCAGCGGCGCCTCCGGCTGAATATTGCGAAAAACTTCCATCCCGCGCTTCTGGCTGTCAATGAATCCGTGGCCCTTTTCCGGGTCAAAGGGATGCCCCCGGCGCACGTCACGGCCCTCGCGGCGGATGGCGTTCATGACGGCTTCCTCGACCCGGGCCTGCGCGGGCCAGCACATCTGGTTGGCGGCGAGACGCAGGTCTCCACTGGCTATGATGATAACGGTCTCGGGCATGATCCCATTGTTACACCAGGGGCGCCCCCGCGTCCAGCCCCTCGCGCAGGAATCACCCTGATTTTAGCGATAAAAGTTATTAAGACTCCCGGCCTGTAATCGCTGTCACGCGCAGGAAGCCTTCCTCGACGCCGGGCGGCGCCAGTTTCGCCGCCATCTTGGCCATGGCGTCCTCGGGCACCACGCGATGCCGGCGCGTATTCCGCTCGCGGCATACTTCCAGGGGCACGTCGAAGAACACCGCCTCCACGTCGCACCCGTACGCTTTGCCGAGCGCTATGTACGGCCGCCGCTCCTCCACCGTGAGGTTGGTGGCGTCGACATAGGTCACCGGCCGGCCGATCGCCAGCCGCTGCCACAACAGGTAACGCAGCGTCTGGAAGACGCGATCATGGACGGTCTGGTCGGTCTCGTCATCCGCCAGCAGGCTACGGATGGCATCCGAGGAAAGTCCCGTAACTCCTAGTTGCCCAAGGTACGTGGACTTCCCGGAGCCCGGCAGCCCTACCAGCACCACGATTCGCATCACCGCACACATACCTGATGCTCAAAGAGGTTCCCGGCCCGCGCGAAGGCCCCGAGGGTGCGTACCCCCCGGGCCTTCACGAACCGGCCGCCTCCCGGGCAGGGCCCAGCGGGCACCCCGCGGGCGGATCTTCTTAGCTGGTTGGGGCGGGAGGAGGTGTGCCGCCGCCCTCTAGGGGACCGGCCACCGGAGGGGGCGTAGCCGGAGGCGCCGCAGGCGCGGGGGCCTGTGGGACCACCTTTTGGACGGGCTTCTGCACCGCCTTCTTGACGGGCTTCTGCACGGCCTTCTTGACGGGCTTCTTGACCGCCTTCTTCACGGCCGGCTTCTTGGCCGTTTTCTTGACTGCTTTCGGGGCTGCCTTCTTCACGGCCTTTTTGACGGCCTTCTTGGGTGCTTTCTTCGCTGCTTTCTTCGCTGCTTTCTTCGCGGGCTTCTTCTTCGCCATTCTGGTTCTCCTCAAGTTTATTAGTCCCTGGGAGGGTCACACTATCTTATCCCGAATCTCTCAAATAGCCAATCCCATCTTGCGGATTTTTCGACTTTCACGCGTTTCGGCGCCCGGACAGGTGATAATGAGTGACGTGCCCTCCAACTGGGACGAGCACTACAGCAACCCCGAAAACCTGGATTTCACCCCCGCGCTCCTGCTGGTCGAGGTAGCCCGCATGCTGCCTCCCGGCCGCGCGCCCGACCTGGCCCCGGGCCCAGGCCGTAACACCTTCCATCTGGCGGCCTTAGCGCTTTTTCGCAAAACTCGATGGAGGCACCCCCATCAGGTTCCTCGATCCCCGCGTCGGGGGTAGAAGATTCGCCGAACAGTTTGATGATCGCCTACGACGTCGAGGTATTTTGAACTGGTATGAGGCCAGTTTGCTAAGGAGATTTGGCAAAGGCGGAAGGCCCATTATGGGGAGACGGCACGGGCCGATGCGGTGCCCTTCCGAAAATCACGCCTTCTGGCCCGGCAGCCCTCAACGCGCTCGGCGCGCTGGTGCAAGTGCGGGTGCCGCAACCATTCGCAGATACGCCAAGGCGTTCATGCTCATGGAGGAGAACAGGCTCTGGTTACCGGCTGGCGTGATCCTGTAGACCTTTCCTCCGCCACCGGTCACGAATAGGTCGCCGCTGCTATCAAGGACCAGGTCGCCGCCGCCCAACCCGGAAACGAAGGTGGTCACGTCGCCGACAGGACTGTACCTGTAAATGATTTCGTCGCCGGAACTTACGAAGAGGTTCCCGCTGGTATCGAACGCCAAGCCCCCCAGACCATTCGTCCCGGCTGGCGTGGTTGCAAATATGCTCTGCGCGCCGTTGGGTGCGAATTTGAAAATCTGCCCGCTGTATCGAGTACCGACGAAGAGGTTACCGGTGCCATCGAAGGCCAGATGCGTGGGATTACGCAAGCCAGAGGCGAAGACGCTCCGGCCGCCGCTAGGCGTGAATTCGTAAATCTTTCCGCTAGGGAAGTCAGCCTCGTAGAGGTTGCCGTTAGGGCCGAAGGCGAGGCCCCGTGGACCGACTCCCGAAGCGAACGCGCTAACACTACCACCGGAAGTGACCTTGTAAATGGCGCCCGTGTTGCCGAAGATGTTGGACGGCTGAATCGTGCCCACGAACAAGTTGCCGTGGCTGTCGAAGGCCAAACCAACCCCGCCAACGATGCCGGAAGCGAGAATCGTGGCGACGCCGCTGGGACCGAACCTGTAAATGTTGCCGCCAGAATAGTCAGCTCCGAACAGCGTGCCGCCTGGCTGAGTGCCCGTCGCCTGTGCCTCTGGTTTCACGGCTTCAGTTTTGGCGGCGGTTGATGGCGTCGAAACGGCAGACGCGGATTTTCCAACAGGCACCGTGAAATCGAGTGAAGCGGGCATCGTGCCCGTCCCGGCAGCCATGCACTTGCACATGTACTCTCGCCCCTCGACCTGGCGGCATTTGCAGTCCATGGTATTCTGCGCGAAGGCCGGGAACATGAACAAAACAGGGAACAATATCCGCAACACGGCTAACCACCTTCCAGCACAAGTATATACCAGGATTTCCATTTTGCCACTCTGACCGAGCACCGGGGCAGGCCGCCAGGTAACCAGGCTGATTAGGGCAACTAGGAAGAGGGCGTGACGCCCCGCCAAGGGGTCACAATCGCGCCAGAAAACGCTGTTTTTGCGCCTCATACTCCTCCTTTGTCAACGCCCCCGCGTCGAGCAGTTGTTTCAGCCTTTGGAGTTCGGCTGGTTCCTCCGCAACTATGGGTTCCTGCAAAAGCCTCTTCTTCTGCGCGTCAAAATCCGCTTGCGCGATCGCGCCCTGGTCCAGAAGGGCCTTCAGCCGAACAAGCTTGTCCATATCTTCGGAGGACAATTCTCTGCCCCCAGGAACCCCCGGGGTACCGGCGGAACCGCGATGTGCCTCCGAGCCTCTACCCTCGTTGCTTGGCTGCAAGCCAGCGGTTGCTGCCTTTGCCTTGTGGAACAGCAGATCGCTGATGGCATCCAGGTTTCTGGAGCCGAGGACGACGATCCCCACTACGGGAACGATGGAGAGGACGAGGAAAATCCAACCATAGAGGTCAGGGGGCTGCCGAAGCTTCGCCACTGCCAACTTCTGGTAGGCCTCCAACGTAGCGCCGGGGCTGTTCTTGAGTATCTCTCCGAGCTGTCCTGACATCCCACCGCCGAGTTGACGCACCATGTCTCCTAACGGCCCGGAAAAGTCTCCGGGTGCCCCTCCCGTCTGGGGGGCGAACGCATCCTGCGGGGAGATAACGACGCATGCGACAGGCAGTTGGCAGACGCTATAGGCAATCACCACAGCCAAAAAGACAACCGCCAGTAGCACCGCCGAACTCAGATCCGGCACGCGTGGGTAGGAGACGCGGAGAGCCCGGCTCACTGCGAGACCGAAACTGATGATCGCAATCAGTATGAGGGTGTTTACGATAGCGTTGGCCAGAACCAGAGGGGATAGGAAGGTGCTCCCGATCGCCGGGGCGTTTCTTAGCATAGGAAGCGCGCCGACTAGACTTTTCAAGAGCAGCAACCCGACAATAGTGACCGTAAACCGAATTCCCTTCTTGCCAAGCTCTGCGCCCACGCTGGAGTCCGCATTGGACATGATCTTTCTCCTTTCATCTGCCAGGGAAAATGACCGGTCCCCCAACGAGAGGAGCCTGCGAATGGTTCCTCCGGAGCATTCCGCCTCCGGCCTGCGGCTACTGACTCGGAGACCGGGCTTCTACTTGTTGTGTAGCTGGAAGTATACACCTGATCGGATTAGCAGGTGTACACGACGCTGCCGCGTTTCCGCGTTGTTATTTCTCTACGGGGACGGTGCCGGATTCAACGGCAGCCGGCCCGACATCGTCGCTCGTCTTGTTTCGCCTTGGTCGAGATGCAACTCAAAACGCACTTCAACCTCTAGCACTCCGATTACCAAATGGGAAATCCTTCAAAATGCCGGTTCTAGACGCGCTTGAGCATCGGACCGACGGCGCATGGGTGACTACAAAGCACCGGAACTGGTGGTTCTCAGCCACTCCCCAGGCCGACGACAGCGCTATCGTGCGGCGAGCTTGACTTCGTCCAAGAACGTGCGGCCTAGCTAAATCTGCTCGCCAGCGACGCGCGAAGCAACACCCAAATCGCCCACGGCACCGCCACCGCCATCAGCGAGCCGCCGAACGAGAGCTTCTTCCCGCCGGCGGACTTCAGTCCCGCGGCCACCAGCAAGATCGTCCAGATCGCAAACACGTCGAGCGAACTGGCAACCGAGTGGAGGAACTTCAAGGGGCTCTGCGGGTCCATGAAGCCGCCCAAGTTGAAGAACGGAAGAGGGTTCCGCATGTCGAAATCGTCCGGATTCTTCAGGAACATCACCGCGATCGCCAGCACCGTGAATATGAGACCCGGCAAGCTGGCATAGCACATGATCGTGAACGCCTGCTTGAACCTTACGGGCACGGACATAATCCCGCGCACGATCCCCAGCAGGATGCCTCCCACAATCAGATAGTAAATCGGCACCCCAATGGCCCCTCCCACATAACCAAAGATGGACGCCATCTTGACTTGGATGTCCATGGTCCTCGAGACAGCCTCACGCTGTTGCTCCGACATCTGCGCCATGCGCGACTCGAGCTGGTGCTGCACCACCCGGTCCCAGCCGATACGCTGTGAGATGGTGATGGTGTAGGCGAGGCTAGCCACAATCATCAGGATCAGTGGAACCCAGAAGCGCGGCCGCTCCGCGATATCTGCAAAGGCTGCTCTCGGTTCGAAAAAGACGCCGCTTAGCCGCGAGAATTCGCCCATTCCCGCCGGTTGCGGTTCCAGCGCCGGTGTGTTTTCAGGTGTCATATCAGCACGATTGTACTCCAGTGCGCCGCCGCTTGCTCGACTATAACGGAACAAACCGCGCGCCGGTCGCGTATCCTGTGAATCGAGGGCAATCATGCGCGCGAAGCTCCTTCTTCCCGTCCTGGCGGCCGCCCTGCTCTGCCTGGCAGCCTGCGATATCGAGGATTTCGGCGGGTTTGACCGGTATCGTCAGGACTTTCACTACACCTATCCCCTGAAATCCGGCGGGAGGCTTTCGGTCGAGACCTTTAACGGGTCCGTCGAGGTTTCCGGCTGGGACCAGGAAACCGTGGACATCAGCGGCGCCAAGTACGGCCCCACCCAGGAAGCCGCCGACACGCTGAAAGTCGGCATCGACCACAGCCCCGATTCGGTCTCCATCCGCGTAACGCGCCCTTCGGACCGCCGCGGCAACCTGGGAGCGCGATTCGTCATCAAGATCCCCCGCGCGGCGTATGTGGACCGCATTTTCACCTCCAACGGTTCCATCCGCACGGTGGATGGCAGCGGCCCCGCGCGGCTGCGAACCTCGAATGGAGAGATCCGCGTGCAGGCGCTGCGCGGCAGCCTGGACGCCCAGACCAGCAACGGCCCCGTCGAGCTGATCGACATCGACGGCGACGTCAAGGCCCATAGCTCGAACGGCCACATCCGCGCGGAGGGGCTGCGCGGCGCGCTGGAAGCCGAGACTTCGAACAGCAGCATCCACGCCAGGCTCGAGAAAGTTCCGGCGGGCCGGCCGGTGCGCCTGGAGACCATGAACGGCAGCGTCGAGCTGAGTCTGCCGGCGAACTTCGACAACGATATCCGCGTGAGCACCAGCAACAGCGGGATCACGCTGCACATGCCTTACCAGGTGAACGCCCACGTGATCGCGCGGACCAGCAACTCGTCCATCTCCTCCGACTTCGAAATCAGGATGCAGGGCGAATTCAGCAAGAACCGCATGGAAGGCGCCATCGGAAACGGCGGCCCGTTGATCGACCTGAGCACGTCCAACGGGAGCATCCGGATGTTGAAGATGTGAGGTGGGGCGGGCTATTCAGCCTGCGAGGCCGCTTTCAGCGGGCTCTGCCGCCTGAAAGGCGGCTGCAGCCAAGATTGGCTGCCCCACTTCACTGCCCCAGCGCGTCGCGGATGCGGCCGGTCAGCAGGTCCACAAACCGCTCGGGCACGTAGCCATTCATGCGGCTGAAAACCCGGCCGCCTTTCTCGATGACGATGGTGGTCGGAATCGAAGTGATCCGAAGCGCCCGCGAAAGCCCGTCCTCGAAGTACACCTTGTCGCGCCATTTCTCCTCTTCGAGGAAGGGCCTTACCGGCTCCCGGTCTTCGTCCGTGTCGATCGACAGGAACACCACGCCGGGATTGTCCTTGAAACGCTGCTTGACTTGCTCGTAGAGGGGGTGCTGCCCGCGGCACGGTTCGCACCAGGTGGCCCAGAAGTCGAACACTATCACCTTGCCCTTGAGGCTTGCCATGCTCAGCTTCTGGCCGTCGAGGCCGGTAAGGGTGAACTCCATCGGGTCGGTGAGCTGGGCATTGGGATCGTTCTGTCGCATGCTCAGCTCGCGCGTGTGAATCAGGGAGAGGTTGCGGTCGTAGGCCTGGAGCAGCAAGTCGCCGAGGCCGTCTTCTGAGCCTTTGGCCTGGCGATAGAGCTCGCCCATGCGACCGCGGTCGCGGGCGCGGTCGGCATCGGTCGAGCGCGGGTCGGGGATGGTGAAGGCATCGGCCAGGTGGCGGGCCGCTTCTTCCGGCCTTCCGAGGCGCTCGCACCAGCGGGCGATCTCGCGGGCGGAATCCGCATTGGGGTAAGTCTCAAATGCGCGCCGGGCCAGCGCCAGGGCTTCGTCCAGGCGGCCCAGGTTGCCGGTGGCGCGCGCCTCATCGCAGAGGGCGCGTCCCATGCCGCGATCAGTTTGGTTGCGCCATTGGGCGGCGCTGGGCCCAGAGGGCACCCCGGCGCGCGCGTTGTCCTTCTGCATCTGCCGGACCAGCTCTTCGTACCGGCGCGCATACTTGAGGGCGCGCTCGGAAGTCTCCCTGGAGCCGCCGGCGAGCAGCGCGCGGGTGACCTGTCCCAGGATTTGCAGGTCGTCCGGCTGGCGCGCCAGCACGCGCTCGCCGTACAGGATGATGCGCTGGTCGTCGCGGGCCTCGATGGCGGCCCGGGCCGCGGCGCGCTCGAGCTCCGCCCGGCGGGCCGAATCCGGGTACTTCTCCAGGTGCTTCTCGATGGCGCGCAGGTACTCGAGCGGGCTGGAGCCGGCTTCCGAAAGCGCCTTTTCCAGGTCCGCCTGTTCCTGCCCCTGGGCCAGGCAGACACCGGAGAGCGCCGCAAGCAGCAGAAGCCATCTCATGGTTTGGGATTGCGAATGGCCTCGGCGATCTCGGCCGCCCGCGCCCGCGCGGTGTGCATGTAGCTTTCGTTCCTGGCGATGCGGTCCAGCATGGGGAGGTACTGGTCCAGGCCCACCAGCCGCTTGCGGTCCATGGCCGATTCCAGCAGCAGGAGCGCTTTGAGGACTCCCAACCGGTCGTACTTGGCGGTGCGCTCGAGTTCGATGCGGTGCTGGGCCGATTCGGCCATGCGCTCGAACCAATCCGTCAGCTCGCGCGCCGCGAGATCCTCGGAGAAATTGAACTTGACCTCGCTCTTCCGATCGCCGTTCTCGTAGCGGAAAGTCTTCATTCCCATGAAGGCCACCTTCAGTGGCGATTCGAGCGGATGTTTGAAATAGTCCAGTTTCTCCGCCAGGGCGAACACTTCGCGCGTGTCGGCTTCGGCGATTCGGAACTTGAGAGGATCATCCTCGTCCGGCGCCTCGCGGTACTCGGCGTCTCCGTTCTGGCCGAGCGTCACCTGTAAATAAGGCGGGACGCTTCCCGGAAAGGACCTGGAATAAAAGAGCCGGGGACCGTCGCCGGCGAAGAGAGCGTTCGCGAAAAGCAGAATCAAGCAAGGAGACAGAAGTCTGAAGCCAGAAGACAGAAGAAAGGCCGCGCTGGCGCGGAGGTTTCCTTCTGACTCCTGACTCCTGGCTTCTGACTCCTTCTTTGACGACCACTTCATACCGGTTCCCGTCTATGCCAGCTTACGGCGGGTGGCTGCATGCGTAGCGTGGCAGATGGCCACCGCCAGGGCGTCGCAGGCATCTTCCGATTCGATGGCCTCGGGCAGCCGCAGCAATGACCGGACCATGAGCTTCACCTGGCCCTTTTCGGCCCGGCCATATCCCACCACGCTGGTTTTGACTTCCAGCGGCGAGTACTCCGCCATTTCCAGCCCGGCCTCGGCAATGGCCAGCAGGGCCACCCCCCTGACGTGAGCGAGTTTGAGAGCCGTCTTGGCATTGGCCGAACAGAACACTTCTTCCACGGCGGCCGATTCGGGAACGTGCTCCTGAATCAGGCGCCGCAACCCGCCCGCGATTTCCAGCAGCCGTCTTTCAAAAGGCTGCTTGCGATCGGTGCGAATCACGCCCGCGGCCAGCAACCGATGATCCAGCCCGTCGCTATCGATCACGCCGTAACCGGTGCGTTCCGATCCGCAGTCGATGCCCAGGACCCGCACGCTACTGCGCCAGCGCCTCCATCTCTTTCTCGTCGATATCGAAGTTGGAGTAGACGTTCTGCACGTCTTCGTGCTCTTCGAGGGCCTCGCTCAGCCTCAGCATGGCGGCCGCGTTCTTGCCTGTGAGCAGGATGGAGTTCTTGGGGACCATGGCGATGCTGGCGTCCTCGTGGGGAATGCGGTTGGCTTCCAGGGCTTTCAGCACGGCCTCGTGGGCTTCGGGAGCGGAGAGAATATCCCAACGCTCGCCATCGCTGCGGAGGTCGTCGGCCCCGGCATCGAGCGCCACGCTCATGAGCTGGTCTTCGGTGGCCTTGTCGTGGAGGACGAAAATCTGGCTTTTACGCTCGAACATCCAGGCGACGCTGCCCTGCTCGCCCAGGTTGCCGCCGTTCTTGGAAAAGACATGGCGAAGCTCGCTGACCGTGCGGTTGCGATTATCGGTTGCGACATTGACCAGGACGGCCGCGCCCCCGGGGCCGTAACCTTCGAACATGACTTCTTCGATCTGGCCGCCCTCCAGCTCGCCGGTGCCGCGCATGATGGCCTTCTTGATGTTATCGGAAGGCATGCTGACGTTCTTGGCGGCCAGAATGGCGCTGCGCAAACGGGGGTTGCCATCGGGATCGCCGCCATGACGGGCGGCGATGGCGATTTCCTTGATGATGCGCGTGAATGTCTTCCCGCGCTTGGCGTCCGTAGCCGCCTTTTTGTGCTTGATGGTGGCCCATTTGGAGTGGCCTGACATATGAACCTCTCGAGGTAGGCCTCGGCCCCAGCGGCCGGGGAAGACCGTGTTATGAATTCAACGTAATGAGGATAGCAGAATCGGGAATACGGCTCAAGGCGGAGGGTCAACGGTCGAGATCCCTCAGCGGCTCCCCACCATTGCCCGCATCTCCTGCACGAGAGATTCCAGGGTGGATGCGTGTCCATCCAGTTCCGTGCCGGCGGATGCGCTCTGCTCCGCGGCGGCGGCGTTCTTTTGGGTCACCTGTTCGATTTCGAGCACGGCGCGCGCAATTTGGCCCATGTCGCGAGCCTGCTGCTGGCTTCCCAAGTTCACTTCATCGACCAGGGCTTTCACCCGCACGGAGTTTTCGGTCATGGCGCGGACTGCTTCGGCCATCCGATCGAGCCGCGCATTGCCGTCGCGAGAACTCTGGATGGCGTCCTCGATCAGCGCGGCGGTGTCGTGCGCGGCCTGAGCGCAACGCTGCGCCAGATTGCGCACTTCGTCGGCCACCACGGCGAAGCCCAGGCCGGCCTCGCCGGCGCGCGCCGCTTCCACGGCCGCGTTCAGGGCAAGAATGTTGGTCTGGAAGGCGATTTCGTCGATCACTTTGATGATTCGCGCAATCTTGTTGCTGGATGCATCGATCTCCTTCATTTTTTCAACCATGCGATCCAGGGTCTGATCGACTTCGGCCGCGCCCTTTTCGGATTGCTGCATCAGGCCCGCCACCTGCTGGGCGCGATCGGCGTTACCGCGGGTGATGGCAGTGATCTGTTCGGTGGATGCCGAGGTCTCTTGAAGAGACGAAGCTTGTTGAGACGCCCCCTGAGCCAGAGAGCGGCTGGCTCCGGACAACTGGGAGGCCGCACTGGCCACCTGGCCGGCGCTCTCAGCCATGCGGACCGAGAAGCGCTGCAAGCTCCGGCTGGCCAGCCGGATAATCCAGAAGACAAACCCGCCGACGCCCAATGCCAGGAGCCCCAGAAGAACCGTGACAAAACGGCTTTGCGACGATTCCGATGCCGACGCCAGAGACGTGGCAGCCAAGTCCCGGTTGAGACGATCGACCAGGGAAGCAGCCGCGCTCCCAATCTCGGTGAGCCGCGGTTCGACTTTCTGGGAGAAGATCGACAGGGCCGCATCCATTTGTTGTTTGCCCATCGCGCGGCGCAGCTCTTCGTGCGCCTGCACCGTGGCATCGGCCTCTTGAACCAGCGTTTGGATCAAAGCTCCGATTTCCGGGGTTTCAGCGGTTCTTTGCATTTCCGTCAACGCTTCTTGAAGCGCGCCGGCGCGCGACTGGAACGACTGCAAGCACCGATCGGAATGCGCCTTGTCGCCGATGACGGCGGACAAGACACTGCCTCGCTCCAAATTACCCAGCTCAGACGCGGCGCCGGCTACCTGACCGGCGAGATACTGCCCTCGTGCCGTTCTATTGATGGCGTGTTCCAATGCGCCGTTGAGTTTTTGGATGACCACCAGCGCCACACCGCTGTTTAGCATCGCCAGCCCCAGCATCACGCCGAAGCCAATCAGAAGTCTCCTGGTAAGGCTCATACTTTGTCCCTTGCATTACATAGTGAAAGTCATGCTGATGGGCGCAATCACCTGGACCGGCTTGCCACCATCCATAAACGGCCTGAACTTCCATTTCTTCAGGGCCGCGGCGGCCGATCTGGTCAGCACAACGTTGCCGCTGACAATGGCCACGCTTTCCACTGTGCCGTTTTCGGCTACCGTGGCTTCCAACTCGACCGATCCTTGAATTCTCAATTGTTTTGCGACCGCCGGGTATTCCGGAGCGACCTTGGAGGCGATGTTGTTCACGGCTGAGGCTCTGGACACTTTTCTGGGGGCCTGCCCGTATGCCACCGTGGCCAACACCAGTGGGCACAGAAGCAAAGTTCGGGATATTGTCGTCCGCATCACGATTCCTCAAGAGTTTATATCGGCGGAATTCCCAGAATCTCTAGGAGAGCTGAGTGGCCGTCTGTGGAGTTTTCCTAAGTTTATCTTAGACATACGGAAAAACCATATATGTAGTAGTTTGTCGGCGGTACGGACCACATGAACGGCTCGCACCCAGCGCGGCCAGGTGGCCGTTCCCGGTCCACGGTTCTGGGTTCTTCATGCGCGATACTGGCAGAGAGTGAACTTTGAGAACGTAGCGGACAACCTGCGCGAGTCGTTTCGGGCGGTGGCGGCCGGCCGGGCGCCGGGCGAGATCCGCGAGCTGCGCGGCGTGAGCATCGCCTCGGCGGGCGTGACTTTCCAGATGTTCAATGCGGCCTTTCTTTCGACGCCGGTAGCCACCGAGGCGGAGCTGGCCCAGCGCATTATGCTGCCCTCGGTCCATTTCAATGCGCGCGGGCTGGAGTGGGCCTACTGGGTTTGCGAAGACCGGCTCGAAGCCAGGGCGCGCCGGCGGTCGCGGCAGGTATTCGAGAAGCACGGCCTGCGACACTCGGTGGACCTGCCGGGCATGGTGGCGGAGCGGATTCTGCCGCCGGTGAAGGCTCTGCCGAAGCTGGAGATCCGGCGCGTGGGAGACGCCGCCACGCGGGACGCCTTCTGCGCCATCGGCTCGGTGTGTTTTCATGTTCCCATTCCCTGGTTCCGCGAGGTCTTCGACAACGATGGCGTGTGGGGACGCTTCATCGGCTACGTGGGCTACATGGACGGGGAACCGGTCTCGACGGCCGCGGCCGTGATGGGCGGCGGCGCCATCGGGGTGTATAACGTGGCCACCCTGCCGGAACACCAGAGGCGCGGGCACGGCGAAGCCGTAATGCGGCACGCGCTGGCGGAGGCGCGGCGGCAGCACGGCGTCGAACAGGCCATTCTGCAATCCACTCCGGCGGGTCACCGATTATACGAGCGCATGGGTTTTCGCACGGTGACCAACGTAGCGGTGTATGCAAGCTGAGGTGGGACAGACGATCGCCTTTTGTCGTCGGTCAAGCAGCCGTGCTTTGGCGAGGCACGACAGACGACAAAAGGCGATCGTCTGTCCCACTATTTCTTGCGGGCTGACATCAGCTCTTCGATGTTTACCAGGTCGGTCGGGTAGTCGCCGGTGTAGCAGGCGTAACAGTATTCGTGCCGATCATCGGCCACGGCCTGGCGGAGCGAGGGCAGCGACAGGTAGCCGAGCGAATCGGCTTCCACAAAACGGCGGATCTCTTCCACGTTGTGGTCCGATGCGATCAGCTCGCCGCGCGTGGGGGTGTCGACGCCGTAAAAGCAGGGGGAGACGGTGGGCGGGCAAGAGATGCGCAAATGAACTTCGCGCGCGCCGGCCTGGCGCACCATGCGGACAATCTTCCGGCTGGTGGTGCCGCGCACGATGGAGTCGTCCACCAGCACCACGCGCTGGCCTTGTAGCAGGCAGCGCACGGGATTGAGCTTGAGTTTGACTCCGAAATCACGGATGGCCTGGGAAGGCTCGATAAACGTGCGGCCCATGTAGTGGTTGCGGATGAGCGCCTGGCGGAAGGGGAGGCCGGATTCAGCGGAGTAGCCGATGGCGGCGGCCACGCCGGAGTCGGGCACCGGAACCACCACGTCGGCGTCGGCGGGACATTCACGCGCCAGCAGGCGGCCGAGGTTTTCGCGGGATTCCTCGACGGCGCGGCCGAAGACCACGGAATCGGGCCGCGCGAAGTACACGTGCTCGAAGACGCATTGCGCGCGTGGCTGCTCGGGAGCGTAACGCTCGCGGGTGATGCCCTCCGGGCCGACGACGATCATCTCGCCGGGGTCCACGTCGTGCAGGTAAACGGCGCCGATGAGGTCGAAGGCGCAGGTTTCCGAGGCGAAAGCGTAGACCTTGCGGCCGCCGGAGATTTCCATTTCACCGACCGCCAGCGGGCGGAAGCCGTGGGGATCGCGAGCCACGATGACGCGGTCTTGCGCCAGGAAAACCAGCGAGAACGCGCCTTCCAGTTGCAGCAACGCGTCGCGCAGCGAGCCGGCCAGGGTGCGCTCGGAAGAGTGCGCCACCAGGTGAAGGATGACTTCGGTGTCGCTGGACGCCTGGAAGATGGAACCGCGGCGCTCGAGGCCGGCGCGCAATTCCGAAGCGTTGGTGATGTTGCCATTGTGCGCGACGGCCACGCGGCCCTTGTTGCAGGCCACCGAAAAGGGCTGCGCGTTGAGCAGCACGGTATCGCCGGCGGTGGAATAGCGCGTGTGGCCGATGGCCAGCTCGCCGGGCAAGGCGGCGATCACCGGGCTGGTGAAGATATCAGCGACGTGACCCATGGATTTGTGGCCGTGGATGCGATGGCCGTCGGTGGTGCAGATGCCGGCGCTCTCCTGGCCGCGGTGCTGCAAGGCATAGAGCCCCAGGTAGGCCAGCTTGGCCGCTTCCGGGTGGCCATAGATGGCCACCACGCCGCACTCTTCGTGAAACTTATCGAACATAGGATTCGAGCGCGCCATCATAGGCGGCTTTCAGCGTTGCGATTTCCCAGGAACCCAGTGTCATGGCGCGCTGCCGGATTTCAATCCCTTTCTCGATTGTAACGCCCACCACCGGCGCCGCGATTCCGTGTTTCTCCGCGATGGCCGCGACTTTCCTGGGGTGCGCAGTCGAGATCAGAATGCGCGAAGGCGCTTCGTGAAAGGCCAGCACTTCGGGACGCAGGTCGCTATCGAGATCGATGGCGGCGCCGATTCCCGCCAACCCGAAGGAGCACTCGGCCAGCGCCACGGCGAGGCCGCCATCGCTGAGATCGTGCGCGGATTCGGCCAGGCCCGCGGCGACAATTTCGCGGATGGCGCACTGCACTCGCTTTTCGCGGTCCAGGTCGAGCGCGGGCGGCAGGCCCCAGAGCTGCTTCAGGATCTCCTTGGCGTACACGGTGCCGCCAAACCGTGTCTCGTCGCACTGGCCGATGCCGCCAAGCAACACCACGGCGCGGCCGGGGTTCTGGAACGGAATCGTGAGGGGCCCGGCGGTCTTGAGCAAGCCGATGATGCCGAGCACGGGCGTGGGGTAGACGCCTTCGCCCAGCGTCTCGTTGTACAGGCTGACGTTGCCGCCGGTGATGGGGGTGTCGAAGAAGCGGCAGGCCTCGGCCATGCCTTCGATGGCCTCGACGAGCTGCGCCATAATCTCGGGGCGCTCGGGATTGCCGAAGTTGAGGCAATTGGTGGCGGCCACCGGCTCGGCGCCCACCGTGGAGAGGTTGCGGCAGCACTCGGCGACCGCGAGTCGCGCGCCCTCGCGCGGCGAGAGGTAGCAGTAGCGGCCGTTGCCATCGAGTGACATGGCGACCGATGCGCCGGTTTCCTTGATGCGCACGATGGCGGCGTCGGTTCGCTCCGGTCCGGCAATGGTGTTGGTGCGGACCTGGTAATCGTACTGCTCCCAGATCCAGCGCTTCGAGCAGATGTCGAGGGATGCGAGGAGAGCCGGCAATGCGTCCTGCACACTGCCGGGCAGGTCGGTCACACGCCACACGAACATCGGCGCGCGGCGTAGCGGTTCGGTGTGGGGGCGGTCGTAGAGCGGCGCTTCGTCAGCCAGCTCACGGTTGGGAATCTCGGCGACCGTCGTGCCGTGCTGCTTCACGCGGAGTTTGCCATCGCCGGTGACCGCGCCGATTTCCACGGCTTCCAGGCCCCACTTGCGGAAGACGCGGAAAACTTCGTCTTCCCGGCCCTTTTCGGCCACCAGCAGCATGCGCTCCTGCGATTCGGAGAGCATGATCTCGTAAGGCGTCATGCCGGTCTCGCGCTGGGGGACACGGTCGAGCTCGATTTCGATGCCCACGCCGCCGCGGCTGCCCATCTCGCACGTCGAGCAGGTCAGGCCGGCCGCGCCCATGTCCTGAATGCCCACAATGGCGCCGGTCTGCATGGCTTCCAGGCAGGCTTCCAGTAGAAGCTTCTCCATGAAGGGATCGCCCACCTGCACGTTGGGGCGCTTCTGCTTGGACTCTTCGGTGAATTCGGCGCTGGCCATGGAGGCGCCGTGGATGCCGTCGCGGCCGGTGCGCGCGCCCACGTAAATGACGGGGTTGCCGGCGCCGGCGGCCCGGGCGTAAAAGACATCCTCCTTGCGGCAGACGCCCAGGGCGAAGACGTTGACCAGCGGGTTGCCGTCGTAGCACGGCTCGAAAATGCACTCGCCGCCCACCGTGGGCACGCCGAAACAATTGCCGTAGTGCGCGATGCCCGCCACCACGCCGCCCAGGATGCGGCGGTTGCGGGGCCCGGTCTCGGGATCGTCCAGCCGGCCGAAACGCAAGGAGTCGAGCACGGCGATGGGCCGCGCCCCCATCGTGAATATGTCGCGGAGAATGCCGCCGACGCCGGTGGCCGCGCCCTGAAATGGCTCGATGAAGCTGGGGTGATTGTGCGATTCGATTTTGAAAGCGATGACGTAACCGCCGCCGATATCGACAATGCCGGCGTTTTCGCCGGGGCCCTGCACCACCAGCTTGCCGCGCGTGGGCAGCTTCTTCAGATGCAAACGCGAGCTCTTGTACGAGCAATGCTCGCTCCACATCACGCTGAAGATGCCCAGCTCGGTGTAGCTGGGCTCGCGGCCGAGAATATGAACAATCTTCCGATACTCGTCCGGGCTCAACTGGTGCTGCGCGACCAGCTCGGGGGTGATGGCCGCGCTCATGCCCGCACCGCCGCGCCCAGCATCGACTGAAAAACCGTCAAGCCGTCGCTCGATCCCATGAGCGGTTCGGTGGCGCGCTCGGGATGCGGCATCATCCCCATGACGTTGCGCTCCCGGCTGAGGATGCCGGCGATATCGTGCAGCGAGCCGTTGGGGTTGCCGTCGTAGCGGAAGGCGATGCGGTCCTCGGCTTCGAGCTCATCGAGGATTCGCTCGTCGGCGAAGTAGCAACCTTCACCATGGGCGATGGGCATGCGCAGGACTTGACCCTTCCGCGCGGCGCAGGTGAAGGGCGAGTTGGTAGTTTCCACCGTCACGCGGACCTCGCGGCAGATGAACTTGAGGCCGCGATTGCGGATGAGCGCGCCGGGAAGCAGCCCGGCTTCCACCAAAATCTGGAAGCCGTTGCACACGCCCAGCACCAGGCCGCCGCCGGCGGCGAACTGGCGGACGGCCCTCATCACCGGCGAGAACTTGGCGATGGCGCCGCAACGCAGATAGTCGCCGTAGGCGAAGCCGCCGGGCAGGATGACGGCATCGACCGGGCCCAGAGTGGGCGAGTCGTGCCAGATGAATTCCGCCGGCTGCCCGAGATTGGCGCTGACCGCGTAAAGAGCGTCGTGGTCGCAATTGCTTCCGGGAAAAACAATGACGCCAAATTTCATGAGTTATGTTTTGGGGAGGCTAAGACCCATTCTAGCAGGCGACGCGCAGGACGCGGTTTCCATCAGCCTTCCCGCCAGCACCACTTCACAAAGTGGTATGATTGCGCCCAAAACCATGACAAGACATCGCTTCCGCACCTGGTTATCGGTTCCGGCTCTGTTTTGCGCGCTGGCCTCCCTGGCATCGGCTCAGCCCCAGGTCACGCCGGCGCGCCCGGTGGTGCTGCATGCAGCGCGTTTGCTGGAGATCGAGAGCGGCAAGATGCTCACGCCCGGCGAGGTGCTGGTCGAGGGCGAACGCATCGCCGAAGCCGGCTCGGCGGTGAGGCATCCAGCCGGGGCGGAAATCATCGATCTGGGCGATCGCACTTTGTTGCCCGGCTTGATCGATGCGCACGTGCACCTGTTTCTGCACCCGGGCGCCGAGGATTTGCAGACCGTGGAAGAGTCCGTGCCGCAGCGGACCATTCAGGCCGTCCTGGCCGCGCGGGACGACCTGATGGCGGGCTTCACCGCGGAGCGCGACATGGGAACCGAGGGCGCTGGCTCCGCCGATACCGCGGTGCGGAATGCCATTGACCAGGGCCTCATCCCGGGGCCGCGGCTGCGCATCAGCGGCAATGCGGTGGACATCCTCGGCGGCCACGAAGACGCCATCCACTACAACCCCGCGCAGCACGTGCTGCCCAACGCCACCCGGGCCAACAGCGCCGGCCAACTGGTGGAGGTGATCCGCCAGCAGTTCAAGGAAGGCGCCGATTTCGTCAAGATTTACGAAACCGGCCCGGACTCCATCGTGGACGGCCGCTTTTCCACGGTCTACCAATATACGGAGGCCCAGCTCAACGCCGCCGTCGAAGAGGCCGCGCGAGTCCACAAGCACGTGGCGGTGCACGCCACCGGCGAACCCGGCACGCTCTATGCCGCGCGGGCCGGCGTGGTTTCCATCGAACACGCCAATCAACTCAGCGACGAGACCATGCGGCTGATGCGCGAGAGACAAATCTTCGCGGTCCCGACCTTCACCATCTTCGAGTACTTCGGCGATCATGCCGCTACTGCCGCGGATGCGGCGCGCGAGCGCCAGATGCTCGACCTGCATGCCCGGGAATTTCGCAAACAGCTTGCCGCCGGCGTGCCGATGGCGGTGGGATCGGACGTGGGCCCATTTCCGCACGGTACCCAGGCGCGCGAATTCGTGCTGATGGTGAAATACGGCATGACGCCGCTGGCCGCGCTCCAGGCCGGCACGCTGAACGGAGCCAAACTGCTCGGCTGGCAGGGGCAAATCGGCGCCCTGAAGCCGGGCTACCTGGCGGATGTCGTGGCAGTCGCCGGCGATCCGTTGCAAGACATCAGCGCGGTGCAAAGAGTGGTCTTCGTGATGAAGGGCGGGGTAGTGCACCGGCGGTAAAGGATGGGAAAGCTATGGACGGTGAACTGCTGAAGGACTTGGCCCGGCATCAGGCCTGGGCGGATGCGGAGCACTTGGGTAGCGCCGCCGATGACGGACTTCCTGATCTGGTATGCAATGGGGCGGCCGTAAGCACGCGAGCGAGGGCCGGGCCATGAGGGATCGTAGGAGACGCCGGGGACCGATGGACCGTAGCGTCTCTCAGTCGGTCAGGTTCCAGCGGGTCGCACCTTTCGCCTAAGCCTCGTGGTGGCGCACGTTCTTAACGGCTGCGCGAAATTCGCGTCCCCAGGAGTGGGGACGCGGCACGCAGGAGTGCGTGCGCCACGGGCTTCAGGCGATTTTCTATCTCACCGTGATCGTGGCCTCGCCGGGGTTCAGCCCGGGGGCTGATGCGCGCACGGTAATCTTCCCGGCCGCCGGTCCGGCCCGCACAATCGCCAGCACCCTCCCTTGCCAGGCCTTGCGGTGGTTGGCCTGGACGGGGCTGAGGTCGGCGGGGTCGCCGGAGTCCATGGCTGCCAGCTCGCCGGCGCCGCTCACTTGAACCTCGATCGGCAAATCGGCCCCGTACACCCGCCTGCCGTTTGCGTCCACTACCCGGATCTCGATGTTTGCGAGGTCACTTCCGCTGGCCCGGAGCGCGGTCTTGTCGGGTGCCAACTCGACACGCTGCGGCGTCCCGGTGGTTGCGAGATCGAAGCGCGCGGCTTGCTTTCCACCGCGCTTGCCAATCGCTTGCACCACGCCGGGTTCGTTGGGAACCTCCCAGCGCAGGACCGGCTGAAGACGGTCCGCAGCCGGCTTCTCGCCGAGCGAGCGGCCGTTGAGAAGCAACTCCGCGGAATCGCAATTGGTGTACACCTCGACCGGAACGGTCTTGCGCCCGTCCGCGCTCCAGTTCCAGTGTTCGGCGAGGCCTCCTCCTCGGCCCGGCCCGGCTTCCTGGGCGGCGGCATAGACCATCGGGCGATCGCTCCAGAGCGCCTCGCGCAAGTACGACAGGGGCTTCCGGAAACCGCAGTAGTCCAGCAACCCGGCGGTGCTGCCGCGATGCGGGTACGGGCGCGCTTCGCCCAGGTAATCGATTCCCGTCCACAGGAACTGCCCCGCCACATAATCGTTGGCGGCCACGGCCCGCCAGGCCGCCAGCGAGTGCGAGTTCTCGCTACCCAGGATGACGCGCTCCGGATAGTTTTCGTGGTCCCGCGCGTAGTGCTGCTCGAGGTAGTTGTAGCCGACCACATCGAGCAGAGCGGCGAGGCCCGTGGCGTTGGAGGCCAGGATGTCGGCCAGCGCCTGGGTGACGGGGCGCGTGCCATCCAGGCGCTTGACGGCGGCGATGAGCCGGCGCGCGGTGGGCGGCAGATCGTTGGCGGAAAGCATTCCGGGCTTCAACCCATCGCGCCCCAGCGGGTGGCCGAAAGGGTCGCCGGGGTAATCGATTTCGTTGCCGATGCTCCACATCACCACGGAAGCGTGGCTGCGGTCGCGCAGCACCATGTCCTCGATGTCGCGAATGGCCCATTCCTCGAAGACTTCGTGGTAGCCGCGCGTGCCCGGAACACCGACGTTCCATCCCTGGATCCACTTCTTCTTGCCGGCGGTCCACTCGTCGAAGGCCTCGTCCATGACCAGCAGCCCCAGCCGGTCGCAGAGGTCGTATTGCTCGGGCGCCATGGGGTTGTGGGAACAACGGATGGCGTTGACGCCGAGTTCCTTGAGCAGCTTGAGCCGCCGTTCCAGCGCCGCCTTGGAAAAGGCCGCGCCCAGCGCGCCGAGGTCGTGATGCAGGCACACGCCCTTGAACTTCTCGGGCTTGCCATTCAGAAAGAAGCCGTGGTTGGGATCGAAGCGAATCGTGCGGATGCCGAACGGCGTCCGGTATTCGTCCGCGAGCGTTTCACCCGCGAACACCCGTGTGACGGCGGAATAGAGATAGGCGTCTTCGGTGGACCACAGCTTCGGTTTGGCGACGGCGGCCTGCTGAGAGAAAGTGTGGACCGCGCCGGGAGCGAGCGCCGCCTCGCCGGCGACGGTGGCGACCTCGCGGCCGGCGGCGTCCTCGATGGCGGTCACCAGCCGGATCTGCGCGGCGGCTTTCGACTCATTGATCACGCCGGTCTCCACCGAGACCAGAGCTTCCGCCTCGCGCACCACGGGAGTGTACACGTAAGTTCCCCAGCGGACCACGTGCACCGCTTCGGTGACGGTGAGCCACACATGGCGGTAGATGCCCGACCCGGTGTAGAAGCGCGAATCCGCGGCGGCGCTGTGATCCACGCGGACGGCCACCACGTTCGGCCTGGCTCCGAAATTCACGTACGGCGTCAGGTCGTACTCGAAGGACGCGTAGCCGGAGGGGCGGTGCCCGAGCAGGCGCCCGTTGATCCACACGTCGCTGTCGCGGTAGACGCCGTCAAACCCGAGGAAGATTTTGCGGCCGCCCAGCGATTCCGCAAGCTGGAAGGTCTTCCGGTACCACCCGATTCCGCCAGGCAAATAGCCGGTTCCGCTGGCGTTGGCAGAGCTGTAAGGGCCTTCGATGGACCAATCGTGCGGCAGGCTCAGTTTGCGCCAGGCGCTGTCATCGAGGCCGGGCCGCTCGCCGCCGCTAACCTCGCCCAGGTGAAACCTCCAAGCGTCGTCGAAATTCCGCCGTTCCCGCACCGGCTCGGCGGACCAGGCCGGCAGCGCGGCGGTCAACGCGGCGAGCAACAGCAGTGTTCGTCCTGTCACGAACGTATTATCCGTCAACTGTCGAAGCCAGATATGATGATAACCGGAGCGAAAACTCGAACTCACCTTTTTCGGGAGATTCCAATGCAGCGGACCATTTCATTCACGCTCAACGGCAAGCCGGCGCGCGTGACCACCGATGACGAGCGCATGTTGCTGTGGGTGCTGCGCTCGGACCTCGGGCTCACCGGCACCAAGTTCGGCTGCGGCGTCGCGCTGTGCGGCGCCTGCACCGTGATCGTGGACCAGCAGGCCGTCAGGTCCTGCTCTGTCCCGGTCAAGGACGTTGCCGGGAAGCGCGTCGTCACCATCGAGGGCTTGGGCGACCAAGCACGGCTTCACCCCATCCAGGAGGCATTCCTCAAGCATCACGCGTTTCAGTGCGGCTACTGCACGTCGGGAATGCTCCTCAACGCCTATGCACTGTTGCTCAAGAACCCGCGGCCCACACGCGCCGAGATTGTCCAGCACATGGAGGATAACTTGTGCCGCTGCGGCTCGCACGTGCGCATCGTGGAAGCCATCCAGGAAGCTGCCGGCGCGGCGAGAGGAGGTGCGCTGTGAGACCCGACGATTCCAACCGCACCGCGGATACGGGTCAGGGCGCTGTCCGCGACCTGAGCCGCCGCGATTTCTTCGCGCTGACAGGCTCCGGCCTGTTCGTGTTCTTCCGGGCCGAGCTGGATGCCTTCCAGGAGCCGGCGCGCCTCCCGGGCAGGCAGGCCGGCCCGACCGACTTCAACGCCTACCTGCGCATCGGCGCCGACGGCCGGACCACGTGTTTCGTGGGCAAGGTGGAACTGGGACAGGGCGCCATGACCGCGCTGCCGCAGCTCCTGGCCGAAGAGCTGGACGTCGCGTTCGACTCGATCGACATGGTGATGGGCGACACCGACCTCTGCCCTTACGACATGGGCACGTTCGGCTCCATGTGCATCCGGTATCTGGGCCCCGTGGTGCGCGCGGCCGGAGCAGAGGCGAGGGCCGTGCTTCTCCAGATGGCGGCCGAACAGCTCCAGGCGCCCGTCGAGCGGCTCCAGACGAAGGGCGGCGTAATCACCGACCCGGCGGCCCAGGGTAAGCGCGTCACTTACGCGCAGCTCGTCCAGGGGAAACGCATCGAACGGCACCTGGAGAAAGTGCCGCTGAAGCCCGTGGCGGCGTTCACCATTATCGGGAAGTCGCCCCGCCGCAAGGATGCCCTCGAAAAGGTCACCGGCAAGGCCAAATACGCCGGCGACATCGCTCTTCCCGGGATGCTCCACGCGCGGATTCTCAGGCCGCCGGCGCACGGCGCGACCCTGAAGGACGTCGACACCAGCGCCGCCGAGAAGGTGGCCGGCGCACGGGTAGTGAGGGACGGCAACCTGATTGCCGTGCTCCACGAGCGGCCCGACCTGGCCGAGGAGGCGCTGGGGCTGATCAAGGCGCAATTCGACCGCCCGCGAACGGGCGTGGACGACCAGAACATCTTCGACCACCTGCTCAAGACCGCGCCGCAACCCCAGTTAGTGGGCGAAGGAGGCAGCCTGGCGGAAGGGGAGAAGCTCGCCACCGCCATCATCGAGGCGACCTATCTCAACAGCTACGTGGCGCACGCGGCCATCGAGACGCACACCGCGACGGCCAGTATCGAGGGCGGCAAAGCCACCGTGTGGGCCAGCACGCAGGCGCCCTTCTCGGTGAAACCGGCGGTGGCGCAGGCCCTCGGCTTCCCTCAGGAGAACGTGCGGATTGTGACTCCGTACGTGGGCGGGGGCTTCGGCGGGAAGAGCGGAGCGCCGCAGGCGGTCGAAGCAGCGCGCCTGGCAAAAGCCGCCGGCAAGCCCGTGCAGGTGGTCTGGAACCGCGCCGAGGAGTTCTTCTACGATACCTTCCGGCCGGCGGCAGTAGTGAAGATCCGCTCCGGGCTGACCGGCGCCGGAAAGATTGCTCTCTGGGACGCACAGGTATACGGGGCCGGGGAGCGCGAGGCTCGGCCATTTTACGATATCCCGAACCATCGCACGGCCTCGGCTGGCGGCTGGCAGGGAGGGAACCCTCCGGGCATGCACCCGTTCAGCGTGGGGCCGTGGCGCGCGCCGTCGGTCAACACCAACACCTTCGCGCGCGAATCGCACATCGACACGCTGGCGGCCAAGGCGGGCGTGGACCCGCTGGAGTTCCGCCTGAATCACCTGACCGACAAGCGCATGCGCCGCGTGCTGGAGACCGTGGCCAGGCAGTTTGGCTGGAGGGCGGGGAAGACGCCCAGCGGACGCGGCGTGGGCGTGGCCTGCGGCATTTATTCGAACGCCTATGTGGCCACAATGGCGGAGATAGCCGTCAATAAAGGCACCGGGGCCGTGCAGGTCAAACGTGTGGTCACCGCCCTGGATGCGGGCCTGATCGTCAATCCCGACGGCTTGCGCCAGCAGATGGAGGGCTCGATCACCATGGGTCTGGGCTACCCGCTCACCGAGGAGGTGCATTTCAAGGATGGGGAAGTGCTCGACCGCAACTTCGACAGCTATCAGCTTCCGCGTTTCTCGTGGTTGCCCAAGATCGAGACCATCATCATCGATAACCCCGACCAGCCCGCGCTGGGGTGCGGCGAACCGCCGATCATCACGTCGGGCGCGGTGATCGCCAACGCCATCTACGACGCCGTGGGAGCGCGGTTGCTGCAACTGCCGATGACGCCGGCGCGGATACAGGCGGCGCTCAAGAAAGCGTGAGGGGCTTTTATTTCAGATGTCCGCTCACGTATTGCGGCCTCCGCTCCCTAACCCGGCGAAGCCGGAACCAAACAGGAAGACTGCTAATCGACGCGGAGACGCAAAGACGCGGAGTTCAACGCGGAGAAAAAGCAAAGTCAAAACCTGAGAGCGCGGAGGGGGCGGAGGAAATATGGGCTGGCGCGGCGGGGTTGCGTGGAAGTTGGAGGCTATTTCGGAGTGTGCTCTGTCACTGAGCCGCGACCGTAAGGGAGCGGAGGACCGGGCGTGAAGATACATTACCCCAGCGCCAGCTTCAGTGTCACGGCGTGATCGCTGGGCTTTTCCGCGGGTAGTTCGACCTTGAGAGCGGCTTCGTCCTGGGTCCAACTCAGCTTGCCCTTGTGGCCCAGCAGCTCGACGTTGTGGATCTTGCCAACCTCCAGTCTCCCTTTGCTGGCGAGCGAGGCAACCACTGCTTCCTTGCCCGGCCAGCCCATCAGGAAGGCGTACAGCGTCTTGCCCTTGGTGGTGAAGCGAACATCCTGGGCGGTGAGATTCTTGCGGCCGGTTTCGTTGAACCGCCCCGTGCCCTTCATCTCGGTGCCGGGACCGTCGCCGAAGATCTTCCACGGACGCGTGGCATAGATGCCTTCGCTGTTCACCGCCATCCACTTGGTGATCTCGGCGAGAACGGCCAGTTCCCGATCGTCCAGCTCGCCGCTTCCGGGCAGCGGGAAGTTCAGCAGCAGGTTGCCGTTCCGGCTGACGATATCCACCAGCATGTCGATGACGGTCTTGGGCGACTTGTAATTGATGTCGCGCTTGTAGTGCCAGTTGCCAATGCAAGTATCGGTCTGCCAAGGGTTGGCCTCGATGGCGTCGGCCAGGCCGCGCTCGAAATCCAGCACGCACGTGCCTTCGGCGCAATCCTCCCTGCGCTTGCTGGTGTAGACCGCCTCGACTTTGCCGCCGTGCCGCCGGGCGCTTTCGTTGTACAGGTGCGCCACCAGGCTGAGGCCGTATTCCTCGAACGGAAGCGCGCCGTCGGTGTACAGGATGTCGGGCTGGTAGTGGTCCACCAGGTCCTTGATACGGTCGAACCAGTGGCGCTTCCAGGAGTCGGGGATGCCCTTGTCGTCCCACGAGAACTGGGCCGGATAGTCTTTGGGCAGGTCGTGATAGAGGTCGAAGTTCTGGGGGTCGTTGCCGTCGTATGGGACGCCGGCATACTCGCCGGATTTATCGGAGTCGTGGCTGGTGCCGAACCATTTGTAGCTGATCCACAGGTGCTCGCTCACGCCGAACTTCATTCCCCGCTGGAGCGCGGCCTTGCGGAACAGCCCCACGATGTCCTTCTTCGGGCCCATGTTCACGGCGTTCCAGCGCGTGTGTTGGGAGTTCCACAGGTCGAAATTGTCGTGGTGCACGCCCATGCTGAAGAAGTACTTCGCGCCGGCCTTGTGGTAGAGATCCATCAGGTGCTCGGGGTCGAACTTCTCGCCCTTGAAGGTGGGAATCACATCCTTGAACCCCACCTTGGACTGAGGGCCGAAGTGCTCCCGGTGCCACTTGTACATGGGGTCGCCCTCGATGTACATCTTGCGGGCATACCAGTCGCCCTGCTCGGGCGCCGATTGCGGCCCCCAATGCGCCCAGATGCCGAACTTGGCGTCGCGGAACCATTCGGGGACGCGGTAGGCCTTGAGAGAGTCGCGCGTGCCCACGAACGGGCCTTTCTGGATTTCGAGGCCGGCGGTCTGCGCCGCCGCGCGCCTGGCGGCGGGGATGGCGCCCGCCAAAAGTCCCATTGCGCTTCGTCGGGTGAGGTGCATGATCCCTATCTTACGGAAAGAAACCGGGGCCAGACGAATCTCGCTGCGGGCGGCAACATCACCGGCGACAAGATCGCCGGCGCTACTCCGGGGCTTACGGCAGCGTTTCCCGCAGCACTTTCTCACTCTGCGCGGCGCGAAACTGCCGCAGCCGCTCGCGGAGGTCGGGACGGCTGTTGGCCAGAATGGCGATCGCCAGCAGCGCGGCGTTGCGCGCGCCGGCCCCTCCGATGCCCAGGGCGCCCACGGGAATCCCGGCGGGCATCTGGACCGTGGAGAGCAGCGAATCCAACCCCTTCAATGACGCGCTCTCCATGGGAACGCCCAGCACCGGCAGGAGCGTATGCGCGGCGCACACGCCGGCCAGGTGCGCGGCTCCGCCCGCGGCCGCGATGACCACCTCGATGCCCCTCGATTCCGCCTGGCCTGCGTACTCCACCGTCTCGGCCGGCGTGCGGTGCGCCGAAAGCACGCGGCACTCGTGGGCAATCCCGAATTCCTCGAGCAGCTCGGCGGCCTGGCGCATGGTTCCCCAGTCCGACTTGCTGCCCATGATTATCGCCACCAGTGGGTTGGCCGCCATAACGGAATACCCACGATAATAGCAACGCCCCCCACGCCGCAACGGTGTCTCTTACTGCCCCAACTGAAAATCCACCGTAATGGTGGTCAACACCTCTACCGGCTGTCCGTTCAGCAGCGTAGGCTGGTACTTCCACTGGCGCACGACATCCAGCGCAGCTTTGACCAGCCGGTTGTCTACCTCCGTGCTGATGGCTTCCAGGTTGAGCGGCTCTCCGGTTTTGGAAATCACCGCCCGCATGACCACCGCGCCCTCAATACCGAGCTGCTGAAGCTCCGCAGGGTACTCCGGTTTGGCCATCCTGAGGAGCTTGGCGGCCTGCACGTTACCGCCCACCCTGATCCGCTGCGGGATGCCGACCGTGGGCGCAGCCGCCGTGGCCGCCGCGGGCTTCTGGCCTTTCACCACCACGGTCTCCGAGACTTGGCCAATACTGAGCGCGGCATCCACCCGCGCCGCTTTCCCGGCTTCCACCGTGACCTCTGCTTTGAAGATCGCGAAACCCGCTGAGCGGAATTCAAGGGCGTAATGCCCCGGCGGGAGGGCGGCGAAGCGGTACTCGCCGGCAGCGTTGGCGCGGGTGACTTCCTGGTTGGGGCCGTCCAGGTTCTTGGCGGTGACCTGACAATTGGGGACCTGCGCGCTGCTGGGATCTTCCACCACACCCACCACTGATCCGCGCGTGGCCTGCGCCTGTGCCGTAATGACGGCCACCGGGAGCAGCACCGCGGCCGCTACGGACGCGATGGCGAGCGCCGCCCGCCGGCTCAACGGGCGGCGGCTGCGCGCGCCGTCCAGCAAGGCGCGAACGCGCAACTCGAGGTCCGAGGCTTCAGCCATGGCGGGAGCGTCCTCCCAGCGGGTTCGCGCGGCGGCCAGACTGCGCACGAGGTCCATCAGGTGGCCGGCATACTCGGGCGCGCCCACGCCGCGGCTGAGCACGGCGTCGTCGCAGGCCCGCTCGCGCTCCCGGCGAAGCTGCCGCGCCGCCAGCCAGGCGAGCGGATGAAACCAGTAGAGGCAGCAAGCCGCCTGGGCGATGGCTTGCGCCACGAGATCGAAGCGCTGCACGTGCACCAGCTCGTGCAGCAGCACGGTGCGCAGCCGCGCCGGCGGCCATTGGCGGGCTGCTTCCGGCAGCAGCACCACGGGACGCAGGATGCCCCAGGTAAGCGGCATGGGAGCGGCGGCGCTTTCCAGGGCGCGGATCGGCCGGCGAATGCCCAGCGCGCGGCGCAGGTCTTCGAGCATGGCGCCCGCGTGCCGCGCTTCGGCCGCGCGCGGCGCCATCCGCGAGGCACGCGCCGCGCCCACCAGAAACCTGGCGGCGGCGGCCGAACAGCCCAGCATCCACAAGATCAGTAACCAGTCAACGTCCGTTGGCGCAGCAGCGCCGGTGGCGGAACGCCCGATGCGAGTCTTGCCGGCGGCGTCTTTGGCCGCGTGCCGAGTCACCGTTACCACCGCGGCCCGCGCAGTCTCCGGCGGCGCCATCCGCCAGCTCCATTTGGGCGCCACCAACATCGCCGCCGGCAGCAGCACAAGCCCTGTCAACGCCGCCGTCCAGACAAAATGCCGCACCGCCGCCGAGGCCCGGCGCAACCCGGCCGCCGCGGCAAAAGCCGCCGCCAGAACGAGGGTTCCTCTCCAGGCGCACTGCGCCAGCAACTCGAGCCACGTCATGATTGGTCTCCTTCCTTCCGGGCCTCTTCGATCAAGCTTGAAATGCGGTCCAGGTCTTGCCGCGAGAGATTGGCGGCGGAGAGATCCAGCAGGGCCGCCACGGCCTGCTCCACCGAGCCTTCAAAAAAAGTGGAGAGCATGTGGCGCAGCGCGGAACGCCGCGCGGTCTCGCGCGCCACCGTTGGCAGGTACACGTAATGCAGCGATTCCTCTTCGTGCCGGACGTGGCCCTTGTCTTCGAGGACGCGCAGTTTGGCCCGCACGGCCGAGTAGCTGGGAGGGTCCGGCAAGGCCGCGTGGATTTCGGAAGCGCTGGCGCGGCCGCGCTGGTAGAGGATGTCCATGATCTGGCGCTCGCGCCGGCTTAGATTGCGATGTCCGTCCTTGCGCATGGTCGTATGCTGCAAAAGCAGCAACCTGTTACAAAAATAGCATCGGTGCGGCGGTCTGTCAAGCTTTTTTTTGCGGGGCTACAATGAAATTTGCCGGCCATGCCAAAAACCTTCGCGCGGTACACCTGGTCCGTGCTGGCCTACAACCTGGGAGTGGTCCTGTGGGGGGCCTTCGTGCGGGCCACCGGCTCGGGGGCGGGTTGCGGTAACCATTGGCCGCTGTGCAACGGGACGGTGACGCCGCACTCTCCAAATGCCGCCACCATCATCGAATTCACGCACCGGGTCACCAGTGGGCTCGACCTGGCGCTGGTGGCGCTGCTGGTCGTCTGGGCGTTTCGCGGGTTTCCGCGCAAGCATCCGGTGCGGCTCGGCGCCACGCTCTCGGCGATGTTCCTGGCGACCGAAGCGCTCCTCGGCGCGGCGCTGGTGCTGCTGGAACACGTGGCCCGGAACGCCTCGGTTTCGCGGGCGTACTCGCTTTCCACGCACCTCATCAATACCCTGACGCTGCTGGCCTGCCTGACGCTCACGGCGTGGTGGAGCACGGAAAAGCCCGCGCCGAAGGCCGTCGCCGCCTCTTCGCGACGCGGCAGGGCCGTCTGGATGGCGGCGGCGAGCCTGGCGTCGGTGGCCGTGCTGGGGGTGAGCGGGGCGATCGCCGCGCTGGGAGACACGCTCTTTCCCGCCTCGTCGCTGGCGGCGGGGCTGGCGCAGGATCTGGACCCGGCGGCCAACATCTTTCTGCGGCTGCGCCTGTTCCACCCCATAATCGCCGCCGCCGTGGGCGCGTGGCTGCTGTTTTACGCAGTGTCCAGCGCCTCGCGCCGTCCCGATGTGGGCGGCCGGGCCTGGAGCGTGGTGGCTCTACTCGGAGCCCAAATTGTGGCCGGGGTGGTGAATGTGCTGCTGCTGGCGCCGGTGTGGATGCAGACAGTCCATCTGCTGCTGGCCGACCTGCTGTGGATCACGCTGGTGCTGCTGTCCGCCTCGATGCTGGCGGCGGCAAGAGAACCATCATAAAGTTTCAGTCCCGCGCCGCCGATCAAGTGTTCATGGTGTGTGGCTGGATTCTGCTCGCCTGGAGCGCCATGGCGCAAACTCCGCAACCGCCGCCAACCCCGCCCCGGGCGACCGGGCCGACGGCAGGCGATCTGATGCGCGCGGCCATCGAGAAGCAGCGCGCCGCCGTGCGCAAACAGGCCGCGAGCGTGGGAGCGTGGCTGGCTCCGTGGTCGGCCGCCATTGCAGCCGCCGCTGAGGTTGCGGAGGCGCCCTGCGAGCCGATCGCCGAGGCGGCCGTGACGCCGATCATCGATGCAACCGCCAAAGCCCAGGATGTGCAAGCCAAGCTGCTGCGCGCCATGATCGAGCAGGAGTCCGGCTTGCGCCCCTGCGCCATCTCCGCCAAGGGCGCCCAGGGCCTGATGCAACTCATGCCGGACACCGCCCAGCAACTCGCCGTGCTCGATGTCTTCGATCCGAAAGAGAACATCGAAGCCGGCGCGAAATACCTCAAGCAACTGATCGACAAATACAAGGGCGACCTCAAGCTGGCGCTAGGCGCCTACAACGCGGGACCGACGACGGTAGACCAGGCCGGCGGCATTCCGGACATCCAGGAGACTAAGGATTATGTAGAGGCCATTCTCAAAAGGCTGGCCAAGTAGCTTGCCGCCGGTCCCCGTCCTCCGCCTCCCAGGCCCATAGGCGTTAAGATGAGGTTGCCCAAACGAGTGAATGCCTGAGAGGGACCGTGGCTTCCCACAACGTTCTTGGCGTGATCCGAACGGGGCGACTCATCGGCCTGAGCAGAGGTTAAGGTAACAGCCACCAATGGAGGTCAGAATGGAGCGAGTCGATAGCTGGAAACGCCTCCTAGCCTTGGAGGATCAGTTCGAACACAAGCGACAGGAGTGGGTTTATCGAGGCCAGTCTTCTCCCGCCTACAGGATGCGAAGCACGCTCGAGCGTGCGTGTGCGGACTTTCGCGTCTCCGGCCGAATGATGGCAGTGGTGGAGCGAGCCGCTACCATCGACTTCAAACGCTCGTGCCACCTGTACTCCCCATCATGGCTCCCTGATGAAGCTGACACGCTGGGGTGGATGGCTCTCATGAGGCACTATGGCGCGCCTTCGCGGCTACTAGATTTCACGTATTCCCTTTTCATCGCCACGTATTTCGCGGCAGAAGCAGAGCGAGCGAAACCCGTCATCTGGGCGGTGAACAAGACTTGGCTATCCAAGCACCTGGAATCCCAGATTCTCGCGATACCGGCCGACTCCAAAGGCATTGGTGGCCGAGAGCTACTCGATGCGTGGGCCAGGCGCGAAGGGTGGGCAGTTGATCGCCTCCTGATGCAGAGAAAGGTCCTGCCACCGCTCGTGGCAGCGATTGGCCCGATGAAGATGAACGACAGACTCCTCCTCCAACAAGGCGTCTTCCTTGCTTCTACGGACGTCACAGTCCCATTTCATGATATCCTAGATGACCTTCCTGGAAGCCGGAGCAACGTTGTCGAGATTCGGATCACGAAGGCGGAAGCGCGATTGGAGATTCTTGGCAAGCTGCACCGAACCGGGCTAAGCCGGGCCGCGTTGTTTCCGGGCCTACAGGGCTTCGCAGAATCCTTGCGCGCCAAAATCCTGACTACGCGGAGGCTGGAGCGTCTAAGGCGGGTGGGCGCTCGAATTGGCCCCCGCGCCATTGGCGTGTAGGGCCGGCGAACAGCGGTGCCAGCGACGGGAAACGTGGCAGTGCTAAATGGTCCCAGAGAATGAACCGCGGGGCGATGCGCCTACCACGCCGGCCCCAAATGCGGCTTCGTCCAAGTCCCCATCTGGGACACCACGTTTCAACCGGAGATCCCGCGAAATTGTCGTCGAGAGGGTTATTCTAACGCCGATGGCCCCCGGGCCCCGGCCCCTGCTATCCTGACGGTTGAAGCGGGGTCCCCCATGAGCAGAAAAGTCCTGATTGTCACGGGAGACGGCGGCGACAGCTACGAGACGCTGTACGCCTGCCATCGGTTTCTGGAGGCGCGTTGGGAGCCGGTCTTGGCGGCGCCATCCCGGCGGCGCTTGCACATGGTGTTCCACGACACCGAGCCGGGATGGGAAACCTACATCGAGCGCCTGGGCCATTCGGTGGAAGCGGATGTGGCCATTACGGCCGTGGCGGCCAAGGAGTTCGCGGCCATCATTATACTCGGCGGCCGGGCGCCGGAGTACCTGCGCAACAACGCCAGCCTGCTTTCACTGGTGCACGAATTCGCGGCCCAGGACAAGTTGATCTGCGCCATCGGCCACGGCATCCAGGTGCTGACGGCCGCCGGTATGACCAAGGGCCGCACCGTCACCTGCCACGACCACGTGCGCATCGAAGTCGAGCGAAGCGGTGGCGTCTACAGTTCCAAGCCCGCCGTGCGCGACGGCAAGCTGGTCACGGCGCAGACCTGGAGAGCCCACCCCGAGTTCTACCGGGAAGTCTTCGCGTGCCTCGAGGCGCCGTAGCGCCGGCTATTTCGCGCAACAGATCTGGCTGGAAACCAGCGTGGCCGGCGTGAACGGCTGCGACGCCGCAAAATAGTTCTTCTCTCCCAGGCGGCGGTAAATCTCGCCGGCGATGCCGGCGGCCAGCGGACCGATGGCCGGCCGCCCTCCGGTCAACAGAACCACCACCACCAGCTTGTGCCTCCCGGTGTCGTTGAAGGAACCGAACCAGCCCAGGTGCGTGTGGTTCTCGCTGCACGTTCCGGTCTTGCCGGCAATGGGCCCATCCTCCCGGGCGCGGTGTGCCGTGCCAAACTGCACCGCCCCGCGCATCCCGGGCTTGACCGACGGGATCAGGCTCCCGATTTCCAGCCTTCGCTTCACGCGCGGAACGAAGCTTCTGACCTCATCCTGGTTGCGCGGATATTGCAGGTAGTACAGCCACCCGCCATTGGCAATGGCGCTCATGAGCGCCGCCAGTTGCAGCGGAGTCTGCGAGATCTCCTCGCCGAAGCTGCACAGCATACCGACTCCGCCATTCTGGGGCGGCGCCGAAGGGAAGCGCCCCGGTTGTTCGCCCGTTACATTCAGCCCGGCCCTCTCTCCGTACCCGAACAAGCGGGCGTAGTAGCCGACCTTTTCGAAACCCAGCTTTTCTCCCAGCGTGGCGAAATAATAGTTATTGGAGCGGGCCAGGGCGTAAGTCAGGTCCATGCGCAGGCCCCCCAGTCGAAACCGGTTGGCCGGCTGGATGGCTTTTTCGCTCAGCCCCGCCAGCGCCACCGCGATCTTGATGGTGGAACACGGCTGGAAACCCGTGCCCAGCGCCACCTTCTGATTCACCATCGACAGAATGCGCCCGGTGTTGGGGTCGACCGCCACCACGGAACCGTTGTAAGGCCCCAGAGCCTCCACCGCCGCCCGCCGGATGACCAGGTCTTCACCGTCCACGTGGTCCCCCTCGGTGGAATCGGCATAGGTCGGCTCCGTCCAGGGGCCGCCCCGGATCACCGGCGCGGCGGCCGTCTTGGGGAGCGGGGCCTGCGTCCGAACCCTGTAAATCGGAGCGCGGCTGGCGGGCGCCGTCACACGCCTCGCGCCGGCCTTATGCGCGGCAATCGTGCGATCCTGGCGCGGTTTCGGGATAGAGGCGCTGGCCCCAGTCCCGGCAAGCAAGCAAGCTGCGAGCGCGACGAGCAATGGCTTCTTCATAACGACGTGCGGTTCGCCGGGGCGGTGACAACCGGGGGTTTACGCCAGAGCGGATATCCAAACATCCGGCCGGAGCAGCCGGAAAAACATTTTACCATCAAAGAGACCCGTGCTCGAAATTCTGCAAAACGAAGTTGCAAACTGCCGCCGCTGCCCGCGCTTGCGGGAGCACTGCGCGCGCATGGCGGCGGAGAAGCGGCGCGCCTACCGCGACTGGGAGTACTGGGGAAAACCGGTGCCCTCGTTCGGCGACCCCCAGGCGCGCATGCTGATTCTGGGTCTCGCGCCCGGCGCGCACGGCGCCAACCGCACCGGCCGCATGTTCACGGGCGACCGCTCCGGCGACTGGCTCTACCGCGCGCTTTACCAGACCGGATTCGCCTCGCAGCCGGCCAGCGTCTCGCGCGACGACGGCCTGACGCTCCGGGACGCCTACATCACCGCCGCGGCGCGCTGCGCGCCTCCGGGCAACCGGCCCGCGCCCGAGGATCTCCGCAACTGCCGCCCCTACCTCGAGCGCGAACTGGATTCGCTAAAGAACGTGAAGGTGGTGGTGGCGCTGGGCAGAATCGCGTTCGATGCCTACCTGGACACGCTGAAAGCGCGCGGCGTGATCCGCAGCCGCGCGCCTTTCGTCTTCGGGCACAACCGCGAATTCACCACCGCGCCGGGCCAGCCGCTGCTGATCAGTTCCTATCACCCCAGCCAGCAGAACACCTCCACCGGCAAGCTGACGGAAAAGATGCTACTGGACGTGTTCCGGCGCGCGCGCAAGCTGGTGGAATAGTACCGCGAATTTGATGCGAATGAGTCAAATTCCATTTCGACGCGGAGCCGCGAAGACGCGGAGAAAAACGCGGAGAGGATGAGAGATCGAGAGTTTCCTCTTCCCCGGGTTTGAACGCGGAGGGAGCGGAGACACGCGGTGCCAGCGAGGGATCTGCGTAATGATGCACGATTCTCTTGAGGCCCGGCGCCGGCCGGAAGGCCGGCGGCAGCTTCGAAAGGCTGCCCCACAAGGCCAGGATGTCACTGTATTTTGCGAGGCTGAGTGAGTTTTTCTCCGCGTCCCTGCGTCTCCGCGTCGAGCATTGCTTGCCGGTCTGAGGCACAGCCCCGCTAGGCGTCCCCCCTCACTGCGGAAACATCTCTTTCACCATCGCCAGGGCTTCTTCACGGCTGCCGATACGCCCTTCCAACTGGGCATCCTCCACCGCCGCCAGGATCTCGGCAAACCGCGGGCCCGGCTCATATCCCTCGGCGATCAGGTCCGCGCCCGTCAACAGCGGGCGGGGCTTCAACTCCTCCTCCGACAGTTCTTCCAGTTTGCGCTTCGCCAGATGGTAGTTTTCCAGGTTCCCGTGGCTCGCCAGGCAATCCAGGCGGTGCAACTCCAGGTGCTCGCCGAAATTCGGCATCCGCAGAAAACGCTTGAGAGTGCTCTCCTTCATGCGGTGCGCGTCTTGGAAACGCATGTGATTGGCCACCAGCGCCTCCACCCGCTCCATCTCGTCGCGCGAGAAGCGCAAGCGGTTCAGGATGCTGCGCGCCAGCCTCACGCCTTCCTCCACGTGGCCGTCGAAGCGGATGCGCTCCGCCACGCGGAACGTGGGCGGCTTGCCCACATCGTGCAGCAGCGCGCCTAAAGCCAGCGTGGGCGTGGCGCGCCCCAGCTTTTCGAGCAGCAGCAGGGTGTGCACCCAGACATCGCCTTCGGGATGGAATTCCGGCGGCTGCTCGACGCCCTTCATGGCCGCTACTTCGGGCAGGAGATCGGCCAGCATGCCGCTCGAATCCAGCAGCTCGAAGCCGCGGCGCGCGCCGCCCTCGGTGAGGATGCGCACCAGCTCGTCGCGGATTCGCTCGGCCGATACTTTCAGGATCAGCCCGTGGTGGCGCCGGATGGCTTCGAACGTGGCGGGGTCGATTTCGAACCGCAGGCGCGCGGCGAAGCGGACGGCGCGCAGCAGGCGCAGGTGATCTTCGCGGAAACGGGCATCGGGGGCGCCGATGGCGCGCACTACATGCCTCTCCAGGTCGGCGCGCCCGCCCACGTAGTCGAGCACTTTTCCCGTGCCGGCATCCATCATGAGGCCGTTGATGGTGAAGTCGCGGCGCAGCACATCGGCGCGCGGGTCGCTCTCGAAATGCACGCTGGCGGGACGCCGGCCGTCGCTGTAATCGTGGTCGCTGCGAAACGTGGCCACTTCCACCTGCGAGAAAACATCGCGCACCAGCACCACGCCGAAGTGCGCGCCCACGCAGCCGGACTTGGGGAACAGGTCCATGATGCGGTCGGGGCGCGCGTCCGTCGAGATGTCGAAGTCCTTGGGCTTGGCTCCCAGGAGCAGATCGCGGACGCAGCCGCCCACCAGGTACGCCTGGTGGCCAGCCTCGTGAAGCTTGGCAATCACCGCGCGCGCCAGCGCCTCGGACTCCATCAGGACTGCTCCTGCCTCCTACCCTATGCTAATATGTGCGTATCGTACTCCAACCGACTGTCCCCCGCCTAGCGCGCATGGTGATTGAGGAGACATCCCCGTGACAATGGAACAACGGCCGGCGGCGGTCAAGGTGGTCGTGGCCACCACCGTCATGCTGTCGTTCATTTCCTTCTGGAAAGCGGCGGCCATCGTGCTCAGCGACCTGGCGTCGTCGGCCTATTACGCGGGCGGCATCGCCGAACATGCCGTCGGGAAAGCGGCGCCCTGGTTCATCCTGGCGATCATGCTGTTCTCCTACGCCGTGCGCGCCATCTACATCGAAAGCTGCTCGATGTTCGTGCGCGGCGGCGTGTACAAAGTGGTGCACGAGGCCATGGGCGGCACGCTGGCCAAGTTCTCGGTCTCGGCCCTCATGTTCGACTACGTGCTGACCGGACCGATCAGCGCCGTCAGCGCGGGCCTGTACCTGGGCGGCTTAATCAACGAGACGGGTGACAACTTCCACATCGCCGGGATGCACGTGAACGCGCCGCATTTCGCCGCGGTATTCGCGGCGGCGGTGACCCTGTACTTCTGGCGGAAGAACATCATCGGGATTCACGAATCCAGCGAAAAAGCCCTGCGCATCATGCAAATCACCACCGTGATGGTGGTGATCCTGATCGTCTGGTGCATCGCCACCATTCTCAAGAACGGCTACCAGCCGGTGCCGCTGCCCGTGCCCGCCAACCTGAAGTTCAGCCCTGACGCGCTGGGCTGGCTGAAGGGCACGCTGGCGCCCTCGATCACCATCATCGCCGTGCTCATCGGGCTGGGCCACTCGCTGCTGGCCATGAGCGGCGAGGAGACCCTGGCGCAGGTGAACCGGGAAATCGCGCATCCCAAGCTGAAAAACCTGGAGCGCGCCGGCTTCGTGATCTTCATCTACAGCATGTCGTTCACGTCGCTGGTTTCGTTCTTCGCGGTGATGATTATCCCCGACGCCGCGCGGCAGAATTTCCTGGACAACCTCATCGGCGGGCTCTCGATGTACCTGATCGGCCCGGTCTCGGCGCGCCTGCTCTTTCACGGCTTCGTGGTGCTGGTGGGCACCCTGATTCTTTCCGGCGCGGTGAACACCGCCATCATCGGATCCAACGGCGTCCTCAACCGCGTGGCCGAAGACGGCGTGCTGCCTGATTGGTTCCGGCATCCGCACCATAAGTTCGGCACCACCTCGCGCATCATCAACGTGATCGTGGCGCTGCAACTGATCACCATCATCATCAGCCGCGGCAATGTCTACATGCTGGGCGAGGCTTACGCGTTCGGCGTGGTCTGGAGCTTCGCCATGAAGGCGCTCTCGGTGCTGGTGCTGCGCTACAAGCAGCCGGAGGGACGCGAATGGAAGGTGCCGCTGAATTTCCACGTGCGCGGCACGGAGATTCCCCTTGGCCTGATCCTGATCACCATCACCCTTTTCGCGCTGGCCACTGTGAATGTGCTCACCAAGAAGGTGGCCACCATTTCGGGCGTGAGTTTCACCATCGCATTCTTTATCGTCTTCGAACTGTCCGATATCGGCAACCGCAAACGCAAAATCGGGCACGCCCAGGAGATGGAGAAGTTCCGGCTGGATACGCCCGCGGACCTCTCCGCCGGGGCGGTGAGCGTGCGGCCGGGCAACGTGCTGGTGGCGGTGCGCAATCCCAATCGCTTGCAGCACCTGGGACGCATCCTCGAAAAAACCGATACTCGCAAGCTGGACATCGTGGTGCTTTCCGTCCGCCTGGTGACGCCGGCGGGCTCCGGCGAGCACCCGCTCGATATCGGCCAGATTTTTTCCGAAGATGAAACCACCGTTTTCACGCGGGTAGTCACGCTGGCGGAAAAGTCGGGCAAGCACGTCGAGCTGATGGTGGTGCCCGGCTCGGACCCCTACGAAGCCGTGGTCCAGACGGCCGCGCGCCTGGAATCCTCGCGCATCGTCATGGGGCTTTCGCCCAAGCTCACGCCTTCCGAGCAGGGCGCCCAGGTGGGCCGCTACTGGGAGCAACTTCCCGAGCCGCGGCCTTCGCTGTCTCTGGAGATCGTTCTCGAAAACCAGAGGGACACCGTGTTCTTCAACCTGGGCCCGCATCCCCCGCGCCTCTGGCCGGAGGACATCGACCTGGTCCACCGCCTTTGGCTGGAGCTAAGCGCCAAAGGCCCCGGCGCCAAGCTGCACCACCGCGACATCATCGGCGTGGCATTGCGCCGAATGAACGCCGAACTTCATTCCGACCTCTCGCCGGAGGTAGTAGACGACGTCCTCCGCGAGGTCTCCGACGGCAACCACCACGAGCCGTAGCCACTCGGCGAGGGTTAAGGCTAAGAACCGGCGGCAAGAGGCGGCCGCCGGCGCTACACCTGCTCCACCTCACCGGCTGCTAAGATGATCCTCAACCTCTGAGGAGGAGAGAAGATGAACCGATTACGTCATGCCGCTCTGTTAGCACTCTGCGCGGCCGCGGTGCTGGTTGCGCAAGAGCCTCCGCCGCCGCCCGAAGGCCAGGCGTAGACGCCGCAGGCCGGCGCCGCGCGGCCCGGCGCCACGCCGCCGTCGCAGGAGCCTCAGCCTTATGAGAAGGTGATCACCAAGGATGCCAAATCGAAGAAGGGCATCTTCACCGTGCACCAGATCAAGGAGAAGTACTACTACGAGATCCCCAAGAGCGAACTCGACCAAGTGTTCCTCTGGAACACATCGATCGCCAAGACCACCGTGGGAGTCGGTTACGGCCACCAGGAATTGACCGAGCGCGTGGTCCATTGGGAGCTGAATGGCAACAAGGTCCACCTGCGCGATAACGACTACAGCGTGGTGGCCGATCCCAAGACGCCCATTGCGGAGGCGGTGATAGCGGCCAACAACAGCACCATCATTATAACTTTCCCGGTGGCCGCGTTCGCCAAGGACGGCGCGCCGGTCATCCAGGTGACACGGCTGTTCTCGACCGACGTCCCCGAGATCAGCGCCCGCCAGCGGCTGGGCGCCACCACCCTGGACGCCTCGCGCTGCTTCATCGAGCGCATTTCCGCCTATCCCGAGAACATCGAAGCCGAAGCCACCATGACTTATACGCGCTCCCCGACCCCCGCGGGCACGAACGCGCCTGCCCCGGCGCCTACCGGCGGCCTGGGCGGCGGGCAAATGCGCCCCGGCAGTGCCACGCTGGTGCTGCATCACAGCATGGTGAAACTGCCCGAGAAGCCCATGATGCCGCGGGTGTTCGACGAGCGCGTCGGCTACTTCACCACCAACCTGATGGACTACAGCAAGGATGAGCACCGCGCGCCGCGCGTCCGCTACATCGACCGCTGGCGCCTGGAGAAGAAGGACCCCGGCGCCGCCGTATCCGAGCCGGTGAAGCCCCTGGTTTACTACATCGATTCGGCCACGCCCGTCAAGTGGAGGGAGTGGCTGAAGAAAGGCGTGGAAAGCTGGCAGCCGGCCTTCGAAGCCGCCGGCTTCAAGAACGCCATCATTGCCAAGGTGGCGCCGACGCCCGAGGAGGACACCGACTTCAGCATCGAGGACGTGCGCAACTCCGTCATCCGCTGGCTCCCTTCCACCATCGAGAACGCCGTCGGGCCGAATATTCACGACCCGCGCACGGGCGAAATCCTCAACGCGCCCATCCAGTTCTACCACAACATCATGAACCTCCAGCGCTCCTGGTACTTCCTGCAAGTCGGCCCGCTCGATGCGCGCGCGCAGAAACTGCCGCTGCCCGACGACCTCATGGGCCGGCTGCTCGAGTTCGTGGTGGCCCATGAAGTCGGCCACACCCTGGGCTTCCAGCACAACATGAAGGCCAGCTCCACCTATCCGCAGGAGAAGGTGCGCGACAAGGATTGGATGCACAAGATGGGCGCCGCGCCGTCCATCATGGATTACGCGCGCTTCGATTACGTGGCCCAGCCCGAAGACCACGTCGCCGTCGAAGACCTTGTGCCCCGCGTCGGTCCGTACGACATTTGGGCCACCAAGTGGGGGTACACGCCCATCGCCGGCGCCAAGACCCCGGAAGAGGAGAAGCCCACGCTCGACAAGTGGGCGCGCGAGCAAGACACCACACCCTGGTACCGATTCTCGACTTACAATTCGGCCGGCTCCGACCCCGGTGAGCTCACCGAAGCCATCGGCGACGCCGATGCCATCAAATCCACCGCCTTGGGCGTGAAGAACCTGCAACGCGTGGCCAAGATGCTGATGCCCGCCACCACCGCCAAGCAGGGCGAGCCTTACGACGATCTCGCCGAGCTTTACGGACGCATGCTCGGGCAATGGACGCTCGAGATGGGCCACGTGGCGGCCATCGTCGGCGGATTCGACACACGCGAAAAATATGTCGGGCAGGAAGGCCTTCTGTTCACTCCGGTGCCCAAGGCCCGGCAGGAAGCGGCGGTGAAATTCCTCAATGAGAACGCCTTCGCGACGCCCACCTGGGCGATCGATCCGCAAATCCTGCGGCGCATCGAACCGACCGGCGTTCTCGGCCGCATCCGCAACGCTCAGAGCAGCGTGTTAAACAACCTGTTGAGCAGCGCGCGTTTCGCCCGCCTGGTGGAGCAGGAAGCCATCGACGGCAGCGCCGCCTATGCGCCGGCGGATTTCCTGGCCACCGTGCGCAAGGGCGTCTGGAAGGAGCTGGACGCCCCGCAGGTGAAGGTTGACGCCTACCGCCGCAACTTGCAGCACGCCTATCTCGACCTGGTGAATAGCAAGATCAACGGTGCGGCGCCGTCCATTCCTGCCGGGATGCCCGCCGAGATAGTGGTGCTGCTTTCGGGCGCCACCAGCGCCGATGAGAAGTCGCTCTACCGCGCCGAGCTGCGGTCGCTGACCGCATCGGTCTCTTCCGCGCTGGCGAAAGCGACGGACCGGGAGTCCCGGGCGCACCTGGAAGGCGTGCGCGACCAGATCGCCAGGATACTCGATCCCAGGTTCGCTCCGCCTGCGGGTAGCGCGGGCGGCGTCACCATCCGGATTGGAATCGGCGAACTCGATCTGTTCTCGGCTTCCCCCGACCAGATCGAGACCTGCTGGCCGGATTACATCATTCGGCCGTAGGGGCGAGGCATGCCTCGCCCCTACCCACTTTATAACCTTCCCAGCGGGCCACCACGGCGCTGGCCAGGCAGTTGCCGAGGACGTTGATCGAGGTGCGGGCCATGTCGAGCAGGGCGTCCACGCCCAGCAGCACGGCGGCGCCTTCCATCGGCAGATGAAACGTCGTCAGGGTGCCGGCGAGGATCACCAGCGCGGCGCGCGGAACGCCGGCCACGCCTTTGCTGGTGAGCATCAGGGTCAGCATGATGAGCAATTGCTCGCCGAACGAAAGGTTGACGCCGGCCGCCTGCGCCACGAAGACGGAAGCCAGCGAGAGGTACACCGCGCTGCCGACCAGGTTGAAGCTGTAACCGGTGGGGATCACGAATCCCACGATGTGCTTGGGCACGCCGAACTGCTCCATGTTTTCGAGCGCCAGCGGCAGGGCGGCTTCGCTCGAGGCGGTGGAGAAGCCGATCAGGAACGGTTCGCGCACGGCGCGATAGAACGAACCCAGCGGGATGCGGAAGAGAGGCAGGGCCGGACCGAGCACGAATACCACGCAGAGGATCGAGGAGACGTACATCGTCAGAATCAACTTGCCGAGACCGAACAGCACATCCACGCCCTTGTTCCCGATCACCACCGCGAGGGCGGCGCCGACGCCGAAAGGGGCCAGGTACATCACGTACCGGGTGTAGCGGAACATGACCTCGGCGAGGGATGCGCAGAACTTGACCACCGGTTCCGCCTTGGGGCCGATGGCCGCGCAGGCGGCGCCGAACAGGAAGGCGAAGACCACGATCTGGAGAGCGTCATTGCGCGCCATGGCGTCAATGATGCTCGAAGGGAAAATATGCTCGAGAACCGAGCTGAAAGTGGCCGCGCTTTGCGGTATGGCGGCTTCCGCGGCGGTGCTATGAATCGCGATGCCGATACCGGGGCGCACCAGGTTCACGGCGGCGAGCCCCAGAAACAGCGCCAGCGTGGTGACAATCTCGAAATAAAGGATGGCCTTGCCGCCGATGCGGCCCATGCGCTTCATGTCGCCGCCGCCCGCGATGCCGACCACCAGCGTGCCGAACAGCAGCGGCGCGATGATCGAGCGGATCAATTGCAGGAACACCCGGCTGACCGGTCCGAGCTGCCTGGCGAAGCCCGGCGCGGCGATGCCGAGGGCCACGCCCGCGGCCATCCCGATGAAGATCCACGTGGTGAGGGAGATGCGTTTCATCGTTCGCCCCATTTCAGCTTCTGGCGGAGCACGTCGAAGAACATCATGCGCGGCGGGCGGATGAGGCGCAGCGCGTAATCCGAGCTGCGGCAGACCAGGGTGTCGCCTTCGCGGATGGGGTTGCCCACCTGGCCGTCGATGGTCAGGAACACGCCCTCATCGGGAGAGCGTGAGATGACGCGGATCACGCTGGTTTCGGGCACCAGCACCGGGCGATTGGTGAGCATGTGCGGGCAGATGGGCGTGATGCAGATGGCCGGCACCGAAGGGAAGATGATGGGGCCGCCGGCCGAGAGCGAGTACGCCGTGGAGCCGGTGGGCGTGGAGATGATGAGGCCGTCGGCTTTGTAGGCGCACACGAACTGATCGTCCACGTGGGCGTCGAGATCGATCATGCGGGCGATGGCGGCTTTCGTCAGCACGGCGTCGTTGAGGGCTTCGTAGGCGGCCACCACCTGGCCGCCGCGCACCACTTCGGTGGCCAGCAGCTTGCGCCGGGCGATGCGGTGCTCGCCGCGGAAGGCGCGCTCGAGCTCGGGGTACAGCTCGTCGATGGTGATGGCGGTGAGGAAGCCCAGGCCGCCGAGGTTCACGGGGAAGAGCGGGATCTCGCGCTGGCCGATGGCGCGCGCGGCGGAGAGCAGGGTGCCATCGCCGCCCAGCACCATGACCAAATCGCAGCCTTCGGGAACTTCGGCCCGGGGGATGCCCGGCGCGCCGGTGTAGACGGCGGTCTGCTCGTCGATGCGAACGGCCATGCCGCGGCCGCGCAGCCACTCGACGAGCTTGGGCACGATCTTCGCGGCGGCCTCGGAGTGCGCTTTCGAGACGATTCCGACGGTCCTAATGGTGGGCATAGAGGAGGAACTCCTTGTTTCCTTCGGCGCCGAGGATGGGGCTTTCCATCATGCTGGTTTCGAATCCGAGTTCGCGCACGGCCCGCGCGACCCGCTCGCAAACGGCCTGGTGGATCTCCGGTTCGCGCACGATGCCGCCCTTGCCCACCTGGCCCTTGCCGGCTTCAAACTGCGGCTTGATTAGTATAACCATTTGCCCGCAAGGCTGTAAGAGAGGCACGGCGGCGGGCAGGATGAGAGTGACGGAGATGAAGCTGACGTCGCAGGTGATGAGGTCCGCACGCTCGCCGATGTCCGCGAATTGGAGCGCGCGCGCGTTGATGCCTTCGTGCAGGCGGACGCGCGGGTCGGTGCGCAATTTCCAATCGAGCTGGCCGGTCCCCACATCGACGGCATGGACGCGCGCGGCTCCGGCTTGGAGCAGAGCGTCGGTGAATCCGCCAGTGGAGGCGCCGATATCGAGGCAGATTCTTCCGGCGACGTCGATGGCGAAGTGGCGAAGCGCGCCGGCCAGCTTGAATCCGCCGCGGCTCACGTAGGGCGGGCGCGCGAGAATTTCGATGGGGCAGTCATGGGCAACGGGCTGGCCGGGCTTGGCGGCTTTTTGCCCGTTGACGAGCACCGCGCCGGCCATGACCAGGGCCTGGGCTTTCTCGCGGGATTCGGCGAGGCCGCGTTCCACGATGAGCCGGTCCAGCCGTGTTTTCATAGGCCAGCCACACAGGCCACAAGAAACGATGGCCTGCGGCTCATAGCCCGGAGGGCGGAAGAGAATAGCCCATGGCGCCAGCCATGGGTGCAGATCGCCGGTTGGTCAGCCCCGGTAGGGGCGTAAGAGGCGCGCGGATTGAAAGGCGTCTTTCTTACGCCCCGTTCCGGGGCTCCCGCACCACCTGCATTGTTCCCAGTGCTGGCGCACTGGGCTATTCTCTGTCGCCCTTCGGGCTGGGCGCCCGCTGACGCCGCCTGGAGCCGAATCTTCATGACTTGCGATGGACGATGTGGTCGGCGATCTCGTGCAGGCGCGCGGCACGCCCGCCGAACGGTTCCAGCACCCGGTGGGCGCGCGCGCATTCCTCTTCGGCCATGCCGCGTGAAGCTTCCAGACCGTAGACCGCGGGAAAGGTGATCTTGCCTTGTTGCGCGTCCTTGCCGGCGGTTTTTCCGAGCGCTTCGGAGGACTCCTCGACGTCGAGGATGTCGTCCACGATCTGGAACGCCAAGCCGACGTGCTCGCCATAGCGGGAGAGCGCGGCGTACTGATCATCGGTGGCGTCCGCACAGATGGCGCCAAGCCGCAAGCTGGCGCGCAGCAGGGCGCCCGTCTTGGCGCGGTGGATGGTCTCGAGCAGTCGCGGCTCCGGAGGCTTGCCTTCGCCTTCGAGGTCGGCCACCTGGCCGCCGATCATGCCGCCGACGGTGCCGGAAGCGGTGGAGAGTTCGGCGATCAGGCGGGCCTTGCGGTCGTCGGGGGTGTTCAGTTCGGCGAGAACCTGGAAGGCGAGCGTGAGCAGCGCGTCGCCGGCCAGAATCGCCATGGCTTCGCCGAAGACTTTGTGGTTGGTGAGCTTGCCGCGGCGGTAGTCGTCGTTATCGAGCGCGGGCAGGTCGTCGTGGATGAGCGAGTAGGTGTGGATAAGCTCGAGCGAGCAGGCGGCCCCGACCACGCCATCGGCCGATGGGGAGACGGCGCGCGCGGCTTCGATGCACAGGATGGGACGGATGCGCTTGCCGCCCGCGAAGAGGCTGTAGCGCATGGCGCGATGGATGGTTTCCGGGGGCGTCGTTTCCGGAGGGACGAGGCGGTCGAGTTCCGAATCCACCAGTCGTTGTTGCTGGGCGAGGTATTCGCGCAG
>JBEKYW010000061.1:0-26784 GCA_049510555.1 Bryobacteraceae bacterium
CACAATGAGCAGCCCAAACCCTTCATCTGGACTGCCAAGGCCTCTGACATCCTGGAGAAGGTTAAGAGGGCGCGCGCCGCCCTCAATAATGCTCAATCCGTGTGACGCACTACACTAGCAGGTTTTGCCCATCCTCTCAAGCAATTGCACTGATCCGCCGATGAATCCAAATAGATGAGCCAGCCACCGAGCGAGAAAGGTACAATCTCAGTAAGCACTGTCAAACTGATTTTCGGGCAGGCGCGCCCCGATAGGAGGCCATTGAACAAGGCAAGAGGAAACGGGGGACCGCTACAAGAAGGCCTCTTCTATGACGGAGTCACCAAGAGGGCCAGCCGCCGCGCGCCTGGGCTTCCTCCGGGAGACAATACACCCGAAGGCATGCAAGCGCTTCTCGCCGCCAACCGGCAATACCGCGAGGTGGTGTGGCCGGAACCCTACTGCCGCACCACGCACCGGATTCACCTCGGCGACGCCCGCGATCTGTCATGGATACCGGATGCCTCAGTCCACTTGGTGGTAACGTCGCCCCCCTACTGGACGCTGAAGGAGTACGCGCCGGACAACAAAAACCAAATGGGCCACTTCGAGGATTATGAGTACTTCCTCGCGGAGTTGGATCGCGTTTGGCGCGAATGCGCGCGCGTTCTCGTCGGCGGTGGCCGCATTTGCTGCGTGGTGGGCGATGTCTGCATCCCGCGAAAGAAAGGCGGCCGGCACTACGTTGTCCCGCTCCACTCGGACATTCAGGTGCGAGCCCGCAAACTTGGTCTCGACTGCCTCACACCGATCTTGTGGCATAAGATCGCCAATGGCGTGACTGAGGTGGAAGGGAACGGCGCGGGCTTTTACGGAAAGCCCTACCAGCCCGGCGGCATCATCAAGAACGACATCGAGCACATCCTGTTCCTCCGCAAGGGCGGCGAATATCGTTCCGTACCCATGCTGCAAAAGGCCCTGTCAATGCTAACGCGAGAAGAGATGAGGAGCTGGCAGCGCTCGATCTGGCTGGACCTTCGCGGCGCCTCGACCCGGGAGGGACACCCCGCGCCGTATCCCGTTGAGCTGGCCGAACGCCTCATCAAGTTGTTCTCCTTCGCGGGCGACACCGTCCTGGACCCGTTCGCCGGTACCGGCTCAACTTCCCAAGCTGCTATCATGGCGGGCAGAAACTCGATTGCGAATGAGATCGAGTCCGGCTATGTCGAGATAGCGCGAAGGCGAATCACGACTGCCGCCCGCCAGCATCGCCTTGTTGGCGCAACAGAAGCCAGGGTGATCCTTGATGAAGATGCCCGCACAAGTCGAATATCGCCTGCTGAGAGAATTCGCGCGGCTATTTGAGGGGAAGGTCTACAAGCACCGGGCATCCAATCAGGGCGACTTCGTAGCCGTGCATCTCTACGAAGACCTCGTTTCCATCAATCGCTCATCAAAACTAATCGATGCTGTTGTAAACCGGAAAGATCGTGTGCTGAACGTGCAAAACAAGCGCCGTGGGGTTACGGCGCGGCGCGGGGATGGAACCTTCGGCGAGATCATTCCGGGCGAGGTCCCTATCACCGACGCCGGCTACCAAGTCGCCCGAGGGCCAATAGCCACGGTTGAGATCGGCGTTGAAGTGAAGATATTAGCCAAGGCGATGATTAAGCAGATCGACCGCGTGATCAATGACCTCCGCAATCAAGCAGCCCAGTTCAAGCGCGGTGGTGGGAGGCCGATCTGCGTAGCCTTGGTCGGCATCAATCACGCTGAGTGCATGACCAGCTACGAAGGCGACCGCCCTTTTCCTACCACTGGTACGGCCGGCTTTCCGCACCCCTTCCAGGAAGCTCCTGCGGCGGAGCGCCGGCTGCGGTCCGAGGCGGCGCCAGAATTCGACGAATTCCTGGTGTTGCGCTTCAAGGCTACGAACGTGCCGCCGTTCCCCTTTGAGTGGGTCGACTACCACGAAACGCGGTTGGACTATGCGGCCGCCCTGTCACGAATCAGCGCCAGATATCAGCAGCGTTCCTGAGACGCATCAGTGGACTGTCATATCTCAATCGCTGCATCCGAAAGAGGCTACAATGGGGCGGCTATGAAACCCGTTCGCCTGCTGGTCCTTTTTCTGCTGGCCTCCGCCTGCTTCGCGCAAGGCCTCGAGTACATCAAGGCCCATTACACCAAGTACGAATACATGATTCCCATGCGTGATGGGAAAAAGCTGTTCACCTCGGTGTATGTCCCCAAAGACACCTCCGAAAAATATCCCATCATGCTCGACCGCACGCCTTACAGCGTGGCGCCCTACGGCGTCGACAGCTACAGGACCAGCCTGGGGCCTTCGGAGAAGTTTGCCCGCGACGGATTCATCTTCGTGTACCAGGATGTGCGCGGCCGATGCATGTCGGAAGGCGAATTCGTGAATATGACGCCGCACATCGACGTGAAGCGCGGGCCCCAGGACGTCGACGAAAGCTCCGATACCTACGACACCATCGAATGGCTGATCCGGAATGTGCCGAATCACAACGGGAAGGTGGGCATGTGGGGCATCTCCTATCCGGGGTTCTACACCGCGGCGGGAATCATCGATGCTCACCCCGCGCTCAAGGCCGCGTCGCCGCAGGCGCCCATCACGGACTGGTTCATCGGTGACGATTTTCATCACAACGGCGTGCTGTACCTGCCGCATACGTACCGCTTCTTCAGCGCCTTCGGCCACCCGCGCCCGGTTCCCGCGGTTCCCCAGCAGGGGGCGCCGGACCCCAGCGCCCAGTTGGATGCGTACAGCTTTTTCCTCTCGCTCGGCCCGCTCTCGAATGCCAACGAAAAGTACTTCAAGAACGACGTTCGGTTCTGGACCGAGATGATGCAGCACGGCGCTTACGACGACTTCTGGCAGGCCCGCAACCTCCGTCCGCACTTGAAGAACATCAAGCCGGCCGTAATGACCGTCGGCGGCTGGTTCGACGCGGAGGACCTTTTCGGCGCGCTGAATACGTACAAAGAGATCGAGAAGAACAGCCCGGGCGCATACAACATCCTGGTCATGGGTCCCTGGTGCCACGGCTGCTGGGCGCGCACCGAGGGAGACGCGCTGGGCAACGTGCGGTTCGGCGCCAAGACCGGGCAGTTTTACCGGGACGAGGTCGAATTTCCGTTCTTCGCATACTGGCTGAAGGGTAAAGGCGATCCCAAGCTGCCGGAAGCACTGGTATTCGAAACCGGCACGAATCAGTGGCGGCGGGAGGATGGCTGGCCGCCCAAGGATGCGCAGCCGGGAGCGCTCTACCTGCGCGCCGATGGCAAGCTGAGCTTCGATCCCCCCAGGGAATCCGCGGCCGCCGCCGACGAATACATCAGCGATCCAAACAAGCCAGTGCCCTACATCAACGGTCAGGCGCCTGGGATGACGCGCGAGCACATGGTGGAAGACCAGCGCTTCGCATCCACCCGGACCGACGTCCTCACGTATCAGACCGACGAACTGGCCGCCGACGAGACGCTTTCCGGCCCCCTGACCGCCTCGCTGTACGTTTCGACCACGGGGACCGATTCCGACTGGGTAGTGAAGCTCATCGATGTCTACCCCGAGGGTTATCCGAATCCCGAACCCAATCCGGCCGGCGTTCACATGGGCGGATACCAGCAGTTGGTCCGCGGCGAGGCCATGCGCGGTAAGTTTCGCAACAGCTATTCCAAGCCCGAGCCATTTGTGCCCGGCAAAATGGAAAAAGTGGAGTGGGTGATGCCCGATATCAACCACTGTTTCCGCAAGGGCCACCGGATCATGGTCCAGGTCCAGAGCTCCTGGTTTCCGCTGGTGGACCGCAATCCGCAGCAGTTCGAGGATATTTACAGCGCCAAGCCTGCGGATTTCGTAAAGGCCATCGAGCGGGTTTACCGTTTCGCCAGTGCGGCCTCCTCGGTGAAGGTGAAGGTGCGGGTGGCTAAGTAGGGGCCGCGGGGTGCCCTCTGGGCCGCCCGGCCCCCAACCGGCTTGACCGGACGTCCGGGCTGGACTTACAATGTAATTACACGAACATGCGTGCCAACCTCATACGCATCGGCAACTCGCGGGGCATTCGGATCCCCAAGCCGCTCCTGGAACAGGCAGGCCTCGGGGGCACGGTGGAACTCCTCGTCGAGAAAGGCCGGCTCGTGATTCGGCCGGACCGCTCGCCGCGGCAAGGTTGGGAGGAAGCCTTCGCAGCCATGGCCGAGCGCGGCGACGATGGCGTCCTCCTCGGCAAGATCGCCAACGCGTTCGACCGGGACGAGTGGACGTGGTGAGCACCGTCCGCCGCGGACCTCGCCAGGGGGAAGTCTGGCTGGTCGCGCTGGATCCCACGAAAGGCTCCGAAATACGCAAGACCCGGCCCTGCCTGGTGGTCTCGCCGGACGAAATGAACCACCACATCGCCACGGTGATCGTGGTTCCGTTGACGACCAGGGTCCGCGCTTACCCTACGCGCATCAGCATCCACTTCCAGGGAAAGACCGGCCAAGCCGCGCTCGACCAGATCCGCACCGTAGATAAGGCGCGCCTGGTGAAGAAATTGGGGGGAGTGCCCGAGGCCACGTCGGACGAGGTGGCGGGCGTCCTGGTCGAAATGTTCACCCGTGGGTGACCCGCGGGAGCCGCTTTGTCCCCTTGTGCTACACTAGCCCATCTTGACGCCCCCCGAGAGCCGCCCAACGCTCGAACGCCCCATTGGCCTGCTGCATGCGACGGCCATGGTGGTCGGCATCATCATCGGCGCTTCGGTCTTCGTTCAACCCGCCGAAATCAACCGGCACGTGCCCAGCATCGCGGGCGTGCTCTCGGTGTGGCTAGCCGCCGGAATCCTGACGCTCTGCGGCTCGCTGGTGTGCGCCGAGCTCTCCTCCGCGTTTCCCCGGACCGGCGGTGTTTACGTCTTTCTGAAGGAGACGCTCTCGCCGGCGTGCGGATTCCTGTGGGGCTGGGCCATGTTCTGGAGCGCGCACTCCGGCATCATCGCGGCCACCTCGGTCATCTTTGCGCGCTACATCGCCTTTTTCATCCCGCTCGGCGATTCCGGCATCCGCGCCGCGGCCATCGGCGGCATTCTGCTGCTGTCGTTCATCAACTACCTGGGCGTCCGCCAGGGGAGCCTTCTGCAAACCATCGTCACCACGGCCAAGGTGGCGGCGATTGTTCTCCTGCTGGCAATGGTGGTCGCATTCGGCTCTCCGGGCAGCCGAGCGGCGCCCGTGGCTGTCGCGCCCCCCATCTCTTTCCGCGAGTTCGTGCTGGCGATTGGCGCCGCGCTGTTCGCGTTCGGGGGCTGGCACATGGTCACCTACACCGCCGGAGAGACCCGCAACCCGGAGAAGACCATTCCGCGGGCGCTGTTGATCGGCTCGCTGGTGGTCACGACGTGTTATGTCGCGCTCAACGCCGCCTATCTGTACCTGCTTCCTCTGGACCGCGTGACCTCTTCGACGCGCGTGGCCGCCGATGCTGCTTACGCGCTGGCGGGACCGCGAGGCGCCGCCGCCATCTCGGCCCTGGTGATTCTCTCGGCTATCGGCGTTCTCAACGGCGTCATCCTGGCGGGGCCGCGCACCTACTTCGCCATGGCCGATGAAGGCCTGGCCTTTGGCTGGCTGGCCGGCATTCACCCGCGGTTCCACACGCCCCACCGCGCCATCCTGATTCAGGCGCTGTGGTCCTCCGTGCTGGTGGCCACCGGGACCTATCGCGCGCTGTTCACCCGCGTGATCTACACCGAGTGGCTCTTCTTCGCGCTCATGACCATCGGGCTAGTGCGCTTGCATTGCCGCGCCGGCTACTCGCCTCCGTACCGCGCCTGGGGCTATCCTGTGGTTCCGTTTTCGTTCATTGGGGCGGCTATTGTGGTGGCCGTAATTCAAATCGCCGCCGATCCAATGCAGGCCGCCACGGGGTTGGCGCCGGTCGTGCTAGGATTGCCAGTTTACTACCTGTGGGTACGGAGACATCATGCGCATCATTGACTTTCACAACCACTACTATCCGCCAGCCTACCTGGAGGCGCTGCGCTCGGGCTCGAGCGCCGTCGAGGTGACCATCGACGAGGACGGGAATCCGCGCATCTACTATCCCGGCGACTACAACATCGCCGTTCCCGGGCACCGCGACATCGATTATCGCGAGCGGGTGCTCGCCGGGCACGGCGTGGATACCCAGGTGCTCACGCTGACCACGCCGGGCACGCACGTCGAAGCTCCGGCCACCGCTGCGCGCTTTGCCGCCCTGGTAAACGACGCCTTCGCCGCGGTTGCCCAAAGCAAGCCCGGCCGGTTCACCGCGCTGGCCACCTTGCCCTTGAACGATCCGGCGGCATCCGTCAAGGAACTGGAGAGAGCCTGCCGCGTTCTGGGTTTTCGCGGCGCCATGCTGTTCAGCAACGTGAACGGAGTTGGTCTGAACGACCAGCGGTTCTGGCCTCTCTACGAAGCCGCCGACCATCTCGGCGCGGTGCTCTACATTCACCCCACGCATCCGGTGGGCGTGGAGGCCATGACGGATTTCTGGCTCATGCCGCTGGTGGGCTTCCTCATGGACACGACGCTGGCGGCGGCCAAACTGGTATTCGCCGGCATTCCGGAGCGCTTCCCCCGCATCCCGTGGGCGTTGTGCCATCTGGGCGGCGCAATTCCGTACCTGGCGGAGCGGCTGGACCGGGGCTTCTACGCGTTCGGCGAATGCCGCGCGAACATACCGCGGCCGCCCAGCGAGTATCTGAAACAGTTCTACTACGACACCGTCAACTTCGATGGGCACGCGCTTCGGTTGGGGATAGAATTTGCGGGTGTGGAGCACATGCTGGCGGGCAGCGATTACCCGCACCAGATCGGCAGCATCCCGCGCATGTTGGAGAGCATTCGCGGGCTCGATGTTTCGGAGCCGGAAAGAGCTGCGATTTTCGGTGGCAACGCCGCGCGGCTGCTGCGGGTGTAAGGGCCGGGCATGCCCGGCCCCTACAACGTCATGCCGCGTAAAGTCACGCTCTTCCCCCTCGTCGCCGCCATCTACCTGATGGTGGCCGGCGGGCCTTTCGGCCTGGAGGACATCGTCTCGAAATCCGGTTATGCGGGCGCGATTGTGATCTTGCTGGTGACGCCGCTCGTCTGGAGTCTTCCCACGGCGCTGATGGTGAGCGAACTGGCGAGCGCCCTGCCGAAGGAGGGCGGTTACTACGTTTGGGTGACCCGCGCCATGGGCCGTTTCTGGGGGTTCCAGGAGGCCTGGCTGTCGCTGGCCGGCAGCGTCTTCGACATGGCGATTTACCCGACGCTCTTTGTGAGCTACCTCGGCCACTTCGCGCCCGCACTGACCGCCGGGGGCAGGGGGATCTGGATCGGCGTCGCCCTGATCGCGATCTGCGCGCTATGGAATCTGCTGGGCGCCAAGACCGTGGGCGGCAGCTCGCTGGCGATGAGCATCGCGCTACTGATTCCATTCGTGGTTCTGGCAGGATATGCCGTCCTCCACCACTCGGCGCCCGGTGCGCCAGCCGTTCCGCTCCATGACGTCGACATTCTCGGAGGCATTCTCGTCGCCATGTGGAACTACATGGGTTGGGACAATGCTTCGACCATCGCCGGTGAAGTCGACCGGCCGCAACGCACCTATCCACTGGCCATGGGCGGCGCGGTGGTTCTGGTGGCGTTGACCTACGTTCTGCCCATCGCGGCGGTCGCTCTGACGGGGCTCGACGCGAACCGTTGGTCCACCGGCGGCTGGGCGGATGTGGCGCGAGCGGTGTTCGGAGGCGGAGCCGCCAGCGGCGTTCTCGCTGTCGCCATCACTATCGGCGGCATGTTGGGCGCGGTGGGTACCCTGAACGCTCTCACGATGGCCTATTCGCGGCTGCCGGCGGTGATGGCCGAAGACGGGTTCCTCCCGCGAGTATTCGCAAAGTGCCGTCCCCAGACCGGCGCTCCGTGGGTTGCCATCTTCGCCTGCTCGGCCGCATGGGCGCTTTGCCTGGGATTCAGCTTCGTAAAACTGATCGTGCTGGATGTGCTGCTGACCGGTCTCAGTATTCTTCTGGAGTTTGCCGCGCTGGTAGCGCTGCGCATCCGCGAACCCGCGCTGGAGAGGCCGTATCGACTTCCCGGCGGCCTTCCCGGCGCCATTGCCGTGGGCCTTCCGCCGCTGGCGCTGCTGGTTCTGACGGTGATTCGCAATGACGCGGAACCCATCGGGCCGATCAATGCTCTCGAATTCGGCGCGCTGCTGATCGGAGCCGGAGTTGTATCCTATTTCTTGGGTGAACGCATTCATGATCATCGCTGATCTTTCCCAAATCGCCGGGCGCACCTATCCCGCCAGACGCCGGACGCAGAATCTGGTGGGTGGCGCCAGCCCCATCCAGGCAACCAACTTCTCCATGGGCCATGTGACGCTGGAACCGAACGGCGGGCAGGTGCCGTGGCACAACCAGGAGCAGGAAGAGATTTACTTCATTGTGGAAGGCGCCGGCGAAATGTGCCTGGGCGAGGAGCGGGCCGCCGTTTGCGCGGGCCAGGCGGTCTACATTCCTCACGGCGTCTTTCACCAGTTGACCAATACCGGAGCTGCGCCCATGCGCATGATTTACTGCTACGGACCGGCGGGCGACGTGGCCCACTGGCGCCAGGAACTGGATGGCACGCTGCCGCGCGCGGGAGTGGAAGCGCCGCCGCTGCCCGCCGGGGCGTGGCCGCAGTCGACGGAGAAGCCATGACCACGCACACCGTTGGCATCATCATGAACGGCGTGACCGGCCGCATGGGGCTGAATCAGCACTTGCGGCGGTCCATCCTTGCCATCATCCAGCAAGGCGGGGTCAAGCTGAGCGACAGCGAAACCATCGTGCCGCGCCCGCTGCTGGTGGGGCGCAACTCCGCCAAGCTCGAAGCCATCTCGGCGGAGTGCGGCGGCCTCGACTGGACCACCGACCTGGATGCCGCGCTGGCCAACCCCGAGTACTCCATCTACTTCGACGCCCAGACCACCGACCAGCGCGCGGGCGCCATGCGCAGGGCCATCGCCGCGGGGAAGCATGTCTATTGCGAAAAGCCGGTCACCGACAGCCTGGAATCGGCGCTCGATCTGTGGAAGCTTGCGGAGAAGGCGGGCGTCAAGCATGGCGTGGTGCAGGACAAGCTGTGGCTGCCGGGATTATTGAAACTCGAAACTCTGAAGCAGTCGGGATTCTTTGGACGCATTTTTTCCGTTCGCGGCGAATTCGGATACTGGGTTTTCGAAGGCGACACCGTTGCGGCGCAGCGTCCGTCTTGGAATTACCGCAAGGAAGACGGCGGCGGCATTATCATGGACATGCTGTGCCATTGGCGCTACGTGCTGGACAACCTGTTCGGCGCGGTGAAGGCCGTATCCTGTCTGGGCGCAACCCACATCCCCACGCGCTGGAATGAGGCCGGCCAGCCCTACGATTGCACGGCCGAGGATTCGGCGTACGCCACCTTCGAGTTGGAGGGCGGCATTGTGGCGCACTTCAATTCGTCCTGGTGCGTGCGCGTGCGCCGTGACGATCTGCTGACCATCCAGGTGGAGGGCACTAAGGGCAGCGCGGTCGCCGGCCTGCGCCACTGCTGGATTCAGCCGTATGGCGCGACGCCACGCCCCGTCTGGAATCCCGATATCGAGAGCCCCTTGAATTACTTCGATGGCTGGCAGAAAGTGCCGGAGCCGGACACCTTCGATAACGCCTTCAAGCGCGAGTGGGAGTTGTTCCTGCGGCACGTGGTGAAGGGTGAGCCGTTCCGCTGGGGATTGCTGGAAGGCGCCAAGGGCGTTCAGCTCGCGGAGAAAGGTCTGGAATCCTGGCGCAAGCGCGCCTGGGTGGATATCCCGGATCTCACGGCCGATTGATCAGGCTGGCCACGTACCCCGCGCCGAAGCCGTTATCGATGTTTACAACCGTGACGTTACTGGCGCAACTGTTCAACATGCCAAGCAGCGCTGCCAGGCCGTTGAAGCTGGCCCCATAGCCCACGCTGGTGGGAACCGCGATGACGGGGCATGAGACCATGCCGCCCACCGCGCTCGGCAGTGCTCCCTCCATGCCCGCGCAGACCACGATGGCGCGCGCCTCGGTGAGGCGCTCGCGATTGCTCATCAGCCGGTGAATCCCGGCGACCCCGATATCGTGGATCGCCTCCACTTCGTTGCCCATCACCTCGGCTGTGAGTTGCGCCTCTTCGGCCACCGGCATGTCGCTGGTTCCGGCGCAGACCACGACGATTTTGCCCTTGCCGCGGATGGTTCGGTCACGCCAGAAACGGATCACTCCGGAGAGCGGGAAATACTCGCCGCATGGCAGCTTCCCGGTCACGGCAGCCCCGCACTCCTGGTCTGCGCGCGTGATCAGCACGTTCTGCGAATTCTCCAGCAACCGCTCTGCGATGGCTGTCACCTGCTCCGCGGTCTTGCCTTTCGCAAAGACCACCTCGGGCATGCCGTGACGCAGAGCGCGATGATGGTCCACCTTGGCGAACCCCAGGTCCTCGAAGGGCATATGGCGCATGCGAACCATGGCCGCATCGATATCCACGGCGCCGCTGCGCACCTGCTCGAACAACGACCGGAGTTGGTCCTGGTCCATGAGGTTAGAATACCAGAACGGGCAATCACGACCCTTCCGGCGGCAACCGCGGCTATGACTGGGCTTCACCCCAGAACTGGATCGTTGGTCCTAGTCCCTTAGGTAGAGCCGTACTAAAGTTACCGAAAGTACCAGAAAGTTACCAGCGAGTTTTGGTGCTTTCGGACTATTGTTGAACAACGCGCATTTCTCGCATTATAGAAATGAACATGCAGATAAGCACACGTGATTCGAGCGCGCATTTCGGAGGCCGAACCGATCGCAGGGAAACCGGCCGGTTTCCCGTCCGGGAGAATGTTCGATACCGTGTGCTCCACTCCAAAGCGGCGGCCACGAGCGGCGTCGGGCAGACACTGAACATCGGCAGCGGAGGCATCCTGTTCACCACGGAGGAAAGGCTCCCGATGGGACGCCTGGTAGAGCTTTCGGTGAACTGGCCCGTGCGCTTGGGCGGCTCGTGCCCACTGCAATTTGTAGCGGTCGGCAAGGTGGTGCGCTCGGACCCCACCAGAGCGGCTGTGCGGATTGAGCGCTACCAATTCAAGACGCGGGCCAGTCGTGCCATGATCGCCGCTGCGGACCATTCCATAGTCTAGTGCCGTGACCGCCTGACATAGTTTCCTCGGCGTTCACCGCCACTTATCCGCGGCCAGCCAGTTCTGCCGGTGCGGCCATCCATGTGGGCCCGTCGCTTGCTCCTTTCAACGCGTCACCTCGGCAGGTCCCGGCCGCGCGAAATGGGACTTGCCTTGAAGTCGGGGGCACCGGTATACTGGCATTTTCGCTGATGTTTATGACGGCGAGAGACGATTTCGACCCGTGGGCGCCCCAGCGGGAAGCCGCCTTTTTCTACGGGCTGTTCCTCCGCGGACACGATGTCGGCACACTCAGGCAGGACATCGACGTCCCCCGGGCCATGCTGGAGAAGTGGATGAAGGCCCGCGATTTTGAAGTCTCCTTCCGCGAGAATCTGCGGCGCGTGTACGCCTATCGCAAGCAGGTGCTGGCCATCTTCGACGGCCTCATTTCCAACGAACAGATGCGGCCCAGGCTTCAGTAGTCTCGGGCTTCCTCTTCTTTCCTCTGGAATCCGTTCCCGGCGCCCTTACACCACGATCAGCCGGTGGTCCGTCGAGTCCAGTTGAACGGCGTCGTAGATGTGGCCGGCGAGATCGAGACCGTGCTTGGCGAGGAATGGGAGGATGGAATAGACCCGTTCTTGCAGGTGGCGCTGGGGATAGATTAGCCCATAAAGCGATGCCGCGTCGCGCGCGGCGCGGGCGTCGCGCCGCAGCGCTTCGTGCCCGGCTTTGCGCTCAATCTTGCCGAGCTGGTATTGCATCTTCCGCGCGCCACGGTCCATCGCCGTGGCCAGCGTGGGGTCGAAGGCCGCCATCTGGTCGCGAAGCCGCCCCACCGCGCTCTCCACGGCCGCCACCGTGTCGCGCATTGCTCCCGTCAATGTGGGCGGCACCAGTTTCGCCGAAATGCGCTGGGCGAGCGCCTCTTCTCCATGGAAGAAATCCGAAAGCGCCAGGCCGTAGCGCTCCATCAGCTTCTGGCTGTGCCCGTCCAAAATGGTGAAACCGCTGCGCGGCACGGCCACCGGCATGCGCCCCAGAATCGCGCTGTAAAGGGTTTCGGATTGCGCCAGGTAGGCCGTCTCCGCGGGGCCGCCGATGGCCGCTACGGTGGGCAGCATGGCATCCTGCACCACCGGGCGGAGCAGCGCGTTGGGGGAGAGCGAGACGGCGCGGTCCATCAGCTCCCCGGTGGTGAAACGGCGGCCGTTCAGAATGTACTCCCGCCCGTGGCGCCGCAGCGCCAGGCGCTTGCCGTTCTCCAACAGAAAGACCAGCGAGGTGTGGTCCTCCACGTGTACCTGCGCGTGGTATCCGCCGCCGGTGAGTTTCTGATTGCGATCCAGCACGCGCGCCGTCAACTCGGGAGCGGATTCCACGGCCGCGCGCAGAACCGGGGCCGCCAGCTCGCGGAACGCCGGCAGCATGGGGTCCACCTGGAGAATGTCGTACTCCCCCAGCAGCCGGCGGAGCAGTTCTCCGAACGCATGGCCCATGGTACTGCCGCCGCGGTATGTCTCTTCGGCGAGGTCCGCCACCTCGTCGCCAAACGGCAAGGCGCGCAGGGCCGCGCGAAGCTCGCGCACGGGCGGGACCGCCAGCGGGACTGCGCCCACCGGCTGAGCGCCCGCCGGACGCCGCATTTCCAGTTTGACGGGCCGGTGCTCCGCATCGAAGACCCACGCGTGGTTGACCTCCGCGAAATCGTGGTCTTCGGTGGCCAGCCAGAAGACCGGCGCGGCCGGAAGGCCGTGGGACGTCAGCCACGCCGCCAGCTTGGCGGCGTGCAGCGCCTTATAGATCGTATATGCCGGGCCGCAAAACAGCCCCACCTGCTGGCCCGTGGCCACTGCCAGCGTGCCTGGCCGGGCCAGGCGGTCGAGCGAGGCGCTCGCCGGATTCCGCACGCGCAGGGCCGCCACCAGCGCCGCGCGCCGTTCGTCGGAGAATTGGATTTCGCGCGCGGCGGCCTGAAACGCGCCCAGATCGCGAAGCGGGTGCCGGTAAAAAGCGGCCGTGCGATCGGGGTGATACAGCACGTCCGCGAGAAGCCGCGAGGTGTGGGGCAGATCGCTCTGGCGGACGCAGGTACAATGCATGCCGTGGATCAGCTTAGCAGATGATGGGCCGCCATCGAAGGATTCACGCGCTCTTCATCCCGCCGGCAGAATCCTGGAGATGTCGTTGTAAATGACGAAAGCCACAATCACCATAATGGCGACCAAACCGACCTTGAACACGGCTTCCTTCACGTTGAGGCTAAGGTCCCGCTGCATGGTCATTTCCACCAGCAGCATCAAAATGACCCCTCCGTCCAGAATCGGGATGGGCAGCAGGTTGAATATGGCGAGGTTGAGGCTGACCATCGACATCAGCAGGAAGAATGCCCCGGGGCCTTCGCGGGCCGCTTCGCCGGAGAGCTGGGCAATGCCGATCGGCCCGGTGATGTTCTTCGCCGACATGCGGCGCTCCACCACGCCCTTGAGAAACTGCGCGATCAGCAGGGTGCCCTTGGCGTTCTGCCGCAGCGATTCATGAAGAGCGTCCGGGAAGGAAAGCCTGGTGGTGATCAGGTTCAGTTTCTGTTGCGGCATCACTCCGATCATCCAGCGCGCCGGGCCGTCGATGCTGGCGAAGACCGGCTGCACCGTAATATGCCGCTTCTGGCCATTCCGCTCGAAGTCGATTTCGATGGGCCTGCCGCCGCTGTTCTGGGTGATCTCCTGAAACTTGAATTGAGAATGGATCGCCTGCCCGTTCACGGTGACCAGCAGGTCGCCCTTCTTGAGCCCGGCCTTATCGGCCGGCAGACGGGGCGTGATCTCGCCCAATTGAATCTGGCCGCGCTCGTCCCAGCCGGCAAATCCCAGCCCGGAGCGCTCTCCCAAAGTCGGCGTCACGGTGGTGTCGAAGCGCTGGCCGCCGCGCTCGATGGTGACGTGCATAGGCCGGTACGCGCTCTCGACTTCCTTCAGCCCCACGTCTTCCCAAGTGGGGTTCTCCTTGCCGTCCAGCTTGACGATGCGGTCCCCGTCCTGAATGCCGGCATTGGCCGCGGGTGAATCCGGCATCACGTGGCCGATGACGGCTTGCATGTCGGCGTCCGATACCTTCTGATACTTCACCATGTACAGGCCGGTGAGGAGGCCGACCGCCAGCGCCACATTCATAAACGGCCCGGCGAAGGAAATGATCAGCCGCTGCCAGCGGGGTTTGGCCAGCAGGCTGCGGGGATCGTCGGCATGCTCGTCGCCGATCTGCTCGCCGGCCATCTTGACGTAGCCCCCGAACAGAATCAGGGAGAAGCGGTAATCCGTCTCGCCGCGGCGGAAGCCGAACAGGCGCGGGCCAAAGCCGAAGCTGAAGGTCTCCACTTTGACATCGAAATAACGGGCCGCCCAGAAATGGCCCAGCTCGTGGATCATGATCATGACCCCGATCAGGACCAGGAGCCATAGTATGTTTTCACCGACTAGCAGCATATAGAACTCAAGCCGTCACCGCGCCTCCCGCGCGCGCCGTTACCATCTCGCGCGCCAGGGCTCGCGACTCCCGGTCAATTTCCAGGATATCGCCAACCGTCCCCGGAAAGCAGACCGGCTTCCTCGACAGCGTCTCCCGTACAATCTCATCTATCGACAAGAAACCGATTTTCCCCTGCAAGAATGCTTCTACGGCGATCTCATCCGCCGCGTTCAATGTGCAGGTGGCCGACCCGCCCGTTTCCTGGCACTGGTAGGCCAGTTTGAGCAAGGGGAACTTGTCAAAGTCGGGCGGCAGGAATTCCCATCTCCGCGCCTCTGCCCAGTTCAGCTTGGGCACCGGCGCCTCGCACCGGTCGGGATACGTCAGGGCATACTGGATCGGCATGCGCATGTCCGTGGCGCAAATCTGCGCCAGCACGCTGCCGTCGCTGTACTCGATCATGGCGTGGACGCTGGATTGAGGATGGATTACCACTTCCACCTGCGATGGAGAGAAATCGAACAGCCAGCAGGCCTCGATCACCTCGAACCCCTTGTTCATCAGAGTGGCGCTGTCGATGGTGATGCGGTTTCCCATCCTCCATGTTGGATGATTGAGCGCCTGCTGCGGCGTCACAAATGCCAGGGCTTCCCTGGGCGTGTTGCGAAACGGGCCGCCGGAAGCGGTGAGGATCAGCTTGGTGACCTCTCTGCGATTGCCCGCCCGAAGGCACTGGTGCGCTCCATTGTGTTCGCTATCCACCGGCACCAACAATGCTCCGTGCTTTCGCACCGCCTCCATCACCAGCTTGCCACCCGAAACCAGAACTTCCTTATTCGCCAGCCCCACCCGTTTGCCCAATCGGACCGCTTCGTAAGTGGCCTCCAGGCCAGCCACCCCGACGATTGCCGAAATCACCGTATCGACTTCGGTGGCCCTAACCGCCTGAACCCGCGCCGCATCGCCCCACAGCAACTCCGGCCAGGCTGTTCGAGCCAGACCAACCGCCGTCAGCCTGTCTGTCAGCCGCGCCAAACCGTCGGAGGTTGCAACAACCGCCACCTTGGGGCGGAACTCCACGATCTGGGCGGCCAGCGTATCCACGTTCTGCCCCGCCACCAAGGCGTACACTCCATACTCGTGGCGGTTGCGCCGCACCACGTCTAAGGTGTTGGTTCCAATCGACCCTGTCGAACCCAGAACCGTCAGCGTCTTCATCGCGGCGACGTCCTATTGAGACGTATCCGCCATCATATCATGCAGTGCTGAGTACGGCTCCCGTCGTTGTTCGAGCCGAAAGCCCATGGCCAGACTCCTCGCCTCCGGGAGTTTGTTTTGGAAGACCTCTAACCCTTTCGGGCGCCGGGGAGGTTTGCTTCAGGGGTCTTTATTTAGAGGTTAGTCTCGCTTTGGTGGGAGTTGCCTCCCCGGCTTACTTCCAATAATAATAGACTCCGATCCAGAAATCAATAGAAATTTGTATTTTTTTGTAAAGGATCTAACCAATTCTTCTAACATGTGGATTCTGGAACACTTATCATCTCATGTGGGGCAGGCTCGTAGCTCACCGCGGGTTGTTAACCCGCCAGGGACCCGGTTGCCAGTCGGCGCGTAGCTTGCCAAGCAGCCCAGGTACTAGTAGTACGGCCAGTTGCTTGGCGGAGCCCAGCATCCCTATGCGAAGAAGACCCGCCAGGTAGTCACCACCAAGGCGTGAGTCACCATTCCGGCGCGGATGTTGCCGGCCTCATTGCGCGCGCGGCCACAGAACCATCCCAGCACCGTGGCCACCGGCACCCACCGCCAGTTCGGGAAACTGCGGAACCAGAGGTGGGCCAAGCCGAACAACACCGACGTGATGACGAGAGCAGCCTTCCGGCTCCACGTCCACTCTTCGATCCAGGACTGGAGCACGCCCCGAAACAGGAACTCTTCGAAAAGCACGACCACCCACAGCATGCCGAGAAAGGTTGCGGCCGCGACCCAAAGCGGCGCCGGCGCGGCGAACCGAACTGCTTTGATCACCAGCGCCAGGGGAAGCCCAACCGGCACGAAATACAAGTAATGGAGCGCGCCGATGCGCCAATCATGCCACTTCGGCACGAAGCCGTAGCCGGTCTCGTGAATGCGGCGCTCCAGGGTCAAGGTCATGACGGCAATTTGAATCAGCGCCAGCTTCCCAAGATAGGTGGCATCGACGCCGGGGTAGGGCTTGGGATAAATGGGATCGAAGTACCGGCCCAGCATCACGGAGGCGATGAGCGCTAGAAAGGCGATATCCGCCAGCGCGGTTGCCGGCAACACCAGGTACCACAGGCTCAGCGCGAGCGAGAGCGCTGCCAGACGCACCAGGCCGATCCACTGAAAATCGACCGCTCCGCAGCAGCACACCAGGTACGGCAGCACGGTCGAGGCCACCAGGAACCCGGGCAGGCGGGCTCCGGCGAGGCGCTCCCGCAGGGTGGGGAAGGCCGGGACCAGATAGAATGGGTATTCCACGAGGTAAGCGGCCAGCACCGGCACGGCCGCCCAGCTTGGGATGCCCTTGAACCGCGCGTACAGAACACCCGCCACGCCCAGCGCTATCCAGCCGATCGGCACAGCCGCCCGGAAGCTGCCGAGCGTTTTCGCCATCGGCTTCATTTTAACATTCGTGCCATTCCCGCCCCCGGCGCGCGCCCAAGATCCGCCCGCCAACCTGGCGAAACTGGTGGCCCACCGCGAGACCGAAACCGAGGCCGAGCGCAACGAATACATGTACCGCCAGACCGTCACCATCGACGAACTGGACGACCACGGCGCGGCGCGCGGCGCCTATCGCGAGGTCCGGGACATCATCTTCTCGCCCCAGCACGAGCGCACCGAAGAGTTGATCGGGGCAGTCGAGAACCGGCTCAAATACCTCCTCCTGACCGACGAAGATTTTCGCGACATCCGCGAGATTCAGCCGTTGGTCCTGACGGGAGACCGGCTTTGGAATTACGAGACCAAGTTCCGCGGCGATGAGACCATGGATGACGTGGACTGCTGGGTGCTCCAGGTGCGTCCGCGCCAGATTCTCGAAGGGCAGAGATTCTTCGACGGGATGATGTGGCTGGACAAGAAGGAGTACAACATTGTGCGGCTGGAGGGCCAGGCCGTGCCGCAGATCCGGACCACCAAGACGGAGAACCTGTTCCCGCGCTTCACCACCATCCGCAAACCGATCGACGGCCGGCACTGGTTCCCGGTCTATACGTATGCCGATGACACGCTGCAATTCCGCACGGGCCCGCAACGCATCCGCTTGAGAATCGCGTACAGCAATTACCAGCGTTTTGGCGCGGTATCGACGTTTACGCCGCGGTAAACAACCCGGGCTGAAATCGCGATCCGCGGACCACCAATCCTCTCGATGTGGGGCAGCCTATTCAGGCTGCGGACCCGCTTTCCAGCGGGTCCTGCCGGCTAAAAGCCGGCTGCGGCCAGGAATGGCCGCCCCACAACCGCGCTAGGATAGAGAAGTTTCCATGAAGAAATCGGCCAGAGCCAGCCTGACCGCAGTGGCAGGGGAATAATGCGAAGGATCGCGGCGACGCCACGGGCGGACTGGCAGAAGAAGGTCGAAGAGGCCGGCCTGACCTGGCATTCCCTGGAGCAGCCTTATTGGAACGAGTCCGCGTTCTATGAATTCACGGCCAAGGAGGTGGACGTTCTGGAAGCGGCCACCAACCAGCTCGAGAAGATGACGCTGGAAGCGGCTGGGCACATCATCGATAACCAGCTCTACGCCAGGATGGGGATTCCGGAGAACGCCGTCCCGCTCATCGAGGCCTCCTGGGAAGCCGGGCCGCCCTCGCTCTATGGGCGTTTCGACTTTGCCTTCGACGGCACCCATCCGCCGAAGCTTCTGGAATACAACGCGGACACCCCCACCTCGCTGGTGGAAGCCGCTGTGGCGCAGTGGCACTGGCTCCAGAACGCGTTCCCCAAGCGCGACCAATTCAATTCCATTCATGAGCGGCTGATCGCGCTGTGGAAGCAGTTGACGCCGTACCTTCCGGGGAGCCGCATCGACTTCTGCTCGATGGACGACGCCGAAGACGGAATGACCGTCACCTACCTTCACGACACGGCGCGGCAGGCGGGGCTCACGGCGTCGATTTTCCCGATCGATGAGATCGGGTGGGACGGCGCCACCTTCGTGGGGCCGGACGATCAGCCTCTGGGAGCCGTTTTCAAACTCTATCCGTGGGAGTGGATGGTGCGCGAAGAGTTCGGCAAACACCTCGCCACGGCGAACACGCTGTGGATCGAGCCGCCCTGGAAAATGCTGCTCTCCAACAAGGGAATCCTGCCGGTGCTCTGGAAGCTGTACCCGCGTCATCCCAACCTGCTGGAGGCGAGCTTCGACGGGCCGGGCCTGATGCTGTCGTGGGTCAGGAAACCTCTGCTGGGGCGCGAGGGCGCGAACATCACGCTGCACCAGCCGGGCAAGGACGTTGACACTGGCGGCCATTACGGCGCCGAAGGTTTCATCTATCAGGACCTGGCGCCGTGGAAGAGTTTTGACGGGATGTATCCGGTCATCGGCAGTTGGGTGATCGGCCACGAGGAAGGCAACGCCGCGGGCGGCATGGGCATTCGCGAATCGGGCATGCCCATCACGACCAACGCCAGCCAGTTTGTGCCGCACCTGTTCGACTAATCACCACGTCCAAAGGAACATGAAGCATTAGGGCCGCGGGCCGTCAGACGAGGAAATCGAAGAGGCTGGTGTGCGGCATTTTGGCGCGCGCCTGGTAGGCCGCCTGAAGCTGCGTGTTGGCCTGGGTGAGTCCCAGCGCCGCGGCGGTCACGTCGGCATCCTGCTTCTGGCTGATTTCGGTCTGGAGCTGGGTGTCATACTGGCTCGCGAAGCTGGTGGCATCCTGGATGCGATTCTCGACTGTGCCATAGAACGCCTCCATGGAATTGAGGTGATCGGAAGCCTGTTCGAGAGCGCCGATCGAGCTGCCTATGGCGTTGCTGTCGTTGTTGAGCAGAGCCGTTCGAAGCGCGTTCAATGCCGCGAAGACATTATCCGCCGCGGGAGTGCCGTCGGGGTTTTGGTCGTCGAAAATCTCTTGCGCCGTCTTCGAAGCCGGAAACGATCCGCCAGCGGGGTTCTCAATCTGGCGCGTGGATGCGCTATTGGAAAGCTGATCCACGCCATTAGGGGCGGTGAGGTCCAACGCGTATGAGGGGCTTCCATCCAGGTCCCCGCTGAAGATGTAACGGCCTTGGACCCTGGTCTGGCTGTACGAGACCATCTGCTCCTGAAGAGATTGCACTTCCTGGGCGAGGTTGGCCTGGGTGGTAGCATCGGAGGTGGCCGTGGCTCCCCGTGTCGCCAGCGTGACCGCCCGATCCATGAGATGGATGGCGGCGCTGAGAGCATTGTCGGCGCCGTTGGCGTCCGCTTGCGCCAGCGTCAGATTCGACTCGATCTGAGTGTTGCTCTGCTGGTCGGCCCGAAGCTGGAGCAGCGAATCGATTTGATCGGGCGCATCGGAGGCGACATTGATCTTCTTGCCGGAAGAGACCTGGGAATTGGCGTCGGCGAGTCTTTGCTGAATCCGGTTTACGTCGGCCAGAAAAAGCGCTGATTCGGGATCGAGGTTCGTAATCATATCAGTCCTCAGGCGGTGGACAGGATGTTGATCGTGTCCTGGGTGAGTTGGTCCAGCACCGAAATCAGACGCGAGTTTGCCTGGTAAGCTCTCTCAAACTCGACAACCACCATGGCTTCTGCATCGAGGTCGACGCCGGACGACTGCTTGCGCAGGTTCTGGGCTTGCGCTACGGCCGATTGCTGGACCGTCTGCTGGCTTGTGGCATTAGTCAGGGCGGTGCCGATGCGCGATGCCATGTTTCCGTAGAATTCGGTGAAGCTGGCGCCGTTGATTTCGTCCGCGGTGTTTTGAGGGTTGGACAACTGAGATAAGGCCAGGGGAATGCCGTTGGCGACCTCTGGCGGGCCCGGATCGATGGCGGCCAACTGGTCGGGCGTGACCGTGGGGTCCACCGAAAGCGTGTTCGCCACGTTGGTGTCGTCAGTGGTGTCGTAGGTGAACAGAGGCACGCCCGCCAGCGGGGGATCACCGTTGTCAACATTGCCCGAGGTCAGCAGTTGGTTCACGCGGTCGGCGAACTGTTTCGCCATGGTGTTCAGGTCGCCGGGCTGATTGGCGTCGCCGAGGTAGGAAGGCAGCACCTGGTTGCGTATGTTGAGCAGTGCCCCGAGTTGGCCGGTGGTGACCGAGGCGGTAATGTCGGACCCGTCAGCCCCCAGAATTTGCGCTTCCGGCAGCCCATCCGGATAGACCGGGTTATCGGGTTGCTGGAAGGTGCTACTGATGCTGTACTGCTGCGCCCCTACCAACAGTGCCGTCTGGCCGCCGAGCAGAACGGTCGTCGAGCCGTCGTCCTGTTGTCTTGCCGTGATATCGACGTACTGGGAAAGTTGTTCCAGCGTCGAATAGACCTGAGCCTCCAGGCCGGCATCGTTCCGGTCGCCCCGGAGGATCTGCGCGTTATATCCCTGCAGTTGCCCAACTAGGTTATTGACCTGATCCACCGTCTGTTGCAGTTGCTGATTGGTATCCTTAACGACTCCCTCCAGTCCGGAGGCGGCTTGCCGGAAGGAAGTGGCCAGATCGGTGGCGCGGTCGATTACGGTCTGGCGCGCTGCCGTATCGTTGGGGGACTGCCCCCAGGCCGAGAAGCTCGCCAACAGGCTATTGAGCGTGTTGGGGATGCCCGAGGCGCCCGAAATGTCGAACAGGGATTCGAGCGCCGTGAAACTATTGACGTTCTGGCCGGCTTGCCCCAGCAAGACCGTTTGCCGCCAGACGTTTTGCTCGGCGTACTGGTCGCGGGCACTCTGGATTACGCCTGCTTTGACGCCGCCGGTCGCCCCCATTTCCGGGTCCCCCGGCAGGGCACAGAGTTGCTGGCTCTGCTTGGCATAACCCGGAGTGGAGGCGTTCGCCACGTTGTTCTGGGTTACGTTCAGCACCTGCTCGTAGGCCCTCAGCGCGCTGGCCGAGGTGGACAAAATGGAGAGAAGGCTGACCATGGCGTTTTAGCCTTCCAGGCAGATTCGCCCCTGGCACGGCGCCGGCGCCGGGTCCCCGCGCTCGGTGTACCCCGCGCTCAGAGACCCTAGCAGCCGGCGCCAGTTGACATAGAAGCTGAACGCGTTTTCCAGCAAGCTGTTGGCGCGGGCGACGGCGCCGCGCAAGCGGCGCGCCTCTTGCTGGGCCGTGGAATTCCCGGCTCCCTCGGGCAATTGCGGCTGCAATTCCGCCAACCGGGAACCCGCTGTTTCCAGGATGTGCGTACAGGAATCCAGGGCTTTTGGGGAAGCGGATATCAGCAGCTCGCACGCCTGATCCACTTCCGAGCGGACCGCCACGAGCCGTTGTACAACATCGGCTGCCGCCATGTTACGCGCTTTCTGGGAGCAAAGCTTCGGAAACCATCCCGCGGGCGACGGCCAGTGAATCGACGTGGTAGTTCCCGCTCCGGTATTGCGCCGCCAGGGCTTGAACGCGGCTGGCGCGCTCGGATCCGAATGCCGACATGGCGCGGGAAAGCTGTTCCAATGTGCTGGAAAGCTCAACCCGATCACCGCTTCGGTCGGTTGTGGCGATTCCGTCTTTGACCCCTTGGGTGCGGTTCAGCTTCTGGGTCTCCTGGGATCGCCCGGATTCGGCGGCAGAGGCGCTCGTCAGATTTCGATCATTTACTCTCATTCGGTATGCCAACCTTTGGCTGGATGACATATCGGCAAATAGCCTCCGGCTCTTTAGCCACTCTCCAAGGAATTTCCAGGATTCCTGCTAAAGCTTTCCCCGTTTCTGCCGATTGCTGCTGTGTAATCGGTATGCAAGCCAGACCAGTTCTGTGGATTAGCGAGGCTTTACACAGATTGGGGGCCGAATGGCCGGATCATCTGGTCACCTGGAAAACGGAGTACCAGTCGCCGGAAGCGGCCTTGGGAAGATTGCATCCAAGCGCCTATGACGCCATTGTGTTGGATTTTCCCCTAGCCCGCTGGACCCCGGACGCGCTGTTGGAAGAGGCGCAGCGGCTGGCGCCCGGCACTCCAGTGCTGATCCGCGACCCCCGAGCCCAGCTTTCCGATGCCGTCCGCCTGGCGCGGCTGGGCGCCTATCAGTTCCTCTCCAGCGGTCCCGAGACGTTGGCGCAAATTGAGCAGGCCATAGAAGAGCGGAGGAGGGCTGATCTGGCCCGTCTCGCCGAAAATGTCGGGGAGGAGGAGTGGGAGCGCCTGCTGGTGGGGGAGAGTCACGAAATGCGGCAGATCAGCCACATCATTCGCATGGTAGGCGCCCGCCGCGCGACGGTCCTCATCACCGGTGAGACCGGCACTGGCAAGGAGATTGCCGCGCGGGCCCTGCACCTGGCCAGCCCCCGCCGCCACGCGCGCATGGTGACCGTGAATTGCAGCGCCCTACCCGAGAACCTGCTGGAGGCCGAATTGTTCGGCCACGTCCGCGGAGCTTTCACGGGAGCCGTTCAAAACCGGATCGGACGGTTGGAGTTGGCCGACGGAGGCACCCTGTTTCTGGACGAAATCGGCGACCTGGCGCTGGACCTTCAAGCCAAGTTCCTGAGAGTTCTACAGGAACGCGAGTTTCAAAGGGTGGGCAGCTCCGAGACCGTGCGCGCCGACATTCGCGTGGTGGCGGCATCCAATTGCGACCTGGCCCGGCGAATCGAGCAAGGCAGGTTCCGGGAGGACCTGTACTACCGTTTGAACGTGGTGCCCCTCCACATGCCGCCGTTGCGCCAGCGGCGCGCGGACATCCCACTGCTGGCCGCGCACTGCGCGGCCAAAATCTGCGGGTTGGAGGGAATACCCCTCCGGTCGCTCAGTCCCGAGGCCCTCCTGCGGCTGTGTGAATGCTCCTGGCCCGGCAATATTCGCCAACTGGAAAACGCCGTGGAGATGGCGATTGCACTGAGTGGCGAGCGCCGCGTGCTGGTGCCCGCCGATTTCCCGCCGGCCACACCCGCGCGGGCCAGCCTGGCGGCGCCGGGCGAACTCCCGCTGGTCTCCGTGCCCGACGGTGGACTGGATTACGAGCAGACGCTGGCGCTCATCGAACGCAGCATCCTCGATCAGGCGTTGCGCAAGACCGGGGGGAACAAAAAGGCGGCCGCGGAGATGCTCCGTCTGAAGCGGACCACGCTCTCGGCGAAAGTCCGAAGCCTGGAATCAGCGGCGGTGTGCAACTGAAATGCAGGAAAAACACCGGCGGCAAGACCACCGCCGTTACAAGTAGTCTTTCGCGATCTCGCGCTTGTCGTAACCGTCCAGCACGTGGACCACGCGGATCTTCTTTAGAGAGACCGGCGAAAGCTGCCCTATGGGGATGTAAATGATGGTGCGGCCCACGCGCGAGGCGATGGTCTTGAAAATGGAACGCGGCGGCTTGGCGGCGACGTAAACTACGTGCCGGTGGAGCGAATAGTCGAGCGCCGCCAGCAGCAGCCGCTCCGATTTCGACTCCGCGAATTGGTAATCCGCGTCCTGCCACACGTCGTACAGGCGCCGTGGCGGAAGAGTCATCAGGAAACCGCCGTACTCGGCGCGCCCCATGCCCGGCCCCACCAGGTTGTCGAAGGGGAAGGTCGAGTAAAACGCCATGTCCGATTCGTTCTGGTTCTCGCCCAGCCAGGTGGTGAGGTAGGGGTAGCGGTCGTCGCGATCCTCGTCGAAGATTACCACCACCGCGCCCACCTCGCCGTGAGTCTTCTGGAACTGGCGCACGTAAATGCGGCCCTCGTACCACTTGCGGATGGTCTCGCGCAGGTCGATGCCGTCCAGAATGGAGGTTGTGAACGGCTCGACGCGCGCGCTCTCTTCGGAAAGGATGCTCTTGCCTTTCTTCTTCAGGAAGCGGCCGTAGTCCTCAATCACGAGGTCTTCCGGCGGATAGGAACAGATGCCGGTGCCGTTCAACTGGCTGGCCCATTCGCCCGGAAACTTCTCCTTCTTGCGCGGCTTCAATCCAAAAGGACGGAGCCGCCGCTTGGGGCTCGGCAGGCGGCGGCGCAGGCGAATGCGCTTGGTATCCAGCCACACTTCCTCGCCCGAAACCCGCACGGTCGTCAGGTCCGACGCGCTGTTCTGAGGCGGATAGCGGCCGGCCGCCTCCCAGACCTCCCAGGCGTAGTTGTCGTCGGCCACGGCGCGCGCCGCCACCGCCAGGTCGAACAGGCCAGCCGAGAGTTCATTCCCGGCCAGCGCGAGGTTGCGCGTGTAGCGGGCCAGCAGACGCCGCTGCCAGTGCGCGATGCGCTCGCCGGTCGAGGCTTCGTACTCCTTCTCGGCTTCGCGGAAAACCGCCAGTTGCGCGTGGCGCCGGTCGATCAGGCGCCCGTCCGTCGGAAGCTGCCGGAAACTCTCGTAGCGCCATTGAAGCTGCGGGTATTCGATGGTGATCTCGGCCAGCGATTCCGGGTGCGGATTGAAAAGCTCGACGCCCTCGCGGCGCGTGCGCGCCATGGGCTGCGCCTGGGGTTCCTCCATCGCCTCCAGTAAGGGGTCGAGCAGGTTCAGCGACACCACCACCAAAACGTTCGCCAGGGGATTCGTGCCCTGTAGTTTCCAGGCTATGCCCGCGGCATGCTGCGCGATCTCCGCCGAGCGCGGCTGCGGATAAACGCGGTACGCCTCGATGTACCGCTCGAGGCCGATATGGCGGATGGCGTAGGGGTCCGGGTAGGCATCTTTCAGGTGCGGGCGCTGGCCGGCGTCGGGATCCGCAAATACGATCTCCGCGCCGGTCTCGAGTCCCGTGCGGATGGCCTCGGTGAACGGGTCGGCCGGCTCGATGGGCACGTAGATCGCCTGGTCGGCGCCCGAGGTCTCGTCCGGGTAGAAGATCAGCGACATTTCAGGCAGGCGCGCCACGGCTCGCAGCCACGCCGCCTGCAAGGTAGCCGGCAACTCCAGCGCGATCGCTTGCGGGCGTTCGCGCAGAATCGCCTGGCGCACCTCGATGCCGAACTCGAGCCGGCCCGGCACTACCGGAAAGTAGGTGAAGCGCCCCCGCTTCAGGCTTCCCGAATCAGGAAGTGGAAGGTCGGTTTCTCCGGACATACCGCAGGGCTTCTTCCCCCAGCACCTGAACGATGGCCATTTCCAGCGCCTCGGTCTCGTGCGTCCGCCGGGTGGCCAGGCTCTTCAGCTTGATGGCGAAACGGCCGACGTTGATGCCGTCGCGGACCGTGTAGCGCTCGTCGGCGGCGTGGGCCATCTGGAGAAAATCCGTCACGTAATTCAAGATGCGTTCTTCGGCGAAGGGGAGGTTTTCCTTCAGGATGTGGTACTCCTCATCGCGCTCGGGAAAGTCGATGAAGATCTGGGGCTGCAGCCGGGAGTGAATGTACTCAGGCAGCTCGAAGGTGGAGGCGTCGTCGTTCATGGTGGTGACCAGCCGGAAATGGGGATGCGCCTTGATCTTGATGCCGGCGACGATGGATTCCACGTAGCGGCGGTTGTCGAGCAGCGGTGCCAGGCTGGCCCAGCTTTTCTCGCTCATGCGGTTGCCCTCGTCCACAATCGCGATGCCCCCGCGGATCATGGCGGTGACCAGTGGCGACGCCACGTAGCGAAGGCTGCCTTGGCCCTCGATCACGGGAGTGATCAGCAGGTCTTCCGGGCGCGTGTCCATGGTGGCTTGCAGGATGTACACATCGCGCCCCATGCGCCTGCCGGCAGCGTAGGCGAGGGTGGTCTTGCCCACGCCCGGTTTACCCAGCAGGCGCGGGTTCATGGGCAGGTCCTGTTCGCTGACCACCATCCACGCGGCCAGCAATTGCCGCATGAGCTCATCTTGCCCGACCCACTGGACCGCCACCTCATCCGGATGGGCCAGGTGCAAGGTGACGCCTTCGATCTCGACAGTCATAGGCTACCCTTCATTATCGGCGATCGGCTGGGGAGACGGACCGTAATCCGTCCATAAGGGCGGAAATTTTCCACCGCCGAGACGCAGAGGCGCCGAGAATTTAGAGTTTCTCGGCGCTCTCGGCCACCTCGGCGTCTGTACCGAATCGGTGAAATGCTATCC
>JBEKYW010000062.1:0-26692 GCA_049510555.1 Bryobacteraceae bacterium
GGCATGACGCCGCTGGCGTCGCACGTCAGGAAGACCACGTTGCGCGGATGGCCGGCCATCTTGGGCGGCAGATAGTTCTCGATGTAATCGAGCGGATAGGCGCCGCGGGTGTTTTCGGTGAGGGCGTCGTCGTTGAGGTCGAGGCGGCGCGAAAGCGGATCGAGCACCACGTTCTCCAGGATGGTGCCGAAGCGGCGCGTGCAGGCATGGATCTGCGGCTCGGCTTCGGGCGAGAGACGAATCACCTTGGCATAGCAGCCGTCCTCGAAGTTGAACACGCCGTTCTCGCTCCAGCCATGCTCGTCGTCGCCGATCAGGCTGCGGGACGGGTCCGCCGAGAGCGTCGTCTTGCCGGTGCCGGAGAGGCCGAAGAACAGCGCCGTATCCCCGTCCGGCCCGACGTTGGCCGAGCAGTGCATCGGCAGCACGCCCTCCAGCGGAAGCAGGAAATTGAGCACCGTGAAGATGGTCTTCTTGATCTCCCCGCCATAACTGGAACCGCCGATGATGGCCAGCCGCTGGGAAAAGTTGATGATGATGAAGGTCTCGGTGCGGGTGCCGTCGATGATCGGGGAGGCCTGGAACGAGGGCGCGCAGATCACCGTGAACTCGGGCACGTGGCGCTTGAGATCCTCGGTGCCGCGGATCTTCATAAACATGTTGCGGGCGAACAGGCTGTGCCAGGCCTTCTCGGTGACGATCCGGATGGGCAGGCGGTAGTCCGGATCGGCGCCGGCATAGCAATCCTGCACGAACACGTCGCGGCCTTGCAGGAATCCCTGCACCCGCGTGAGCAGCGCGCTGAACTTTTCGGCGCTGAACGGCCGGTTGTACTCGCCCCACCAGACGTGGCTTTCGGTGGAGTGCTCGCGGACGACGAACTTATCGGCGGCGGCGCGCGCCGTGTGCTTGCCGGTGCTCACCACTACCGGGCCGAGATGCGAGACGCGGGCCTCGCCCCGGAATACGATCTCTTCGTACAGCGACGCAGTCGGCAGGTTCCAGTAGACGCGATGCAGGTTCGTCAGGCCGTGGTTTTGCAGGCCGTAATTGCTGGCCAGCTTGCCAGCCTCGGGCTGAGCGGGAGATGGAAGATCGAGATACGGGTTCATCGCCAGTCCCTCACTAGTTTGCGGTCGCCCAGGTAAAGCTCGTTGGGCGCGTCCGGGTCGAGCGCCCACTTGATACGCTCGATGCCTTCGGTGACATCCTTGACCGTGCCGCAGTAACTCAGCCGCAGGTGGCCCTCCATGCCAAACTCGCGGCCGGGAACGGTGACCACCCGGACCTTATCGAGCAGCAAGCGGCACAGTTTTTGCGAATCCTTCTCGTAGGCGCTGAAATCGGGGAAGCAATAGAATGTGCCGCCGGGCTTCACCACCTTCACGCCGGAGAACGCGCCCAGCCGCGTCATCATCACATTGCGATTGTTCTCCAGCGTGAGGCGCAGGCTCTCGATCGACGACTGCACGCCGTTGAGCGCGCCCACCGCGGCCCATTGCGAAGGCGCGGCCGGACCGGAGGTCTCCTGCGACTGGATATTGGTCATGGCCCGGACCAGCTCTTTGTTGCCGATCGCCCAGCCGATGCGAAAACCGGTCATGGCGTACATTTTCGAGACGCAATTGATGACCACGAGCTTGGAGCTGTCGAGGCTGGGAGCTTTGCTGAAGCGGTAGCAGTTGGTGGGCTTGCGGCCGTCGAAGATCAACCGGTTGTAAGTGTCGTCCATGACCAGATAAAGGTTGCGCTTTTCGCACAGCTCCACCACGCCGGCGATGAATTCGTCGGAGTACACCGCGCCGGAAGGGTTGTTGGGGCTGTTGACGATGATGGCTTTCGTGTAGGGTCCCACGGCCTGGGCGATCTCGTCGACGGTCGGCTCGAAGCCACCGTCGAGCGCCGCCACCGGCACGGGTACGCCGCCCGCGAGTTTCACCATCTCCGGATAGCTGACCCAGTACGGCACGGGGAAAATGACTTCCTCCTTGGGATCGAGGATGGCGTGCAGCAGCACCATGATAGACTGCTTGGCGCCGCTGGAGGCGATCACGTTCTCCGGCGCAGCCAGGCGGCCGTAGTGCTCTTCGGTGTAACGGATGATGGCCTTCTTGAGCGCTGGGATGCCGTCTGCCGGAGTGTATTTCACGTCGCCCGTACTGAGAAGAGACGCGCAGCTTACGATGGCGTCGATGGGCGCTTTGCTTTTCGGCTCGCCGCCTCCGAGGTGAATGACTGGTTCGCCCTTGTCCCTGAGCAGCGCCGCGGTTTCATTCAGCTTCAGGGTGGGCGACTCGCTAATGGACCTTGCCAGTTGGCTCAAACTCATGCCGTGTTACGTCCTTTGAATATACTGGTCCCGGCAGGGGGATCTGCTTGAGGGATTAGAAACAGTATATCGGATGTCACGGCTCCAAACCAACTGCGGCGGCGGGTCTTTCCACTGCGGGAGGCGCGGCGGTGTGAGAAATGCGCGCTAGGCGGCCTCGCCGCCAGACGGAGGATTTTCAGATCCGCCGGAACCGAAGAGCCGTTGAAAAAACCCTTTGGTTTCGTCCAGCACCATCTCATCCAGCAGAGCCATCTCCTTGACCGCGTCGATTTGACCCGGAGGAGTGACAGAGATGCGGTCGCGCTCGGTTTCGAGGCGTTCCGCGGTAATTACCATGTCAGACCAGGCGGCTCCCCACTGGAAGTTCTGGTAAAAGCCGCCAATGATGGCCAGACTGGCGGCGAAGAGTGGTGTCAGGACGGCAAGAGCGGTCGCGATCCACGTCCCCTTCGCGAGATTCGCGGAGGAGAGGGAGGATATCAATGTCACCAGGGCGCCGAGCACCACGGTCAGATATCTGGTGGCCTTATACGCGCGCTTGTTGCCTCGACCCGCTTTCCAGTAGTACTGGATGCGCTCATGATAACGGGCGAGCACACGTTGCTGAGCGTCGGCGGCACTTGCCGCAGCCCCGATTGGTTGGTCAGTGTCCATGTTTGCCTCCTTTCAAGGCTTGAACTGTGTATCTCATACAGGGACGTGAATGCCGCGGCCGGTTTCTCGCGCGCGGCGATACGCCAGGCTGGCGGCCACGAGATCTTCGATTGCCAGGCCGAGGGACTTGAACAGGGTGACTTGCCGAGCCCCGCAGCGGCCGGGTTCCTGGCCGGAGACGATCTGGCCCAGTTCCGCGCGGATGTGGTCTTCCGCGAAGCGGCCTTCGCGGATGGCTTGCACTACATCACCCGATTCCCGCAAAGCCGCCTCTCTGGAATCGACCACCAGGCAGGCGCGGGCCACGAGCGCCGGATCGATTTCGCGATGCTCCGGCCGGCACGCGCCGATGGAAATGACGTGGGTTCCTTCGCGCACCCAAGCGTCCTGGATGGCCGGCTTGACGGAGGAAGTGGCCAGCACGACTACATCGGCGGCGCGCACGGCCTCTTCGGCGGTCCGCGCCGCCCGGACCAGGGCACCGGCGCCCGCCACAAACTGCCGCAGGTGATCCGGGGCGGGACTCCAGGTCCAGATTTCCCGGAACGGCCGCACCAGCCGAAGCGCCGCCAGGTGGCTGCGGGCTTGAACGCCGGAGCCGAGGATCGCCAGCACGGTTGCATCCGCGCGCGCCAGGTGGCGGACGGAAACGGCGGAGACCGCCGCGGTTCGGACCTCCGTAATGTAGCGGCCATCCATCACCGCCAGAAGTTCCCCGGTGGCCGGATCGAACAGGGAAATGGCGGCCAGGTGCGTCGGCAGCCCCCGGGCGGCGTTGGAAGAGATCACGCTGACCAGTTTGGCTCCGAGAATCGCATGCTCCCGGTCGTAGGCGGGCATGACCGCGAAGAAGGCCATGTCTCTCAGCTCGAGCGCCGTGCGGACGGGTTGCAGCACACGCCCGGAAGAAAAGGCGGCGAGCGCGGATTCCATGGCTTCGATCAATTCGCCCATGGAAAGGACGGCGCGGACATCGGATTCGGAAAGCCAGAGGGGCATGATGGTCCCAGTTATTCTGCCGCCCTGTAGCGCCGGCGGTCGCTTTCTGCCGCCGGTTCTTCTATCCTGCCGGCGCTACCCGAGCGAGAACTCCTCCCGCCGATAGTGTAGCGCGCGGCTGGCAAGGCTGGAGCGTAATCGACTGATTCCATTGAGACAACGCTTTGTGACCGCTCATGCATCGCCATCCGGTACATCCCGCAGCGGTCAGCCTGAGGGCTGACGCGTTCATTCGGGGCCAGCGGGAGCAAGCGGACCGGCTTGACTGGATGGATCGAAGGGTGCTGGGTCGAAAAGCCCGGCCAGCGTCGGCGTCCGTACTACCGGCTCACCGCGCCGGGGCGTAAGGTTCTGACCACGCAACGAGACGGTCAGAGGTTGGCGCGGCCGGGCGCTGCCCCGGCTGGACTGATTGACAAAACGTTGGAGCTCCCTTCTCAGATCCATCCAAATCCGATAATAGAGCCACTCAGCAGGGGGATCGGGCTCCTGGATGTGGTCGGGCAGCAGAACTAGGTCTCCGGTGGAAAGGAGGATCTCTCGCACCTTCGGGTTTTGTGCCAGCTTGGCCCGCATCGCCTCCAGGATGAGACGATAGTGATCGCCTTTCTTGGGCGACCTGTACGTCACCCTCTTGCCTTCGAAGGTCACCCAGTCAATCCCCATTTTCCGCATGTTCTCTTGAGCGAGCGTCCCGGCATCCTTGGCCTCGAACCCGGTCATGCGCGCGACCTCCTGGCGTGTGTGGGGCCACGTTATCCCCGGGGCTTTGGCGCGGGGATCGCCGGGCCCTTCAGGATAGAGCATCATCTGCCAGAATCCCTCCACGCTGGCATAACTCTTCCCATGAAACGTGAACGGCGTGGCGGCGAAGTTGGACAGGATTCCGAGCTCATTCCTCTTGGAGAGAATCACTTCACCGGGTCGGGCAGCTTGGGGGAGTATTTCCCAAGCCGGCTTTTGGTCCTCCGGAACCGGTGTCCACCAATGCGCAGGATACCGTCCGCCAGGCTGGGCTGCGGCTATTGCGACCGCCAGAGCGCCCGACGCGACAGTGGTGACGACCCACAGCGTTTTTTTTCGGATTCCGTTCGGTATCTGCCTCATGTGGCTCTTTCCTGGAGTATAAGTCACGCGGGTGGGCGCGCAGGGGCGACTACTCGCGGTGATCGGGCCTTTACTCGTACCTCAAGGCGACCATGGGGTCCACCCGGAGAGCACGGGAGGCCGGAATGTAACCGGCGAGCGCGGCCACACCGATCAATGTGGCGATGGTGGCCGCTATGGTCAACGGGTCCGACGTGCCGATTCCGAACAGCAGGGACTTCGCATATCGCGCGGCCCAGAGGGCCAAGGGGATTCCGGCGGCGATGCCCGCCAGGGTGAGACCCAATACCTCGCGCAGCACCAGCCAGATAATGTGATTGCGGCGGGCGCCCAGCGCCATTCTGATGCCAATCTCGCCGGTGCGGCGCGCCACCGAATAGGCCATCAGGCCATAGAGACCGAGGCAGGCGAGCAGCAGAGCCAGAGCTCCGAAGAGACTGGAGAGCAGGGCCAGCAGGCGCTCCTTCAGCAGCGACTGTTCGGTCTGCGTGCGCAGCGTTCTGGCGCCGAAAATCGGCAGGTTGCGGTCCACGGGAGCGACTTCCCGGCGGGCCTGGTCCAGAAGGTTGCGGCCGGCGCCGTAACGCAGCTCGAAGGAGACAAATCCCCACTTATATTCCTGCTCTCTGCCGTGCTGGAAAAGCGGGTGATACAGCACGGGCCGCGGCTGGTCGCGCGCACCTTGGTATCGCGAGTCCTTCACCACGCCTACGATGGCGGCCGCGCCCAGATGGTGGCCGATGGGATTCTGGCCGGGGAAAGCGCGGCTGGCGAGTGACTCGTTGACCATAACCACCCGCGGGGCGGTCTCGTTGTCGCGCAAGTTGAAATCCCGGCCCAACAGAATGGGCGTTCGAACGGTGGAGAAATACCCCGGACTGATGGCGTTCCAGGCCACGCGGATATTCTCGCGCTCGGGCAGGTCGCGGCCATCGACTACGCCGATCAGATCGTCGAGGTCGAACTGGTCGTCCACCGGGCGCACAATGGAAGCGCTGGCGAAGCGCACCTCCGGCAGTGCTTCGAGCCTCCGCAGGATCTCGCGATAGACCGCGCCGGCCCGGTCGATGGGGTAACCCGCGAGCCTGGCATCAACGGAAAACATGAGCACGTTTTCGCGGTCGTATCCCAAGTTCACGCTCCAGAGGTTCTGGAAGGTCCGCACGAACAGTCCCGCGCCGGCGATCAGCACTACCGAAAGCGCAACTTGGGCCACCACCAGGATTCGGTCCAACGCGTGCGGAGATCGGCCAGCATGGCGCGTGCCTTCCTTGAGGGCGGGACCGGGATCGACGCGCGTGCCGCGCACGGCCGGCGCCAGGCCGAAGAGAATCCCCGTGAGCAGCGAGACGGCCGCGGTGAAGCCGAAGATCCGCCAGTCCGGATGCACGTCGAGGGGCGCCGGAGAATCGCCGGTGGAGATCATGCGCACCAGGGCCGCGCTGCCCCACCACGCCATCAGCAACGCCAGGGCGCCACCGATGGAGGCGAGCAGGATGCTCTCGGTGAGAAGTTGCCGCACCACGCGGCCTCGCCCCGCTCCCAGCGCCAACCTGACGGCGATCTCGCGGCGCCGGTTGGAAGCGCGCGCCAACAGCAGGTTGGCCACGTTGGCGCACGCCACCAGCAAGACGATGCCGGCTACCCACGTGAGCAGTTTCAATGGAACTGCGTAACGCTCCCGCAGGCTGCTGTTCATTCCGGTTGCGGCCGGCCGGAGCACCAGGTGGCTTTCGCGAACGAAGCGCTGCAGGTTCTCCCAACCGCGGAGAGGTGAGGTCGAAAACTGCTCCGCCAGCAACTGCTGGTGAATTACATCGAGCTCGGCCTGCGCCTGCTCGGGCGAAACTCCCGGACCAAGCCGTCCCGCAATCAGCATCCAGCTCGTGAAGGGTTCCGTCCATCGTTGGGTGTCGGGCTTGAGGCGATCCAGAGCGTGAAGCGGCACCCAAACGTCCGGACCAGTTCCCACCGCAATGTCCGAAAACTCCGGAGGAGTGATACCGATCACCGTAAAGGGAAGCTGGTCAATGGTGACCGCGCCGGCGATGATGGAAGGATCGGCCCCGAACCGATTGCGCCAGTAGCGGTCGCTGAGGATGGCCACGGAGGCGTCCGCCCGATCTTCGTCCGCCGCGAAGAAGCGGCCATATTGCGGCGTGACTCCCAGCACGGAGAAGGAATTGGCGGTGTAGGCGTCGGCCAGCGCGACTCCGGGCGTCCCGCGGAAGGCGACGTTCACGCGTCCCAGCGCGGTCCGGCCGAAGACGCCGGCGAGCGTCTTCGACCGCCCTTGAAAACGTTCGAACTGCGGATAGCTGAAAAAGCTGTTCCAGTTGTTGGCGCCGGTTTCCCAAAGCGAAAGCGTGTTGGTGAACTGCACGAGCCGCTGCGGATCGGTCACCGGCAGCAGGCGCAACACCACGGCATTCAGCAAGCTGAAGATGGCGGTATTGGCGCCGATCCCCAGCGCGAGCGACAGAACGGCGGCGGCCGTAAATCCGGGAGTCTTACGGAACATCCGCGAGGAGCAGCGCAGGTCTTGCCAGAGTCGCTCCAACCAGGTCCATCCCCACGCTTCGCGAGTCGCCTCTCTTATGAGGGTCATGTTGCCGAAGGCGCGTTGAGCGGCATGGCGCGCCTCGTCGGGAGGCAAGCCAGCCTCCTCCTGTTCTTCGGCTTCCAGCTCCAAGTGGGAAAGCAACTCCCGGTCCAGATCCTGCTCTTGCGATTTCCGGCGCCGCCAGCGCATCTCAGCTCTCCTCGGCGGGCCACATCACGCGCGCGATGGCCCCGGCCAGTTGCTTCCATCTCGATTCCTCGGCGGCGAGTTGCTTCCTTCCCGCGGGCGTGAGCCGGTAATATTTGAACTCGCGCCGCAGATCTTTGCCCGCCGCCTCCCACTTCGCCGCCACCCAACCTTTTCGCTCCAGGCGGTGCAGGGCGGGATAGAGGGACCCGTGCTCGACCTGGAGCACGTCATCCGTAGCCCGGTGAATATGTTTGGCGATCTGATGCCCGTGCGCTGGTCCAAAAAGCAAGGTGCGCAGGATCAGCATATCGAGCGTGCCCTGTAACAGTTCGACCCGTTCGGAAGATTCCTTTGGCATATTGTCAGTAGATATTCTACCGCCAAACACAGTAGACGGTCTACCCAGGGTGGCATTCGAATTGCTTCTGGTTCGCGAATTCGGCTAAAAAGAGGTTTGCGCGTTCCCACAGACTGAAGGAGATCAACCATGAAGATTTCACGCCGAGCCTTTCACGGGGCGATGCTTTCCACACCGGCATTGGCACAGGCGGCCGGGCAAACCGGTCCCACCAACCCGCAGCGGCTGGTCTTACCGTCCTGGAGCGGCCCAGCCGGGGATGGCGAAGCGTTTGCATTCCCAGGTCCACCCTCGCCGCGCACTCGCTGGAACGTGCCGCTCGCTCCACGGAAGTATTTTTTGGAATGGCTGCCGGCTCTGTTCGAACGAACGCTGGCGATTGACGAGTGGAGGGGAGAGAAGAGCCGGTTGCACTGGATCTTCACCGGCCCCATGGGGGGATTCACCGTGGAAGCCGGCGGGGGCAGAGTGCGGCTCCTCCAGCGTTACTATGACTCGCCCGGCCTCGCCAAAGTGCCGCCCGTGCCAGAGAGACCCGCGCGGCACCCGGAAGGACTCTGGGAGGAATCCAGCGTCGAATACACCGGCGACCTTCGCGCCATCACCGTCCTGCTGGATCACCGGCTGTGCGTTCGCGTGGCGCTGAACGGCGCCGAAGCGCTGGTCGAGCACTGTGCCCTGGACGTGAACCGGCACCAATTGGCGTTTTCGGGAGAGGACGGCGGCGTTCGAGGGCGCCTGTTGCCGCCGTCAATTGAAACCACCACCGTGCGCGTGGACGCTTCGGCCCGCTTCCAGGAGATGCTGGGGTGGGGCGGGACCACCACTCCGCCGGCTTACGCCGAACTCAGCGAGGAAGGCAAGCGCCTCTGGTGGCGCAAGCTGGCGGAGTACAACCTGCTGCTCGACCGCGAATACCCCACCGGCGCGCTCCTCAACCCGGAAATGACGAATTGGGACCGGCCGGCGGACGCTTCCCCACACTACTATGGGGACAACTTCCCGAACTGCGAGACCAGCGACTTCGATTACATGCGGCGGCTGCGGCGCCTGGGCGGAAAAGTGATCTTCGAATTCTGGGAATTGCCCCTCTGGGCCAGGCGGCGCGACAGCGCCGGAAAGCCCACCGAGCTTCCGGACATCGATCAATATGCCAAGGCCATGATTCGTTATTGCCAGGTTTCGCGCGAGAGAACCGGCTCCGCGCCGGAGATCCTCGGCATTCAGAATGAGGTGCGGCAGCCCCCCGAGGTCTGGCAGCAGATGACGCTCGCTTTGCGCAAGGCGCTAGATGAGGCAGGGTTCAGCGCTGTGAAGATTCACATGCACAATCCGCCGTACCTCGCCGACGGTATTGCCGCCGTCAAAGCGTTTCGCGAGAAGGACGCGGTGTGGAAAGCCATCGATTATGCCGCGTCGAACATGTACGATTATCAAAACTTCTTCTACGATCCCGATGGTTTCGACGCGCGCCTCGAGGAGATGAAGCAGGCCATCGGCGCGAAAGCCTTCCTTTCGAGCGAGCTTTGCATCAACAATCCGGCCTTTCAGACGCGCACTTACCGCGCCGCATTCACCATGGGCCAGCTCTACCACAAGCTGCTGACCACGCTGGACACCTGCGGCATCATGTACTGCTGGACCCTGCTCAACGTGGCGCAGCCTTCTTACGGCTGGACCCGCACGCTGATGGCGCCCGACCCGGAACACGGTTTTGTGCCGGCCGCGACGAGCCATCAATTGCGGGTGTTCGGCGCATACTCCCGGCGGATACGCGATGGCATGACGCGCGTGCAGGCGGCCAGCTCGAACCCGCAGCTTCTGGCGACTGCCTTCAGCGGAAACGGGGGCGCCCGAACCCTGGTGATGCTAAACCGGTCCGCGGCTCCTCAAAGAGTCTCCGTGACGTGGCCCGGCGAGCCGTTCCGCTATATGGAAGTCGTAAGCCCCCAGCAGGAGAACGCCGTCGGGCCGATGCCGCCCGGCGAGGTTACCGTACCGCCGGGCGCGATCGTTACCCTGACGAACGTCGGGCTTGGACAGGTTAGCGACGATTTCCTGCGCGGTGACTGACGCTGGTGTCTGTCACCGAATTCGCGGGCGTAAAGGCCACCGCCGGCGTTACCCAACTGGCAGCGATCGTCTCACCACCGGCGATGAGAACACGATGCTCGTCGTGGGAACTCCGTGCTCCAGAAGCTTCTCCACCAGCCCCTCGAGTTCCTCGACGGAATGCGCCACCACCTTCAGGATGAAGGCGTCGCCGCCGGCCACGTGATGACATTCCACCACGTTCTGGAAACCTTTCACGGCCTTCAGGAACGGCCTGTATCTGGCGCCGTCGCAGCTCATCCGGATGATCGCCAGAATGGGCAGCCCTAACGCTTCCCGGTCGATATCGACGCGGTAGCCGGTGATGACGCCGGCGTCCTCCATGCGCTTCAGCCGCTCCGCGGTAGCCGCGGGTGAGAGACCGATTCTGCGCCCGAGTTCCGCATAGGACAGCCGCGCGTTTTCCTGCAAGACCGACAGCAACTTTCTGCCGGTTTCATCCAGTAATGCGCTTGATTCCATCGCCATATAGCCAATATACCATTGATTCTGTCTTCACCAAACGAATTGAGCAGCGTTATCATTAGGTCAGAATGCTGCAACTCGGTGGACAGCCGCTCACCTTGAAGGAGATCGCGGAGATCGCCTCCGGAAGGGTCCGGCTCGAGCTGGCGCCGGCTGCCATGGCGCAGATGGAAGCTTCCCGGCGCGTCGTCCTGCGCGTCAGCGGGGAGCACGTGCCGGTTTACGGGATCAACACCGGTTTCGGCAAGCTGTGCGAGGTGCGCATCGCCGACGATGCCATCGAACGCCTCCAACTCAACCTGGTGCGCAGCCACGCCTGCGGGCTCGGCCGCCCGCTTTCCGAGGAAGAGACCCGCGTTGTCATGGCGCTGCGGGCCAACACGCTGGCGCTGGGGTATAGCGGGGTCCGTCCGCTGATCGCCGAAATTCTTGTCGCCATGCTCGACCGCGGTGTGCTGGCGGTGATTCCCGAAAAGGGATCGGTGGGCGCCAGCGGAGACCTGGCTCCGCTGGCGCACCTGGCGCTGTCGATCATCGGCGAAGGCGAGGCCACATATCAGGGCCGGCGCTGGCCGAGCCGCGAGGCGCTGCGCCTGGCGCGAATCGAGCCGGTCCGTTTGGAAGCCAAGGAAGGCATTGCGCTGCTCAACGGAACGCAAGCGCTGACCGCGGTCGGCGGCCTGGCCCTGTGGCGCGCGTGGCGCGTGGTTGGCCTGGCGGACGTGGCCGGCGCCATGTCGCTCGGGGCGCTGCTGGGAACTCCCGTGGCGTTCGACCAACGCATTCACGCGGCTCGCCCGCATGCGGGGCAGGCGGCCACCGCCGCGCATCTCCGAAGCTTGCTGGAGGCGAGCGACGTCGATCCCGCGCGGCGCCAGACGCCGGCCCGCGTGCAAGACGCCTATAGCCTGCGCTGCATGCCGCAGGTGCATGGGGCGGTGCGCGGCGCTCTGGCGTTCGCGCGCGCCGCAGTCGAGACGGAGACCGGCTCCGCCACTGACAACCCCCTGGTATTCGGCGAAACCGGCGACGTTCTTTCCGGCGGCAATTTCCACGGCGCACCGCTGGCGCTGGCCTTCGATTCGGCGGCCATTGCCATGACCACGCTGGCCGGCATGGGCGAGCGCCGCATCGACCGGCTGGTGAATCCCGACCTGAACCAGGGCCTGCCCGCGTTTTTGGCCTCGGCGCCCGGGGTCTCGTCCGGCTTCATGATCGCGCAGGTAGTGGCGGCATCGCTCCTCAACGAGTCGAAGGTGTTGGCCCATCCCGCCAGCGTCGACAATGTGCCGACTTCCGGGGGACAGGAAGACCACGTATCGATGGGAATGACCGCGGCCGTCAAGCTGCGCAGCATCGTCGAGAACGCCGAGTACATGGTTGCCATCGAGCTTCTGGCGGCGGCGGAAGCCCTGCGTCATCGCGAGCCGTTCGAGCCGGGGCCAGAGATCCGCCGTGTGGTGGAGGCGGTCCGCGCGATCGCGCCGCCGCTGGCGGAAGACCGGCCGCTGGCGGGCGACATCGAGGCCACCGCCGCGGCCATCAGACAAGGTAGATTTGATGAGTGGGCGTTTTCGGAGTTCTAGTGTGACTCTCTGTAACCCAAGAACCGCTCCCTTACGGTCGCGGCTCCGAGCGAGGCACATCGTTGCACACCGAGCCGCGACCGTCAGGGAGCGGTATTGTCACTATTAGTATGAGTCTCACCACCGCAATCCACGCGCCGCGGGGGCGCGCTATCACCTGCAAAGGGTGGCAGCAAGAGGCCGCCCTGCGCATGCTCCACAACAACCTCGATCCCGAGGTGGCGGAAAAGCCCGACCAGTTGATCGTCTACGGCGGAACGGGACGCGCGGCGCGCGACTGGCCCTCGTTTCATGCCATCGTCCGCGCGCTCCAATCGCTCGAAAACGACGAGACGCTGCTGGTGCAATCGGGACGTCCGGTGGGCATCTTCCACACGCATGCGGAAGCCCCGCGTGTGCTGATCGCCAACGCCAACCTTGTGGGGAACTGGTCCAACTGGGACGAATTCAACCGCCTGGAGAAGATGGGTCTCACCATGTACGGCCAGATGACCGCGGGCTCGTGGATCTACATCGGGAGCCAGGGAATCGTGCAGGGGACGTATGAGACCTTCGCCGCCGTGGGCCGCAAACATTTCGGAGGGCCGCTCGCCGGCAAGATAGTGGTGTCGGGCGGGATGGGTGGCATGGGCGGCGCGCAGCCGCTGGCAGCCACCATGAATGGCGCGTGCTTCCTGGGGGTCGAGGTTGATCCGCAGCGCATTCAACGGAGGCTCGAGACCGGCTACTGCGACCAGGTCGCCCCCAATCTGGACGACGCCCTTCGCGTGTTGACCGAAGCCCAGGCGCAAGGGAAAGCGCTATCGGTGGCGCTGGTGGGGAACTGCGCGGACGTGCTGCCGGAACTGGTTCGCCGCGGCTTCGTGCCGGATGTGTTGACCGACCAGACCAGCGCGCACGACCCGTTGAACGGGTACGTCCCCAACGGCATGACGCTGGAAGAGGCGCGCGCCCTTCGCACGCGCGATCCGCAAGAGTACCTGGCGCGTTCGTTCCAGGCCATGGGCACGCATGTCGAGGCCATGCTGGCGCTGCAAGAGAAAGGCGCCGTGACGTTCGATTACGGCAATAACATCCGCACGCAGGCCAAGAAGGCGGGCGTGGAGCGTGCTTTCGATATTCCCGGCTTCGTGCCGGAGTACATCCGGCCTCTGTTTTGCGAGGGCCGCGGGCCATTTCGGTGGGTGGCTCTCTCCGGTGATCCCGAGGATATCTACCGCACCGATCGTCTTGCGCTCGAGCTGTTTCCCGGCAACCAGACTTTGGGCCGATGGTTGCCCCTGGCACAAAAGCGCATCCGCTTCCAGGGTCTGCCGGCGCGGATCTGCTGGCTGGGCTACGGAGAGCGCGCCGAATTCGGCGTCGCCATGAACCGCCTGGTGCGCTCGGGCGAGCTGAAAGCGCCCATTGTCATCGGACGCGACCATTTGGACGCGGGCTCGGTGGCCTCGCCGTTCCGCGAAACCGAAGCCATGCGCGATGGCTCGGACGCCATCGCCGACTGGCCCTTGCTCAACGCGCTGTTGAACACCGCCGCGGGCGCGTCGTGGGTGTCCATCCACAATGGCGGCGGGGTGGGCATCGGCTACTCGCAACATGCCGGAATGGTGGTGGTGGCCGACGGCACAGACGAATCCGCGCGCCGCCTGGAGCGCGTGCTGACCACCGATCCGGGCCTGGGCGTGATCCGCCACGCAGACGCCGGTTACGAGGAAGCCATCCGCTTCGCCAGAGAGCATAAGCTCAAGCGGCCGATGGAGGAGGGAACGAGGTGAAACATACTCTGCCCCTTAGAAGGTGTGAAGAATCCAGATTCGCAGGCGAAACCGCCTGCGCCACCAAGAGAGGTCGCGTGCCTGCAATGGTGGGGCAGGCGCTTCCGCCTGCCTCGCCCGCTTGCGGGCGATTTTTTCACGCCTCCGCACAGAGGCACGACCGTAAGGGAGCGGAGGGTTTCTGACCTGACGTTCTAAGAGGATAGCATGGCTCGACAACTGGTTGAATGCGTTCCGAATTTTTCCGAAGGCCGCGATGCCGCCAAGGTAGATGCCATCGTCCAGACCATCACTTCCGTTCCGGAAGTGGTCCTGCTCGATCGCGAGTCGGACGCCGATCATAACCGCTCCGTTCTGACGTTCGTGGGGCCGCCCGCCGCAGTGGCCGATGCCGCTTTCCGCGCGGTTGAAAAGGCGGCCTCGCTCATCGACCTCACCAGGCACCAGGGCGCGCACCCGCGTATCGGGGCGGCCGACGTGGTTCCGTTTATCCCCATCGAGGGGGTCACGCTCGAGGATTGCGTCAAGCTCGCCGAGCGGGTGGCGAGCGAGATCTGGAACCGGCTCAGTATCCCCGTATATTTCTATGAGGCGGCGGCCCGGCGGCCCGAGCGCGTGAATCTCGAGAACATACGGCGCGGCCAATTCGAAGCGCTGCTCAAAGAAATGGGGACCGTGCCCGAGCGCCACCCCGATGTGGGCGACCCGGTTTGCCATCCGACCGCCGGCGCCACCGTGGTGGGCGCGCGCAAATTCCTGATCGCTTACAACATCAATCTCGGGACCGCCGACGTCGGCATCGCCAAGAAAATCGCCAAGACCCTCCGGTTCTCCTCCGGCGGTTTCCGTCACGTGAAATCGATGGGCGTGGCTCTCGCATCGCGAAACCTGGCGCAGGTCTCGATTAACCTGACCGATTTCGAGCAGACGCCCATGCACCTGGTCTTCGAAACCGTGCGCCGCGAAGCCGAGCGTTACGGTGTGCCGGTGGTGGGAAGCGAGATTGTGGGCCTGATTCCGCGCAAGGCGCTGGAAATGTCGGCGGAGTATTTCCTGCGCTATGAAAATTTCCGGCCGGAGCTGGTGTTGGAGAACCGCATCGCCGATGCCATGGCAGCGCGCAGCGGGTTGCCGGAGTTTCTGGATGCATTGGCTGCTCCGACCGCTACCCCAGGTGGCGGCAGCGCCTCGGCGGCCGCGGCGGCCATGGCGGCCGCGCTGGGCGCCATGGTGACGCGGCTCGCGAAACTCGACAGCAGCGGCTTCGAGGAGGACCGGCGCTTCTTCACCGGCGCCGTCGAGCGCGACGCCGAGGCGTTTCAGCGGGTCATGGCGGCCTACAAGCGTCCCAAGCAAGAGCGCGCGCCCTTCGTGGAAGAGGCCCTGCATGGCGCCGCCGAGGTTCCCCTGCAAGCTCTCGAACGCGCCTCGGCCATGTTGACGCGCCTGGAAGCGCTCGAAATCCCGGCGAAGTTCGCCTCCGACCTGGCCGTCGCCAAGGCGCTCGCGGCTGCGGCCAAGACCGGCGCGCTGGAAAACGTCCGGATCAATCTCGACGGCATCAAGGACCAAGCATTCCGGGCTTCGGTGGAAACGCGCCTGCGCGCGTTGAATGTGCATGCGTGAATTCGCCGTCCTGAATTGCGGCCAACTGGTGACCCTGGCGGGACCGCGCCGCCCGCGAACCGGCCCCGAAATGCGGGATCTGGCGATCGTTCCCGATGGCGCCATGTGGATTCGCGAGGGCCGCATTCAAGCCGTCGGCCGGCGCGCGGACATTGAGCCGTTGCTTCCCGCCGAAGCCGAAATCGTCGATGCGGGCGGCCGCATCGTTCTTCCCGGGTTTGTCGACGCGCACACTCATCCCGTGTTTGCCGGCACGCGGGCTGGTGAATTCGAGCAGCGCGCCGAGGGCGCCACCTACGCGGAAATCGCGGCCCGCGGCGGAGGCATCCGGTCCACCGTGCGGCTCACTCGCCAGGCCAGCGAGGCGGAACTTCTTATGGCCGCGCGCAGGTACCAGCAGTGGTTTCTGCGCGGCGGCACCACCACCATCGAAGCCAAATCGGGGTACGGCCTGTCGGTCGAGTCGGAACTCAAAATCTTGAGGGTCATCCGGGAACTCGCGGCCGGTGGGCCCCTGGTGTACATCCCCACGTTCCTGGGAGCGCACGAGGTTCCGGATGAGTATCTGGGCCGCACAGACGCATATGTCGATCTGGTTGTTCACGAAATGCTGCCGCTCGTTGCGCGGGAGCATCTGGCGGAGTACTGCGACGTGTTCTGCGAACCGTCGGTATTTCCGGCCGCGAAGGCCCGGGTAATCCTCCGCGCCGCGCAGGGGCTCGGATTCGGTCTCCGCATTCACGCCGATCAGTTCACTGCGGACGAGGGCGCGCTCCTTGCCGCCGAGCTGCGGGCCGCCACTGCCGACCACCTGGACGCCACGGGTTCCGCCGGTCTGGAAGCCCTCCGGGCCGCCAACGTGCAGCCGGTCCTGTTGCCGGCGTCGGTCTATAATCTCGGCTCCACGCGTTATCCGGCGGCGCGCCGCATGATCGATCTCGGACTGGCCGTTGTGCTGGCGACGGATTTCAATCCGGGATCGTCTCCCACGGCCTCCATGCCCATGGTGCTCTCGCTGGCTTCCACGCAGATGAGAATGACGCCGGCCGAATCCATCACCGCGGCCACCAGCAACGCTGCGTACAGCCTGAGCCGTGGCCACGAGATCGGCTCGCTCGAGCCGGGCAAGCTCGCGGATTTCGCCATCCACGATTGCGGCGACTACCGTGAGCTTCCGTACTTCTTCGGGCGGGAGCCGGCGTGGGCCGTTTATGTTGGCGGTGCTTGTGTTTACGGGCGCCCGCACTTTTAGTGATCGAAATCGCCGGTTCGTGCGTCTAATAATTAAGTGAAGGTTTTCATGAATCATGCGTCCAAACTCGCCGAGTTGCGCTCCAAAACGGATCGCCAGCTCATCGCACTGATGCGCGGCAAGTTGGACCGCGAGCTTGCGTCCGCGCGTGCTTCTGAAAGAGCCTATTCTGAAGCTCTCGTGCTGCTGCCCACGCTCTGCGATGTGACGGAAGCCGAGCGCCGCCGATTGGAATCGAAGCTGGCGCGCCTTCGGGAACTTCTGGACGAGCGGCCGGTGCACGCCGCGGCGCGAGCGCATGCGGCGTGTTCCTGAGTGGGGCACCCTGGTAGGTTTGAGCAGGTTACAGTAGCCCACAACGTAAGCCGTGTGGACCAAGCCCGAAGGGCGATAGATAGTAGCCCACGGCGTAAGCCGTGTGGACCGACCGTACAGTGAGCGTAGCCCCGGCCAGGGGCGTAAGAATGCTCATTCTTACAAATGGCCTGCCGCTGCCGTCGCCTCCCCCGGCGCGCGTTATTCTGGGTGTTCCCCATGCTGAGAATTCCCTATGAGGAGCTCCACCAGGTGCTCGCCGGCGCGCTTCGCAATCTCGGCTTCGAAGAACAGCGCGCGCTTCTCTGCGCGCGCCTGTTCGCGGAAACCACGCGGGATGGCGTCTACACCCACGGCCTGAGCCGTTTCCCGCGCTTCGTGCGCATGATCCGCGCCGGGCGCATCGACATTCACGCCACACCCGAGCTGCTGCGGAGCCACGGCGGTCTCGAACGCTGGGACGGCCATTGCGGCCCCGGCAACCTGAACGCCTGGCACGGCATGGACCGTGCGCTCGCCCTGGCGCGCCGCTACGGCGTGGGCGCGGTGGCGCTCGCCAACACCACGCACTGGATGCGCGGCGGCGCCTATGGGTGGCAGGCTGCCGAGGCCGGCTTCATCGGCGTGTGCTGGACCAACACCATGCCGAACCTGCCGCCGTGGGGCTCGGCCCAGGCGCGTCTCGGCAACAACCCACTCGTCTTTGCCGTCCCGCGGCCGCGCGGCCACGTCGTGCTCGACATGGCCATGTCGCAGTTCTCCTACGGCGCGCTGGCGTCCTACCGTGAGCGCGGTGAGCCGCTGCCCGTCGATGGCGGCTTCGACTCCGCGGGCCGTCTCACGAGCGATCCCGCGGCCATCGAAGCGTCCGAGCGGCCTTTGCCCATCGGCTACTGGAAGGGCTCGGGGTTGTCCCTGGTGCTCGACATGATTGCGGCGATGCTCTCGGGCGGCCTCGCCACGCACCAGATCCCCAAGGACCCGGAACGCGAGACGGGCCTCTCGCAATTCTTCCTCGCGCTCGATCCGGCGGGGCTCGGCCCGGACGCCGCCGCGGCCCAGATCGCCGATGAAATCGTCGCTTCCATCGATTCCCGCTATCCCGGCCAGCGCACGCTGCAACTTCGTGCCGAGAACCTTGCCCTCGGAGTCCCCGTCGATCCGGCCGTCTGGCGCGAAGTGCAGGAGATGACCCGGTAGCACGCCGTGCGCGCCCCGGGCGCGAGTGCGTCCGCGCACGTCCGCGCGTAAGCGTTTCGTTCATGCGAAACGCGATAGGCGGCGGCAAGGGTGTCTATGGGGATCGACGGCCTTTATAGCAGTTGCTTGAGTTCATCGATGCTCAGTTGACAATCCCGAAGGATCTTGCGCAGCAAGCCGGGGCCGACCGTCTCGCCCGAGTGCGCGGGCACAACCGTGCTCCGGCCATCTTCGTGACGAAGGAAGTGGTGGCTGCCTCGAACTCGAAGAACAGAGAATCCGCGTTTCCCAAGTGCGGCGACGAGGTCGCCGCCGGTGACGCGAGGAATCCGGCTCATGCGGCGATAGTAACGCGCTGGATCCCAACGAACTCCAGAGTGTGTTCCGGCGCGCCCTCGACATCCAAACACAACTCGATGGCTTCACGAATGCGTTGCGTAATCTCGTCGAGAGACCGCGCTTGCGTGTGGCAGGCGGGGATCTGTGGAACGGAGGCGACGTAGAAACCTTCCTCGTCGCGCTCAATGACGACATCGAACTGGCGTAGCACCGGGCTGTGTCCTCGCCTTCTATTCTAGACTGCCGGCGAACGTGTTGCAGCCAGGTTGACATCCACACCCGCCCAAGTGCGGCGGTACCGTCATGCGCAATCCTTTACAGGGTCGCGGTGATCGCGGCGCGCCACACACCCTCATCGTTAGATACAGGCCGCAGAATTGATCTGAATGTGCCCACACCAAAAGGATGATGGTCCAAGGCGAAGTCGGATCTTCCCCTCGGAGTCCCCGTCGATCCGGCCGTCTGGCGCGAAGTGCGGGAGATGACCCGGTAGCACGCCGCGCGTCCCCCCGGCGTGAGCGCATGCAGCATGCTCCCGACGTCGATTTTCGGTTGACACCGGTTGCATTCTGAGCCGTACAGGGGTATCATCTGAACACTGCTACCTATTCAAAAGGGGGAACCTATGGCACACTACCTGTTCCAAGCGAGCTACACCACAGCGGCATGGGCCGCGTTTCTAAAGAACCCGCAGGATCGCTCCAAGGCCGTTCAGGGGGCTATCGAAGAACTCGGGGGAAGGCTGGAAGGATTCTGGATGTCCTTCGGCGAATCCGACGTCGTCGGGGTGGCCCGGATGCCGGATAACATCAGCATGGCTGCATTCTCCATGGCGGTCTCCGCCGGCGGCGCATGCAAGTCGGTGAAAACCACTCCGCTCATGACTACAGACGAAGGCCAGGCAGCCATGAAGAAGGCCGCGGCCAGCCAGTACCGTTCGCCTTCAGCCTGATCTTTCCGGCTGCGCCCCGGAGCGCGAGGCGGTAGAATCGGCTGAAATGGAGACCACCACATCCGACACTCTATACCGCCGGTTGCAGCAGCACCTGGACCGCATGCCGGTTGGCTTTCCGGCCACCCAATCCGGAGTCGAGATCCGCATTCTGCGGCAGCTCTTCACTCCCGAAGAGGCCGAAATCGCGCTCGAATTGAGCGCCATTCCCGAGTCCGCCGCTACCATCCACAAGCGCTGCAAGTCGCGCATGACTCTCCCGGAATTGAAACAGAAGCTGGACCGGATGGCGGAGAAAGGCGCCATCCTGGCTTGGCCTATCGAGGGAGAACTGCGCTACGCCAAGCTGATCTTTGCCCTCGGCATGTACGAGCGCCAGCTCAAGACGCTGACGCCCGAGTTCGAGCGCGACAGCCGCCAGTACTTTGAAGAAGCCTTCGGGCAGGCCTTCCACACCGGGAAAACGACGCAAATGCGGATCGTGCCGGTGAACAAGCAGATTGCCGTGGAACGCAGTGTAACCACCTACGACCAGATCCGCGCGTTCGTCGAGCTGTCGCCCGGCCCTTTTGGCGCGATCCCGTGTATCTGCCGTCACGGCAAGGACCTGTTGGGCGAGAGCTGCAAGCAGACCAAGCTCCGCGAGAACTGCCTGGTGATTGGACTGGGAGCGCGGTGGGCGGCGGATTCCGGCATCGGGCGGACGATCAGCCGCGAAGAGATGCTCGACCTGCTCGACCAGGCCGACAAGGAAGGGCTCGTTCTCGAGCCGGAAAACACCAAGTCTCCAATGTTTGTCTGCTGCTGTTGCGGGTGCTGCTGCGGCGTGCTGACGTCGGCGAAACGCCTCCCCGCTCCGGCACAGTACTTCAGCTCCAATTTTTACGCCGTGGTGGACGCGGAGGTCTGCGAATCCTGCGGGACCTGCGACACTCGCTGCCAGATGGACGCGATTTCCAGCCCGGATGCCAAGGCCGTGGTGGACCGTTTGCGCTGTATCGGCTGCGCGCTGTGCCTGACCACGTGCCCCTCCGGCGCGCTGCGCCTCGAGCCCAACGACAAGCCCAGGGTCCCGCCCGACAACACGCAAGCGCTCTACCTGAAGATCTTGCAGGACCGCTACGGCCCGTGGGGGATGGTGCGACTGGGCGTGAAAAAAATGCTGGGCCTGAAGATCTGAAGTATAGTTGGTGTCCGTGACTTCCATACGAACGCTTCTGTTCATTGGTCTTGGCCTGTGCGCGCCACAGACTTTTGCGGACACCTATCCGCGCCAACCGGGCGTCGACGCGCAGCATTATGTCTTTCGCGTGACGCTCAACGACGACAACGACGAGATTGTAGGCGAGACCACCGTCGATCTGCGGTTTGTCCCGGATGGCGTAACGGAGTTCGCGCTCGATCTGGCGTCGCCGGCCAACGGCAAGGGCATGACCGTGTCGGAGGTGACCTCGGGCGGCGTGGCCGTGAAATATGCGCACCAGGCCGATCGTTTGGTAATCACGCTTGCGCCCGCGCCGAAGGCCGGTGAGCGCCGGCAGTTCACCGTGAAGTATCGCGGCGTTCCCGCGGACGGCCTGCACATGCCCAAAAACAGGTACGGCGAGCGGACGTTCTTCAGCGCCAACTGGCCCGACAAGGCGCGCCAGTGGCTGCCTATGATCGATCATCCGTACGACAAGGCGACCAGCGAATTCCTCGTCACGGCGCCCGCCAGGTACCAGGTGGTGGCCAACGGCCTGCTTCAGGAAGAGATCGACCTGGGAGACGGGCGGCGGCTCACGCACTGGAAACAGTCCGTGCCCATCGCGTCGTGGCTGAATGCCATCGGGGCCGCACAGTTCGCCTCGCGCCACTTCGGTGTGGCCGCGGGCGTTCCGCTCGAAACCTGGGTCTTTTATCAGGACCGCGACGCTGGCATTGCGACCTTCGAAACCCCCACGCGGCAGGCGATTGAATTCTACAGCGACCGCATCGGCCCGTACCCGTACGAGAAGCTCGCGGACGTGCAGGCGGCGGGTGTCGGCGGCGGCATGGAGCACGCCAGCGAGATCTTCTACGGGGAAAGATCGGTCGCCAACCGGCCGGCCTTCAGCCTGGTGGCGCATGAGACGGCGCACCAGTGGTTCGGCGACTCCGTCACCGAGAAAGACTGGGACGACGTATGGCTGAGCGAAGGCTTCGCCACCTACTTCGCGCTGCTTACGACCGAGCATTACGAGGGCCGCGACGCCTTTGTGGCGGGCCTGAAACGCAGCCGCGCCGGCGTGTTCGCCGCGGAGAAGAGGTTTCCCGGTGTGGCCGTGGTGCAGGACAGGCCATGGAAGGGGATACCCAACCAGATCGTCTACCAGAAAGGTGCGTGGACGCTCCACATGCTGCGCGGGCAGGTTGCCACGGAAAAGTTCTGGGAGGGCATCCGCGAATACTATCGCCGCTATCGCGACAGCAATGCCTCGAGCGACGATTTCCGCAAGGTGATGGAGGAAACTTCGGGCGCCGATCTCGGATGGTTTTTCCATCAATGGCTGAACCGGCCCGGTTCGCCAGTGGTCGAAGGTGGATGGCGCTACAATGCCGCTGCCAGGAAGATCGAAATCGAACTGGCGCAAACCCAGCCGGGCGATGCCTACAGGCTGCCGCTGGAAGTGGGCGTCGACGCGCGCATTGAAAAGATCGTCAAGATCGAAATGACGCGGAAACAGCAGCGCTTCGAGATCGCGGCGGACAAAGAGCCATCGGAGGTGTTGCTCGATCCCAACACCTGGATATTGATGGACACACATTTCGGCAAAAAGTGAGCCGCGGGAACCGCTGCGCCTCGCATGGCGTCGAATCACACATGCGATTACTCGTTGCTGTTCTCTCTTGTACTTTCATTTCTGCGTGTCTCGCTGCGGATCCATCGCTGACCATCTACAACCAGCAATTCGCCGTGGTTCGTGAGACCGTTCCGCTCGACCTGAAGCAAGGAATCAATCGAATTGAATTCAACGGGGCAACGGCTCTGCTGGAGCCGGAGTCCGTCATGTTGCGCGACCCGGGCGGCCGGCGCTTGCTGCGAATCCTGGAACAGAACTATCGGGCCGATCCGGTTTCGCTCGAAGCGCTGATGAGGCGCTACGAAGGCCAAACCATCGAGTTCCAAATCCGCAACGGAGACAAGGTCGAAACCGTGACCGGCAAGATCGTCCGGGCCGGAGGCGCGGTGTACCCGATGTCGGCTCGCGTCGCCTACCCGAATTCCTACCCGATGCCCCAGACTTCCATGGCGCAAGCCATCATCGAGGTGGCCGGCAAGCTGCGGTTCGATCTGCCGGGCGTGCCGCTATTTCCCGGCCTGGGCGCCGGAATGATCCTGAAACCGACGCTCGACTGGACCATCGAAACGGACCGTGCCGGATCCGTGGATGCAGAGCTTGCCTATGTTTCGGGCGGGTTCGATTGGACTGCGGATTACAACCTCGTGCAGAGCGATTCCAGTGCGCTCGACATCATCGGCTGGGTGACCATGGAAAACCGCAGCGGCAAGGAGTTCGAAAACGCGCGCGTGAAGCTCATGGCCGGCGATGTCAACAAGATTCGGCCGCCGGCAGAAAGGGCTGCATCATTCGCAATGGCGGGTGGAGGTGTGGTCGGCGGAATCGTAGGCGGCCCTCCGGTGACGGAGAAGACCTTCGACGAGTACCACCTCTACACGCTGCAACGCCCGGTGACCATCCATGACAGGGAGACCAAACAGGTTGAGTTCGTCAGGGCGGCCGGTGTGAAGTCGGAGGTCATTTACATCTATGACGGGGCGAAAATCGACACGAGCCGCTACCAGGGCTGGAATCCGGACATGATCCGCAACAATTCGGACTACGGCGCGCAGTCGAACCCCAAAGTCTGGGTGATGCGCGAGTTTGTCAACTCCGATGCCAATCACCTCGGCATGCCGCTACCCAAGGGAAGGGTGCGCTTTTACCGCCGCGACACCGACGGGCGGCTAGAGTTCACCGGCGAGGACACCATCGATCACACACCCAAGGACGAGAAGATCCGTGTCTTCACTGGCGCCGCGTTCGACCTGACGGGCGAGCGGAAGCGGACCATCTTTCAGAACGACATGGGCCGGCGCATGATGGACGAAGCCTTCGAAATCAAGGTGCGCAATCACAAAAAGGAACCGGTGGAAGTGAGGGTGGTGGAGCACCTGTATCGCGGGAGCACCTGGGACATTTCGACCAACTCCATGCCGTTCACCAAGACGGATTCGCAAACCATCGAATTCCGTGTGCCGATGCAGCCCGACGAGGAAAAGACGATCACCTACGCGGCGCACTACACGTGGTAGTGGGACAGACCATCGCCTTGGGTGGTCTGTCATGCCTCCTCACCGGATGTTGATCGTTGCGTCCACCTACCGCTCCCTGACGGTCGCGGCTCTGATCGAGGCGGCTTTCAGAGCCGCGACCGTCAGGGAGCGGTGGGCCTGACTACGTTAGTGAACTTCTGAAGTGACCTACCAAAGGATGCCTTCCAGTCTGGTTCTGAAACTGGAGATTTTGGTCCAAAGTCACCAGAACATCGAAGCGGGATGCCGCTGCCTTCATCAGCGCGCCGTTGGTGAGCGCCCGCCAGCCCATCTCCGGAACGCTCCTCACTTCGTCGCCAGGGAAGGCTAATCGAAGCCGCGGATTCACGCACTCGTCAAGGAGGATGCGCATTCCTTCATCTGGTCGCCGGCCAACTCCAGAAAGCGCTGAGCCTGGCCTCGTTCCAAGGACGGCACAGTCTCCAGAAATTCGTCCAGCGAGAAACCCGCCGCCACGTGGTTGATCAGCATCTGCACTGGAATCCGAATTCCTCTGAAGCAGGGGGCTCCCGAAAGTCGATCAGGGTCGACCCACACAACTTCCTCCAACCGGCGAAGGAGTTCTGGTCTCATACATTCACGTTACAGCAAAACGGCGCCACGTTCCAAGCCGCAACGTCGCGATCCGACAAGCGCCGGTCCGCGTGAAACCCTCAAACTCGCGGTAAACGCGCGGCCCATCCTCTTGGCTCCGCCCGACCGCGCCGCCGATGGGGAAGGAAGCATCGGCGACTCTTCGCTCATGTGGATTACTTCCGGATTGCCGACGATACGCTCGGGACCGCGGATTCAACGTGAACGGCGTCGCTGGTGGGAAGGGCTGTTTATCAACAATCATCCCGACCCAACTCGTGCGCTGTCCGGATTGGGAGGATCGCGGCTCCGCCGCTGGACCGATCAGCGGATGCACCGGCACGTTCTCCGAGCCGTGAGGATAGTGCAGCCCTGGGCTGCATGGCGGCCGGCGTGTTCAACGGCCCTCCGCGCGCCACACGAACTCGGCGATGCGCGCTGCGAGTTGGGACCGCAATCCGGGTGGCAGGCCATGTCCCATTCCCTCGATCAGGACGAGTTCTGCGCCGGAAATGGCTTCAGCCGTCGCTCGCCCGCCGCTGACGTCGCACATACGGTCAGCGAGGCCGTGGATCACGAGGGTGGGTACCTCGAGATGTCGCAGGAGCTCGGTCCGATCGCCGGAGGCGACCGACGCGATCGCCTGACGAGCGACGCCGATCGGATCGTAGGAGCGGTCGTAGGCGCGGCCTGCTCGCGCGGCGGCTTCCTTCTCGTCCGTCGGATATCCCGGCGAGTCGACGGCGCGGAAAGCCCGGAGGGTCCGCTTAATAACTTCGTCGCGGGTGACTGCGGGTGGGCCGCCGAACACTTCGCGGAGCACGTCCGGCGAGGGCTGCCCGACTGACATGTTGCCCGTTGTCGACATCATCGAGGTGAGAGAGCGGACACGATCCGGATGCTCGATTGCCATCGTTTGCCCAATCGCGCCTCCCATGGACGCGCCGACGACATGTGCCTTCTCGAAGCCGAGCACGTCCAGCAATCCCGCCGCGTCGGCAGCCATATCCGACAGCGTGTACGACACCGACGACAGGTCGCCGGCGAGCGTCGCGGGCAGGTCCGGAGGCGGGGCATCAGCCAGGTGTGTAGAGAGCCCGACGTCACGATTGTCGAAGCGGATGACTTGCAGGCCGCGGTCGACGAGCGCATGGCAAAACGCGTCCGGCCACGCAATCGATTGTGCGGCGATCCCCATGATCAGCAGCACTACTGGCGCATCGGGGTTCCCGAGGCGTTGGTAGGCGATGTCGATCCCGGCTGGCCCGACCCTTGACGCCTTCTCGTCCACAATAGACGCATCGAACCCGTTCACTAGCTCTGACATGCCGCCCCCCCCTTTTGCTGTTGCGCACCGGCTCTGCCTCTGGCCTTTCCGGCCGCAGCGTCTTTGCCGCACTCTTCTCTTGCGGAATCATGGAATCCTCCGCTGGTATCGGAATTGGAAGGCTGCGTCGAAAAGCGACGAAGTCTCCTTAATTGCAACGTGCGTCGCAGGCATGCTTCTCTGCGGCGACACATGCCGCGGCCAAGCCTCTGGGAAGCATGATGCTTCGTTTGTTGATACTACCCGAATACAAACTCGAAATCTAGTCTTGTTTTCAATGATTTAGGTTTGCTATATTGAAAACAGAGGGGGCCAAATCGACGGATCGCTCCGAAACGGTACGGTGTAACTCGCCGAGCGTCGAGTGGTTCCGGCAGCCGTCCACCTATCAGACCGAAATCTGGAATCTGCCCACCTTCCATCCCATCCTGAGCTGATCGTGAACGTGTGACGGGCCATCCGGAATGGGCTGTCCGGCGTCAAGTTGCCGGGAAACGCTAGGTTCTTATCGGAAGCGCCCCGGCGTGATGCCTGACAAGAGCGTGTAAAGTCCGCGTCGGGGCGCTTTCGATAAGAGCGTTAGAAGGAAGCCGCTGGCGCGAGCGCACGGA
>JBEKYW010000063.1:0-25494 GCA_049510555.1 Bryobacteraceae bacterium
TCCCCATGGCGCTTCCCGTTGCAATTCTGCACCCAAATGGTGCAAACCCGTACCGCACCGACTCCCCGCTCAACGCTTCCTTGGCTGGACTCCGATTTCCCTTACGGACGGATTAGGGGCACCTCTTCAGGATGGAACCTGCGAACCGGCCCCGGCGAAAGCGGATTACAATCGCAGTGTGAGCCTGCTTTTCGGTGGCCGCCGAATAGTATGCGAGCGAGGGGGGCGCCCCGGGGCGCCGGTCAGCCATACCTGTTCCTCTTCCATCTGGAGAATGAATCCTTGACCACCATCCGAGACAAGAGCGTCCTGATCACCGGCGCCGGCCGGGGCATCGGCAAGCGATTGGCCATGGGCTTCGCCCAGGCGGGCGCGCGCGTGGGATTGCTGGCGCGCAGCCAGGCCGAGCTGGACCTCGCCAAGCTGGAAATCGAACACGCCGGAGGCAGCGCGCTCCGGCTCCGCGCCGACGTGCGCGACCTGGAGCAGATGACGGCCGCGGTGGACCGCATGCGGGCCGTGTTCGGCTCGTTCGATGTGCTGGTCGCCGCGGCGGGCGTTCAAGGGCCTGTCGGACCGCTGCTTTCCACCAGGCCCAAGGCGTGGAATGAGACCATCGAAATCAACCTGATTGGCGCGGTGAACTCCTGCCGCGCGGCGTTGCCCCCGATGATCGAGAAGCGCTCCGGCAAAATCATCCTGATCGTCGGCGGCGGGTCGAGCCATTCCCGCGCCAATTTCGGCGCGTACGCGGCATCCAAGGCCGCCATCGCGCGTTTTGCCGAGTGCCTGGCCGACGAGGTGCGCGACCACAACGTGCAGGTGAACTCGATCTCTCCCGGCGGCACCTACACCCATATGACGGACGAGATTCTGCACGCCGGCGAGGAGAAAGCCGGCCGCAAGGAAATCGAAGAAGCCGAGCAGGTGCGCATCACCGGCGGCGTGGCGCCGGAAAAGCAGATTCAGCTCGCGCTCTTCCTGGCGTCCGAGCGCTCCAACCACGTCAGCGGCAAGCTGATTCACGTTAACGACGATTGGAGGCGCTTCGAGCGGGACAACATGAAGCCGGAACTGTACACGCTGCGGCGGGTGCAGAAGATTTGATTAATTAAGGTGGCAGGCTGAAGCCTGCCCCACCTTTGAGCTGCCCGCAAGCCGCGTAGATGTCCAGGCCGCGCGGCTTGCGAATGAAGCATGGCAGGGAGCGGTGCACAATCCGCTGGAAGCTCTCGACGCGCTCCGGACCGGGCGTCTCGTATGGAATCTCCGGCCCCGGATTGAGCGCAATCAGGTTCAGCTTGGCGTTCAGGTTCGCGAGAAGCCTCACCACGCGCCGCGCGTCGGCATCCGTATCGTTCACGTTCTTCAGCAGCGCGTATTCGAAGGTCAGCTTCTCCCAGGGCCGCAACGGATAAGCCTTGCAGGCCTCCATCAATTCCTTCAGGTGGTACTTGCGCGTGACAGGCATCAGTTCCCGCCGCATCTCTTCGGTGGAGGCATTCAGAGAAACGGCCAGCTTGGGCCGCACCGGCTCGCGCCCCAGTTCCACGATGCGCGGAGTGATTCCCGCGGTGGAAACCGTGATGCGGCGCGGCGACAATCCGAAACCGCCGGGATCGAGCAGAATCCGCGTGGCCTTGATCACGTTCTCGAGATTGAGCAGCGGCTCGCCCTGCCCCATCATCACAATGTTGAGCCGGACAGCACGGGCATCCCCCGCGGGGTCCCGTCTTTCCCGCGCCGCCAGCAACACTTGCCCGACGATCTCCCCGGCCGTCAGGTTGCGCTCCAGGCCCAGCAGCGCCGTCATGCAGAATTTGCAATCCACCGCGCAGCCCACCTGGCTCGAGATGCAGATGGTATCGCGCTGGCCTTCCGGCATGAGGACGGTTTCAACGGTCCGGCCGTCTTCCAAGCGCAGCAGGTACCGCCGCGTGCCGTCGGCGGATTCATAGCGCCGCGCGATTTCGGGCAGGCCCATGGAGTACCGCTCGGCAAGGCCCTGGCGCAAGCTGGCCGGAAGCGTGGTCACCTGCGCCAGGCCGGGCGCTTGCCCGCAGTAGATCGCCTCGTAGAGCTGCCTGGCCCGGTACCCTGGCTGGCTGGGGCCCAGAGCCTCGCGCAGATCGGCAAGGTCCATGCCCACGAGCGGCTGGGACATTTGACTTCAGTGTAGCGTGCATTTCTCACGGCTTCGCGCCTCCGCCAGCCGAACGGTCCGCGAAAACCTCGGCTCCGCCCCTCCCACCAAACCACCCCGGCTCAAACGCAGCCGCGTTTTCATCTGTGTTACTCTGAAACTTCCACGTGTGCCAGCGCGTATCAGCGAAGCTCTCGTTCTGCGTACTTACCCGCTGAAAGAAGCCGACCTTGTCGTCAGCTTTCTCACCAGGGACCAGGGGAAGTTGCGGGGCGTTGCCAAGCGGGCGCGGCGTCCGAAGAACCCTTTCGGCGCGGGGCTGGAGCGGTTATCGCACGTGCGGATGGCGTATTTCCAGCGCGAAACCCGCGAGCTGGTAAACCTGGATTCCTGCGAATTGATCCGTTCCCAATTCGGCCTGGTTTCCGATTACTGGGCTGGCGTGGCGCTGGACTACTTCGCGGAGGTTTCCGAGCAGTTGCTCCCCGACGCGGAGCCGAATGAGAGGTTTTTCCGCCTCTTGCTGGCCGTGCTGGACGAGCTTCAGCCGGAGAGCAAGCTGTGGCGGGCGGTTACATATTTTTCGTTGTGGGCGCTGCGGCTTGCCGGATGGATGCCCGAGATGGGAAACGTCCCGAAATTGAGTCCGGGGTCCAGGGCGATTGCCTTGGAGATGCTGCGTAGCCCGGTGGCGCAGCTTTCGAAGTCGGATTGGGACCAGGGAACGGCGACGGATTTGCGCCGCTTTCTGGTGCGGCAGATGGAAGCGCACATCGAGCGGAAGCTGGTGACGGCGCCGCTGCTGGAAGAAGGTTTTTCGGGCTGACGAATGCAATCCTTTCAAGACATCATCTTCAAGCTGAAGCAGTACTGGGCCGACCGCGGCGCCGTCATCCAGGAACCTTATGACGTGGAAGTCGGCGCCGGCACCATGTGTCCCGAAACCTTCCTCCGCGTGCTCGGTCCCCAGCCCTACCGCGTCGCCTATGTCCAGCCCAGCCGCCGCCCGGCCGACGGGCGTTACGGCGACAATCCCAACCGCCTCTACAAGCATTCCCAGCTTCAGGTGATCCTGAAACCCTCGCCCGACGACATCATGGAGCAGTACCTGGCCAGCCTGGAGGCCATCGGGATCGACCTGCGCCAGCACGATATCAAGTTCGAGGAGGACAATTGGGAAGCCCCCACCCTGGGCGCCTGGGGCATCGGCTGGCAGGTCATGCTGGACGGCCTCGAGATCACCCAATTCACTTACTTCCAGCAGTGCGGCGGCGTCGATCTGGACCTGGTGCCCGCCGAGCTCACCTACGGGCTGGAGCGCCTTGCGGCCTTCCTCCAGGTGAAGGACAGCGTTTACGACATCGAGTGGGCCAAGGGCTTCTCCTATGGCGATGTCCGCCATCGGGAGGAGTTGCAGTACTCGGTTTACAACTTCGAGATGGCCGACATTCCCACGCTCTGGAAGCTGTTCGCGCTGCACGAAGGCGAAGCGGCGCGGCTGCTGGGGGCCTACGATCCGAAATCCGCCGAAAAGCAGCGCTTCCCGGTGCTGCCCGCGTACGACCATGTGCTGAAGTGTTCCAACCTCTTTAATACGCTGGATTCGCGCGGCGCCATCAGCGTCACCGAGCGCGTGGGCGTGATCCAGCGCGTGCGCAAGCTGGCGGTGGGCGTGGCGCAGGCCTGGCTCGATCAACAACCAGTCCAGCAGGAGGTGGCCGTGTGAGCCTGCCCTTGCTCCTCGAAATCGGCGTCGAAGAGATTCCCGATTGGATGATTCCGGACGCGCTGGAAAACCTGCGCCTCCTGTTTGAAAAGCTCGAGATCCCGTACGAATCCGTGACGCTGGACGCCACGCCCCGCCGGCTGGTGCTGCGCGCCGAAGGGCTGCCCGCGCGGCAGGCCGATAGCCATGAGCGCGTCCTCGGCCCCGCCAAATCGGCTCCCGAGCAGGCCGTGGCGGGCTTTGCGCGCAAGCAGGGCGTGAATCCCGAAAACCTCATCGTCGAAACCACGCCCAAGGGCGAGTATTACAGCTTCATCCGCAACGTCCCGGGCCGCTTCACCAAAGACATTTTGGCGGAGGCCCTGCCCGGCATCATCCTCCAGATCTACTTTCCCAAGACGATGTACTGGCGGGGCAAGGGCGGCCCGCGTTTTATCCGCCCCATCCGCTGGATCGTGGCCATGCTCGGCCAAGAGATCGTGCCCTTCGAGCTGGCCGGCGTGCGCTCGGGCGCGCTGACCTCCGGCCACCGGCGGCTGGGAGCCAGGGAGATCGCCGTCACGCCCGCCGATTTCGAGCAGCGCCTCCGCGATCATTACGTGATTCTCTCCGCCGAGGAGCGCCGCGAAAAGATCCGCAACGGCCTGGCGGGCATCCGCGTGAAGCCCGACCCGGCGCTCCTTGAAACCCTGGTCTACCTCACCGAGTACCCCACGCCCATCGTGGGCAGCTTCGACCCGCAGTTCCTGGAGCTGCCCGAAGAGGTGCTGATCACGGTGATGCGCCACCATCAGAAGTATTTCTCGGTGGAGGACGCCCAGGGCAAGCTGGCGCCGCAGTTCGTGGCGGTGATGAACATCGATGCCGATCCCGAGGGCATTGTCCGGCGCGGCCACGAGCGCGTGTTGCGCGCGCGCTTCAACGACGCCCGCTTCTTCTGGGAAACCGACCAGAAGAAGAAGCTCGCCGACCGGCTGCCCGATCTGGCGCACGTCACCTTTCAAGCCAAGCTTGGTTCCTACCGCGACAAGACGAAACGCATAATGGCCCTGGTGAAGGAGCTTGGCGGCAAGCCGCTGGCGGTGCGCGCCGCCAGGCTATGTAAGTGCGATCTCACCACCGAACTGGTAAAGGAGCTCACCGAGCTTCAGGGCGTGGTAGGCGGCCTCTATGCGCGCGCCCAGGGCGAGCGCGCCGAGGTCTGGCAGGCCATCTACGACCACTACAAGCCGGAGAGCATGGAGGACGCCATCCCGCGCAATCTTGCCGGCCGGTACGTCTCGCTGGCCGATAAACTCGATACGCTGCGCGGCTGCTTCCGCGTGGGCCTGATTCCCACCGGCTCGCGCGACCCCTTCGCCCTGCGCCGCGCCGCCCAGGGCGTGGTGAAGATTATTGTGGAAGGCAAACTGGATGTATCCTTGCAGGCTCTGCTCAACCCCGACGTAGGGGCCGGGCATGCCCGGCCCCTACAGACCGATCCGTTACAGGACTTCTTCGAAGATCGCGTGCGGTTTTACTTCAAGGACCACCGCGGCTTCAAGTACGACGAGGTGAACGCCGCCATGGCTGCCGGCTGGAGTAACCTGGTGGACCTCGAAGCGCGGCTGGCGCGTATCCAGAAACTTCGCCCGACGCCCGATTTCGAGCCGCTGGCGGCCAGCTTCAAGCGCATCAAGAACATTCTGATCCAGGCGGGTTTCCCGGGCGGCGGAGACATCGACGAGACCCTGCTCGAACCCGGCCCGGAAAGAGATCTTTACGACGAGTACAGGAGCATCGCCGGCCAGCCCATCGAGAGCGTGATTGCCAGGCTGCGGCCCAAGGTCGACCTGTTCTTCGACAAGGTGCTGGTGAATGCGCCGGACGCGGCTGTCCGGCAAAACCGTTTGACGCTGCTGCACACGCTGTTGGCGGAATTCTCCACCATCGCGGACTTTTCTGAAATCGTTACTAATTCATAGGAGCAAAGCATGAAGAAGTTTGTCTATTCGTTCGGCAACGGAACCGCCGACGGTGATGGAAAAATGAAGGATATGCTCGGCGGCAAAGGCGCCGGGCTGGCCGAAATGAGCCGCGCCAAGCTGCCGGTGCCTCCCGGCTTCACCATTTCCACCGAGGTCTGCAACATCTACTTCCAGAACCACGACACTGTTCCGGCGGAGATCGACGCGCAGATGCTCGAAGCGCTCAAGATCCTCGAAGAGCGCATGGGACAGAAGCTGGGCGACGTCGAGAACCCGCTGCTGGTGAGCGTGCGCTCGGGCGCCAAGTTCTCCATGCCGGGCATGATGGACACCATCCTGAACCTCGGCCTCAACGACCAGACCGTCAAATCGCTGGAAGCCAAGAGCCGCAATCCGCGGTTTGCCTACGACTGCTACCGACGCTTCATTCAGATGTACGGCAACGTGGTCCTGGACATCCCCAAGGCAGATTTCGAAGCGGTCTTCGACGGCCAGAAGAAGAAGGCCAAGGCCAAGCTCGACACCGGCCTGACGGCCGAAGACCTGAAGCAGGTCATCGCGGGCTACAAGAAGGTGGTCCAGAAGAAGTCCGGCAAGCCCTTCCCGCAGGACGCCATGGACCAGCTCCAGGGCGCGCGCGACGCCGTGTTCCGCTCGTGGTTCAACGACCGCGCCATCCACTACCGCAAGATGAACCAGATTCCCGACGACCTGGGCACCGCCGTCAACGTGCAGGCCATGGTGTTCGGCAACCTGGGCGAGACCTCGGCCACCGGTGTGGGCTTCACCCGCAATCCGGCCACGGGCGAGAAGACCTTCTACGGCGAGTTCCTCGAGAACGCCCAGGGCGAAGACGTGGTGGCGGGCATCCGCACGCCGCGGCCCTTCTCCGAGCTTTTGAAGTGGAATCCCGCGGTCTACAACCAGCTCCGCGAAAACACCACCATGCTCGAAAAGCACTACCGCGACATCCAGGACTTCGAGTTCACGGTCCAGGAGGGCAAGCTCTACATGCTCCAGACGCGCAACGGCAAGCGCACCGGCCCGGCGGCGGTTCGCATCGCCGTCGAGATGGTGGACGAAGGCCTTATCAGCAAGCAGGAAGCCATCCTGCGCGTCGACCCGCAACAGCTCGACCAGCTTCTGCACCCGGTGCTCGACCCGGCGTCCAAGAAATCGCTCGTCAAGCTGGCCACCGGACTGCCGGCCTCGCCCGGCGCGGCGGTGGGCACCGTCGTCTTCACGGCGGATGACGCCGTCGAGAAGGCCAAATCGGCGCCGGTGATCCTGGTCCGCAAGGAGACCGTTCCGGACGACATTCACGGCATGGAAGTGGCCAAGGGCATCCTCACCTCGCGCGGCGGCATGACCAGTCACGCGGCGGTGGTCTGCCGCGGCATGGGCACGCCGTGCGTGGCCGGCGCCGAAGGCATCGCCGTCGACGAGCACAAGAAGGAAGTCGGCGTCACGGCGGGTGGCAAATCTATCACGCTCAAGGAAGGCGACTGGCTGTCGCTGGATGGCTCCACGGGCGAAGTTTTCGGCGGCAAGGCCAACACCCTGGATGCCGACCCCTCCTCCGGCGTCCTGGCGACCTTCATGAGCTGGGCGGACGAGTTCCGGGGCGAGTTCGGCGTGCGCGCCAACGCCGACATCCCCCGCGACGCCAAGGTGGCCCGCCGGTTCGGCGCTGAGGGCATCGGCCTGTGCCGCACCGAGCACATGTTCTTCGCCGAAGACCGCATCGCTCACATGCAGGCCATGATCCTGGCGCGCGACGAGAAGGCCCGCCGCAAGGCGCTGGCCAAGCTGCTGCCCATGCAGCGCCGGGATTTCGCCGGCCTCTTCGAAGCCATGGACGGCTTCCCGGTGGTGATCCGCACCCTCGATCCGCCGCTGCACGAGTTCCTTCCCAAGCGCGAGGACCTGATGGTGGACATCGCCATCCTGCCCTACGCCGATCTCAAGAAGAAGAAGGAGATGGCAGCCACCTATCAGCGCTTGGGCGCCCAGGTCGGGAACCTCAAGGAGGTTCTGCCCGAACTCCTGAAGCGCGTCGAGGAATTGCACGAGTTCAACCCCATGCTGGGCCACCGCGGCTGCCGTCTCGGCATCACCTATCCCGAGATCACCGAGATGCAGGCGCGCGCCATCTTCGAGGCCGTGGTGCAGGTGGCCAAGAAGGGCGTGAAGGTGATTCCCGAAGTCATGATCCCCCTCATCGGCGGCGTCAAGGAACTCGAGAACCAGAAGAAGATCGTGGTCCAGGTAGCCGAGGAAGTTCTCGGCAAGGCCGGCAGGAAGGACCTGAAGTACATGGTCGGCACCATGATCGAGATCCCGCGCGCCGCCCTCACCGCTTGCGACGTGGCCAGGGAAGCCGAGTTCTTCAGCTTCGGCACCAACGACCTGACCCAGACTTGCATGGGCCTCTCCCGCGACGACTACACCAAGTTCCAGAAGGATTACGAAGACCGCAAGATCTTCGCCAACGATCCCTTCGCCGTTCTGGACCAGGAAGGCGTCGGCCAACTGGTGAAGATGGCCGTGGAACGGGGCCGCAAGACCAATCCCGATCTCGAGATCGGGATTTGCGGCGAGCACGGCGGCGAGCCCAACTCGGTCGAGTTCTGCTACCGCGTGGGCATGAACTACGTTTCCTGCTCTCCGTATCGCGTGCCCATCGCGCGCCTGGCGGCCGCGCAGGCGGCCATCTCGGGCGATAAGTCGGAAACCATGCGCACGGCGTAACCAGTCGTGGGAAAATCATTGGAGCCGCCGATGTACGCGGATTCACGCCGATAACAGCCTCGTTTTCAATCGGCGTTTGCCGGCGGCTCAAATTCTTTCACGCGTTCGTAAGGTGGTGGCTTTGCTGATTTGGAAACGCCTCGATCGGTGGTCCCTCTGCGCCGCGCTGCTGGTATTTTTCGCGGTGGCCCGGATCGTCGCTACGTACCGGGTTTTCAACCAGACTTTCGACGAGCCGGGGCACATCGCCAGCGGAATCGAGTGGCTGGATCGAGGACAGTACCGCTATGAACATCAGCATCCGCCGCTGGCACGCGTAGCCGCCGCCTTGGGCCCTTACCTCGCGGGAGTCCACATGATCGGACTGGAAGAGGTTCATGCGGAGGGCAACCAGTTGGTTTATTCCGGAGGGCACTACTTTCGAACCTTGGCCCTGGCCAGGATGGGAATCCTGCCGTTCTTTGTAATTGCCTGCGCCGTGGTATGGTCGTGGAGCCGCCGCCTTTTCGGAACGGGCGCGGCGCTGGCATCCACCTTGCTTTTCACCATGCTCCCGCCCATCCTGGCCCATTCCGGGCTGGCGACTACGGACATGGCGTGCAGCACGTTTGTGTTCGCTTCCATTTACGCCTTCAGCCGCTGGCTGGAACGTCCGGCCTGGCGCCAGAGTCTTCTGCTGGGCGCGACCACGGCCTTAGCGGCGCTCTCCAAGTTCTCCTCGCTGGTCTTTCTGCCGGTCTCGATGCTGGCGGTCTTGCTTCTGTACTGGTTCATCGGCCGCCCTCCGCTCGCGGCGTTCCGGAGAGAGGCCCTTCGCAGGACGGCGTCGCTGGTCTTCGCGGCGGCGGTTCTTTTCCTGCTGATCTGGGCCGGCTATCGTTTTTCGGTGGGGCGCGTGACGGCGGAGAACCGGCCCTATGAGACCATCGACCGATTCCTGCCTGAATCCAACCTGCCCGCCTACGAATTCTTCGATGGAATCGGGGAGGTGGAATATCACAGCACCAGGGGCCACGAGTCCTGGCTCCTGGGCGAATACCGCACAAATGGCTGGTGGTACTTCTTTCCCGTGGTCCTCGCCGTCAAGACCCCCATCCCGTTTCTGTTGCTGTGCGTGATTGGCTTTTTCTGGCTGGCGCGGCAATCCGCCGGGAGAATCCGCTGGCAGGAGTGGGTTCCGGGAGCCTGCGCCGCCGCGATTCTGCTGGTCTGCATGCCCAGCAGCATCGACCTGGGGGTGAGGCACATCCTGGCAGTTTACCCGCTGCTGTCGATGGTTGCGGGCCTGGGACTGGCCCGTCTCTGGCAGCTTCGCGATGCGCGAGCAACCGCAGCCGCCCTGGGTCTGGCGCTCTGGCTGGTAGTCTCCTCCCTGTGGGCCCATCCCGATTATCTGGCGTACTTCAATGAATCCGCCGGCGGAAAGCCAGAGTGGATCCTGGCCGAATCCGACCTCGATTGGGGGCAGGACTTGCAGCGCCTGAGCAACAAGCTGAAGCAACTGGGCGTCAAGGAAGTTTCCCTGGCCTATTTCGGGACAGCCGATCCCGCCCGGCACGGACTGCCCGCCATCAGGCCATTGCAAGCATACCGGCCCGTGACCGGATGGGTGGCCGTAAGCCTGCACGTAATGACGATGACTGCCGCCGCGATTCAGAAGAGTGCGGGCGCCAGCACGTCTCCCTTATCATGGCTGGATTGGGAGAGGCCGGTGACCCGCGTCGGCAAGTCCATCGACCTCTATTATGTGAGAGGCGACCGCCCTTAGAACCGGGGACAGCGCATGAAGCGCAGGGCGCGATCGGTTACTGCTGCGCCCTCAGATCCTTGATCAGATCGGCCACCTTCGAGTCCGTGCCGACTGGTTCCACAAGCAGAATCTGGCTGGGGTTGAGGTACATCCGATCCGGTGCGTGCCACTCCTTGCCGCGCCTCAGCAAGATGTTGGTCTGCTCATGGGTCTGCGGGTTGACACTGGACTGAATGTAGTAGACCTCCCTGAGCACCGGGTGCTCCGTCCCGTAACCTTCGAGACGGCCGTAATACACCTGCCCATTGCTCAAGAGCACGGCCTGGTACGGCTTGTCGAACTGCACGACGTGACTACGCGTGACCATCCAACCTGCCACCAGTATCGCGAGCGCGATAATAACGGCCCCCACGATCACGGGCGGAGCCGCGGGTTTGGTCTCGACAACCGGGGAATCGGTCGCGGTCTCGGTCTCTGTCTCCATAAATCAATTCGATCCTTTAATCGGAACTCACCCTACAACTGCGATTATACGATGCCTTCCAAACGCTTCGATGGCGGCCGAACAAAAGCCGGAATCTTATCACGCTCTTCCGTCTGGTCTGGCAGGCAGGCGTCTCGACGCACCCCAAGCGCCTCAGCTTTACAGTGTTTCGTCCAGCCTGTTACGCGGCGACCCGGCTCCTCCGCCGGCGGATCAAGCCCAGGGCTATGATCGCGCCGCCGATCAGCAGGTAAGGGGCGGGCTCCGGAACAAGTCCCAGAATCACGTCGTCGGCATTATAGTAAACTGCCCAGTGCGCGGGCAGGGCTGTCAGCAGCGTGAACTTGGGGCCGGCGCCATAGCCGCTGTCCCCGCTTGCTCCGGTCTTGATCAGGGTAAACGTCGTGCCAATCGGCAACGAATTCAGGTAGGCATCAGTCGTGTTGATCGCCAGATCGCCCCCTGCCGTCAAATCTCCCGTCAAATTGATCTGATCGTGACCCAGGTTGTTGACATCGAACACCAGCACTCCAGTGCCCTGCTGGGTGAGGGCCGCAAGATTCCAGGTTCCGTTATTGTTCACGCCCCCCACATCCAGCGTGATGCCGGTGCCGCTTGAAGTGCCGTTATTCACCGTGGTGCTGGCGCCGAAACCGCCCGTTCCGGTCACAGCGCCGCCCAGCAGGTTCGCCACGCTGACATCCAACGTACCGTTCAGACTCAGGGTACCGGCGGTCTGCGCGTAAACCGTCCCATCGACGGTGCCGCCTGGATCGATTTGCAGCGTGCCACCGGTGTTGTTGATGTCGCCCCCGGTGACATCCAGGGTAGCGCCGTTCTGCACTTCCGTGGTGTCGCCGGGGCCAATGTTCCAGCCGGTGCCGCTGATGGTGGTGATGCCGCTTTCGACGACCAGGTTGAACAGGCCCGCGTCAGCCAGGCCGTTCAACGTGTTCGAACCGGTGGCGGTGTTGCTGCCGGTCAATGTGCCGCCGGTCAGGTTGACGCCCGTGAGCGACACGCCGTCCGCCGTGCCAGAGGACCCGATGGCGCCGGAGAGCGTGCCTCCGTTCACGGTGGCGCCACTGGCAATCGTCAGGGTCCCGCCGCCCGCGCCATCGATGGTGCCGGTTGTATTCGACAGGCTCCCGGTGATGGTCAGGTTGCCCGCGCCCGCTTTCAGCATCCCACTGTTAGTCCCATTGTTCCACGTCGAGGTGGTCCCGCCGATGGCGGTCAGCGTGCCGGTGTTGCTCGCGCCGCTGAACGAAGCCCAGTAGGCGGCCGATGTGGAACCGCTGATGCTCCCGCCCGTCACGGTGGTAGTAGTGGCGCCGTCGCCGATCGTCGTCCCGTGCAATTCGCCGCTGTTAATGACGATACCGGATACGTTGCCGAAATTCACCAGGCCGCCGCCGGCGATGGTCACCGTGCCGTTGGAGCCTTTGATCGTACCGCCGGTGTTGGTCAAGGTGTTCTGGACCGTAAGGCCGCCGCCGTTCGTCACCAGCGTTCCGCTGTTGATTCCGCCGCCGCTGAACGTGGTTGCCCCGGCGATCGTCACGGTTCCCCCAGACAGGTTGTTCACGCCGCTGAGCGTCGCCAGGTTCGCCGTCGTGCTGCCAGTGAGGGTCCCACCGTTGATGGTCGCTCCGGTCGTGCCGTTCCCGATGCTGGTCGCGCTCAGCACGCCACTGCTGTTGGCAATCGTCCCCAGCACCGTGCCGCCTGTCACCGTGCCGATGTTGGTCAGCCCACTCAGCGTGCCCGAGGTGTTGGTGATGGCTCCCGACACCGTGCCGCCCGTGACCGTGCCGATGTTGGTCAGCGCGCTCAAAGTGCCGGTGTTATTGATCGTCCCCGACAAGGTGCCGCCGGTCACCGTGCCGATGTTGGTCAACGCGCTCAAGGTTCCGGTGTTGGTGATGCTTCCCGCCAGCGTGCCGCCCGAGATGTTTCCAGCCAGGTTGCCGCCCGAGATGGTTCCCAAGTTGGTCAGCGTGCTCAAGGTGCCGGTGTTGTTGATCGTCCCCGACAACGTGCCGCCGGTAACCGTCCCGATGTTGGTCAGCGCGCTCAAGGTTCCGGAGTTGTTGATCGTCCCCGACAACGTGCCGCCCGAGATGGTCCCGATGTTGGTCAGGGCGCTCAAGGTTCCGGTGTTGGCGATGCTTCCCGCCAGCGTGCCGCCCGAGATGTTTCCAGCCAGGTTGCCGCCCGAGATGGTTCCCAAGTTCGTCAGCGTGCTCAAGGTGCCGGTATTGTTGATCGTCCCCGACAACGTGCCGCCGGTAACCGTCCCGATGTTGGTCAGCCCACTCAGCGTGCCCGAGGTGTTGGTGATCGTCCCCGACACCGTACCGCCCGAGATGGTCCCGATGTTGGTCAGCCCGCTAAGCGTCCCAGTCGTGTTGGTGATGGTCCCCGACACCGTGCCGCCGGTAACCGTGCCGATGTTGGTCAGCGTGCTCAAAGTCCCGGTGCTGTTGATGCTTCCCGACAACGTGCCGCCCGAGATGTTTCCAGCCAGGTTGCCGCCCGAGATGGTCCCGATGTTGGTCAGCCCGCTAAGCGTCCCAGTCGTGTTGGTGATGGTCCCCGACACCGTGCCGCCCGTGACCGTTCCCTTGTTCGTCAGCGTGCTCAAGGTGCCGGAGTTGTTGATCGTCCCCGACAGCGTGCCGCCCGAGATTGTCCCGATGTTGGTCAGCCCGCTCAGCGTGCCCGTGGTGTTGGTGATCGTCCCCGACGCCGTGCCGCCGGTAACCGTCCCGGTGTTGGTCAGCGCGCTCACCGTCCCCGAGTTGGTGATGTTTCCAGCCAGCAGGCCGCCGGTGATTGTCCCGCTGTTACTCAGCGTCGCATTGCCGGTTGTCTTTATGGTGCCGCTATTGACGGTGCTTCCCGCCAAAAACACGTTGCCAGTCCCGGTGGCCGCCACTGTTCCGGCGTTGGTGAGACCGGTTGTCAACGACAAAGTGCCTGCTGATGCCGACAGCGTTCCAGCGTTGTACCACGACGTTTGATCCGTTCCAGACAGGGTTGCAATAGAGCCAGCAACCTTTACGTTAATGGAGCCACTAGAAGAGATGCTGGCTGGTTGACCCGTTGCCGTGAAACTCAAAGTGCCAGCAGTGGAAAGTTGACCGACATTGAGAGCTCCGACAATGGTGTTTCCGTTGATGGTGCCGCCGCCAGAGGCGGTGCTAAGCTGCACACTGACTGGAGCAGATTGGGCGGATATGGTCACAGTCAATGCAACGGTAACGCTGGCGGTACCCGCGATTGTGAGGGTGTTGAACGTCTCGCTGGTATTTGACTTCGTACCGTTGCCTGTGTAACCTGTGACGCCAGGGTCAACAGCTACGTCGCTCCATGGTGCACTTTGTGCCGGTACGCCAGAACCTGTGCAGTTATTCCCAACTAAGGTATTGCACCAATTGGTCGGATTGGTCCAATCGGCTGGAGTCCCGAGCCAGTAGATCGGGCTGGCATCCAGTTGCAGGTTCCACACCAGCAGCAGGATTCCGGCCAGCCGGATCGCGAGCGAGATCCTCCATAACACCGCCTGACTTCGACGATTGAACGTGAACCTGTTCACCTCATCCTCCGCCGCCAATGCCCTGAGCCACCGAGACTCGCCGGCACAGATAGAGTCCGACCTTCGCAGACCCTACGCTACCTCTGTAAGTGTATGAAATCACGCTACTGATGTAAAGCATTTTCTTCCGGGAACGCACTCGCCGGGTAATGGTACCGCACACGGCAACGGGGGGAATTCGGGCGCCGCAACCACCCCGCCTTGGCCCCGCGCCCGCGCCTGGCAGTCTAAACCATTGGGTGACAATCTGATGCCTGGACCGGAATTTCCCCGCGGGAAATCGCGGCTCCCGAAACCCCCGGGGCGGAGTACCAGTACTGCTCTCGGTTTCGGCTGAGACTGCTACCGGCCGGCCCCCGCGCCCCGCACCATAGCTTGAAATGTCGGGTAAGCCTCGGGACCATTCGCCTCCATCCGCGTGATAAAGGCATTGCCGACGGTCTCCAGGTTCCGCCACGAGCTGGGGTTTTTTGACATGGCTCGGAAGGCCGGGAGCAGTTCGCGCACCCGCTCCCAGACGAAAAGCAATTCGCCGTTGGTCTGGAAGAAGAGTTCCTGGTTGAGCACCCCGGAGGTCACCAGGGCAGCCGCCATTTCCCAGTAGCTCACCACCATGCGAAAGTAGGCATTCTCCTGGCTGCCGGGAGGGGCGATCCGTTGCATGTCCTCGATGGTGGCGGCGTGGAAATTGGCGGCGAACCATTCGCGGGCCTTGCGCAGTTTCTCTTCCCGGCGCAACTCGTAGAGCCGCAGAATCAGGTTGGCATCGTCGTAGGTAGCTTGAGCAGGCATGAGCCGATTATCTCTCAAAACCCCGGGGCTTGGGGCGCTACAATAGTTTCTGCTGCTCCTCTCGGAAAGTTTATGGAGACGCTGGCCGAACAGCTTGCCCGCCAGACCCGGGAGGCGGCCCTGTACCGCCCGCTGGACCGCAACCGGGTGGAGTGCTTCGCCTGCGGCCACCGCTGCCCCATCCCGGCGGGCTTCGCGGGGGTGTGCAAGGTCCGCTTCAATCGCGGCGGAAAACTGTACGCGCCGCACGGCTACGTCAATGCGGTCCACTGCGATCCGATCGAAAAGAAGCCGTTCTTCCACGCGCTGCCGGGAACCCGCGCGCTGAGCTTTGGGATGCTCGGCTGCGACCTCCACTGCGGGTACTGCCAGAATTGGGTTTCTTCCCAGGCGCTGCGCGACATTCGTTCGACTCTGGATATTCAGGCCGTGGGGCCGCGGGAACTGGTGAACCTGGCGCTCGGTTACGGCGCGGCCAGCGTGGTGAGCACTTACAATGAGCCTCTGATCACCGCCGAGTGGGCGGTGGCGGTTTTCCGCGAGGCCAAGGCCGCGGGTCTGGCGACCGGGTTCGTCTCCAACGGCAACGCCACGCCGGAGGTGCTGGAATACATCCGCCCGTGGGTGGACTGGTACAAAGTGGATCTCAAGAGCTTCGACGACCGGCGCTACCACGAGCTGGGCGGACGGATCGGGCCGATTCTCGAGTCCATCAGCCGCATCCACAAGATGGGTTTCTGGCTGGAAGTCGTTACCTTGGTGGTTCCGCGCTTCAACGACTCGGATGCGGAGTTGCGGGAGATCGCGGAATTCCTGGCCGGCATCTCCCGGGACATTCCCTGGCACGTCACGGCGTTCCACCAGGATTACAAGATGCTGGAGCCGGACGACACCCCGCCGGAGACGCTGATTCGCGCGGCGGGAATCGGGCGCACGGCCGGTCTGCGCTATATTTACGCCGGGAACCTGGCTGGTGAGACCGCGGGCCTGGAAAACACTCGATGTCCCGGGTGCGCCAGCGCGCTGATCGAGCGCCGCGGATTCCGGGTGCTGAGAAACCGAATATCCGCCGGCGGGAAGTGCCCCGATTGCGGCACGGCGATTCCCGGCGTGTGGGACGAACAGCCCCGCCGCCGGGAACAGGACGCCAGGTTGCTCCACATCCGTTGCGGCTGAGCCATGGGGAAGGTCCACATTTCGCCATTCAGCGGCGCCTGGTATCCGGACCAGCCTGCCGAGCTGGAGCGCCTGCTGGACGAGTTGTTCGAGCGGTCGCGCCAGCGCACCGGCCCGTTCCTTTTCCCCAACGGTCTCGGTTACATCACGCCACATGCGGGACCGCAATACTCGGGGACCGTGGCGGCCGCGGTTTACCGCTCGCTCGAACAGCAGAAGCCGGAGCGGATCGTGGCGCTGGCGTTTCCGCACCACGGCGGCCTCAAGGGAATGGCGGTTCCGGACGTAGAGACGATCTCGACGCCGCTGGGCGAAGTCGCCATCGACCGGGAGTTTGCCGCCGGGTTTGCGCGCGTGGCGGAGGGCCAGGTCTGCGACCACTCCTTCGAGATCCAGTTGCCTTTCCTGCAAAGAGCGGTGCCCGGGGCGCGAGTGACGCCGCTGTACGTGGGCCGCGCGGGCGCGGAGGAGCGGCGCGCGGCGGCCGAACGGCTGGCGGCGGCGTGGCGGCCCGGGGTGGTTTTCCTGGCGTCGTCCGACTTCACCCACTATGGCCGCGGTTTCGGGTATGTGCCATTTCCGGCCGACGGCGCGGTCGCTTTCCATTTGCGGGAGCTGGATTTCGAGTGCGCCGAAGCTGCCGGCAGTCTGGATCCCTCGCTGTTTTTGGAAACGCTGGAGGAACGCGGCGCCACCGTCTGCGGTTCGGGCCCCATCGCTCTGCTGCTGGAGGTGATGCGCCTGTTGGGCGGTGACGACATTTACCAGGCGACCCTGGATTACGATACATCCGGGAACCTGACGGGGGACTACCGGCATTCGGTGAGCTATGCGGCCTTGGGGTACTTCCGCCGGGCCGCCTTTGAATTGGATGCCCCGGACCGCGAGGCGCTGCTGGACAGCGCCGAGGAATCCTTGCGGCAATTGCGCCAAAGCGGGACGCGCGAGGCCACGCCCGCGTGCGGGGGTTCCGCCGCGTTACAGGCGCGGCGCGGCTGTTTCGTGAGCTTGCACCAGGGCGAAGAACTGCTTGGCTGCCTGGGCAACTGCCAGGGCCGGAAGCCGCTGGCCGAAGAAGCGGCGGACCTGGCGCTGGCAGCGGCGCTGGAAGATCCGCGCTTCCGGCCGGCCGCCACGCTCCCGGGACCGATCGATATCGAGATCTCCGTGCTCACGCCCTTCCGGCGGATTCGTAGCGTGGAACAGTTTCGCCTGGGCGATCATGGAGCGTTCCTCAAGCTGGGCGGCCACTCCGGGCTGCTGCTGCCGCAGGTGGCCGCGCACCAGGAGTGGACCACCGAGAAGTTCTGGCAGGCGCTCTCGCGCAAGAGCATGCTGGGGCCGCGCGCTTTTCGCGATCCCAAGGCGCGGCTCTATGTGTTCGAAGCGCAGGTGTTTTCGCGGCCGGGCCAGCCTGTTATACTGTGATCCGTTTCCCGACAGTGGCCCATGCAGCCGACAGCCGACCCTCTGGAGCCTTGCCCCCCGCAGAAAAATCCGTTCCTCTCGGCCATCCGGACCCACGGGTGGATTGTGGCAGCCCTCTGCGGCATCACCCTGGTGGCGTACGCGAATTCCTTTGGCATGGGCTTCGCCATGGATGGAGAGGTAATCGTCCAAGATTCCCGCATCCGAGCCGTGAGCACCGATAACCTGAACCTGATCCTGCTCCAGGATTATTGGTGGCCAAACTGCTGCACCGGACTATACCGCCCGGTGACGACCATCTCCTTCCTGGTGAACTACGCAATCCTGGGAAATGGGGAGAGCGCCGCTGGATATCATTGGGTCAATTTCCTGTTGCACCTGGGCAATGTCGGGCTGGTGTGCGCGCTGTCCTTGCGGATGCTTAAACGCACATGGCCAGCTTTCTTCGCGGCTGCGTTGTGGGCGGTTCACCCCATCGGGACTGAATCCGTCACCTACATCGCCGGCCGCCCAGACCTGCTGGCGGCCATGGCCGTGCTCGGCGGTCTGTGGCTTTACGTTCGCAGCACAGCCCTGCGGGGCGTGCGCGCGGCCCTGGCTGCGGCAGCCCTGTTCGTGGTGGCCACCGTGGGCGTTTTTTCCAAGGAGAACGCCGCGGTCCTGGCGGGCCTGATGCTGCTATGGGATACCGCCTTCGGTGTGGGCGGCTGGCGGCAAGGGGCACGGCGTCTGCCGCTATATGCGGCGGCCGCGGCCTCCCTGGCTCTGTTATGGTGGGTGCGCCGGCAGGTTTTCGCGCCGCTCCCATTGCCGGCGAATGTGTTCTTGAACAATCCCATCATAGGGGCCGATTTCTGGACGGCGCGGCTGACGGCGATCAAGGTGATCGGCCTGGATCTGTGGCTGCTGGTCTGGCCCGCGCACCTCTCTTGCGACCGGTCTTATAACCAGATTCCGCTGGCTGGATGGTCGGATCCTTTTGCCTGGCTGTCGCTGTTGACCGTAGCCGCCGTGCTGGGGGTCGCTCTGGCACGCCGCCGCAGGGACCCGCTGATGTTCTTCCTGGCAGGATTCGTTGGAATCACGCTGCTGCCCACATCCAATCTGGTGTTTCCGATCAGGTCCATCCTGGGCGAGCGGTTCCTGTATCTGCCATCGGTGGGGTTTGCGATGGCAGTTGCCGCGCTGGCGTACCGCCTGGGACGCGAGCGGCTCACAGCGGTTGCTCTGGCGGCCGTCATCGCTGTGTTCGCAGCCCGTACGTTCACCCGCAATTTCGTGTGGAAGGACGATTATGCACTTTTCTCCTCGGACGTGCGGGTGGCGCCGCGCAGTTTCAAGTTGCACCGCTTTCTGGCGCGACAACTTCTCGACAGAGACCCGGTGCGCAATATCGATCGAGTGATCCAGGAAGCGGAGACGGCGTGGAATATGATTCGGTCGCTGCCGCCCGAACTGATCCTCCAAGACGTCCCGAGCGATCTGGGGGAGTATTACACGGCTAAGGGCGACCTAATGGGGGGCATGATGACGGCGCAAGGGCGCGCCTTGTACCAGCAGTCGCTCGCGGTGCTGTTACAGGGTCGCGAGGCCGATCGGGCGAGGCAGACGAAACATGATGAACTAACGGCCGCCCATGGCAAGCCCCTCACAACTCGCGCTGGCTTCCCGAAGCTGTACTGGGACCTGGGCCGGGTCTACGCCCGGCTGGAGCGCCACGCCGAGTCGCTGGAGGCCTTACGGCACGGAAGAAACCTGCATCCCGATTCGGCGGCGTTCTACGATGCGATTTCGCAGGAGTACCAGGCCAGCGGCGATGCCGAGCGGGCCAGGATCGCCCTGGTCGAGAAGACGCTGATGAGCCCGAACGACCCGGACACCATACCTGCGTTGCGGGAACTATACCGAACCGTGCCGGGCGGCGCGTGTGCGATCGACTACCTGGGCGGGAAACCGGCGCTCCATGAGGGGTGTCCACGGGTGTGGAATGACCTTTGCGAGGCGTCGGCGGACCTGGTGCGCGCCTTCGTCGAAGCCCGGTTGAGCGACCGGGCGCGGCGCATCGCACAAACCGTGATCCAGCAACACGCCTGCCCCGCGGCCCCATTTGAAGCCGCGCTGGCCGGCGGACCGGTTCCCTGATTCAGCACACCAGGTCTTCTCTCCCGATCTTGAGATTCTCGAGGTTGCCCAGCACCGTGAGGGCAATCTGCCGGGCGTCGAAGAACGTCTGGGCGATCTGCCGGACCTGATCCGCGGTCACCGATTCGATGCTCTCCACCAGCTCGTCCAGGCTGAAGAACCGGCCGAAATACATCTCCTGGCGCGCCAGATTCGACATGCGGCTGCCGGTGGACTCCAGGCTCAGCATCAGCGAACCCTTCAGATGGTCCTTGGCCCGGCGCAGCTCTTCTTCGCCGACGGGCTGTTGCTTGAGCTGGCGAAACTCGGCGGTAACCAGGCGCACCACCTGGCGGGCCGATTCGATCGACGTTCCGGCGTAGATGGACATGCAGCCCGTATCGCGATAAGGGTTCAATTCGGAAAAGACGGCGTAGGCGAGGCCCTGGCGTTCGCGAATGTTCTGGAACAGCCGCGAACTCATGCCGCCGCCGAGCAGCGTATTGAGCACATAACAGGCGAACCGCTGCTCGTGCTGCAAGGGGTAGGACGGCACGCCGAGGCAGAGATGCACCTGCTCGAGCGCCTTCTTATGGCGCAGGGCGATGCGCGCGTGCGTGCTGGGGACGCTATCGGGCGGCGCCGGAGGGCCCGGCGGCAAGGTCTCGAAGTGCTCTCGCGCCAGCGCCACCAGGCGGTCGTGCGTCAGGTGGCCGGCGGCCGTCACGATCAGGCTGGAGGGCACGTAGACGGCGGCGTAGTAAGCCTGGACCGCGCCGCGATGGAAGCGCTTGACGGTATCGCGGGTGCCCAGGATGGGCTTGCCCAGCGCGTGGTCCTTCCAGAAGTTGGCGGAAAAGATTTCATGGACCAGGTAGTCGGGGCTGTCGTTCTCCATCTTGATTTCTTCCAGGATGACGCCCTTTTCCTTCTCGATGTCTTCTTCGCGGAAGAGCGGGTGGAGCACCAGGTCCGCCAGAACGTCGAAGGCCAGCGGGAGGTGCTCGTCGAGCACCTTGGTGTTGAAACCCACCAGCTCCTTGGCGGTGAAAGCATCCAGATTGCCGCCGATGGAATCCACCGAGCGCGCGATCTGTTCGGCCGTGCGGTGGGTGGTGCCCTTGAACAGCATGTGCTCGATGAAGTGCGAAATGCCGTTCTCCGCCGGCGTTTCACGGCGCGAGCCGGCGCCGATCCACACCCCCACCGACACCGAGCGCACGTGAGGCATGGTTTCGGTGATCACACGCACTCCGTTGGAAAGAGTGGTCGACTCGACGTCCGGCACGGGATTCATGGAGGAAGACATACCAGGTGGAATGGACCAGCCCTGTTACCTTTGTAGCACCGTTGGGCTGCGCGCGCCATGCGCTATCCCGCATTGGGTGCGCGACATAAGAAGGGAGTGTTCTTTGGTTTTCGCAGGAAATGGCGGGTTTCTGAGGGCAGGCGTACACCAGGCTGAGTGGCGCTGGCCCATACCGCAAGGAACTGCATACGTGCACCTTTCAAGTCGCACACCCTCCCGCATTTCTGACACCGCGAGAGCGAGGCTTTCCGTTTATTCGTGCCGCAGCACCTGGCTCGGTTCCAGCGTGGCGGCGCGGCGCGCGGGTAGAAAGGCGGCGGCCAGGCCGACAGCGGCCAATACAGCGGCCGTGGCCACGAACGCCAGCGGATCGGCGGGCTGGATGCCAAACAGGATCGACGAAACGGTTCGCGCCGCCGCCAGCGAAACCGGCAACCCGATGGCCAGACCCAGGCCAACCAGCGCCAGCGCGTCGCGCAGCACCATCCAGAGCATGTCGGCCCGTTCCGCTCCGAGGGCGATGCGAATGCCGATCTCGCCCGCCCGCCGCGATGTTCCATAGGCCACCACGCCGTACAGGCCGACCGCGGCCAGCAACAACGCCAGGCCGCCGAAGAATCCGCTCAGCGTGGCCAGCATGCGTTCCCGGAAAATGGAATCGTCAATCTGCTCGCGGAGGGTCTGCCAATCCCACAGCGCCCCTCCTGGGCCGAGCCGGCGCAGGTCCCCGTAGACCGCCCCGAGCAGCGCCACTTGCGACAGTTGAGTGCGCACCAGAATGGTCGGCGGCCTGGGGCTGTCCACTTGTGTCACCGGCACGTACACGGTGGGCGCGGTCTTTTCCCGGAGACCTTTTTGCCGGATGTTGCGCACCACCCCCACAATGAATACAGGCGCGCCGCCTTCCGGCTTACTGTCGTCGAAACTCAGCGTCCGTCCCAGCGGATGCGCTTCACCCGGCAGGAATACGCGCACGAATGCCTCGTCCACCACCGCGACTTTGCGGGAGGCGGCCGTGTCGTTCCGGTCGAGCTCGCGGCCCAGCACGGGAACGCTTCCGATGGTCTCGAAGTACCGCGGCGCCACGTACTCGATGTCCACGTCGGCCGGCTCCCGGGCGGTGCGGTCCGAGCCTGGCACGCGGATGCTGGCATCCGCGCCTCCCCTCTGGAACGGCCCCGGAAAGCCGTAGCTGATCGAGGTCACGCCGGGCAACGATTCCAGTTGGGCCAGAAGCTGTTCCCGGGCAGCCCGGATCTCTCCCTTCCAGGTGTGCGCGAAGTCAAAGCTGAAGGCAAACACGTTCTGATTGCGAAAGCCCAGGTCGACCGACCGCAATGCGAACAGGCTGTGCCCGAACAGGCCCGCCAGCGCCACCAGGACCACGGAGAATGCCACCTGCGCCACCACCAGCGCTCTCCGTAGAATCGGCCCTCCGGCCGCCTGCCTCGCTCCCGAGCGCAGGCCCGAAGCCGGATCGACGGCGGTGGAACCGAGAGCCGGCGCCAGCCCGAACAAGAGGACTGAGAGCACGGAAATGCCGAGGGTAAACACGAGCACCACGGAATCGGGTCCGGCGGCAAACCGGCCGGCCAAGTTCTCCGGCAGGAATCGCAGGATGGCCCGCTGCCCCCAGAAGGCGAACAGAAGGCCCAGTAAACTGCCCGCCGCGGCCAGCAGCAGGCTCTCCGTCAAGGCCTGGCGAACCAGCCGCGCGCGCGTCGCGCCCAGGGAGAAGCGTAACGCGATTTCCTTCTGCCGCGCCGCGCCGCGCGCCAGCAGCAAGTTGGCCACGTTGGCGCAGGCGGCCAGCAAAACCAGCCCCACGGCCGCCATCAACAACGTCAGGGGCTTGCCGAACTCCTCGCGCAGCAGGGACAGGCCGATGCCGCCCTCCCGGACTTCGAGCCGCTGCCCCAACGCCTTCTTGCGGAACGCCTCGTTATAGCTGGTCGGGTATATTGCGGCGAGGTGTTGCTGCATGAGGACATCCACGGCCGCTTGCACCTGGTTCCGCGAGACATCCGGCCTGCGCCGCGCCACAGTCCAGATCCACCACGTCCGGGGATCCATGATCTTGACCCGATTCATCATGGCGGGCACCCAAACCTCGGGATGGCGCTCCACTTCCACGCCGCGGAAACCGGGCGCGGCCACGCCGATTACCGTCAGCGGCTGTTCATCCACCAGGAGCGTGCGGCCCAGCACCGCCGGATCTGCGCCGAAGCGGTTGCGCCAGAAATCGTAGTTGAGCACGGCCAGGGGATGGCCGCCGGGGACGCGGTTGTCGTCCTCGGTGAATAGCCTCCCCAGCGCCGGCGCAACTCCTAGGACGCTGAAATAGTTGCCGGAGACGAACTCCCTCTGCGTGAATTGCGCCCGGCCGCCCGGGGGCGTGAAGCGGACTTTCTCCACGCCGGTGCGCCCCAAAACCCCGCTGAAAAGATCGCTCCGCTTGGCCAGTTCGAGATAAAGCGGGTAGGAAACGTAGCCCTTGCCCCAGCCGCCGGTGCGGTACAGCGACACCAGTTGCTCGGGCTTCGAGACCGGCAACATGCGCAACATCAGGGCGTGGAACAGGGAGAAGATGGCGGTATTGGCGCCAATGCCAAGCGCCAGCGAAATGATGGCCGCCGCCGTGAATCCGGGGTTGCGCCGCAGCCCGCGGAGCGCGTAGCGAATGTCCTTGGCGGCGATTTCGAGCCACGGAATGCCGCGCCGGTCGCGACAGGCCGCACACGTTTGCGCGACACCTCCGAAGGCGCGCCGCGCGGCCGCCCGCGCGGCTGCCGGGTCCATGCCCTGCCGCCGGAATTCCTCTTCCTGCATGGCGAGATGGATGCCGATCTCTTCGCTCAACTCGCGGTCCAGGCGGCCGCGGCGGAAGAGCGCCGAAAAACGTTTCCAAATCGTGCGCATGGGCAAGTCCTATCCGGCGGCGCGCAAGAACCGCTCCATGAGGGCCACCGTGCGAGCCCAGTCTTGCGATTCGCGCGCCACCTGCCGGCGGCCGGCGCGGGTGAGATCGTAGAACCTGGCGCGGCGATGGCTTTCGGAGGTTCCCCAACGCGATTGGATCCAGCCGCGCTGTTCCAGGCGCAGGAGCGCCGGGTAGAGGGTCCCCTGGTTGAGATCGAGGGCGCCGCCGGAGATCTGCTGGATGCGCTTGGCCAGGCCGAAGCCGTGTTGCGGCCCCATGGTTTCCAGGGTTCGCAAGACCATCAGGTCGAGGGTGCCCTGGAGAATATCGGTCTTCGCGTCTCTTGTAGACATCCAAAAGGAGTATGGCGCGTTTCCTTTAGAATGTCAACAGGAGGGGAGTCACAGGGCCTCCCACGGATTGAGGACCGGCACTTGCGCAGCCGCAAAGTCGGAGACGTTGCGTGAGACCAAGGTCAGGTTGTGATGAAGGGCGGTCGCGGCGAGCAGCCCATCGATGATTGGCAGGGGTGCTCCGTTGCGCCTGGCTTGGGCGGCGAGCAGCCCCCAACGATCCGCCACCGCCGCATCGACAGGCAGGATCCTGCCGGAGAAACGGCCGCGCAGGTCAACCTCCAGCCAGGCCTCCAACCGCGTCCGCCGCCTGCCTTGGGGAAGAGCGGCCAAGCCCTTGCGGATCTCCCCCAGCGTCAGGACACTCAGATGCAACAGGCTTTCATCGGCGGCATCCATCCACTCCAGCACACGCGGCTCAGGCTTGACGCGGACCAGCTCGGAGACGCAATTGGTGTCCAGCAGAAAGCCGCTCACAAGTCGACGTCCCGCCCGGTGTCTTTGTCCCGCTCGAAATCCAGTTCGAGGCCAACCAGAGGAGATTCCCGGAAGAACTGCACCAGGCTCCTGGGCTGGCGCGCCCGGACAGCTAGTTGATCGAATTGTTCGACAGGCATCATGACAACGCCTTCCTTGCCCTGCCGGGTGATGAGTTGCGGCCCCTCGGTTCGGGCCTTCCGGAACACTTCGCTAAACCGCGCTTTGGCCGTTTGCAGTTGCCAAGGTTGGCCGGCGGTTTTCAGACGGTGGAAAGATCTGGGCACGCGATCCCTTTCTAGTCAGACTGGTCTGACTACTTTTAGCATAGCAGTTCTACCGCTCTCTTACGTTCGCGGCTCCGAATCGGCGTATTTCCCCTAATCCGTCCGTAAGGGAAATCGGAGTCCAGCCAAGGAAGCGTTGAGCGGGGAGTCGGTGCGGTACGGGTTTGCACCATTTGGGTGCAGAATTGCAACGGGAAGCGCCATGGGGA
>JBEKYW010000064.1:0-32414 GCA_049510555.1 Bryobacteraceae bacterium
TTGCTGACGTAGTCGGGTCACAGAAAATCTCCTTTCTGTGACCGAAACTACCGCTGCTTATGCCCGCGGAGCACGCACGCGACTGCGTCCGCCGCGCCAGCGGCTTAGTTCAAACGCCCTATTCGTAGAAGTGGCCCCATGCGCGTCAGAGGTCCCCATCTGGGGAACTACGCTCCAATCAGAGAGCCTGCGAAAATGCTTGTCGAGAGGGCTGTTTTGACGCCCATGCCCAAGGTGCCGGGGTGCGGGGTGCCCTCTGGGCCGGGCCCGGCCGTGCGCCGGGTGGACGCTGGTGTCAGTCGCCGAACTTTGCGTTCGCTGCCGCTACCGCCCCAAACCCACCAGCCGTTGGTACTCCTGCTCGGCTTCGGGGTCGGGATCGTGGGGATGCGCCAGGTAAACGCCGATCCAGCGGCGGGCGCGGGCGAGATCGCCGATCTTTTCGAACACCTGTCCCAGGCCGCGGGCGCAGCGCGGATACCGCGGCTCGCGCTCCAGGTGGAGATCGCACTCCGCTTCCATGTGGTCCAAGACGAGCAGCGAATCGAGCGGCTCGACGCCGGGCGGCGGATGGCGCATGAAGACCATGGCCTGCGCGTCGCTGAAAACCAGTTTCCAGGCGGTCTGCGCCGGGTCGGCCAGCGCCGGCGCCAAAAGGTAGACCAGCCCGTTGGCGTATTCGAAACTGTTCATCACTATCGCCTGGACGCCGTATTGATCGAGCAGCTCCTGGGCGCTCTTGCCGCCGGTGGCATCGTGATTGTAGAGGATCCTGGCGTAGTCCATGAAAATGGTTTCGCTCAGGGCGCGCCCGTCGATGAAGACGCGCTCCCGCGGCCAAAGCCGCCAGATCAGGTAGCCGCCGTACTCGTAGGTGTTGAACAAGGGCCCGGTGACGTGGTGCGCCAGCAGAAAATCGGCGGCGCCGGCGGGGTACTTCCATTCGGCCGGCCGCGGTTGAAAGAAACTGCCGCGAGCGATGCCCGCCGCCAGCCCGCCCGCCACCAGCGCCACGGCGGCGAATTGCGCGAACGCGGGGAGGCGCGGCTTCCAGGGGAGGTAGGACGCCATCAAAACCGGCGCCAGGAGCCCGATCAGGAAGGTATTGCGTTGCGCCGACAGCGCCGCCCCGGCGAACGCCGCGAAGAGCAGCCAGTCCACCATCCGGACGCTGCGGCGCGCCCACAGCAGCAGGGCCGCCGCGCCCAACAGCAGCACGGCGAATTCCCCAGGAGGCCAGAGACGCGGAGGGGCCCATTCCAGCAACCGGGAGGTCAAGTAGCTGCCGCGGTAATAGAGCAGGATCGGAAGGATGCGGAAGCCGTTGGGATTGAGGCCCGAAACCAGGACGGAAACCGCGCTGACGATCCATAGGCGGCGGGCATCGGGAAGAGGTTTCTTGCGCCACTCGAGGAAGAGCGCTTCGGCCGAGTAAGCCGCCACCACTACCCATCCCAGAAAATAGCCGCCGTGGCAATTGGCCCAAATCAAGAACAGGGGCGGAAGCAGCCACATCCAGCGGCGACTCTCCAGAACTGCAAGGGTCGAAGCGAGCAGCAGGAAGGTGAGCAGGTACGGCCGGTCGACGGCGAATCCCGAGGCAATTCCGGCGGTGGCGAACGCGGCTGCCAGCGCCCTGTGGAAGCCGCCGCACCTCTTCCAGGCCAGCAGGCCCGCCAGGGCGCAGAAAGCCGAAAGCACAGCCGCGCGCATGAGGACGATTCCCCCGAAACCAGCGGCCCGGTAAATCAGGTAGAAGAGCGCCTGAGCCAGCCATTCATGCGTCAGGTTGAGATCGCGCGTGCGCTCCTCGCCGGCATAGGCAGGGCCGGCCATGGCGGTGGTGTACGCAAACGGATCGGGGACGGGCAACGAGTGCTTTTCCCAAATGTACTGCCCGGTTTTCAGGTGCCACCAGAAATCCGGATCGGATACTTCCGGCGAGAACCATCCCATCAGCAACACAGCCGAGAGCGCCAGGAGAAGCGGACGGAACCAGCGGGGAACCGCCTGCCTCGACTCCATGGCGCGCTGTGTGGGACGACGAGGCATGCGGGGTTCACCACGCTAGATGGTATTCGAATGTGAAGCATGGGCCGGGGGCCAGGGGGTAGCGGCTGGCTGGCACCAATATCCCGAAAAGAATGAACGGAAACCGGGCGCGGGCGGCGAGCCTCACGCCACTCATCATAATTCGTCGAAGCTGCGCTAATCCATCGACGGGCCGAAATACCCTTGCGCCAGCGCCGGCTCGACTTCCAGGGCTTTGCTCCAGCAGGCGCGGGCTTCCTCGGACTTGCCGTTGGATTCCAGAATGCGGCCCAGGTTGAGCAGCGCCTCGGGCATGTCAGGTTGCTGCGCCAGCGCGTCGCGGTACAGGCGGACGGCCTTGTCGAGCTGTCCCGCCTTTTCGTACATCAGGCCGGTGTTATAGAGCACCTCGGCGGAGCGCTCGCCCAGATCGATCAGGCGCACGTGAAATTCCAGCGCGGTATCGAAATCCGAGGCCTGGACAGCCTGCGCGGCCAGCCCGCGGAGGGCATCCATGGACTTGGGGTCGTTGTCGAGCATCTTCTCGTAAAGGCGCTGGGCGCGATCGCGATCACCCATGCCGCTGTAGGCCAGCGCCAGGTTGGCGTAAGCTTCCGGCCACTGCGGGCGATATTTCAGGCAGCCCTCGAAGGCCTCGGCGGCGCCGCGGTAGTCTTCCCGCTGCAGCCGCAGATAGCCCAGGCGGAAGCGAGCCTCTTCCTCTTTGGGAGCCTTCTCCAGCACCTGCTTGTACCAGCGCTCGGCCTCTTCGACCTGGCCGGAGTGCTCCAGCAGCAGCGCTACGTTCCACACCGGGGCCAGCGCGTCGGGGCTGGTCTTCATGGCGCGCTCGTAGGCGGCGCGGGCGCCCACTTCGTCGCCGAGCTGCTCGCGCACGATTCCCAGGTTGGTATAGGCCTCGCAGGACTGCGGGCGGAGCTTGAGCGCCTCCTCATAGGATTCGGCGGCCTGCTCCCAGCGGCCGGATTTCTGGTGCGCCAGCGCCAGGTTGAACCAGCCTTCGAAGTGTCCCGGCACGGCCGAGACCAGCAGCGTGCAGAACTTGGCGGTGAGCCCGTGCTCTCCGGTGGCGCTGGCCCAGGCGGCCAGGCCTTCCAGCGCTACGGTCGATTCCGGATGCAGCTCCAGCAGGCGCTCGGAATGCTCGCGCACCATGTCGAAATTCTCCTTCGACATGCCGATCAGGATCAGGTTCGAGAGCGATTCCTCGGATTCCGGATTGCGTTTCAAGATGCGTTGGTAGATCTGCGACGCTTCCTCCGTACGGCCCAGCGACTGTATGGCGACGGCCTTGCCGAACAACGCGTCCTCGTGATCGGGCGAGAGTTCCAGACAGCGTTCGAAACTCACCAGCGCCGACTTCGGGTCTTCCATCCGCAGGTGGCAGACTCCCAGGCCCAGGTGGGCCTCCAAGTGCCCGGGTTCGAGCGCGCATACTTTGTGGAAGGCTTCGGAGGCGCCGTCCCAAACGCTGCTGCGCTCCAGCGAGACCGCCAGATTGAACCAGCCCATGGCGTACTGGGGCTTCAGTTGAGCCAGCGTGCGATAGCTCTTGGCGGACTCCTCGAAATTGCCCAGCTCGAACTGGATGTGCCCCATGGCGCGGTAGATTTCGGCCGATCCTTCGTTGGCCGCCACGGCGCGCTGCAACTGCTTGAGGGCTTCTTCACGCTGGCCGGCCAGGTGCAGCGCGACCGCGCGGGCCAGATAACCCGGCCCGGAGGGTTTAGCTGCGTTCTTGTCGGAGCTCTCCAGGTGGGGTGTCCGAAGACTCGTTACCTTGGCGGTGGTTCGGATTGCTGTGGTGCTCATTTGTCTTGATGCTCCTTGTAGCCAAACGGCGAATTCTGCGGCGCGAAGGGCGCCAGGGTCACGCGAGGCGCCGCGCCATCGGCGCGGGCTGGCGCGAGCGGCAGGGCCACCAGGCGAGGTGTGGGCCTGCCCCGCTGGGGCGCGGAGAGGAAGCGCAGCGGACGGGGGAAGCCGGCAGGTTCGGAGACGTGCCAGAGGGATCCCCACTCGCGCCTAGCCGGCGCGTGTCCATTCCAGGGCATGCGCCTCCCGATCCGCACGGCGCCGGGCCATTGGATCCCCGGCACGCTCATGCGCGCCAAAAACGACGGACACACCAGCCCGTGAGTCGAAATGCGGTGGCGGATAGCTCGCCGGGCGGCGGGGCCGTTCAAGATCTTCCGGGTGTACAGGAACTGTCGTCCGGGCACTGCCAGCGCTCCGGCCACTGTCGCACGCGCCCTCGGCAACCGGGCACAGAGGGCCCCCCGGCGCGCCGGCCGCCGATATCCGAAGCCGCGAGGCAACCGCTGCGCGCCGCTGGTGCTTGGGGGAGCCTCGATCCCCAACGGGTGCCGGCTTTTGCGGAAGCAGGCTGCGCCTGGCAGTTCGATCCGGGGCGGCGCTATGGCGCCGAACCCGGCCTGCGCGCGCATACCGGCGTGCCGCAGAGCCCCGAACCCGCGGTGTTCGCCGGCGGTCCCGCGCACGTGATAACGGAGCAGCGCGGGCCGAGCCCGCGGAATTCGCACCGGCAGTGCGGTCCTTCGCGGAGGCGTCACGGGCGCGGTCTTGCGCGCGGAGAAACGCAGGAACGAGGAATCCGCCTGCCGCGGCTTGAACGATCCGGCCGGGCGCGGAAGGCGCGGCGGCAGGTATCGCTCCGAGGCAGGCGAGATCCGCAGCGTCGGAGACGCCGAAAGCGGCTCCGGGGACGGAAAACGCATGCCGCTGGCGGGCGGAACCTTCGCCCCGAAGAAACCGCGGCACGAGGCGGCGGAATCGCGCGACAGACTCGCGGCCGCAATCGGCCTGGGGTTCTCGCGGCGGCGCATCAGGCTCGAGATCTTGTTGGCTTCCAGCAGGCGGTCCATGCCGCGTTTCAGGCGGTATTGGTTGCCATGCTCGCGCGAACAGAAATCGTCGCCGGCGCCTACCCATATCCGGCTTAGCGGCTTGCCGCAAAGCAAGCAGACTCTCGCGTTCATTTTCCACCAGATTATAAGCAGGATATTTTGAAATTACTAGCATACACAGCGGGAGTATCCGGAGATTATCGAAGGTTATACGCGCTTGCCAGCCAATATTATCAACGGTCCGATAAACAGTAAAATCGGATGCTAATTTTAGTAAATTATCTAAAAATAGTAGTTTCAAACGAAACAAATTGAGTAAAATTATCGTGGTTCGGCTTCGCCCCCGGGGGCGGAGCCGGTGGAGGCCATGCCATGATTGAGTCCACAGTGCGCGCCGAACGTTTCGAGGCGCAGTCTTCCGGGCAGCTCTCTTACACTTGGGCAGTCCCGCAAAAGCCGGTATCGGTGCGAATGCCTTTCGCGCTGATCGACCGGCTCGAACACGAGGCGGTGGAGAGTTTCCGCTCGCTGCATTCGCGCGGATCGGAAATCGGCGGGCTGCTGTTGGGACACGTCTCGCCGGGAGATCCGGCGACGGTTTCGATAGAGGATTACGAACTGGTGGAATGCGACTACAGCCGGGGCCCGCTGTACCGGCTGTCGGATGCCGACATGGGACGGCTGGAGGGCGCCATGGAGCAACGGCGCGCGGCCGGCGGCCTGGTGGTGGCCGGTTTCTTCCGCAGCCACACGCGAAAAGGGATCGCGCTGGACGCCGACGACCTGGCCCTTTTCCGAGCGCGGTTTGCAGATCCGCGCCATGTGGCGCTGCTGATCCGGCCGTTCGCCACCAAGGCCAGCACTGCGGGCATTTTCATCTGGGAAAACGGCGCGGTTCACGCGGATGCCAGCTATCTCGAATTCCCCTTCCGGTCCTCGGAACTGACGCCGTCAAGGCCGGTTGAAGAGGCCGGCCCGCCCGAAAGAGAGGATGACCAGGCGGCGCCTCCCGCGGCCGCGATGCCGAAACCGCCGGCGCGCGCGCAGATTGTCCCGATCGCCTCGCGGCGGGAGATCGCCCTGCCGGTTCCGCCTTCTTTCGCGGAAGTGCCGGCGCTGGAAATCGCTCCCGAGAAGGTCCCGGAGCCAGAGCGCGACGCATCGGGCGCCTTGCTGGAGGCCCCCATTCCGGATGTGGAAGAACAACCGGCGGCCGGCGAAAGCGAGCCCGCGGCCGGTCTGCCGGCCGTTCGCCGCATCGTTAAAGTGCTGCGGATGACGGCGGTCGCCACGGCCGAGTTCGTGGCGATCGTGCTGCTGTTCGTGTATCCGGGCTTCCTGTACCACGGCAGCCGGCCTTCGGTTCCCCCGCGGCAAGATTCTTCGCCGCTTGCCTTGCGCGTGGAGCACTCAGGGGCAGAACTCATGCTGACGTGGAACCGCGAGTCCGACGCCGTCAAGAACGCGACCCGCGCGGTGCTGTCGATCTCCGACGGCGCGCAGCACGAGAACGTCGAGATGGATCTGGCCCAGCTCCGCAACGGCAGCATCGTGTACTCGCCTTCCAGCCCCGACATCGTCTTCCGGATGGAGGTGACGGGAGCGGACCGGACAAAGACCACCAGCGAATCGCTCCGGGTGTTGCGCACCCGGCCGTCGCCAATGGCGGAGCCCGCGCAGCAGTCGCACGGTCCTGGGGCCGCGCCGGCGAAAGGTCCGGGGACGCCCGACGACGCCGTTGCAGGTCCGCCGGTGAGCGCCGCCGGCGCCGCCGATGCCGCGTCCGGCGAGCAGCCCGCGGCGCAAACCGAGGTGCGGCCCAACACCACGCCCCTAAAGCAGTTCAACACCGACTCGCTTTCGCAGAGACTGCGCCCGCCGCGCTCCACGGACTTGCCTGACGCGCCGGAGGTGGGCCGCGGAGGCGAGGCGGTATCGGCGGGCGTCCCAGTGGGCGTAAACGCCGCGCCGCCGCCCCTGTTGACGCCGGGCTCGCCGCAGCCCACGGCCGGGCCGCAAGGCGCTTCCGCCCAGGCGGCGAATGCAGCCAGGCCACCTGCAAGCGGCGGGCATATCCAGCAGGCCCAATTGGTTTCCCGCAAGGACCCCGAGTATCCCCCGATCGCCAAGCAGTCGGGCGCGCAGGGCGAGGTGGTGCTCACCGCAATCATTGGCGTGGACGGGAAGGTCAAGGACGTGAAGGCAGTGCAGGGCCATCCGTTATTGCGGAACGCCGCCGTGGCGGCGGTGAAGCAGTGGGTGTACAAGCCCACGCTTCTCAACGGCGTGCCGGTGGAGGCGGAGACCAAGATCGTGCTGAATTTCGTGCCGCGGCGGTAACGGGTATTTCAGGCCGGCAGCCGCAAGCGCGCGACGCACCCGGGCCCGTCTGTGCGGTTCTCCAGCGTCAGCGCTCCGCCGTGGCTCTCGGCGATCTGCCGGCTGAGCACCAGTCCGATTCCTGAGCCTCCCGGCTTGGTGGTAAAGAAGGGCACAAACAGGTTGGCAGTGCTGGAGAGTCCGGGGCCTTCGTCCTTCACCCAGATTTCCATCATGGTTCCATCGCGGCGCCATCCGATGCCGACCGCGCCGCCGGCGGCCAGCGACGCGTCCGCGGCGTTGCGCAGCAGGTTGATGAGCACCTGCTCGAGTTGATCCGGGTCGCCCTGAACGGTCAGGGGAGGACCCGGTTGCACCTCGACCGCCAGCCGCGTTTCGAAACTCACCGCGCGTCCCACACAGTCGGCCACGCTGAGCGGCTGCAACTGCGGACGCGGCAGCTTGGCCAGGCGCGCATATGCGCCGATGAACCGGGTGAGACTATCCGACCGCGACGTGATCACGTTCAGCCCGCGCCGCATGTCCTCGCGCCAGTCTTCCGGCAGGGGGTCCCGCGCCAGGAGGCTCTCGAGGCTGCCGGCGATGGATTTGACGGGCGCCAGCGAATTGTTCAGCTCGTGGCCCAGCACCCGCACCAGCCGCTGCCAGGCTTGCAACTCCTGCTCGCTCAAGGCCTGGGTGAGGTCGGAGATGACCACCAGCTCGAGCGGCAGGCCGCGCTCGCGGATCCTGCCGCGGCGCACTCCCCAGCGCCCCGCGCCGCCGGGAAACGCCGCCTGCAAAGTGCTCTGCTGCGGGCCTTCCAGGCACGAGGCGAGGCGCAATTCCGCCGCCGTCTGGCCCAACAGGCGCTCGGCCGTGGAGGCCAGCAGGCGCTCGCCCGCGCGGTTCACCAGCCGCAGCCGCCGGCGTTCGTCGAACGCGAAGATGGCGACGTCGATCTCGCGCATGACCGTGCGCAGCAGCGTGGTGGCTTCCATGGCGCCGAGGCGCTGCTCGCGCAAGGTGCTGCCCAGCGTGTTCACCTCGCGCATCACTTCGCCCAAGGCGTCGTCGGGACGGGGCGAGCGGCCGCGCACGGAAAAGTCGCCTTCGCGCAGGGCGCCCAGCAGGTTGGAGAGCGTTTGCAGCGGAAACACCACCCGCTCCCGCACCGCCATGGCAAAGCCCAGCCAGGCGCACACGATCAAAACGGTGAGGGTCCACTGCGTGCGAGCGGCGTAATCGCCGGTCCACAGAATGGCCAGGGCGCAGGCCGAGCCCGGCAGCCCCGCCAGCAGGGCCAGCAGCACCACGCGCCCTTCATAGCTGAGCCTGGCGGATTTGCGGTGGGGGGTCATGCCTCCGCTCCGACCCAGAGGGTACCCCGGTCGCCGCTCGGTGAGCAAGGATATTTGAGAGCCGCGTGCAATCTCACAATCCGTATCTTTGCAGACGCCGGTATAAGGCGCTGCGGCTCAGGCCCAGAGCATTGGCGGCGTGGCTCACGTTTCCATTGAAACGCGCCAGCGCCTTCTTGATGAGCAGGGCTTCCACGTCCTCAAGGCTCATCTCCTCGAGGCGGGGCGGGCCTTCGCGGGCGGCGCGGAGTCCCAGGTCGGCCGCGCGGATGGTTTCGCCCTGCGCCATCAGCACGGCGCGCTCGACGGCGTGGTCGAGTTCCCGCACGTTGCCCGGCCAGGCGTGGGCCAGCAGCGCCTTGATGGCGCTTTCGTCGAAGCCCGTGAGGGGCTTGCGATAGTGCTCGGCGTGCTGGCCAAGGAAGTGCGACGCCAATACCGGAATATCTTCGCGGCGGTCTCGCAGGGGCGGCAGCCGGATCTCGATGGTGTTCAGCCGGAACAGCAGGTCCTGGCGAAAGCGCCCTTCCGTCACCGCGGCTTGCAGGTCGGCGTTGGTGGCCGAAAAGACGCGCACGTCCACGCGGCGCGTTTTCGAGGACCCCACGCGCTCGAACTCGCCGGTCTCGATGGTGCGCAGCAGCTTGGCCTGCAAGGCCTGCGAGATATTGGCGATCTCGTCCAGAAACAGGGTGCCGCCGTCGGCCATTTCGAAGCGCCCCACACGGTCGGCCTTGGCGTCGGTGAAAGCGCCCTTCACATGGCCGAAGAGCTCGCTCTCAAAAACGCCTTCGGCCAGCCCGCCCGTGTTCACGGTCACCAGCGGCCGGGTGGAGCGCAGCGAGACCGAGTGCAGGGTCTCGGCCACCAGCCCCTTCCCGGTGCCGTTCTCGCCGGTAATCAGGACGTTGGCATCCGACGGGCCGACGCGCGAGATCACGTCCAGGACCGGCCGCATGGCCGCCGATGGCGCGATCAACTGCGGGAAACGCTCGGCGCGCAGGGCCCGGTTTTCCGCCTCGAGCCGCTGCCCCTTGCGCAGCGCGCGCCCCAGCTCGATCTGGGTCTTCAGAATGGCCGAGAGCCGCGCGTTGTCCCAGGGCTTCTGGATGAAATCGCGGGCCCCGCGCCGCATGGCTTCCACGGCCAGCTCGACCGACCCCCAGGCCGTCATCACGATTACCGGCAGGGTGCTGTCGAGGTTCTGAATGCGGTTGAGCAGATCGAGCCCTTCCTCGCCCGAGGTGGTGTCGCGCGCATAGTTGAGGTCCATCAGGATGGCGTCGAAGTCGCGCGACTCGACGGCGCCGAGGGCGGCCGCCGGCGAGGCCACGGCCTCGGCCTGATAACCTTCGCCCTTGATGAGGAAGCGGAGCGCTTCCAGAACGTCGGCTTGATCGTCGGCGATCAGGATCGCGGGCGTGCGGGCTTCGGATGATCTCATCAGATTCTATTCATAGCGCAAAGCCACGATGGGGTCGATATGCATGGCCCGGCGCGCGGGAATGTAAATGGCCAGCGCGGCCGCGGCAATCAGCGCCACGGAGATACCGATGAACGTGGCCGGGTCGGTGGCGGTGACGCCCCAGACCAGCGACGCCATCAGCCGGGCGAGCGCATAGGCCGCGGCCAGCCCCGCGGCCAGACCCATGGCCGCAGTCAACATGCCGCGGCGCAGAATCATCCCGAGCACGTTCTCGCGCGGCGCGCCCAGCGCCATGCGGATGCCGATTTCGTGGGTCTGCTCCGAGACCAGGTACGCCATCACGCCATACACCCCGATGGACGAAAGGGCCAGCGCCAGCAGGCCGAAGACGCCCATCCACACAGCCACGTAGTCGATGCCGAGGGCTTCGTTGCGCCGCAGCGCTTCCAAGGTGCTCACGTTGGTGATGGGCTGCTCGGCGTCCACCGAGCGGATGGCCGCCGTGACCGCCGCCACCAGGCGCGCGGGATCGCCAGCCGCGCGGACGCCAATATCCATGCCGGTCTCGGGCGACTGCACGTAGGGGACGTAGACCATGGAGATCGGTTCGCGGTTGAAAACGCTTTGCGGCGCGTTGCCGACGACTCCCACGATGGTGAGCCATCGCCCCGCCTCCTCCGGAATGCCGAGCTGGATGCGCCTGCCGACCGGCAACGCTTCGCCCGGCCACCAGCGCCGCGCCATGCGCTCGCTGATCACGGCCGCGCGGGGACGGCTATCGGCGCCGTCGGCCGCGCTCAGCAAACGCCCGGCGAGGAGCGGAATGTGCATTGTCTCGAAATAGTTCGCGCTCACCGACTGGTAGCCGCCATTCGGCAGGTCGCCCGGTTCCGGCGGCTTGCCCTCGAGCGTGAAAATGCGCCAGTGAGGCTGGCCGTTGTAAGGCATGGAGGATACCGCGACGGCGGAGCGCACCCCGGGAATGGCGCTCGTCCGTTCCAGGACCTGGCGATAGAATGCGGCCTGCTGGTAGCCTTCGCGGTACTTGTTTTCGCTGATCTCCAACTCCAGCGTGAGCATGGTGGCGGGCTCGAAGCGGGCGCCGCTTGCGGCCAGCGTTTGGAAGCCGCGGACCATCAGGCCCGCCCCCACCAGCAGCACCACGGCCAGCGCGATCTCCGCCGCCACCAGGACGGCCCGCAGGCGGTGCTTCCCGCGCCCCGTGGCCCCGCCGGCGCCGCCTTCCTTGAGTGCTTCGTTGACGTTCGTCCGCGAACCTTGCCACGCCGGCGCCAAGCCCGCCAGGATGCCGCTCAGCAACGCCGCCGCCAGCGTGAAGCCCAGCGTGCGGCCGTCGAGCGAGATGTCTTTCCATCCCAGGACGTGCTTTTCCACTTCGGGCGGCATGCCGGCCCGGTTCAGGTCGAGGCCCCAGCTCGCCACCAGCAGGCCCAGGGCGGCGCCCACCAGGGAAAGCAGAACGCTTTCGGTGAGGAGCTGCGCCACTAGGCGCCCGCGGCCGGCTCCCAGCGCGGTGCGCACGGCCACTTCGCGCGTCCGGCCGGTGGCGCGTGCGAATTGCAGGTTGGCCACGTTGGCACAAGCGATGAGGAGCACGAACAGCACCGCGCCGAAGAGCATGAGAACGTACTGCCCGGTATAAGGGCCAATGAGAAACTGGCGCACCGGCAGCGCCACAAAGCGCCGGTTCTTGTTGGTATCCGGGTACTGGCGGGCGAGGCGCGCGCCGATGGCGTCGATTTCCGCCGCGGCCTGCGCCGCCGAGCGGCCCGGTTTCAGCCGGCCCATAGCTTGCAATCGCCGCCTGGTGCGCGAGTGCATCTCGTCGGGGTCCAAAGCCAGCGGTGTCCATAACTCGGCGCGGACGGGGAATTCGGATTTCTCCGGCACGATTCCGACCACCGTGTAATCCTCGTTATCCAGCCGGATGGGTTTGCCGAGGATTTCAGGGTCGGCGCCAAAGCGGCGTCTCCAAAGCCCGTCGCCGATCACGACCTCGCGCTGCCGGCCAGGCTGGTCCTCACCGGGTTGAAATGCGCGGCCGCGCGCGGGATGGACGCCCAGCACGTCGAAGAAATTCGCGGAGACCTGGTATCCCTTGACACGCTCGGGTTCTCCCGCCGCTCCCGCGATGTTGGCGCTTCCGCCCTCCCAAAACGCCATGTTCTGGAAGGAGGTGTTTTCGCGGCGGATGTCCGCGGCGTCGGCCGGAGTGTTGCTGACCCAATCGCGGGGGTCGTCGGGGACTCGTTGCAGCACGATTACCAGTTGGTCCAGGTGCGGCAGCGGCAGCGGCTTCCACAGCATCGCATCGCAGACGCTGAAAGTGGCGGTGGTAGCGCCGATGCCCAGTGCCATGGTGACCACAGCAGTCACGGTGAAGCCGGGAGCCTGGCGGAGCGTGCGCGCGCCGTAGCGGATGTCATGCCAGAGGCTCATGGGTGCCGGAGAACTGTGTGCACGAGACCGGCCATCGGCAACTTGCTGAAAAATCGCGGACTACCTCGGCTGCGGTGTCCGGTTTTGGGACGGGGCGGCGCGGGGGCGGAACACCACGGATCCTGCCGGATGGTTCGGGCTATAGTGGGAGCGTGGATCTTTCGATTGAGCTCGACCGCGAAAACGACGGCAGGTGGATCGCCGAAGCTCTGGAGCTGCCGGGCGTGATGACGTACGGATCAACGCGTGAGGAAGCCATCAGCAACACCGAGAAACTGGCCATTGAGGTGATCGCCGACCGGATCACGCACGGCGAACTTCCTCGTTCGGCGCTGAGCGTGTCGTTTCGGGTGCTCAGTGAGCAACTGCCGGCCGGCGACTAAGGCCACGCGCGAGCAGGTTCCCGATAAAGACGAGATCATCCTTCTGCATACTGTAGCTGGGCTTCAGCCAGGATTCGATCCCTAAGACGTGGATTCAAATACTTTGGATTGACAAGGTCCGCCTGGCGTCCGCCGCACAACTCGGAGAGTTCATCCTCGATCTGCTGCAAGGCCACCAGGCCGGGGCGGTGTCCCGCTTCATACTCAACGAGTGGGGCAGGCCATCGGTTTTTGTGGCCTGCCTGCTCACGAACAACGCAGACGACAAAAGGCGATCGTCTGCGTCACAACCCCCTCACTCGGCCTTTTCCAGTTGCAGGGTGATGGTCCCGATGGCGAACTGCATGCGCACCCGCAACTGCACCGGCAGTTTGCGCCGGTCGTCCGTGAGCCATACGTAGAGATGCGCCGAGCGGCGGTAGAGCACATTGTTGAAGAGGTAGATTTCGTAGCGGATGGTCTTGAAGGTTCCCTGCGGCGTCTTGACGTCTTCGCGCTGTTGCGCCTCCACTCTCGCCGTGACGCTCTTTTTCCCGTCGCTGACCGGCACTTGCGCGCTCTGGCCGGGCTCCAGGTTCAAGGTGCGCAGCAGGTAAAGCCCTCCGATGACATCGTGCACGCAGGGCGGGATATCGATCTCCTGCGCCGCGAGCACGGTATTCTTCGCGCGGTCGCGTTCCAGGTAGCTGGCCTTGCGGCTGCCGGAATCGAACGTGATCCTGGTTTCGCGCTGCCGGCTGCCCTCGTGGGTAGTCATTTGCAGCGACTGTCCGCACAGCGCCGCGTTGAGGTTGGCGCTGTAATCGTCCTCCACCCTGTAGAACTTGGACACCAGGCCGACGGATTCGAGATGGAAGTTCAACTGCGGCCCGGAGCGAGGCGCGGTGGTCCACTCGAGCCTGGCCTTCCCGGCCGTGACCAACCGCCACTCGACGGTGTAGTACAGCGTCTCCCTGGCAGGCAGGCTGTTGCTCTGCGGCGACGCCAGCGGGGCAAAAACCAGGAGGGCCAGCAGGGGCTTCAAAGGCATGAAACGTCAGTTTCGCAAATGCACGGATGCAGGCGCAACGCCGGAACGTTTTCCGGGGCGGGCGCGTATCGGATAATACAGGATATTTATGTCGTCAGGCGCGTTCTTCCGCCGTCCGGCAGTTCTGCTGGCACTGGCTCTCTGCTCGGTGGGCGCGGTAGTGACCCTTCTGGGGCGGCTCGCCAGCGGGCCGCAGGCGGAGCAAAAGCGCGTGGTGCTCTCCAGCGAGGCCGGGGCCAACGCCTGCCCGGCGTTCTCCCCGGACGGCAAGCGCGTGGCGTACAGCGCGCGCGGCGCGTCCAAGGAGGAGGCGTTTCACGTGTGGGTTCGGGCGTTGCCGGCCGGCGCCCCCTTGCAGTTGACCAACGGCGAGGGCAATGACATCGGCCCGGCGTGGTCGCCCGACGGCGCCAGGCTCGCCTTTCTGCGAATTGCCGAAGGGCGCGCGGAATACATCGTGATCCCGTCGGACGGAGGCGTGGAGCGCAAGCTGGCGGAGTTTGGCGGTGCTCCCGCCGATGCGGCGCAGCCTTTGCCCGCGGTGTCATGGACCCGGGATGGAAAATCCCTCGTCGTGGTGGAAACCGGCGAAAAGCAATTACCCGCGATGGCGCTGGTCTCGCTGGCGGACGGCACAGTGCGCCGGATTACGAATCCGCCGGAAGGCTCGGAAGGCGATTCCACTCCCGCGGTTTCGCCCGACGGCAACACCCTGGCCTTCGTGCGAGCCACGGGCTCCGACGGAGCGGACATCTACCTGTGCGACCTGGCGGGCGGCGGCCTGCGGCGGCTCACTTTCGACGACCGGGCCGTCCGTGGAATCGCGTGGACGCGGGACGGGCAGGACGTGGTCTACGCCGCCGATCGCGCCGGCGGCTGGCGGTTGTGGCGCTTGCCCGCCTATGGCGGCAGCCCGCGCGAGCTCACCGTTGCCGGCGGGCAGGCTTACTATCCCGCGATCGCGCCTGCGGGCCGCCGTCTGGCCTACACCGACAGCCCATCGGGTTCGGCGATCTGGCGGGCCACGCTGGGCGCGCCGGATCCAGCTTCCAGCGCGGCGGATGACGAACGAGCCATCATTCGCTCTTCCGGCCGCGAAACCGCGCCTGTGTACTCGCCCGATGGAAGGAGAATCGCCGACATCTCCGACCAGACCGGCGCGGATGAGATTTGGGTGAGCGACGCCGACGGCGGGAATCGCATTCAGATCACCAGCCTCAAGGGGCCGCGCCTGAGCCGCCCGCGCTGGTCCCCGGATGGGCGCGCGCTGCTCTTCGAAGCGCGCGCTGGTCGCGGGGCGGAGGTCTACACCGTGCCGGTCACGGGCGCCGGGCCTGGCGAACCCCATCGCGTGGTGCTGGCGGGCGCAGGCGCCTCCTGGTCGCACGATGGGAAGTTCATCTATTTCCAGTCTCACGGCCAGATCTGGAAGGCCGGCGGCACCCCGCGGCAACTCACCGAGCTGCCTTTCAGTAACTCGCCGGAGGAGTCCGCCGACGGCAAGTACGTGTACTACCGCAACCGGCGCGCCATCTGGCGCGTTCCCGTGGACGGCGGCGCGGAGGAGCAAGCCATCATTCCGGAGCACGACATGGTGTGGGCCACCGCCATTCAGCCCAGCAACAAGGGCGTCTACTACCTGGAATTTGCACGCAGCGCGCGCGGCATGGTGGTTTCGTTTTACGATTTCAAGACGCGCAGGAGCGAAATGGTGTTCCGCATGACCAACGTGGATCTTCAGACGACCACCTTTTCGGTCTCGCCGGACGGAAAGTACATCCTCTATCCGAGAGTGGACCAGAGCCAGACCAACCTGATGCTCGTGGAAAACTTCCGTTGACGGCGGCTCCGGAGGCGGGTGTCAGGGTTTGTTGTCGTCCAGGAATCTGACGCCGATACTCTGCAGGAACCGCTCGTCAGCCGATCGGCAGGCGGATTCCGCCGCCAGGTCCCCAACATCCGGCTTGGGGCAATCCCGCCAGCATTCGCTCAGGGGCTTGGAAACGTAAACCACCTTGCGACATCGCAGACACCACCAGTGGATCACCAGCTCGTGCTCGCCCGTGAAGCCCACCTCGTCGATTCGATCGGGAGGCTCTCCACAATAGCAGCACAGATCCAGATGGCGATAGCTCATGAAGCCTTTATCGCACGGCTTTTTTTTTCACGCTAGTGCCAATTGACGCCATTTGTACTGCTGGAGTACCGCGAAAAAGTACTATGACTCAGAACCCCGCGGGCGTGATCCAGAAGCTCTCTTTCCACTGGCCGCCGGACGGAATGCTCTGCAACTCCTTGTAAACCCCGGCATGGGCCAGGTTGAAGGCGTTGGTAATCGCCGCCATAGGCTCAAAACAGATGAAGTCGCGCGCCGGGGGCGCAAACACCACCGCTACCCCGTACTTGGGCCCGTATGTGACCGTGATCCGCTCCTTGTTACCCTCCACCCAGAACTGAGCGCGCCCGTCCGGGCCGCGGACCAGGTTGCTGAACACGTCGTCGAGCTGCGCGTCGTGCAGGGGAAGCGGGTCGGCAAATTCCACCGGTTTGCGCTCGCCCGTAGGCAGCAGCAGGTTGTTCAGGACGAGGTGGTCGCGCGCGGCGAGGTGCACTTTCCATTGGTCGCGCGGGGCGTCGTGCAGTTGAAAGTAGGGGTGGTAGCCGATGGCCACCGGCATCGGCTCGGCGGACTGATTCTGGATGGCCGTCTCCACTTCCAACGCGCCGTTCTCCAGCCGGTAGGTCATGGTGATGGTGTGGGCGAAGGGGAACTGCGCCATCATCTCCGGGTACTTCCAGAATTCCAGCCGGCTGGTAGCGGACGCCGAGCCCTTGGCAGGGCGGCGTTGCGCCTCTGGCGCAGCGGGCCTGCTCCGTGGGAGAGAGCGACGGTCAGAACCTGTTACCGGGGAGCCCTCGTCCGCGGTTGCCGAGACCAGGGTCCACGCGGGCGAATAATTGACCACCCCGTGGAGGGGCAGTTGATGGTTGTCGCGGCGGAAATTGCCGAAATCGGGATTCAGCAGATATTTTCTGCCGTTCACCCAATACGCATCCGCATCCATGCGGTTGGCCCACGGCGCCAGGAATGGAATGCCGCAGAACGCGGGCTTTTCCTTGAGTTCGGCGGGGCCATGGTACGGAAACCAGAGGATGTTCTTTCCGCCCACGTTCACCGCATACGCCATGTTGCCGACCGAGACCGCGATCGACACCTCGATGTGGCGCGCGGCGTCGGCGAGCTCGACCACTTCGATGCCGTCCAGCACCATCTTGCGGGCGGAGTAGTCGGCAGCTTGTGTCAAAAGGGGGAAGAGCAGCGCGAGCGCGCCAAACTTCACATTTCGTCCGGGTCGCGCAGATCGAGCGTTGTCTCCCGTTGGCAGCATACGCAGGGGCCCGGGGTGTATGAGCGAATGGAACAGGTGTCGCACCAGTAGGTAACCATCCTGAGCTTACCACCCTGCCGGACCAGCAAACCGCGGGTGTGAATGGGGTCGATCAGGAAGTGATCGGGCGCGGTGAAGTGGCCCTTGGCTTCCACGTTAAAGCCGTTCAGGCGCTTATCGCCGAGAACCTTGGTTGTGGGCTCGTCTCCATCGAGGGTCACCAGCTTGTGCGCCGCCGTTTCCAGAGCCGGCGGCTGGCCGTCGCGCAGCACCAGCTTGCCGCGCAACGCTTCGCTGGGGGGCAAATCGGCGGCGAACGCGCAGCCCGCGGCGAGCATCAGGAAACACAGACAGAACCGCATTGATTCAATTGTAGCCCAGGACCGTCGGTACTACACAAGTGAGGTTTTCGCTACCGTAAGGCTTCTTCTTGCGCCGCGCGGTCGTCGTCCCGATACTCCACGGCCTCAGTATTCCACGCTCACCAGAAACAGTCCCTTGGCGGGCGCCGTCGGCCCGGATTCGGCGGGGAACGCGCTCAAATCCTCGACATTGCCCTTGCCCGCTTCAATCAGCGTGCCCACGATGTTCCGCACCATGTGCTTGAGGAATCCGCTGCCCCGGATGCGATAGATCAGCCGCTCGCCACGCCGCTCGAGCACGGACGAGAAAACCGTTCGCACTTTGGTTTTTCCCTCGGTGTCCCGGTCGTCCGTCGCGGCGAACGCCGTGAAATCGTGCTCGCCTTCGAAAACCGCCGCCAGTTGCATCATGCGCTCCTCATCCAGCGGATAGGGGTAATGATGCACGTAGGGCCACTCGAAAGGGCTACAGACCTCATCGCGCAGGATGCGGTATTCATAGGTCTTGGCCTTGGCATCGAAGCGCGGATGGAAATCATGGTGAACCTCTTCGGCCGAGAGCACCCGGATGGCGGGCGGCAGGAGCCGGTTTACGGCGCGCCGCAGGTTGAGGAGCGGGATGGGGTTGGCGATGGTGAAGGCGGCCACCTGTTCGAGGGCGTGCGCTCCGGCATCGGTTCGGCCCGAGCCGGCTACGTGCACCGGCCGCCCTTCCATATCCGAGAGGATTTGCTCGAGCGTGCCTTGAATTGTGGGCAGGCCGGGCTGGACCTGCCATCCATGAAACGCGCCGCCGTCGTAAGCCAGCTTGATCTTGATGCGGCGCATCAGGCTGGGCGCGATCCGGGCTTCGCGATTGGAATGCCGCGGGCGCACAGGGGGCACTCCTCGAGATGATGGGCCGCCATCTGGAGCGTGGCCAGCGCCACGCGCGGCACGCCCACGTCGGCACGGCCGCCGCTGCGATCAATGATGGAGCCAGCCGCCGGAACCCGGGCGCCGGCCGCTCGCAGAACGCCGATAACGTCCGCGGTGCTGCCGCCCGTGGTGATCACGTCTTCCACCACCACCGCGGTTTCACCGGGCGCAACCGCGAATCCCCGGCGCAAAGTCATCCTCCCGGTTGCGGCATCGCGCTCCGTGAAGACCAGACGCGTTCCCAGCGCGCGCGCCACCTCGTGGCCGATAATGAGGCCGCCCAGAGCGGGGGAGGCGACCAGGTCGATTCTTCCGGGCGCCAGCTTGACCAGTTCCTGGGCCAGCAACCGGCCGAGTTGTTCCGCGACCGCCGGATGTTGCAGCACCAGGGCGCATTGCAGGTACTCGGCGCTGTGCAGGCCGCTGGTGAGGCGGAAGTGACCTTCTAAATATGCGCCGGTGGACCGGAACAAATCCAGGATGGATGCGGCTTGCGGCGTCACAAAGGCCTACTATACCATTGAATTTAAGCAGGACCCGTACCTACCCCCGAGACAGTGAGCACTAAGGAAAGATTCATGGATCGTGCAAAATTTTATCTCGTTTGGTTGAGTATTCTCTTGATGCTGGCCCCCTCGGCCGGCCTGGCAGCCGGTCAGCCGGGGAGCCCTCCGGACTCTCCCAACCAGAACCGCAGCGCGCCGCCCGTCCTGACGGGGAGCCATGGTTTTCTGAGTTCGGTCATCGGGCCGTACCGGCCCAAGCTACCAGTGGCCGTCAACCTGAACAACTCGAGCCGGCTGGAATCGTTGTTGCGTGGCGGGAACCTGTACCTTTCGCTGCAAGACGCCACCGCGCTGGCGCTGGAGAACAACCTGGATCTCGAAATCCAGCGCTACGGGCCGCAGGTCGCGGACAACAACCTGCTGCACGCGCGCGCGGGCGGATTCGCCACGCCGGTCTCGACCAGCGTGATCGCCGGACCCGCCAGCGTCACCGGCGCCGCGCCGTCCAGTGGTCTTCAGTCCTTGATCATTGCCGGTTCCACGCAGATCGGGAACGCCCCACCGAACCTGGATCCCACGCTAACCGGCGCCTTCGGATCGTCACACAACACCACGCCGCAAAGCAGCTCGTTCGTCACCGGCACCAGCGCCCTGATCCAGCACCTGACCACTTCGTCTGTTGGCATCCAGCAGAATCTGGTGAGCGGCACACTGGTGACTCTGGGGCTCACCAACAGCAACGTGAACTCCAACAGCTCGCGCGCTCAATTCAACCCCGCCACCACTTCCTCCCTCTCGTTGACGGTGACCCAGCACCTGCTGCAAGGGTTCGGCCCGGCGCTGAACACGCGCCAGATCCGCATCGCCAAGAACAACCGCGAGGTCTCCGACCTGGTTTTCAAAGCGCAGGTCATCACAACCGTTTCCGCGGTCAAGGATCTGTACTGGGACCTGGTAAGCTACAACGAAAACGTCCGGGTGCGCCGCGACGCCATGGCCGCTTCCCAGGCGCTGCTCGAAAACAACCGCAAGCAGGTTGAGGTGGGGACCCTGGCGCCCATCGAGATCGTGCGGGCGGAAGCCGAAATCGCTTCCGACCAGCAGGCCCTGACGGTCGCCGAAACCCAGTTGCTTCAGCAGGAAACCATTATCAAGAATGCGCTCAGCAGGACCGGTGTGCTGACCCCTGCGATGGCCAGCGCCCATATCATCCCGACCGACCGCATCAACATTCCGGAGGTGGAAGCGATCGCGCCGATCCAGGACATGATGGCCATGGCGGAATCGGCGCGGCCGGAGCTGGCCCAGTTCCGCATCCTGCTTCAGAACCAGGAGATCGCCATCCGGGGGACGAAGAGCGAGCTGCTGCCGACCCTGGATATGGTGGCGGGGCTCACCAACAACGCGCTGGCCGGTGAGTTCGGCCCGACGACCGGCGGCAACGCCTTTTTCGTGGGTGGTTACGGGACGGTGCTGTCGCAGCTTTTCGCGCGCAACTTTCCCACCTACTCGCTGGCTTTCAATCTGAACATTCCGTTGCGGAACCGCACCGCCCAGGCCGACCGGATCAACGGCGAGCTGGTCTTGCGCCAGCAGCAGCTCGGTTTGCAGCGCCTCGAAAACCAGGTGCGCGTGGACGTGCAGAACGCGCAGATCGGGTTGCAGCAGGCGCGGGCGCAATACCAGTCGGCCATCAAGCAGCGCATCCTGCAACAGGAGACGGTGGATGCGGAGCAGAAGAAACTGGCGGTGGGCGCTTCCACCACTTACAACGTCATCCTGACCCAGCGCGACCTGGTGACCGCCCAGTCGAATGAAGTGACCGCCATGAGCGCGTACGCCAAGGCCAAGGTGGAGGTGGACCGCGCCACGGGCCAGACGCTCTATAACGACAATATTTCGCTGGCGGAAGCGTTCAAGGGAGTGGTCTCGCGGCCGCCCAGCCCGATTCCCGCGACGCCTCCGCCGCCGCGGTAGTGCCGGCGGTCTTGCCGCCGGTGGCGGCGATCTCCATTACCATGGTTCTATGGCAAAGGCTATGTTCGACGTCGAATGTCCGTGCTGCCAGGCGATTCTCAAGGTCGACCCCGAGACGCGCGCGGTGATCGCGCACACAGTGCCCGTAAAGCCCCCTCCGATTGAAGACCTGGCGGCCGAGGTCGCCAAGCTGAAAGGCGAAGGTGCGCGCCGCGAACAGCTCTTCCAGAAGCAGTTCGAAGCCGAGAAGACGCACGGCAAGGTGTTGGAGAAGAAGTTCGACGAGCTCTTCAAGCGAGCCAAGGAAGACCCGGACCAGACGCCGCGCAAGCGCGACATCGATCTCGATTAGAACCAAAGACGGGTTCATCGTATGCCAGACTACTCGGTCCACAAAGCGAGCGACCTCACGCCGGCTGGCGCCGAGCGCGAAGCTCTACGGCGGAACATCATCGCTCAGGCCCGCGAGATCGGCTCACGTGGCCAAGGCGTCTCCGAGGACGAGGCCGATGCTCTTGTGGACGAGGCATTCGCCGAAATCCGCGGCCGGTGCGAGTGAGATTCACCTTCGATTCCAACATTCCTGGTTCGCGCGGCGACCAGTCCTCGCGGACCGGCGTTACGGCTATTGGACATCGTTCTCGGCGCTCACACTTTGCTTCTGTCGCGGTTCATCCTCGAAGAGGTCGAGCGCGTCCTGCTCTATCCGAGGATACAGGCGCGATACCGGATTACTACCGTCGAAGCGGCGCGCCCAAGTGCCCAGGCAATTTGAGAGAATTGGCAGTGGAGACCCGAATGAATTCAGCGTCGATCTTTGATCTAAGCCCCTCCGAGAAGCTCCAACTTGTCGAAGATCTGTGGGATGACCTTGCGGCCGCGCCGGAGGCCGTGCCAGTCCACGATTGGCAAAAGCAGGAACTGGCACGCAGGAAAGCGAATCTACTGAAAAACCCGGCTTCGGGGCTGCCCTGGGAAGAGGTGAAGCGCAAGGTGCGTGCCCGCTATGCCCGTTGAGCTGGTGATCGCTCCGGAAGCTGAGTTGGACATTGTAGGAGCCTACGTCTGGTATGAAGGCCGCAGAGCCGGGCTGGGTGAGGAGTTCCTGAGTTCGGTCGATGCGTGTCTGGAAAGCATCCGGCGCCGACCCGAGATGTACCCTGTCGTTCACGAGGGCTACCGTCGCTCCCTGATACGTCGCTTTCCGTACGCCGTGTTCTACGAGCAGTCGGAGGCGACGGTCACGATCTACGCCGTATTTCATACCTCTCGCGACCCGGACAGATGGCGCCAGCGCCTTCCCTCATGAGTTGCGTTGGAACTCAGGACCAGCGAGCGCCCTCGCGGTGCACGCGGCTGTACTGTCGGCGCCCATGATCGACAGAGGTATAACGAAGCAATGCGCGTTTTCCGTCCTTGTGGCATGGATAGCTCCACGCTGGGCGATTACTCAGGGGTATCTCCGACCGATGGCCGCCAGAGCCCGGACGCGCCCGCGGCTGTGTAGATCAGGATATTGACAAGAAGCCGTTTTTACCTTACAATGCAAAGTACTTTTCATTGCGGCTCCTTTGGATCACTAGCCGAAGTTCGTCACGGTTTCGCCGATTTGAGCGATTTTTCGGTTTCCGGACGGGATAACCAGCTTTGCCTGCAATGGCGGATTCTGAAAAGTCGATGTAGTGTAGACCTACCCTCTTGAAGGGAGTTCGGTCTCATGACAACATCAGGCGAGGATGTTTCTGCGGCCGAACCGGCGGAGCAAGGACGGCAAGGACCACGCCTACTGGTCCTTGGTCGAGACAGTGCGCACGCCCGATGGTCCGCGGCAAAGGACGCTCTGCTATCTCGGGGAGTTGAACAGTTCCGCGCAGGTGCGCTGGCTGAAGACGATCGAGGTCTTCAACGAGCAGGGTGAGGCGCAACAACTGAAGCTCTTTCCATCGCATGTAGAACCGCCGGCGGATGATCCGCAGGTGGCGCGCGTGCTGCTGCACAAAGTGCGGCTGGAGCGCACGCGTCAGTTCGGAGCCTGCTGGCTGGGTCTGGAACTTTGGAGGCGTCTGGAACTGGACCACTTTTTCGAAGAGGTGGTAGATGAGCAAGAAGCCGACGTGCCGTGGTCGCGCGTGGCCGCCGTGCTGGCCATCAATCGGCTGTGCGCGCCGGGGAGTGAGTTGGCCATCGAAGAACGTTGGTATCCCTCCACGGCGCTCGATGACCTGCTGGGCATCGAGGAAGGCAAGATCAACGACACGCGGCTGTACCGTTGCCTGGACCGGATTCTGCCGCACAAGACGGAGTTGGAGCGGCGTCTCAAGCAACGCTACGGCGAGCTGTTCGGCGCCGAGTTTGACGTGCTGCTCTACGATCTGACGAGCAGCTATGTCGAGGGCGCAGCAGAGAAAAACCCGATGATGCGCCGGGGCTACTCGCGCGATCATCGTCCCGACTGCGAGCAGATGGTGATCGCGCTGATCGTCAACAGCGAAGGCTTCCCGTTCAGCTATGAGACCTTCGACGGCAACCGCGCGGATGTTTCGACCATGGAGACGATTTTGCGCATGGTCGAGCGCAAATATGGCAAGGCGCGGCGGATCTGGGTGTTCGACCGCGGCATCGTGAGCGAGGAGAATCTTCAGGCAATCCGCAAGCGCGGCGGCCAGTACCTGGTGGGAACGCCGCGCAGCCAGATGAAGCAGTTTGAAGAAGAGCTGCTGAAAGACGCCTGGATTCAGGTGCGGCCCGAAGTGGAAGTAAAGAAGGTAACCATTCCCCAGGGCGAGGAGACGTTCATCCTGTGCCGCACCAGCGGCCGCAAGGAAAAAGAGAAGGCCATCCGGAATCGCTTCTCGGCTCGCATGGAAGACGCCTTGAAGCGCCTGGCCCGAACCATCCAGACCGGCCGCCTGAAAGACCGCAACAAGATGGAGCGCCGCCTGGGACGCATTCAGGCCAGCCATCCCCAGGTGAACGATCTCTACGAGGTCGCCCTGCGGGACACGCCCGAGGGCGTTCATCTCCACTGGGCGATCAAAGAAGGTCGCCAGGTCTGGCGCGGATTGCGGGAAGGCGCTTACATGCTGCGCACCAATCTCCAGGCCGGCACGGCCGAAGATCTCTGGTCTCGCTATATGCAGTTGACCGAGGCCGAGGCATCGTTCCGCGCGCTGAAAAGCGAGCTGACCATTCGCCCCTTGTTCCATCAACTGGAGCCGCGTGTCAAGGCCCATGTGATGGTGGCCTTCCTCGGCTACGCTCTGTGGGTCACGCTCAAGCATCTGCTGAAGCGCCGAGCCGCGATCATCCCGCAACCATCGATGAGCGGGGTCAACCACGCGCAGCCGTGGTCGGCGATGAAGGCGCTCGCTCTGCTCTCTACCCTGCACAGCGCCGACATCATCCTGCCCACCACCGACGGACGAGAGATCCGGCTGCGCCGCATCACCGAACCCACCCCCGAGCAGAAATCCCTTCTGGAACAACTCGGTCTCAGTCTCCCCGAGCGGTTCGAACTCAATCGCAAATGTAGTGTAGACTCGGCGATTGCGTGAACTGATTCTGAACGACTTAGCTGCCTTGCAGCTTCAGTCGTGACGAAGCTTTGGTACTGGGTCACATTGCGATATTCGGCGTCGTGCATGAAGCCGACGAGGGAACCGCGGCTCATCTCTGGCAACTTCTCATGGCTGGACAGGTACCAGTAGTGGCGTACTTCGCGCTGAAATGGCTCCCGCGGGCTCCAGGACAGGCGTTGCGCGTGCTCGCGCTGCAAGCCGTCGCGGCCCTTGCAGCATGTGCCCCTGTCTACTGGTTCAAGCTGTAATGCCCGCGACGGCCTGACACGGAGCTGCGCACGCAGGCCGGTCGGAACTGATGCGGCGCGGCCGCGGGTGAGCGCGATATTAGCCACGATCAAGGCCGTAGCGTTTACGCATCCACTTGGCTGGTCGCCTACTCGTGGAAGCGCCCCCGCGAACCGGCCACCGCCGAATTCCCCGTGAAGTCGCCAAGGATTTACCGATTCCCGGTAATTCAGCAGCGAGGTCCCGCCGGGCGCGTGTTTTGGCGCCTATGAGGTCTATCCCGGCGTCCCCACGTGAGGCTTGTACCCGTTGCGGTACATGACCTCGTGCGCCGCCGCCACCGTGTTCGGAAGCACGTAGAAGAATGCGCCCACCCGCACGGCGCGGAACAGCACGCCGCCGCGATATTCGTCGGCCTCCACGCCATAATCCACGCCGGCCGCGGTGAATATAGATTCCAGGCGCAGGGCGTCCCTCAGCTTTTTCGCGATGTAGATCAGGACCGGCTCTTTGCCTTCAAAAAACGATGGTTCTTGCTTCATGCGCGCAATCTCCCCAGTGTAACCGGGTTGCGCGGCGGCGCGCGCGGCTGTTAGAGTCGGAAGCGGCAAACACGCCAACCTCATGCCTTCACCTGTCCTCAGCCGGGAAGAGGAACTTCACTGGCTGGCCCTGAAACTGATTCCGGGTCTGGGCGCCAGAACGTCGGGCAAATTGCTCGACCGCTTCCGGACCCCGCAGGCCATCTTCCGCGCCTCGCGCACGGAACTGGAGGCGGCCGGTGTGAGCGGCGCGGTGGCGCAGTCCATCGCCAGCGGATGCACCTTCGAAGACGCGGTGGCGCAGCAGGAGAAGATGGCGGAGACCGCAACCGTGGTGGTGACCATGGGCGACCCGCGCTATCCGCAGCCGCTGCGCGAGATCTTCGATCCGCCCATTCTGCTGTTCGCGCGCGGGCGAGTGGAGCTGTTGCAGTCGATCACGCTGGGCGTGGTGGGGACGCGCCGTCCCACGCCGTACGGCCTGGCTGTCACCGAGCGGCTCTCGGCCGACCTGGCGCACGCCGGCTTGACCATCGCCAGCGGTATGGCGCGCGGCATCGATTCCGCGGCGCATAAAGGCGCCCTGGCGGCCGGCGGCGACACCATCGCCGTGCTCGGCTGCGGCGCCGATGTGGTGTATCCTACGGAGAACCGCAAGCTCGCCGCGGAGCTGGCGGTGAAGGGCCTGATGGTTTCGGAATTCCCCATGGGAACCGTGGCCTTCCCGCAGAATTTCCCCATCCGCAACCGCATTATCAGCGGCATCAGCGTCGGCGTGCTGGTGGTGGAAGGCGCGCAGTACAGCGGCTCGGCTATCACCGCCAAGCTGGCGATGGACCAGGGCCGCGAGGTTTTCGCCGTCCCGGGGAACATCACTTCGAAACTGAGCTGGGGGCCTAACCTATTGATTAAACAGGGCGCCAGGCTGGTGCAGGACTGGAACGACGTAATCGCCGAGCTTCCCCCTGAATCCCGCCGGCATCTAATCGATAGAGGGCGTGAACGGATTCTGGCGGAGGGCGGTGCAACTCCCCAGGCGGCGCCGGCGTCGTTATTAGATGGCGCTCCCCCGGAGATTGGCGACGCTGCCCGGCGCGCTCTCGAATCGCTCCACGTGGACGCTCCCGTACATCTGGACGATCTGCTTGAGAAGGTGGGAGATACCTCGCCTTCCGAGCTGATCGCCGCGCTGTTTGAGCTGGAGATGCTGGGCCTGGTGAAGCAACTTCCGGGCAAGAACTTTGTTAAAGTGTGGTAACGTCATCGGGGTAATCCGCAATCATCTATGCCAAAGGCTCTGGTAATCGTGGAGTCGCCCGCAAAGGCGAAAACCATCAACAAGTATCTGGGCAAGGAATATGTAGTCAAAGCTTCGCTGGGCCACATCAAGGATCTTCCCAAGAGAGACCTGGCGGTGGATGTCGATCACGGTTTCGAACCGCGGTACGAAGTCATCGAGGGGAAGAAGAAGCTCATCAGCGATCTGAAACAGACCGCCAGGAAGGTCGAAAGCGTGTACCTCGCGGCCGACCCGGACCGCGAGGGAGAGGCCATCTGCTATCACCTTCAGGAGGAACTGGGGGACCGGAAGAACGGCCCGCGCATTTACCGGGTGATGTTCAACGAGATCACCAAGAAGGCCGTGCAGAAAGCCTTCGAAGCGCCAGGACAGGTGAATATCCACCTGGTGGACGCGCAGCAGGCGCGGCGCGTGCTGGACCGCCTGGTGGGCTACAAGATTTCGCCGCTGCTGTGGGACAAAGTCCGGCGCGGCCTTTCCGCCGGTCGCGTGCAGACGGTGGCGCTGCGGCTGGTGGTGGAGCGCGAGCGCGAAATCCGCGCCTTCCTCAAGAGGGAATACTGGACCATCGATGTGGACCTCGCCGGCAGGAAGCCGCCGGTCCTCACCGCGCGTCTCATCAAGCAGAACGACGAGACGCCGGAGATTGGCGGGGAAGAGGCCGCCCACGGCATCGTGGCGCAGCTCGAGGGCGCCGATTACATCGTCAAGTCCGTGGTAACGCGCGAGAAAAAGCGCAACCCGGTGGCGCCGTTCATCACCTCCACGTTGCAGCAGGAGTCCTCGCGCAAGCTGCGCTTCAGCGTGAGGCGCACCATGATGCTGGCGCAGCGGCTCTACGAAGGCGTGGTGGTCGGCAAGGAAGGCGCGGTGGGCCTGATCACCTACATGCGCACCGATTCCACGCGCGTCTCCGACGACGCCGTGCGCGACGCGCGGCACTACATCGCGGAGCGCTACGGCCAGGAGTTCCTGCCGGATTCGCCCAACATCTACAAATCGAAGAAGGGCGCGCAGGACGCCCACGAGGCCATCCGCCCCACTTCCATGGCGTTCGCGCCGGAGGTGGTCGAGAAGCACCTGGCCGAGGACGAGATGAAGCTCTACCGGTTGATCTGGAACCGCTTCGTGGCGTGCCAGATGATGCCGGCGCTGTACGACCAAACCACCATCGACGTTTCGGCCAAGGGAAAAAACGGCTTGGACTACCTGTTCCGCGCCACCGGATCGGTGCTCAAGTTCGAAGGCTTCCTCAAAGCCTACCAGGAAGGCAAGGACCAGGCCGACGAGGAAGACGAGGAGCTGCGGCACCGCCTGCCGGCGGTCGCCGAGGGAGAGCGCCTGCGCTTCCGCGCCATCAAGCCCGAGCAGCACTTCACCGAGCCGCCGCCCCGCTACAACGAAGCCACGCTGGTGAAACGGCTGGAGGCCGATGGCGTCGGCCGGCCGTCCACTTACGCTTCGATCCTCTCCACCATCCAGGAGCGCGAGTACGTCAGGAAGGAGGGCGGCCGCTTCGTGCCCAGCGAGCTCGGCATGGTGGTGACGGACCTGCTGATCGAGAGCTTCGACGACATCTTCGACGTGACTTATACGGCGCGCATGGAAGAAGAACTCGACGAAATTGAAGAGGGCAAGCTCGATTGGCGCGCCGCCATGGCGGAGTTTTACGAACGCTTCGACCGGGACCTGAAGCACGCCGAAGAGCACATGACCGACATCAAGCGGATGGAGAAGCCCACCGACTTGACGTGCGAGAAGTGCGGCAAGCCCCTGGTGATCAAGTGGGGCAAGCATGGCAGCTTCATCGCTTGCACCGGTTACCCCGAGTGCACTTACACGCGCGAACTGACCGTGGACCTGCCGGATGTCGACAACGCCGATTTATCGGAGCAGGCCGACGAGGAGTACTGCGAAAACTGCGGTCGTCCGATGGTGCTGAAGAAGGGCCGGTTCGGCACGTTCTACGCCTGCACGGGATACCCCGACTGCAAGACCACCAAACCCATCGGCGGCCAGCAGAAGAAACCCGACCAGCCGCTCGAGGAGAAGTGCCCGCAGTGCGGCCATCACCTGGTGCTCAAGACCGGCCGTTACGGCGAGTTCACTGCGTGCAGCGACTACCCCAAGTGCAAGTACGTGAAGCAAAAGACCATCGGGGTCAAGTGCCCGGAGTGCTCGGAAGGCGAGATCATCGAGCGCCGTTCAAAAAAGGGCAGGATTTTTTACGGCTGCAACCGGTATCCGGACTGCAAGTTCGTGGCGTGGGCCAAGCCGGTGGCGGAGAAGTGCCCCCGGTGCGGCAGCCCCTACCTGGTGGAGAAATGGTTCAAGGCCGGCCCCATGTGGCAGTGTCCCAACCCCGAGTGCAAGCACAAGCAGCACGCGCCGCAAACGGTGGAAGCGCTGGTGCCGTAAGGGCCGGGCACGCCCGGCCTGCCAGCTAATTACGGTTCGTTTCACAATCGAGTGATTGAGGTTCTGAAACTCCGAAACGGCGGTAGAATAGACGGAGTACCGTGGAGGATGATTGTGCGACCCTTTAAGTGGACCAAGGCGTATGCGGTTTTTATTGCCGAAATAGACGCTGAGCACAAGAACCTGTACCAACTGGCGGACGACCTCCACCAGGCGGTTGCCGCGGGCGCACCGGCGAACCGGACACAGGCCATTCTGCGGGAATTGATCGCCCGCTCAGCGGACCATTTTGCGCGCGAAGAGCGCCTGATGCATTCCACCTACTACCCCGGCTTGGCCTGGCACAAAAAGCAGCATGACACCATGCGCAAGAGGGCGAAGAAGTTCGTGCCGCGCATCACGGGTGGCGACCGCGAGGCCGCATTTCTGCTGTTGGAATTTCTTTCCGGCTGGCTCCGGGACCATATTCGCCTCGCCGATTGCATGATGGCCGCCCACGTGCGGAACTACGAGCGGGCTCACGCGCGCCTCGCGTCGTAGAGTGCAATCTCTCGCGGCCGCTTCGTGGTGGCATACTGAAGGCACGATGCCAGCAACGTGGGGGATCACACTCGGCGTGGCTCTGTGCTTGATGTTCACGGCCTGTTCGCCGCCCAATGAGACCAGGAAGGCGGAGGCGCCCGCCGCCAGGAATGAGCCGCCCCCGGACGTGTTTCAAGCGATTCTGGACACTTCCAAAGGCCCGGTGACCATCGAAGTGCGCCGCCAGTGGGCGCCCAGCGGCGCGGACCACTTCTATTCGCTGGTCAAGACCGGTTTCTATGACGGCAACCGCTTTTTCCGCGTGGTGCGCAATTTCGTGGTGCAGTTTGGAATCAGCGGCGATCCCCAGCTCAACCGGCTATGGGCCAACGCCAACCTGCCGGACGACCCGGTGAAGCAGAGCAACGTCAAGGGCACCCTGACCTACGCCCATCTGGGGCCGAACACCCGCGCCACCCAGTTGTTCATCAACCTGAAGGACAACAAAGCCCTGGATAAGCAAGGCTTCGCGCCCATCGGCAAGGTGGTATCCGGCATGGACGTGGTGGAGAGGTTGTATAGCAGCTACGGCGAAATGGCGCCGCGCGGGCAGGGACCCGATCCCGTCCAGATCGAGGTGCAGGGCAACGCCTACCTGGAGAACCGTTTTCCCCGGCTTGACTACATCAACAAGGTCACGATTCGGTGATATAGTAGTGGAGACCCTGACCCCGCCGAGAAGGGGACCAGGAAGTCACCAATACAGGGTCAAACTAGAACGACGCGGCCCGGCGGGACCACAACGTCCCGCCGGGTTTTTTTGTGGCGCAAGCCAGAAGCCTCATGCCACGGTCTTAGTGTGGATCTCTTGCAAACTCCAGACGCGGATGGGGTCGCGTAATCGCGCCGCGATAGCGTCGGCGGCGGCGCGCGCGCCGCTCATGGTGGTGATGCAGGGAACGCGATACGTCACCGCACTGCGGCGGATGGCCTTCTCATCGTGGAAGGTGGGGGTGCCGGCGGTGGTGTAGACGGCGAGCTGGATCGCGCCGCCTTTCAGCAGGTCCACCACGTTGGGACGGCCCTCGTTCATCTTGAACACCATCTTCGATGGCAGGCCGGCGTTGCGGAGGGCGGCGGCCGTGCCGCGCGTGGCCACTAGGTGGAAGCCGAGCTCGGCGAAGCGCCGGGCGACTTCGACGGCCTCGGCCTTGTGGTGGTCGTTCACGCTCAGGAAGACCGTACCTTTTTCGGGGAGCGGGCTGCCGGCGCTGATCTGCGCTTTCAGGAACGCCTCGCCGAAGTTGACGCCCACGCCCATCACTTCGCCGGTGGAACGCATCTCTGGGCCGAGCGCCGGGTCCACGCCGGGAAACTTGTTGAACGGGAACACCGGCGACTTGACGAAATCCTGCGGCGCCGAGAGCGTGCCCGACCCGCGGCCGTACTCGCCACACGCTGGTCACGGAACTAGCAGAGTCGGGCGCCGGCGACAAGGTGATCATGAGCATCGCCGGGCACGACTCGCGCGCCATGCTCTCGCGTTACTCCCATGTCCGGATGGAGGCGAAGCGGCGCGCCCTCGACGGGATCGCCTCGCGCCAGAGCGCGGCCGATGAGAAGCGCAAGGCGGAAGCCGAACGGCGGGAGCAGGCTGCGCAGGTCTCCCAATCGGCGTTGATTCAGCAGACCTCCGGCAACACACACGAGATTGTTCTACCGCAAGGTCGTCACTCCTTCGACGCGACGGCAACGGACCATCGTTCGTCTGGTGGCGCCAACCAAGGGCCGACAACGGACTGCTTGCCTGGTTCAAAGCGGCCCGCCTCCTGTGATCCGAGGGAGCCAACACCCCACTTATAGCCAAAGTTCTGCAGCGTTAGGAACGGAGCAAACGGGGAATCGGACTTCGGCATCAGCCGACTTCCGTTGCTGTGGAATCGACAAAGGCCTCCGTTGAGGGGCTCGGTCGTCGCAGAAATCCCCCGCTTGCGTGCGGTGGCGCGTTGCGCGTCTGCCAAGTCACGCAAAGCTTCATCAATTTCCAACGCTAACTCTTTGTTAGCAACGATGCCTGCTTCAATCGGGGCCAGTTCGCGGGTACGCCTGATCAGGAGACGACGTAGCTGCCGAAGGTTCCTTTGCTGCGCCTCGACAATGTCTACGAGCAACTCAAACGGGGCGTCGGGCGAGTAGGGTATCATGCCGATTGGAACCTCATTCGGTTTCCCAGAGCCGCGCAGGCCGGTGACCGCATTGACTGATTCGGTCAACAGTTGTTCAAGGGGACCATGACCGGGATGCACGCAGCCAACGCCGGTGGCAGGCACTACTATCACACGACCGGACGCCACCAACGGACGTGCCTCGGTCATCAGAAAAGCGATCACCTCGGCTGGCAAGAGCGAAGCGTCAACTAGGCTCGGATACCACAGGCGCCCGCTCTTGCTCTTGAGGGTAGTACCCGCAAAAGCGATGTGACCGTGACCGCCTGGCTCATTCGAATCTGCCGGCAGAACACCCCTCACCAAGCCATCCTCTGTGGGGCCTTTCCAAATCAGCAACAGCATGTCGGTATAGAGAGCCCAGAGGCGGACGGCCTGCTTCAAGCCGTCCAACGTGCGGACCTCAAGGGTGACATTGAACGCGCCCGAGACGGGGGTTGCCCCGTTTCGTGAGACAAACAGTTAAGACACTGTCTACCGTTCGATGATAAATCCTTTCCGCCGAGGGCGGGTAGGATTTATGCTGAAAATGCCGGTGAAGCGGAGACGGG
>JBEKYW010000065.1:0-23978 GCA_049510555.1 Bryobacteraceae bacterium
CGTGTCCGTTTTCACGAATGCCGCACCACTCGCACTACTCGGCAAGGCTCCCCCGAAGAATATTCCGCTGACCACGGCGTTTCCATACAGCGGAGTGACGCGGAACTTGACGTGACCGCTGATGTTCCACACCAGGTACTGGCCGTTGGAGAAACCGGAGACCCCCCGGCTGTCCAGCACGTTTCCGCTCGCCGCGTCCAATACGTCGATGACCTCTGACCGGCCGTTGTAGTCCCAGTCCAGACAGTATAGGGCAACCTCGTGAGTGTTGCCGTCGGTGAAGTTCACATCCATGCTGAAGTTCGTCCAGGACCACCATGTGGCCGCCAATCGCCCTGCCGTCGCGAACTTTTGCAAGGCGCGCACATCGGCGGTTGACGCCGCCCAGAGAGCGGTATTCTGGTTAGCGAAGCTCACCTGCGCATAACTGGGATAGTTGGTGGAGTCGCCGGCGATAGCTGAGCCATTGGCCCCATACGTACCCTTCCACGTGCCCAGCGTGGCCGCGTCCGTTTTCACGAATGCCACCAACGCCGATGGCACGGCAGTCACAGTCCAACTTCCTTGCGATTGCCAACTACTCGATCCGAACGGGCTGATAGCCTGCATGTAGATGTTCTTGGTGCCGTTGAACGCCTGCAGGAAGGTGAACGCCAGGTTCAGCGTCAACTGGGTCCCGGCTGTCGATACGCTCGAGCCGGCGCCGTTGAGAACGCACTGGCTGTTCTGCTGGCTGCCGCTGCCGGGTGTGATCGTAGAGGCCGGCTGCGCCCCCGTGTCCGTCAGTAGCGCCAGCGTGTTCTGTGCGAGATTGTAAATCACCGAGCATGTGTTCGCCGTGCTCAGCGTCGAATTGAACAGGACCGAAACACTGGTCAGATTCGACGCGCCACTGTAATTGGAAAACTGGAGACTGAACGTCTGCGAAGCGCCAGACCCCGAATTCGGAGTAACACCCACGACCGTCGGCGGCAGGTTGAAAGTCAGTTTGGCCACGAACGCGCCATAATTCCCCGCATTGACGGATTGATACGCATTCAGCACCGGGAAATTACTCGAGAGCGTCCACCCGGCGACGTGGACGTTTCCGGCGGTGTCCAGCGCCACCGCGGTCGCGGTATCCGAGTTGTTCCCGCCCAGGTAGCTCAGATAGAGCAGTGAGTCTCCCGTGACCGCCAGCCTGGCCACAAATGCGTCGTAGTCGCCCCCGGTGATCCCCTGCAACGCGTTCGTCACCGGCAGGTTGTTCGAATACGTGTAGCCCACGACGTATGCACTGCCCGTGGAATCCACCGCCACCGCGTTTCCAGTGTCCACGCCGGATCCGCCCAGATAGGTGCTGTAGACCAGGGCGCCCGAGGCGCTCATCTTCGTCACAAAGGCATCTGTCCAGCCGTGCAGCGTGGCTTGCAGGGGATGCAGCGTCGGAAGATTCGCGGAACTCGTCACCCCGGTAACGTATGCGTTCCCTTGCGAGTCCAGCGCTATTCCTTGCCCCGCCTCGGGATATGCTATCGTACCGCTGCTGCCGCCCAGGTAGGTGCTGAACAGAAGCGCTTTCCCGTCTGCGCTCAACCTCGCGACAAACGCGTCCTGACCGCCCGCGAGGGTTCCCTGCGCTGCGTTTGCCACGGGAAAGTTATTGGACCAGGTCGAACCTGTCACGTACGCCGACCCGCTCCCGTCCACGGCGATCGCCGCGCCGTGATCGTCGTTGTAGCCGCCCAGATACGTGCTCCATACCAACTGGCTGCCGTACGAATTGAGCTTCGATACGAATACCTCCTGCCCGCCGTGACTCACCCCCTGGAACCCGTTTGCCGGAAAGTTGCTCGATGTCGTATCCCCAACCACGTACGCGTTTCCGCCGGCATCTACGGCGATCCCGTTCCCGGCGTCGGAGGCGTTTCCCCCCAGGTACGTGTTGTAGACCAGCCCGTTGCCCGCCGCATTCAGTTTCGCCACGAACGCATTCCGGTACCCCGCAAGCCTGGATTGCAGCGCGCCCTTCACCGGGAAATTCGACGAAGTTGTGGAACCTGTCACGTACACCGATCCGCCGGCGTCAACCGCAATCCCGTACGCCCGGTCGTCCCCCGAACCGCCCAGGTACGTGGAATAGACCAGTCCATTCCCCGCGGGATTCAGCTTCGCGATGAACACGTCGTTCCCGCCGGCACTCGAATTCTGTGCGGCGCCCGCCGTGGGGAAATCATAGGAGCTCGTGTACCCCGCGACATATGCCGAGCCGCTGGCATCCACCGCTAGCGCCATAGCGCTGTCGAAGCCCGAGCCACCCAATAGGGTGCTGTACGAAAGCACCGGGTCAATCACCAACGGCCTGGACGTGTCGTACTTGCCTATGAGGAAACCAACGGTGCCATCGGCCGCCAGGTCGAATCGCCCCTGGATCGCCTCGCGCTTCCCGCTCCGATCTTGATAGACGAGGGGCGCCTGTTCCCGCAGTTCCTGGCCATTCACCGTGATCGCAAGCTCGCCGGCTTCCGTGATTCGCAATTCGGCTCCGGAATAGCGCATCCGAATTTGCAGGGGGTCCGCACCGGCGGCCACCAGGAATTCGGACTTCAGCTCCCGGCCTTGCCCTCCGTAGAGCATGTCGATTCCGGGGTACAGCTCCCGGTACCTCACGGCCCCGTAGACTGGAACGTTTAGCCTCCAGTTCTCTTTTTCGCCAGTCAGGAAATTCGCGTGCGAAGGCAGTCGGTATTCCCCTTCAACCCGCGCCGCGGCATTCGCTCCTTCGAAGCCGACCCCGACGGATACACCCGCCAGGCGCAGCAGTATCTCCCCGGCCGAAAAGTACGCGGTCAATCCAGAGCCCTTGGCCATATAGCGAACTGCCGCTGGAGCTTGGCCCTGATTCTCGATGAAGGACAGCGGAAGAGCATGGTTTGCCGGATTGGCGGCCATTGCGCCGCCATTCGCCAGTAAAGCAACCAGGAGGAGTTGGTTTTTCGTGTACATGCACTATTCTTTCGGCGGAACTGACTGATTCCAATAGCGCCACTGGAACATCAATCACAGGGTTCTAGCCTATCTCATTGAAACTACGGCTATTTCAGCCAAACCCAACAGCTTCACCGAACATCTGCGGGTAATCATGGAAGGGGAAAGCTGACCATTGATCCGTATCTTGGTCCCGCCACGTCTGGCATCCTCCAGGCTCAGCGTAAGGGGTGCCGGCTGGCCGTCGCTCTCGGATGGCCGCACCCTGAACTGGTGGATTTGCAGGTGCGCGTGGGGACCGGCTCCCTCGTTTCGAGGGGCCTCCCCTGCTGGTTACGGACGCCCCGACGCGCGCCGCCTCCGGCGCTTGGCATCGACACTCTTGCCGATGACCGGTTGGTGAGAAAAGCGGTGTCAGACGCTTCAGCGAAGTTCTACAAAAGCCTGGCGTCCTCAGGACACCGCCGCCAGGATCCGGCGTGCGCGCTCGGCGTTTTCCGCTACCTGGTCACTGAACCTCGGGTACATGCCGACGATGACTCCATCCTGCGGCTTGATGTTTTCGAAGGCGAGGCGGAATGCCCGGTCAATCTCCTGCGGGGACTCGAGCCGCCCGGCGGCCAGGATTTTGAACGCGAAGCATGTTTTCTTCGACTGGCGGATGACGCGGTACATGCGCTCGGGGTCCTTCTGCAAATACGTCTCCCCGACGGTCATTTCACCGCTCAGGGCTTGATTCAATTCCTCCTGGGTACGGTTGTATCTGTAGACGGAGCACATGAAGAAATCGACGTCCCAGCCCTGCTCTTCAACGGCCTCGATAATCCTTGGGTTGTGGCTGGCCATGCCGGCCAGCACCCCGGTGTCGCGCACCCATTTCAGGAACTCGCGGATCTTGTCCTGTTGGCCGGCTGCCCACCGGTTGTCGGTGCTTACCCCCTGGTGTACCACGGCGATCGGCTTCATGGCCGCCATCCGGGCTGTCATGGTTTGACTTTCCAGCATTCTTGCGGAAGTTGTCAGGATCCACTGGAGAGTTCCTCCGTCGGCCCGGTGCCGCTGGATATCGGAGATGCTGCGGTCGCTGTGGGAAAACTGCCAGGTATTGATCCCTGTCTGTTGGCAGCGCCGCAGGGTTTCGCAAACATGTTGCTGGGTAGACCATTCCTGCATGTGCTGACTGAGTATCTTGTTAAAGTGGGAATAGCCGTAGAACGGGTTGGAGCCAATCACGAGGCGTGTGACCCTGTTTTTGCCCAACGGTATGGTGGGCAGCAAGGTGGCGTCGGGAGTTCCGCCGGCCTCGGCGGTCAGCGCCGGCAAGGCCAGGGCTGCACAGGACTGGAAAAAGGTGCGTCGCGTAGGCATGATTCCGATTCACCGGTCCTTTTCGATTCGGTGACCCGCAAGTCCTCTTTTCGGATCGATTCCCAGCCTACTCGGAATGAGGTGGTGCGTCAAGGCAGTCCACTCGCGCGGATCGTTCTTCAACGGGCGCGTGACTTTCACTGCCTCCTTGGCTTGCTTGATCCGTTGGGTGAAAGCAGGTGGGTTCGGGGTGACCGACTGCCCGAAAATATCAAGTATGCTTGGCTAAGACTTATGCGGAACACACTCGTCGCTATCGTTTTGCTGCTGCCGCCCGCGCTGGCTTATGCCGCGCCGGCCGGGGACAGCTTTCTGCCCGTTTCCGTCTGGTACGCCGGCGGCAAGGCGCGCGCACCCATGCTAGAGCCGGTCACACCCGCGTCGCCCGCCCTGTGGCGCAAGGACCTGGCGCGAATCAAATCGCTGGGTTTCAACACTGTGCGGACGTGGGTGGAATGGACGGCGGGTGAACGGCGCCAGGGCGAGTATCACCTCGAACAACTGGACCTGATGCTGAAGCTAGCCGGGGAGGCCGGGCTAAAAGTGATCGTCCAGACTTACGTGGATTCAGCGCCCGATTGGGTAGGCGTGAAATACCCGGACGGGCATTTCGTCGCACAGAACGGCCAAGCCATCCCCTCGCAAGCTGCGCCGGGCTTCTGTTTCGACCACCCAGGCGTGCGCCAGGCGACGCTCGATTTCCTCAAGGAAGTGGCGCGGCATGCGGCCAAGAGTCCCGCGTTCTTTGGCTGGGATTTGTGGAGCGAGCCGCACATCATCAACTGGGCGGAAATCAATTACATTCCCAACGCATCGTTCTGCTATTGCCCTTACTCGATCGCGCGCTTCCGGGAGTGGCTTCAGCAGAAGTACGGCGGCGTTCCGGAGTTGAACAGGGCCTGGTACCGGCAATTCCAGGATTGGAACGAGGTCGAGCCCCCGCGTTTCGACACCATCCTCTCCTATGCCGATTACATGGATTGGCGCGTCTTCATTACGCAGAAGATCGCCGAGGATCTTCGTACCCGAAGCCACGCGGTAAAGGAGATTCTTCCCGATCGCGTTACTACCAGCCACGCCGCTGGCCCCAGTGCGTTAGGCAGCTTCGCGGGCGGAGAAGGCAATCCCGACGATTACCTCATGTACAAAGCGGTGGACTATTACGGGACGAGCCTCTATCCCAAGCACTCGCTTCCTCCGCACATGTCTCCGGCCCGCATCATGATGGCCATGGATCTCACCCGTTCGGCTGGCGGCAATCGGGGTTTTTACCTCGGAGAACTGCAGGGTGGCTTCGGGGTTCGGGGCGATGTGGTCAGCCAGGAGATCACGCCGCTGGACCTGGTGAGGTACATGTGGACAGCGGTTTCGCGCGGCGCACGCGGCATCAACATCTATGCGTTTTACCCGATGAGTTCCGGCTATGAATCGGGCGGCTATGGATTGATCGATCTAGACGGCACGTTAACCGGGCGCAGCAAGGCAGCCGGTGAGACGGCAAGACAAATCGATGCCAACGCCGACCTGCTGTTGCGCGCGCACCCGCAGCCCGCCGAGGTAGCCATCGTGGTCAACCAACTTACGAACCTGATTGGCGGAGCGGGGCACCTATACAATCGCGGCGCTCTATCGCGGTCGCTTTCCGGCTATTACCGGATGTTTACCGAGCGCAACATACGGGTCGATTTTATTAATGCCGTCGAGCTGACGTCAATCCAGGTGAAACGGTACAAGCTGATTGTTCTGCCTTATCCGATCCTGATGCTGTCGAAAGAGGCCAGTGTGCTCGAACAATATGTTCGCGAGGGCGGCCATCTGTTTACCGAAGCGCGCGCGGGATGGGTGGACGAGCGCGGCCATGCACAGGATACAATCCCCGGATTCGGTTGGGAGCGAATGCTAGGCCTTCGCGAGAAATCAACCACACCCAAGCCGGAACTTCAAATTCGCTGGGGAGATCAGAAAATTCCCGGAGCGGTATTTGAAGAGCGCTTCACCGTGCTCAATCCGAATGCAAAGCCGCTCGCCTATTTCGAGGATGGCTCTCCCGCAGCTTTTGAGCGCCAGTACGGCCGCGGAAGCGCCATCATTGTGGGGAGCTTCCCCGGACAGGCGTACGAGACCCCTGAAGCCACTTCGCGCCAGCGCGCCGGCATGATGGCCGGCAATATGCCGGCCCAGGCCAGTCAGGGAAGACCTGCCCGGCTGCACCCGCTCAGCGGTTTTCTGACGTCATGGGCGGGCGTATCTATGCCTGAGCTGAAGCCCACCGCGCCCATCGATATCGAGCAGCTCATAGCGGATTCCGGCCGAATGGTGTTTCTGTTGAACTGGGGAACACAGCCGGTCAAGCTGGAACTTACCTTGCCGCTCGACCAAGCGCCGAAACAGGTGCGCGAAATCACCACAGGGCAGACATTGGCTGGCGCCCGGGCCCAACTCCAAATCGATACCGAGGTTCCCTCCCAAGGCGTGCGGGTGTACCGGATCGACTATTGAGCAGAGCCATTGACAGGCGCAGGATCTTGTGGGCTCTTGCGGAAGCCGACCGCAGCGCTACATTACCCACGGGCGCGACGCGCCAAAGGCCGCAATTCTCTCCGGGAGCCATGCCTCCAGGCGCGGCGGCAGGTAGAACGTGGGCTGCAACAGATCGCTGTCCGGGGTGATGATCCCTTCGGCCAGCGCGGTGGCTCGAAGCGCAGTCTCCGGATAGATCCGAATGCCGACGGTAATCTTCAGCGACTCCAAATCCAGCGAATCCGTGAAAGAAAGGCTCTCCTCAACCGTTTCGATGGTTTCCCCGGGCCCTCCCAGCAGCAGGAAACCTGTTCGGACGATGCCGGCTTCACCGAACATCTTCGCGATCGTTCGCACCTCCTCCGCTTTGAACCTCTTGTTGAAGCTTCCCAGCATTTGGTCCGAGCCGCTTTCAAAGCCGAGGCTGACGTGGCGGCAGCCGGCCCGCGCCATCAGTTCCACCAGCTCGCGATCGACCCACTTCGGGTAGACGATGCACCACAGGTTGATGCCGAGGTCCCGCTGTATGATCGCCCGGCAAAGGCCCTTGGCATAGGACGGCGGAATGTTGAACGTACTATCGACAAAAACGAAGTTACGGAAACCCCGCAACGCCACCTCCTCCAGCCAGCTCACGATCGCTTCCGAAGAGCGTCTCCGGATCGTTCTTCCTTGGATATCCTTTGTTGAACAAAAGCTGCAAGCCATCGGGCAGCCGCGCTTGCCCTGTACGGGAATCCAGAGTTCGCTCCTGTCGGAAATGGGTGGAATCCAAAGCTCGGGTTCAGGAAGCGGCGAGTCGTCGAGGCGCGTGGCGAAGGTCGTCCCGGCGGCCGGCCGGCCCGGAAGGTAAAGGCCCGGCAAACCGCACACGTCAGCGCCATTTTCCAGGCGCGCCAGCAGCGCAGGGAAGACGGTCTCTCCTTCGCCCCGGATTCCCATGTCCGCTTCCAGGTATCGCAACGCACTTTCGGGGAAGATGCTATAGCCGGAGCCGCCAAGAACGATCGGGACATTGCACAGGGTCCGGCAAGTAGCCACCAATTCCCGGACCGGAGGCAACAGGAACCTGGGGCAGGCCATGTTCTGATCATCGATGTTGCGTACTGAGATGCCGATGACGCCGGGGCGGAACGCCGCGATGCGGTCCCGAATGGCTGATTCCGTATCGCCTTCAAACATGAGGTTCACTAGAACCACTTCGTGGCCGGCCCCCCGGCAGGCAGCCGCAACACAGGCCAGACCCAGCGGCAGCGGCAGGATGTTTGTTCTTTCGGTGTTCGCGGAAATGAGAAGAACCTTCATGGTCCGACCCGAGCCCCGTCCCGGCTGAGCGCCCTCTCAGCGGGGTCATTCCACTGGCGATGCAGCCTCCCCCTCCAGGCGGCGCAGCGGGGCGCTGTGGGGCCAACTGCCAATATAGATCGTACTCCAACCCCGGTGGTCGCTCAGCCGGATGGGTCGATCAGACATTGGGTTGGCAAGAGGCAATCTCCGATTGACGACTCTGCTGGCGTACAGGGCGTCTCCAGGCTCTATACAATAGGTCCGAGATCGAGCCCGCGGAAATCTCGGGTTGACCCCGGGAACACACTGAACTAAGGTAAGCCTATGCTTGGCCAGCGTCGCCAGTTCTTGAAATCGGCAGCCTGGGCCGCTGCCGCGCCTTTGTATGCGCAGGGCAGCGCAAGAAGAAAAATGGGCCAGTCGGATCCGGGCAATATGAAACTGTGCCACCGCGTGGATGCCAGCAGCGTGACGGATGACGACCTGCGCTTCTTCCAGCAGATCGGGATCGAATGGCTGAGGCTGGAGTTTTCCCAAACGGGCGCCGACTTCAAAGCCCTCAAGGCCGCGCAGGAGCGGCTCGCCGGGTTTAGGCTGCGGATCTACTCGGCCGTTCACCCCGCCTACCGTTCGTTGAAGATCCAGTTGGGACAGCCTGGGAGGGACCAGGATATCGAAACCTACTGCCGCTTTCTGCGCGATTTAGGCAAACTCCAGATTCCCGTAGCCTCGTACGACTTTCACCCTGCCAATACCTATACCACCAGGATGGTCCAGTATCGCGGCTACTCGACGCGTGAGTTCGACGCTGACGATTTCCGCGCCCGCGTCGAGAAGCGGCAGTTCGATCGCGAGTATTCCGCTGATGAAATTTGGGCCAATTACACGTATTTCATGAAAGCCACGCTGCCAGTGGCCGAGGGAGCGGGCGTGAAGATGGCGCTGCATCCCGACGACCCGCCGCTCGCCAAAATGAATGGTGTGGCTAAGCTCTTCACCCACTACGACGGTTACCGGCAAGCCGAGCGCATCGCCGGCAAGAGTCCCAACTGGGGGCTCACCTTTTGCGTGGGAACGTGGCTCGAAGGCGGGGACCACATGGGTAAGGACGTCTTCCAGATGATTCGCGATTTCGGCGGGCGCGGGAAGATCTTCGAGGTGCATTTCCGCAATGTGACCGGCCCGCTGCCGCGATTCAACGAGACCTTCCCTGACGACGGATACGCGGATCTCTACCGGGTAATCAAAGCACTGCGCCAGGTGCGGTTCAACGGCGCCACCGAGCCCGACCATGTCCCTCGCCTGATCGGCGACTCCGGCGTCCTGCGCGCCGGAACGGCGTACTGCATCGCTTGCATGCGCACCATGTTGCGCCGGGCGAACGAAGAAGTGGGCTAGATGGCAATGGTGGTCCGAGGATGACAGGTCTCACGCGCAGGGCGGCTCTTGGGGCATTGGGGGCCCCATACCTTCTGCGGGGCGCGGTGAGAAAGCCGAATTTTCTGTTCCTCATGGCGGACGATCACGCGGGCTATGTCTGGGGCGCGGGCGGCGACCGCATGGCGAGCACGCCCAACCTCGACCGTCTGGCCCGTGAAGGCGTGTGCTTCACGCGTCACTTCTGCAACTCGCCGGTGTGCACTCCTTCCCGCCAGTCTCTGTTCACCGGCCAGATGCCCCATTGTGCGGGTGTGACGCGTTTGATGACGCCTCTGGACAGGTCGAAACCGACGCTCGCACGCCAGTTCAAGAAGGCCGGCTGCACGACTGCGGTGTTCGGCAAAATGCACTTCCAGACAAAGGGCGAGCCCGGCCTGCATGGTTTCGACCACTGCCATACCGAGGATGTCCTGACCAGCGAGTGGGAACAGCAGGTCAAGCCGCGGCCTCTTCCGCCAGGTGCGCGCGTACGGCCGCTCTGGAGGCCGTTCCAGGATCCGGCCCGCATCTGGCTGAACGCGGACAAACTGCCGTACGGCTGCTACGAGGAGGACATGCGCGCTCGCTTCCAGGTCCGCCAGGCCGAGCGCTTCCTGGAAGAACACCGGCGCGAGCGGTTCGCGCTGTGGGTCAGTTTTCTGGAGCCGCACTCGCCCTATGACTTCCCGTACGAGGATCGCGAGCGCTACTCGCCTGAGCGGTTCACGCCGTTTCGCCCCGGGCCCGAGGACCTCTGGCAGATACCGCTGGTCTTCCAGGACCTGACCGATTCCGACAGGCGGGGCATCGCTGCGGCCTATTACACGTCGGTGCAGTTTCTGGATCGGAACATTGGCCGCGTGCTCACAAAGCTTGTCGACCTTGGCCTGTCAGAGGATACGATCGTCGTCTACACAGCCGATCACGGATATCATATCGGCCAGCACGGACGGTTTGAGAAGCACTGCGGTTTCGACCAGGCCCTGCGCGTTCCGCTGGTGATCCGTTACCCGCGCGTGATGCGGCCGCGCATTGTGAATGCCCTGACCGAGCACGTCGACCTCTCCGCGACCATCACGGATCTCTGCGGGCTGGAGCCGCTTCCGGTTGCTCACGGGCACACGTTGCGCGCGCTGCTCGAGGGCGGCAAGGGCGGCCGCGAGTTCATCTTCAGCGAATACTTGGAAAACGAGGAGGCGTACATCCGCTCCGATCGCTGGAAGCTGATCTACTGTAGCGGCAGACGCGAACGCCAGGACGGTTATCGGATCGAGAACCCTCCGCGGAGCCGCTATGTGCGGCTCTACGATCTCCACAAGGACCGCGGCGAGATGCACGATGTTGCTCCGGAGCAGCCGGCGGTCGTCTCCGAGTTCAAGCGGCGCATGCTGGAGAGATTCCGGGCGACACATCCCGACGCGGCCGCCGCGGTGTCGGGCACGAACGTGGACGGGCAACTCGACTTTTTCCTTCGCCCGCGGGATGCCTGAACCCCAAGGGCGAGCCGGCATCAGACCGCAACCACACAGACTACCCGCCCCAGCTCGCCAGCGGAACACGGCGCGCCTGTGCGCCGGGGAAAACCGGAGGCCAAACTGCGTCATGCGCCCGCCCAGCGGGCCTGTGAGAAATGCGGGCTAGAAGCAGAGAGGAAACTTGGCCGACGGTGTCACTGCCGCACCTGTCCATACTCGAACAACATCGTGGAACAGGACCATCGATCGATCAAGTGTGGTGATATTCAGGCCGCTTGGCGGTTGGCGACGGCGGTCCCGCTGACGTACAGAATCGCTGCCAGCGGCACCAGGAAACTGATCTGCACGGTGCTATGATCGGCGGCCAACCCCATCAACGGTGGCAGGAACGCGCCTCCGACGATGGCCGTCACCATGAGACCCGACAGTTCGTTGGCGCGCTCGGGCAGGCTTTCCACGGCGAGCGAGAAAACCAGCGGGAAGATGTTGGCGAATCCCAGGCCGGCGAGGAAGAAGCTGGCCACGGCGAGGGTGCGGTAGGGGGCCCACAGCCCCAGCAGGCCGGCCACGGAAGTCGCGCAGGTGAGCAGGAAGAACTTCCGCGGCGCCATCCAGTTGAGGATGACTCCGCCGGACAGGCGTCCGATGGTGAGGGCCGTGAAGAACAGGCCGGTGCCGAGCAGGCCGACCCGGTTGATATCGATGTTGAACCGTTCTTTCAGGTAAAGCGGGATGCCGGCGCTCACGCACACTTCCGCTCCGACGTAGAGGAAGATGGCGCTCACCATGGCGAGGATGTAGCCGTTCTTGAGCAACGCCAGGCAGGATGCCAGGGTGGCGGCTTGGTGTTCCGACTCCTTCCGGTCAATCCGCAATGCGGCCACCGCCAGGAGCGTGACCAGAATCGCCACGGCGTAAATCGGGAAGATGACTTTCCAACTGGCGCCGAAGAACCGCGCCGCGGCAACGGGGATCACGGGACCGGAGAGCGATCCGATGGCCTTCACGAATTGGCCCAGCGAGAGGTTGCGGGAGTACTTGCCCTCGCTCGAGACGTCGCGCATGATGGGGTTGCCGGCCACCTGCAGGATAGCCGCGCCGGCGCCGACCAACAGGACCGTGAGCAGAAACCGGGCAAAGGAATCGAGCCCGAAAGTGGCGTTGAGCAAGCCAACCAGAATGACGCACAGGCCCGTCATCAGCACGAATTTCTTGCCGCGTTTGTCCTGGAACACGCCGAACGGAACGGACAGCAGCCCGAACATGCTGAAGCCCACGAACGGGATCAGCGTGGCGACGGTGTTGCTCAATTGAAACTCGTTCTTGGCGAGGCTGACGAACGGCCCGACGGCATCGCCGAATCCCATCGCCAGAAATGCCAGAAATACCGGCAGTGTGCGAAGTCGCATGGTTGTGCCCTACTGAACGTTGAATCCTTCCACTACGATGCGCGGGCGTTCCCCGCGCGTGTCGGCGTCTTCCAATTCGGTGCGGATGGTGCGACGTTCACGCGGCATCAAGGCGACATAGTTGTCGCTGGACATGGCGGGGAGGATGCGGTCGCCGCTTTTTTCGCGCACGGCCTTGACGCGCACCATCAGGGCCGGCTGGTCGGATGTGTTGCGCAGCTCGGTCGAGATCGCCCAGCGGCTGCCTTGCCGCGCCATCTTGGTGGTGGCTTCCACCTTGACCTTGGCCAGGCTGCGAATGGCTTTGAGATTGTAGCCAAGCGTACCGCCGCCCTGGCCGCCGAGGCCACCCGGACCACCGCCCGGGTCGGCCGGGGCGGGCGCGGGCGTCTCTTCCAGGCCGCGCAGGTAGAAGTTGTCGGACACGGGCTCATTGCCGCGCGTGAGCTTCAGCCGGATGAAATGCACGGGAGTCAGATCGGAAGGGAACTCAATCTTGATGGGCGATTCGCCGCTGTCTTCCTTGCTGTCGAGCGTGGCGGATTTCTCCCACTTGCGGGCGCCGTTCATGTTCAGAACCTCGGCATGCGCGCTCAATCCCTGCACGTTGCCGGCGCTGTAGTTCACCACTTCGACCGTGTCGCTTAGAGGATTCCATTGGATGTGCAGCGGCTCCGATCCTTTCTTGCTGCCGAAATAACCGGCGCTGGTATCGAAGTAATAGTCGTAAGTCTGCCACACAAACGACGGCCAGCACGGATGGCTCATCCACAGCAGAACGCCCATGCGATTCTTGCTCTGCGCTTCGAAAATGGCGCGGTAGCCGTCGTAGTTGATGAACTGCGAGAGTTCTACCCAATCGGCGGCATTTGTGGCGCCGCCGTAGTTTTTGTCGATCATGTCCATCCAGGCAGTGCCGCCTTGCGCGCCGGTGCGGGTGAAGTCGTGGATGCCCCAGACGTCGCCCTGCGGCCACATCGCGTCTTCGGGCATCATCTGTTTGAGGCTGTCGAGCGTGACCACGTTGGGCATGCCGAGTTCGCTGTGCAGTTTGGCGGTGGCGCGCGTCTGGAAATATTGCTTGGGTGGAATGGAGCGGTAGGGGCCGCCGCCGCTGACGGTGCCGCGGGCGGAGCTGGGGATATAGTGCATGCCGGGGTGCAGCGCGTCAACCTGGGCTTTCAGTCCGTCATTGATGGGCTGCGGCGGATTGCCTTCATTGCGCCCGCAGTAGATCCCGATGGAAGGATGGTTGCGAATGCGCAGGATGAAATCCTGGGAATTCTTCAGGAACATGTCATTGTCGTTGGGGTTTGGGCCGTCGACGGGATTCGCCAGCCAAAAATCCTCCCATACGACGATGCCGTACTTATCACAGGCATCGAAGAACTCGTCGTCTCCGGTCTGCCCCACCCAGTTGCGAATCATGGTGAAGTTCATGTCCTTGTGGTAGCGGACGGCCACGTCGTATTCGCGCGCGCGGTAGCGCAGGTTGACTTCGGGGAAGCCCCAGTTCCCGCCGCGCCCGATGAATCGCCGGCCGTTAATGAAGATCTTGAGCGCGGCGTTGTCGTCGGTATAGGTGAACTGGCGCACGCCGGTCTGAAACCACCTGGTGTCGGAGACTTTCTTGCCGGCCGTCTCAAAGGTCAATTGAACCTTGTATAAGTTCTGGTCGCCGTATCCCGCCGGCCACCACAGTTTCGGATTCTGCAAATGCAGCGCCGGGGTGGTGGTGGGATCGAGCTTCACAGCCTTCTCGGCCCCCGCATCGACGGTCACGGGAGTTTCAAATGCCACGTCGCCGAAGCGGCCGCGCAGCATGCCGGCCACCGCGGTGGTGCCGCTGTTGCGCAGGGTGGCTTCGACGGTGACATCGGCGCGGCTGGTATCGGCCAGCGGCAGAGTGGTCGAGACGAAGGGATTCTCGATGGTGACGGGGCCGCTGGCGTCGAGGTAGATGTCGCTCCAGATGCCGATATCGCGGCCGCGGACGGAGGGGATCCAGTCCCAACCGGCGGTGGCGTGATAGGTGGGATTGTCGGCGCCGAGCGCGCCGCCGTTGGGATCGGGGCTCTCCCAGGTTTTCTCTTTGACGCTGCCGGGTGTGGCGTTCTTCCGGATGCGGACGGCGATGGCATTCTTGACGCCGGGTTTGAGCGTCTTCGTGACATCGAACTGGCCGCGCATGAATCCGCCATCGATGTGGCCCAGCATTTCGCCGTTCAGGTAAACATCGGCCTTCCAGTTGATGCCGCGGAAATGGAGCCACGCGTGGCGGCCGGCCGGCAGGGCCGGCGCGACGAACTCGTCGCGGTACCAGAAATCGGCGTAGAAGAACGAATCGGAGATGGCGTTGATATTGTCGCCGTAGTTGGGGTCCGGAATCGCTCCGGCGTTCCAGAAGCTGGAGAGCACGGTCGCGGGCACGGTAGCCACCAGCCAGTCCTTGTCCGGGAAGCCGGGTCGGGAGAGCGCCGGGCCGTCGGCGGTAACCAGCGAATCGCGCTGGATGCGCCAGGCGCCGCCGGAAAGCTGGAGCTGCCCGTTGGCATCCGCGGTGGGCGCCGGGTGGGGCCGGGGCACCGGGCCGCCGCGCCCGTAGACTTCGAGTTCGCTGAGGACGTAACCGTCGGGCGTCTCGGGTCTGGTGACGAGGACACGGACGTACCGTCCGCGCGCGGGCTGCGCCAGCTTGAAGTCATCCACCGGGCCGCCGGGCGCAGGCAGCGCCTGAAGGGTGCGCCAACTTTTGGCGTCGTCGGAAACCTGAATCGAGCCTTCGGCGGCGCGGCGGATCCAGTCGAGAACTACGCGATCGAAAGTGCAGGCGACGCCGAGATCGACATAGACCCACTCCTGGCCGTCGCTCGCGGGCTTCCAGGCGGAAGTGAAGTGGAACGGTCCGCCTACTTCGACGCGCTCGTTGTTGTGGAAAAACGCCAGTTCGCTGACGGCCCATTGGGCGCCCGTGCCGCCTTCGTATGCCACGCGGTAGAAGCGGGTGTGCGCGGGCGCGGAGAACGTCACTGAGATAGGGGGCGGAGCGAAGCCGAATCCCCGGCCGGCGCCTGGCCCCGGTGCGGCCGGCGGCGCGGCGCGGCCAAGCTCTTTCCAGGATTGTCCATCGTCGGAGCCCGAGACGACGATGGCGCCGCCGGTGGCTGCCTGACCGGCGCCGCCGCCACGGCCGAATCCGCCGCCGTCGGCGGTCACATCGATGCGGTCCACTTCGAAGGGAGCCTCGCCGCCCCCGGTTTCGACCTGAATCCAAAAAGGCGGGCCGCTGATGTTCACGCGGGTGGTGGTGTTGTGATCCACCGGGTGCTCGCGCTCCTGCCGTTTAAGCGTGCCGCGGTCGCTGGTGGCGATCGAGAACCAACGTGGCAGCTTGGTGTCCTTGATGCCGTCGGTGACCAATTGGGCCGTGTGGTAGAAGTCGTAGCTGCTCGACTGGTAGGCCGCGCGGTGGCGGGCGAGGTTGCGATACGTTTGCGTATCCGGAACCAGGGCCGGGGCAAAGTCTTCCCTGGGATCTCCCGGATAGACACCGACACCGCGGGTGTACTGCTGCGCTTGTAGCGCCAAGAGCAATGGAAATATAAAAAGGATCGTTTGTCTCATGCATCGCACTCTGAAGGGATTATGCCACCCAGTGCGGATTCCCGCCAGGCCTGCCCGGCTCGTCAGAAAGCACGGGCGCGGCGGGAGTGGTTGGAGAGAACTCCGCAGCATTCGGGTCACCAGCCGGCCAGCACCGATTGCGCTGCCCTGCGGCTCAGGTCAACAGACTTGGTCCATAGACCTGTGCCCCAGACCGGACTGTAGCAGGTTGTGATATTCCTTGAGAGTCAGGCAAACACATGCGGAAATCGATACTCGTTGCTTGGGCTGCGGCGATTGGCACAGCCCTAACCGCGTTTTCCCAGACTGCGCCGCCGGCCACGCCCCAGCAGACGCCGCCCGTCCAGCAGGCACCGCCGAGGCCCGCGCCGCCGCCCCCTTACACTTGTGACCCGGTCAACCCCAACGCTACACCAGAGGCGCGCGCGCTGCTGAAGACTTTGTGCGCGATCTCGGGCAAGGGCATCCTGTCGGGCCAGCATAACTTTCCAAATCAACGTTCCCAAGACACCGACAAAGTCTACCAAGTCGTCGGCAAGTACCCTGCCATCTGGGGTTCGGACTTCGGCTTCCTGGACGGTGAGGACAAGGACTCCATAATGCATCGCGACCTGATGATCGAGGAGGCCAAGAAGCAAGCCGCCGCCGGATCGATCATTTACCTGTGCTGGCACATGCTCCGGCCCACGGAAGATGAGCCTGGCAAAGCGGATCCGAATGGCAGGATGAGCGAGAGTTGGCGCGGCAGTGTACAGGCCAAACTCACTGACGAGCAGTGGCTGGAACTGATCACGCCCGACACACCGCTTCACATGCGTTGGGAAAAGTACATGGACACGGCGGCTGGTTTCTTGAAGCAGCTTCAGGACGCCCACATTCCGGTGCTGTGGCGGCCCATGCACGAGAACAACGGCGGCTTCTTCTGGTGGGGCGGCCGTTCGGGACAGTTCGGCACGGCGCAACTCTACCGCGAACTGTACTATCGCATGGTCAATGTCCACCACCTGGACAACCTGCTTTGGGTGTGGAACCAGAACGGCCCGGCCCCCTTCGGCGAGTTTCACCAGTTCTTTCCCGGCCAGAACTTCGTCGATGTGGTCAGTTACGATAACTACCGCACGCTGGATGACAGATACTACTGGGAGGTACTGGACCTGGCGAACGGCAAGCCCATTGCACTCGGCGAGGTCGGGACCCCGCCCCCGGCCGAAGTGCTCAAGTCGCAGCCGAAGTGGGTGTGGTTCATGGACTGGGCCGGCGGAGTCGAGCGGCAGGCCGATCGGCTGAAGACGGCTTACAGCGATCCTTGGGTGATCAGCCGGGGCGATCCGCTGCCCAAGTAGGAGATGCCAGCACATGAATACTCTCTGCATCATGGCCGGGTTGGTTCTGGCGGCCGGTCTTGCGCCCGCGCAGACGGGCTCGGCCACGGTATCGTCACCGGATGGATGGATTAGTGTAACCTTCTCGACCTTCGCGGGTGGGGCCGCGACAGCCGGCGGCGGACAACTGGTTTATGAAGTGACCTATCGCGGCAAGCCGGTCCTCGAGCGGTCGAACCTCGGCCTGGACCTGCGGGGCCAGCCCGTCCTCGGGTCAAACCTCCAGATCACGGCGGCGCGGACCGCGAAGATTGACGAAACCTACACCGTCCCAGCAGGCAAATCCAAGTCCGTGCACAATGCGTGCAACACGCTTGCGCTGGACTTGCGGGAAACCCAAGAGCCGAACCGCCGGCTCACCATTGAAGCCCGGGTGTTCGACGATGGCGCCGCCTTCCGCTACGTAATTCCCGAGCAGGATGGCCTGAAGGAACTGCGGATCGTCAACGAGAAGACCCAGTTTGTGCTGGCCAAGGACGCCACCACCTATCCGCTCATTCTGAGAAATTTCCGCACTTCGTGGGAAGACAACTACCGGACGGCGCCCTTGAGTGCGATTCATCCGGAGTCGTTGATCGCCCTGCCGCTGCTGACCGAGCTGCCGGGGGTGGCGTTTCTGGCCATCACCGAGGCCAACATCGATCGCTATTCGGGCATGTATCTGATGCACTCGGAACGGAATGCCAGGGCCCTGGAAGCGCGTCTCGCGCCGCATATCGATGATGCCAGCGTGGCGGTGTCGGTCAACACTCCGGCGCCTTCGCCGTGGCGCGTGCTGATGATTGCCGCCACGCCTGGACCGCTGATCGAATCCCACATCGTCGACAACCTCAATCCGCCACCGGCGATCGCCGACACCTCGTGGATCAAACCGGGTAAGGCGGCGTGGGACTGGTGGTCGGGCCCCTTCGACGAAAACGTCAGCTTCCGGCTGGGGAAGAACACGGCGACGGCCAAGCACTACGTGGACTTCGCCGCCCAGTCGAGATTCGAATACTTCCTGCTGGATGGCGGCTGGGCCGCCCGGCGCAACCCTGGGCCGAACGATTCCGGCAGCGACATCACGCGCGCCCAGCCCAATATCAACCTGCCCGAGTTGCTGGATTACGCGAAATCCAAGAACGTCAAGGTCTGGCTGTGGTCGCACTGGACGGATATCGACCGCCAGATCGACGAGGCGTTCCCTCTCTACGAAAAATGGGGCATTGCCGGCGTCAAGATCGACTTCATGGATCGCGACGATCAGTGGATGGTGGATTTCTACCGCCGCGTGGCACAGAAAGCGGCCGAGCATCACCTGATGATCGATTACCACGGCGCTTACAAGCCCGATGGGTTGAGCCGCACCTACCCCAACGTGTTGACGCGGGAGGGCGTGCTGGGGCTCGAGTACAACAAGTGGAGCGCCCGCGTCACCCCCGACCATAACGTGATGCTGCCATTCACCCGCATGCTGGCCGGCCCCATGGACTACACGCCCGGAGGCTTCCACAACGTCACGCCCGCCGAGTTCCAGCCCCGCAACACGCAGCCCATGGTGATGGGCTCGCGCGCTCACCAGACAGCCCTGTTCGTGGTCTTTGAGAGCCCCTTCGAAATGGTCTCGGACTACCCCGAGGCATACCAAGGCCAGAAGGAGCTGGCGTTTCTCAAAGCCGTGCCGGCCTCCTGGGACGAGACCCGGGTCCTGAATGCCAAGGTGGGCGAATACATTACCATCGTCCGCCGCCACGGTGCGGAGTGGTACGTGGGTAGCATCACCGGTTCGCACCCGGTGGAACTCGATATTCCGCTGGAGTTCCTGCCGCCGGGGGACTTCGTCGCGGAAATCTATTCGGACGCGCCGGACGCTGATCACAACCCCACTCACACGGTGGTGGAAGAAAGGAAGGTGAACCGTTCGATGCGCCTGAAGGCGACCATGGTCACGGGAGGGGGACAGGCAATCCGCATCCGGCCAGGCTCGTGAGGCGCGGTGCTACGCTGCCGAACGCGGCGTTCCCATGATGAATCGGACGACTGGATTGCGCCGTTAGGCGGGAGAATCATGACAGCTCAATGGACGCCGATGCGATGGCCGGATCGGTGGAAAGATCCCGGTGTACTCGGTCTGTTGAAAGGGACGGCCATCGACCACCTGATCATTGGCAAGGATGCGGACCTGGCGCCGGTGCGTTCGCGCGCCGCTCAGGACGGCTTCCAGGTATCGGAGCCCGGCGCGCCTCCGCCCGGGGTCGAGATCGTCAAGGGCCGATGGCCTGGCGTGAAGATGGAGCGCCGTGGCGGTGGCGGGGTCAGCGCCGGGCCGACCGGCACCCCTTGGGTGGATTCCAACGGCTGGGCCGTCCGGCTGGCCGCCGCGCTCCATCCCGACAATGCCGTGTGGGTGGACGCCGCACCCGCCGAGAACGCGTTCATCACCGCCGACTCCTACCTGATCGCCGTCGCGGATAGCGCTGCGTACGGAGGCCGCTGGATCATCTCGCTCGATGACCCGCTGGCCGTCTCCCTGGCCGCGGGCAGATCCGACGCGCTGGCCACGTGGAGGAAACTGTCCGTGGCCGCCGGTTTCATTGCCGCACACGAGACCTGGTCGGCATACGCACCCATGGCCGTGGTGGGAGTGCTCTCGGACTTCACCGGCGACAACGAATTCTTCAGCCAGGAGCTGCTGAACCTGCTGGCGCGCGTCGGCCAGCACTGCCGCATCCTCCCCAAAGACAGAATCTCCGATGCTTCGTTGGTTTCCCTGCGCGCCGTGATCTACGCCGACGCGGAGCCGCCGGCGCCCGCTCTGCGCAAACAGATTCTGGCGTTCGTCGCGGCGGGCGGAATGCTGATCGCCGCGCCCAAGTGGGGCGAGGTTCCCGGCACGCCCATCAAGAACGATCAGAACCCGCGCTACTCCCTGTGCGCGTTGGGAAAAGGGAAGGTCGCGGTGGCTGCGGCCGACCCCGACGATCCTTACTTGTGGGCCAGCGAATCGGTGGTGATGGTGAGCCACCGCTACGACCTGGTCCGCTTCTGGAACAGCGGCGCCGCGGGCTCCTTCTGCACCGTGGCGCCGGATGGCAGTCAGGCCGTGGTGCATCTGTTGTTTTACGCCAACCGCGGGCCCGATTCGGCCTCCGTGCGCATAGCCGGACGGTATCGCGCGGCGCGGGCGTACACCGCCGACAATCCCGCGGCCACGAAAGTGGAATTGGTGCCGCAAACTGACGCGGTGGAGATCCACTTGCCCCCGGTGTCGCAGTACGTTGCTCTGGAACTCGATATTTAGCAGAGAGGTAACAGGAATGCAGGCCCTTCACACACGCAGAGAATGGCTGTGGAAGACGGCGGCGGTGTCCGGCGCACACCTGGTCGGTTCATCACTCGGGCGTGCCGACGCGCCCACCGCGCCCGTGGCGGTGGCCCGATGCAAAACCTACGACCCCGCCGAGCTGCTGCCCGCCATGCGGAAAATGTTCGACCAATTGGGTGGCCTGGGACGGCTGGTCAAGGGGAAGACCGTCGCCATCAAAATCAACCTGACCGGCTCGCCCACTTACCGGCTGGGCTATCTGCCCCTCGAGGACACGCACTACACCAATCCCCACGTCATCGCCGCCGCCGTGCACCTCATGGGACAGGCCGGCGCCCGCCGCATCCGCGTGCTGGAGAGCCCGTGGGCCACTGCCGACCCGGTGGAGGAATGCCTGCTCCGCGCCAACTGGGAGCCGCGCGACATCCTGGGTGCGGCGCCCAACGTCGAGTTCGAAAACACCAACTATCTGGGCACGGGCAAGAAGTATTCGCGCCTCACGGTTCCCTTCGGCGGCTACGTGTATCCGGCATTCGATCTGAACCACTCGTACGAAGATTGCGATGTCTTCGTGAGCATGGCGAAAATGAAGGAGCACGCCACCGCGGGCGTCACGCTGTCAATGAAGAACTGCTTTGGGCTGACCCCGTGCACTATTTACGGCACAGGCGCCGGCATCGACGAGCCTTCGGAGACACCCAACGGCGGGCGCACCCCGATCCACCTGGGAAACCGCCAGCCGTCGAAGAGCGCTCCACAGGAGAAGGACCCGCATGCGCCGCGCCAGGATACCTGGCGCGTGCCCCGCACCGTGGTCGATCTGGTGGCGGCCCGCCCGGTGCACCTCGCGATTGTCGAAGGTATCAAGACCATGACCGGCGGCGAAGGCCCGTGGATTCGCGAAGACCTCAAGCCCGCAGCTCCCGGCGTGATCGTGGCCGGCCTCAACCCGGTGAACACCGACGCGGTCACCCTGGCCGTGATGGGGTTCGATCCCATGGCCGATCGCGGCACTCCGCCGTTCGAGCGCTGCGACAGCATGCTGAAACTGGCCGAAGAGGCGGGTGTCGGCACGCGCGACCTCAAGCGGATCGAAGTGGCCGGCGCGTCCCCCGCCGAGGTCAAATTCGATTTCGCCGCGATTCGCAAACAACGCCGCGCCGCTCCGCCGCCGCCGTTCGGAGTCCGAGGATAATACAAGTCATGAACGTCGAGATTTCGCGAAGAAAACTGAAGAGATTTACCCCGAGCATCCCTACGCTCTCGACTATGACCGCGGCCGCATCGGCGGCTATCCGGGCGGCGGCGGATACGCGTCCTTCGCGTTCCAGTTCGGCTATACCCGCGCTATGATGCAAGCGGCTCTGATGTCTGTCTAAGTACACATGTTCGTAAATACGACCGCGTGTTGATCGTTGCGTCTACCCACCGCTCCCTGACGGTCGCGGCTCTGAAAGTCGCCTTGGGCAGAGCCGCGACCGTCAGGGAGCGGTGGGCCCGCATACGTGACCGAACTTCTGAAACGGAGCACTGAAATTCTGCCCGATCATGGTACGAGTTGATAGCTGACGAACTCCAGCCTCCGCCCATCGGGCGACCACGAGGGCACGTTGATCGTCCCCTGGCCGCCGAACAGCTTCGCCAACACGCTGATTCCGCGGTTCGCCAGCGTCATGATGCGCAGCAACACATCTTTGTTTTCGGGATGCCCGCTTACGCCCTTTTCATAGGTGAGAAACACCATCCGCTGCCCATCCGGCGAGAGGTGCGCGAACCAGTTGTTGTACCCGTCATCGGGAGTCACCTGCTCCTGCTCGCTCCCGGTCGCCTGCGACAAACAACCCAACCTCACCTGCGCCGCCTTCGGCAACATCGCCGAGGGGATCTACACCGTGCACATCGTAAACAACGGCGCCGCCCGTGCCGCGACCCTCACGGGCCTTCCGCCCACCGTGAAACAATTACGCCTATGGATCACCGACGCCCAACGCGGCATGCAAGAATCCGACGGCATTCCGGTTACCGACGGCAAAGCCCAATTCTCCCTGGCCGCCACCAGCTACACCACCGTAATCAGCGGCAATCAGTAAGCAAGACCGGCCCGCAGGGCCGCACCTTCCTTCGGCCCCTGCCGCCGTCGCTCCCCTTGTCAGGCGAAGATGATCCTGCCGTCGATCTTCGACACGGACGGAACGCCCGTCAGGACCATGGCGCTCTGCAACTCGGCGCGCATCCTGTTCATGAAAAGCGCGACACCGTCGGCGCCACCGCCGTACGCGGCGCGCAGGATGTGCCGGCCGACCATTACGACGTCAGCGCCCAGAGCCAGATACTTCAGCACGTCCGTGCCGGAGCTCACGCAGCCGTCGGTCAGGATCGGGATCCTGCCTTTCAGCTTTGAGGCAATCGCCGGCAGCACCTCCGCGGTGCCCGCCGTGTGATCCTGCCTGCGCCCGCCATGATTCGATACGGCGATGCCCGCCACGCCGGCATCCATCGATCGCATCGCATCGTCGAGCGTCATGATGCCCTTTACGACCATGGGCATCTTGAAAGCCTTGACCAATTCGCGCAGTTGCGCCACGCTCTTGGGCCCGGAATCCACGTCGATCGAAAGCCATGCGGCGCCAGTGGCCTCGATCTCGGGCAGCCACTTCAGGATGATTTCGTTGGCAATCGGCTTGCCGTTATAGAGCGCCTTACCCTGGAAACGCGCGACCACCGCCAGGTTCCTCTTCACGTCCTCGATCGGGTAGGTAAGATTGTCGCCCACGGCGCCCAATGTGCCGGCGGCCACGCATCCGCCGACGATGGAATCAAACCATTCCTGCTGCGTCATCCCCTTGCCGAACTTGGTGGCCGCGGGACCCATGGGCGCGCACACCGCCGGCAAAGAGATCTTGTGGCCAAAAATCGTGGTGGAGGTATCGGCCTGCGTTACATCATGCACGCTCCGCATGACCAGCTTCACGCGTTGGAGCGCGGTGAAGTTGTTCTGGAACGACATGCCTGAACCGCTGCCGGCGATTCCCCCGGAATCTCCGGAGCAGGCTACGCCGTCACAAACCGGGCAGACCCGGCAGGTGGGGTAGAGGCGTTCGCGGTGACGTGCCCCCGTTTTCTCTACCAAACAGAACTAGAGTTCACCGTAGATCATAGCCCCCTTCAGACGTCCCCTTCACCCTCATCTCAGTAGGTGTTGAGCAGCCCGGGGTATCTGTCA
>JBEKYW010000066.1:0-22916 GCA_049510555.1 Bryobacteraceae bacterium
CCGAGAAGTGCACGAAGACGTCCTCTCCGTTCTCCCGTTGGATAAAGCCGTAGCCCTTGGCTGCGTTGAACCACTTCACTGTACCTTTTTCTTTCATCTGCCTATATTCCTTCTTTGCTGAAATGCACCCGACCCCCGATCCGGCCCGATACAAGAAAAGGGGGCGCGGATAGACTCACACGGCCCCCTCTCACATCTGTGAACGAAACGCAAACAAGAGTCAAATGCCATACTATTATACAACAGGAGAAGGTGACCACATTCGAGTTTTACCGGTTCCGCTTCCACTTTCGCGCCATGGACCCGGTGCACTTTCCCGCCGGGAAGAGCGCCAACGTGGTGCGGGGCGCTTTTGGAGCGGTCCTGCGCGACACCGCCTCCCCAGCCGCCTACGCGCGTCTCTTCGAGCCGGGCGCTGCGTTGGGCCGCGCCCCGAGCGGCCTGGCGGACTGGCCCCGGCCTTTCGTATTGCGCGCCGTCCACCTGGATGGCCTCACCATCGCGGCGGGAGGCGGGTTCTTCTTCGATGTGCACGTGTTCGACCTCCGCGAGCCGGCGCTGGCTCACTTTCGGGCGGCATTTGCGCGGCTGGGCGAAAACGGCATCGGTCCGGGCCGCGGCCGCGCGGCCCTGGATCGCGTCGACCAACTCGGCCTGGCGGATGACGCGGAGACCGTGACGGACAGGCCAGGCGCTCCCTTGGTGATCGGCCTGGATGGGGACCCGGCGCCCGTGGAACGGGTATGCGTACGATTCCTGACCGCCACGGAGCTGAAGGTCGCCGGCCGCATGGCGGAGCGCCCGGACTTCCCGATTCTCTTCGGGCGGCTGCGCGACCGCATCAGCACGCTGCGCGCGCTTTACGGCGCGGGGCCGCTGGATATCGATTTCCGCGCCATGGGGGAGCGCGCGGCGGGTGTCCGTTTGCAGCGCGCGGATCTGAAATGGGAGCGGGCCGAGCGGAAATCCGGCCGCACCGGCCAGGTGCATTCGCTCGGCGGCTTCACCGGCGAAGCGGAATATGAAGGCGAGCTCGCCGAATTCCTGCCCTGGCTGCACGCTGCCCGGTGGGTAGGCGTGGGGCGGCAGACGGTTTGGGGCAAAGGGGACGTGCGGGTGGTTTCGAAGTCTCCGTTGCCTGAATCTCCGCTCGGGCCCAGAGGGCACCCCGGTCGCGGCTCTGTGAGGTGCTCTGTGTGAGACGGATCGCTCTGATTTGCCTCGCATGGGGCGCAGCCTGCCGTGCCCAGCCGGCGGTCACCATCACGGCGCATCCGGAATCGCCTGGCACGGCCATTCCGAGCGACTTCATCGGTCTCAGCTTCGAGACGGGCTCGCTCACTTCCGCCACCGGGTTTCCCGCGGAGAACCACGTGTTTCAACGCATGGTGGCGCAAGTTGGACCAGGGCTGCTTCGCTTTGGCGGAAACTCCGTGGATAAGCTTACAGGCTGGATGCGCGGACAGCGTGCGTTGTCCACGCCGGCGAGCGTGATCACCTCGAGCGACGCCGACCGGGCGTTTGCATTCGCGCGCGCGGCGGGTTGGCGAGCGCTTTTCTCGCTCAACCTTGGCCAGGGAGATCCCGACACGGACGCCGACGAAGCCGATTATGTGTACCACTCGGCCAGCGATGTGCTCTCCGGTTTCGAAATCGGCAACGAGCCGGACCTGTACCACAGCAACGGCCTGCGGCCGGCCGCTTACACGGTCAACGACTACATGGCCGAATGGCAGAAATACGCCGGCGCAATCCAGGTCAAGGTTCCAGTCGCGGTGCTGACAGGCTCGGCGGCGGCCGGGTCGATCACTACATGGACCAGCACATTCGCAAGCCAATTGGGGTCGCGGATCGCCCTGCTGACGCAGCACCTATACCCGCTGGCGCCCACTTCCGTGAACCCCAACGCCTCGAACGTGGCGTCGATTCCCCACATCCTGGGCACCGCGGCGCGTCAGACCGAAGACACCGATGGCTCCCAGCTTCAGCAGATCGCCCAGGGGCAGAAGATCCCGTGGCGGATGGCCGAGACCAACTCCTGCTACAACGGCGGTGAGACCGGGGTGAGCAATGTATTCGCCTCCGCGCTCTGGGGCGTCGATTACATGTTCACGCTGGCCGGGCGCGGTTCATCGGGCGTGAATTTCCACGGCGGGGGGACGGGCACCTACACGCCCATCGCGGTGACCAGCACTCAGGCGACGGCCCGGCCGCTGTATTACGCGCTGCTGATGTTTCGCGCCGCGGGGCGCGGCCGCCTCGTCCCGTTGAGCGTCTCCACGAACGGGGTAAACCTGACCGCGTACGGCGCCCTGGGTGACGACGGCGCGCTGCGGCTGACCGTGATCAACAAGGACATGACCGAGGACGCCGCGGTGAGCATCGCGCCGGGCGCAGGGTACGCCACGGCGCTGGCGATGCGCCTGGCCGCGCCGGCGGTGGATTCCACCACCGGGGTCACGCTGGGCGGGGCATCCGTGCAGGCGGACGGCAGTTGGCTGCCGGCCGAGCTCGAGATCGTTTCCTCGAGCGGCGGCGTATTCCTCACGACGGTACACGCGACGAGTGCGATATTGGTGAGCTTCGGCAACGGCAGCATGGTGGTGACGAATGCAGCAGGCGGCCGGGCTGAAATCGCTCCCAACAGCCTCGCCTCCGCGTATGGCCAGGCGCTGGGCATGGTGGAGAGCCCATCGCCCTCGGGAACTCCGGTCCAAGGGCTCGCCGGCGTCACCGCGACCATGACTGACGCAAGCGGCATCACGCGGCCTTTGACACTCACCTATGCAGGCCCGTCACAGGTGAACTTTCTGGTCCCGGACGGGACAGCAACGGGCACGGCCACGGTCCATATTGGCGCAGTGAGCAGCGCGGTGACGGTGAGTGACGTGACGCCGGGACTGTTCACGATGGGTGCATCCAGGACGGCGGCGGCGGGGGCCATCCGCGTGCCGAACGGACAGACCACCCAGACCGCGCTGCCGGTGTTCGATTGCGGAAGCGGAACATGCACCACCGTGCCGATTGCCATCGACAATCAATCGACCGTGTACGTGAGCCTGTACGGCACGGGCATTCGCGGCGCCGCATCCCCGGTTACATGCATGGTGGGCGGAGTGGCGGCGCCGGTGACCTACGCCGGCCCGCAGGGCGGGTTTGCGGGGCTCGACCAGGTGAATATTTCCATCCCACCGGCTTTGCGAGGGCGAGGCGAGGTGGACGTGGTGGTGACGGCCGGCGGCAAGACGTCGAACGCCGTGCGGCTGGCGTTCGGGGGCTGAACCGCCCGCCAGAAGGCGCCCGCCCGCCGGACGGATTTCCGGCCACGGTCCTCAGTTTTCCAGCTTGATTACAGCCAGTTTCTTCACCGTGGGGATGTCCTTGGGCCCCTTGATATGGATCCGGATGCCGGTTCCCTCCGGATATCTTTCGGCCTGGTCGATGATGCGAAGCACCCGCGCGGAAAGCCCGCTTCGGCGTGCCGCCAGTACGGCCTTATCTCCCAGAATGAACATGACCCGGAAGCAGCCCTCGCACGGGGCCATCCACAGAATCGTCCTTTTCCCGCGCTTCAGGCGCAGCGACCATCCGGCTTTGAGCGAGTGACACTTCCACTCCTGAATCGCCACGTCGTGTCGAGCCGCCAAGTCCGCGATGAGTTGGTCCCAGACCGGTTTTAAGGGCCCCAGCGCTTTGCCGAGGTCGGCATCGGCGGGCGCTGTCGTCTTACCGATGAATGCGTTTGGGGCCATGGCGCTCACGGTTGCGGCGGCTTGGCCGCGGACCAATGGGTGTGTATTATCCGCCATCCTTCCTTCTTCTTCTGATATACCTGGGTTCCGTTCCAGTAGCTTGTGGCGGCGCCGTTGCGACGCTCAAGCTGGTACGTCAGGACTGCCACGTCACCGCACACCTGCACCTTCGGGTTCACGATCTCATAGCTGTCGTACAAGGGCGTGCCGCGGTACTGCTCATAGAGATCCTTCAACACCGGCAGTCCTTCGATGCGCCTCTCCAACATGACGTGGAAGTAAGTGATTTGGGAATCCGTGATCGCCAATTGCGGATCGGGATTTCCTTTGAGCCATCCATCCATTGCCTGCCGCTCCAGGGCCAGGACTTCCCGCGCAGAGTCGGCGTCGGAGTCCGCCCAAGCCGGCGCGATCCACATGGCCGCGGCGGCCAGAACCAGTAGTGCCTTTTTCAATTGTTTACCTCCAATCCATAAGACAGGTCCAACGCATGGCCACCTGCCCGGCCGGTTCATAGGACGGATGGCGCATGATGATGGACAGCTTAACTCATGGACACGTTCGCCGCAGCCGGCCCAGCCGGTGAAGGATCGGATGGACTCCCGAAAACACGGTGACAGGCCGGGCTGTGCACGGGAAGAAAACGAAACGATGAAACGGGGAAAACGCCTCGGCCTGAAACGGGGCGATTGTTGCGCTATTCGTACCTCAGCGCCACCATGGGGTCCACGCGCGCGGCGCGGCGGGCGGGGAGGTAGCTGGCCAGGGCCGCAACCGCGATGAGCAGGAGCGAGACCGCGGAGAAGATCAGGGTATCGGTGGCTCTGACTCCGTAGAGCAGGCTGCCGATGACGCGGGTCAGGGCGAAGGCCGCCGCCAGGCCGACGAACACGCCTAGCAGGGCCAGCAGAGTCCCCCGGAGCACCACCATGCGAAGCACGTCGGCGCCGCGGGCGCCCAGCGCCATGCGGATACCAATCTCGTGCGTGCGGCGCGTGACCGAGAAAGAGATCACACCGTAGATCCCGATGGTTGCCAGCACCAGCGCCACCACTGCGAAGATGCCCAGCAGCACGGTGGAGAAACGCTTCGCGGCCAACGAGCCGGCGAGGGTCTGCTCCATACTGGCTACGCGGGAGACGGGCTGTTCGCGATCGATCTCCAGCACCGCCTGGCGCAAGGCGGGTGCGAAACGCAAGGGGTCGGAGGAGGTCCGCAGCGCCAGGCTCATGGCCGGCTGGGGGCTTTGCGCGAAGGGGTAATAAATCTCGGCGTCCGGCTCCTGCGCGAGAGACATGTGCCGCACGTCCCCGACCACGCCCACCACCGGCACCCAGCCATCCGGCCTGCCGTTTCCCACCTGCTTGCCGATGGGGTCCTCGTTGGGCCAATAGCGCCGGGCCATGGTCTCATTGACAATCAGGGCGCGCGGCGCCCCTGGGGCGTCCTGTTCGGTAAACAGCCGGCCCTTTCGCAAGGGGATTTGCATGGCTTGGAAGTACTTGGTGTTCACGATCCGGAACCACAGGATGGGCAGGTCGGAGGGGCTCGAGACCGGGCGCCCCTGAATGAACAGCGCCGTCCCCTGGTTGCTTCCGATGAGCGGCAGCACGCTGGTCATTCCAGCGGCGGCGACTCCCGGCATGGCTTCCAAACGCTCCTGGAGCCGCCGGTAAAAGGCGGTCTGCTGGTCGGGTTTGGAATACTTCGATGCCGGCAGGTTGACCGAGGCGGTGAGCACGCCCGCGGGATTGAACCCCGGGTTCACATCCTGGAGATTGAGGAGGCTGCGAACCATTAGAGACGCGCCGATCATGAGCAGCAGAGCGAGCGCCACCTCGGAGACCACCAGCAAGCCGCGCAACCCGTGCCTTGCCCGGCTCTCGGTGGAAGCTCTGCCTCCCTCTTTCAGCGTCTCGTAGACCTTGGTCCGGGAGACCGCCAGCGCCGGCGCGATTCCGAACAGCAGCCCCGTCAGCAGCGAAATCAGCAAGGTGAACCCGAGCACCGGAAGGTCCAGGCGGGATTGTTGCAGCATGGGGAACCTCTCGGTCCCCAGCGCCGGGAGCGCCGCCACGCCCCAGTAAGCCAGCAGAAGCCCGAAGACTGCGCCGAGCAGCGCGAGCAGGACACTCTCGGTGAGGAGTTGCCGCACCACGCGCCCGCGGCCCGCGCCCATGGCCGCCCGGACGGCCATCTCTTTCTGGCGCGCGCCCGCCCGCGCCAGCAGCAGATTGGCCACATTGGCGCAGGCGATCAGCAGCACCAGCGCGACGGCGGCCAGCAGGACAACCAGGCTGAGCTTGACGTCGCGCACGATGAACTCGCGCATTCCCCAGACCCGCGCGCGCCACCCGGTGAGCTGGCGCGGACGCTGCTGTTCCAGCCGCCGGGTGATGGTGTCCAGCTCGGCCTGCGCCTTCTCGATGGGCACACCCGGTTTCAGGCGGGCATACGCCCCGTACATCCACCGGTCACGCCCGCTCGGCACGCTGCTGGCGGCGACCGGCGTGTACAGGTCCACCGTCCCGGTTTCCAGGTGGAATTCGGGCGTCAGGACGCCGACCACGGTATAGGGATCCCCATCGATGAACACCGCCTTACTCACCAGGCTGGGGTCCGAACCGAATCGCCGCTCCCACAGGCTGTGACTCAGGATGGCCACGCGGGCAGCGCCGGGCTGGTCCTCTTCGGGTAGAAACCCGCGGCCCAGCGCCATTTTCACGCCCAGCAGGGGGAAGAAAACGGCGTTCACCTTCCACAGCGAGGCGCGCTCGGGCTCGTCGCGGGTGGTGAGATTCACCGAGGAAGGCGAGTAGGCGGACAGGAACTCGAAGGAGCGGCTCTGCCGCCGCCACTCCGCGATATCGGGATAAGGCCCAAACGCGTTGTGGATGTTCCGTTGGTCGTGATCGACGCGAATCGAGACCAGGCGGCCGGGATCTGGGAAGGGAAGCGGGCGAAGCAGCACGGCGTTCACCGCGCTGAAGATGGCGGTATTGGCGCCGATGCCCAGCGCCAGCGCCAGCACCGCCACCGCAGTGACACCGGGGTTCTTCAACAGCAGCCGGCAACCGTAGCGGAGGTCGGCCGGTAGCTCGCGCATCATCACTAACCAGTTTAGGAAGAATTCGGTCTGAATATCCCGTCAGCCTCCCAGCTTCCGCAGTTGCTTTTGAGCCAGGCGGCTCCATCGGGCGGTTGACCGGCGGAGATAGCGCGGCGTGGCGAGTGCGGCTTCCACCGCGCGCGCGTACATCTCACGGGCCGCGTCGTTGTCGCACAGTCCCTCCAACGACTGGCCATAGCAGAAGAGGCCTTCGGGATCGTAGGGCCACCGCTCCACATACGCCGCCAGCTCATTGCGGGCGTCCTGGTACTGGCGGGCGGAGAGGTAGATGCCGCCCAGCTCGCGAAGCACCTCGCTCTGGCTGTGCTTTTCGTCCTGGTCGACCACCGTCTGAAAGTGCGCCAGGGCGTCGCTGAGCCGCCCTTGCTGGCGCGCGATGCGGCCCAACTGAAAATGCGCGTCGGTTTGGGTGGGGTCGATGGCAACGGCGCGTTGGAATCGCTGGATGGCTTCCGTATACTGGCGGCGCTGCTGGTAGATGAGACCGAGCTGATACTGCGCCTCGCCATCGTGCGGATTCACGGCGGCGGCTTCGAGCATGCGGCGAAAATTCTGGCGGCTGCGCAGCCCCGCGCCCAGGTTGCCGAGCTCGCCGCCGAGATAGTACCAGGCATAGAACAGGAAGAAGGGCGAAGCGAGCCACCCCAGCAGGAATCGGAGCGGCGCCCAAACGAAAGCCGCGGCAACCAGCGGGACCCACGAGAGCGAGACCACGCCGGCGGCGGTCCAGTTGCCGGCGCCGAACACCGTCCGCACGGCGAAGAACATCAGCACCGCGAAATACAGGAGCGCCAGCCCGCCGAGGCACAGGAGAACCAGCGGAGGAACCGCCCACGCCGCCACCGCCAGCGGGACCTCGATGGCGGCCAACGCCATGGCGGTCGAGGTCAGCAGCGGAGAATAGTCGCGCTGGAAGACCACTCCCGCGCCTCCCAGCCGCGCCAGGAGGCTGCTCAGCAGCAGCGCGCCGGGAACGTAGACGGCGGCCAGCACCAGCAGGGGAGCGTAGAAGCTGAAGGGCAACCAGGGGGCGTTGATTTTGAGCCACAGGGAAGCCGCCAGCACGGCGGCGCTGGCGAACAGGAGGCTGCCACGATCGAGGATCGTGCCCATCGCGGCTGCGGGCTGGTATAACAGGCGCAGCAGCAATTTTGCGTGATCGGCCATCGCCAAGGGCAAGTATATCAACTGCGCACGTTGATGTCTTGACATCATTTTGTGGAAAGATTATGATGTCTTTATGAGGACGACGCTGACTATCGAGCCCGATGTGGCGCAAGAAATCCGCCAGCGCATGGCCGAGAAGAAGCTTCCCCTGAAGCGGGTGGTGAACGACGCTTTGCGGGCGGGCCTGTCCAAGACGGGCAAGAAGGAGCGGACCAAGCGCTTCGTGGTCAAACCTTGGCCTCTCGAGCTGAAGCCCGGAATCGATCGGGACAAACTGGGCCAGTTGCTGGATCAACTGGAAACCGAAGAATTCATCCGCAAGATGTCCGAGTGAGCGCCGTGCTGATACCGGATGTCAACATATTGGCGTATGCCTACGATTCGCGCGCACCCCGGCACGAGCGGGCGCGGGCATGGTGGGAAAGCACTTTGGGGCAGCCTCGCGCCATCGGATTGCCGTGGGCCACGGCGCTTGGATTCATCCGCCTCACGACCCACCCAAACATCTGGGAAAGACCGCTGCCGCCAAGGGACGCGATGGGGATCGTTCGAATGTGGCTGGACCATCCGCGGGTTCGGATCCTGACCCCGGGTGAGCGTCACGCGGAAATCCTGTTCGACTTACTGCTGGAGCTGGGCGTCGCCGGCAACCTCACCTACGATGCCCACCTCGCTGCCCTGGCGATCGAGTACCAGGCTGAACTCGTATCGACGGATACGGATTTTGCCCGGTTTCCAGGCCTGCGATGGTTCAATCCACTCGCTGGCCGCCGCGCCTGATCGCGCCCTCCGCGCTCATGCGGTCCGCCCAGCGCAGGTAGCGCAGCAGCTCGCGGCGCTGCCGCCACATGAAGCTCCAGAATTGCGCGAACGCGATCTCGCCGGCGTCCAGGCCCCAGTAGGTCTCGATGCGCCAGCGCAGATACGGGCTGCGCCACGGCCGCAGGCGGTACCCGCGGGTGAGGCGCCATAGGATGCGGAGCATTACCGGACAGCGGCGCTCTTGGCGGGCCGAGCGCCCTGATCGGGGGTGGCGTAGTACCCGCTGCGCGCGCGCACGGTGGGACTGCCCGCCGCCTTGACGGTGACCTTGATTTGCCGGAAGGAGCCGTCCATGGCTTGGTTCAAGGGCGTGTACGCGATGGTGTACTGGTTGCGAATATCGTGCGCCACCTGGGTGGCAATGCGCTCGACTTCCGAAACGTCGCGGGGGAAGAAGGTCTCGCCGCCGGTCGCTTCGCCCAGCGCTTCCAGCGCCTTCTGGGCGCGTTTGGCTTCACGGCGCTCCTCGTCGCTGAGCAGGCCCACGGAATAGATCAGGACCTCGCTCTGCTGCGCGGCCTTCACCAGGTCTTCCAGGCTGACGACGCTGGAGTTGTCGTTGCCGTCGGTGACCACCACGAGGACTTTCTTGTCCTTGTGCGCCTTTTCCTTCACGTGGTCGATGGACATGCGGATGGCATCCCGCATCGCGGTGCCGCCGCGCGAATCGATGCGCGTGAGCGCGTCCTCCATCTCCTTGATGTCGCTGGTGAAGTCCTTGCCGTGCGGGTTGTCCAGAAAGGCTTCGTCGTTGAAGTTGACGATGAAGACTTCATCGTCGGGGTTGGAGGCTTTGACCAGCGCCAGCGCGGCGGCCTCCACCTTGGCCCGCTTGTCGCGCATGCTGCCGCTGTTATCGATGATCAGTCCCATGGAGACCGGGACGTCTTCGCGCTTGAATTGCTTGATCTGTTGCTGCACTCCGTTCTCGAGGACGGTGAAGGCCTCTCTCGGCAAGGTGGTGACGAGATGGCCATTCTTGTCCACGACGGTGGTGGGCAGAACCACCAGGCGCGTATCCGACCGAAACACCGTGCCGGTATCCTCCTGCGCAGGAGGCTTGGGAGCAGGTTTCCCCTGCTGGCCCAGAAGGGCCGAAACGGCCAGCGAAACGGTGACGACGAAGGTAATAAGAAGCCGATTATTGAGATGGAGCATAATAGCCCAGTCTCCAGAAAGCCCGGAGAGGAGGGAGTCCGCGAGGCTGCACCAGTTTCACCTGGACGCGCCGGTATTTCCCATCGTGTTCCCGGTTCTGCGGTGAATAGCCCAAAATGTACTGGTTGCGCAACTCGACCCCGATCTTGGCGGCGATATCCGGCAATTCGTTCAGGTTCTCGACGGCGTATTGCCGCCCGCCGGTCTGCTCGGCGATTTCCGTCAGCAGGCCGGGCCCGGCGAGTTCCTCCGCGGTCCGCGAGCGCGACGCGATGGGCTCATAGATACCGATCCCATAGATTTGGGTATCCGCTTCTTTCACCAGGTTCTTGATTTCTCCTTCGGTGTAACGGCTGTTGTTGTCGCCGCCGTCCGAGATCACCAGCAGCGCCTTGCGCGGGTTCCTGGCCTTCTTCATCTCATGAAGCGCCAGGTAGATGGCGTCGAGCAGGGCGGTCCTGCCTTTGGACTGCGTGAAGGTGAGCCGGTTCTGAATCTCCTCGAGGTTGGTGGTGAACGGCTGGATCAACTCGGCGGTGTCATGGAACTGCACCAGGAAAAACTCGTCCTCGGGATTGGCGGTCTTGAAGAACTGCGCCACCGCCTGGCGGGATTTGTCCAGTTTGTGCCCCATGCTGCCGCTGCAATCGAACACCACGCCCACCGAAAGCGGAGCGTCCTCGCTCGAGAACTGAGAGAGATCCTGCTCCTTACGGTCCTCGAAAATCTTGAAATTCTCCTTTTCCAGCCCGGTGACGAAGCGGTTCATGGGGTCGGTGACGGTCACCGGAATCAGGACCAGGGTGCTGTCCACGCGGATGTTGGATTTGGGTATGACCTCGGTACGGGCCGAGGGCTTGGGACGTGGCTCGATGGTAACCTGGGCCCCGAGCACCGGCGCCAAACAAACCCAAATTGAACTGAATGCCAACAGCTTGCGGTAGGACGGCAGCATCGGCGGCTGGCCAGCCTTTCTTGCTTGATTTTAGCATACGGGTTTTGTGGTATGATCGCCTGTGCCGCGTGAAATATTGGGTGTTATTCCGGCGCGTTTTGCATCCTCCCGTTTTCCCGGCAAGGTTCTGGCCCAAATCTCCTCCAAGAGCATGCTCCAGCGCGTGTACGAGCGCGCCTGCCTGGCACGCTACCTCACCAGCACGATTATTGCCACTGATGACGAGCGGATTTACGAGGTTGCCAGAAGTTTCGGAGCGAGGGTCAAGATGACCCGCGCCGACCACCGTTCGGGCACCGACCGCGTGGCGGAAGCCGCCTCGACGGAGAACGCCGAAATCGTGGTCAATATCCAGGGAGATGAGCCGCTGATCGATCCCGCGGCCATCGACGCCGCGATTCTCCCGCTGGCGCACGACTCCGGGATCGTCATGGGCACGCTGAAGAAGAAGATTGACGACCCGCGCGAGATCGCCGATCCCAACGTGGTGAAGGTGGTAACGGACCGGGCGGGGGACGCGATTTACTTCTCGAGATGCCCAATTCCGTTCGTGCGGGAGGGAACAGGCCGAGGACCCGCCGCACATTACAAGCACATCGGGCTGTATGTCTACCGGCGGGATTTTCTGATGGCGTACCCGGCGCTGCCGGTGGGGCCGCTGGAACAGGCGGAACGGTTGGAGCAACTGCGCGCGCTGGAGAACGGTTATCGAATCCGGGTGGTGGAAACCGAGTACGAATCCCTGGGAGTGGATACGCCCGAGGACCTGGAGAGGGTCCGCAAATTGTTCGGAGCCTCGATGGCGCAGGGGGTGAGACAGGGTGGCTAAATATATTTTCGTAACGGGCGGGGTGGTCTCTTCGCTGGGCAAGGGCATCGCCGCCGCCTCCATCGGGTGCCTGCTGGAGAGCCGCGGGCTGAAGGTCGCGTGCCAGAAATGCGATCCGTACCTGAACGTGGACCCGGGCACCATGAGCCCCTTTCAGCACGGCGAAGTGTTCGTCACCGACGATGGAGCGGAGACCGACCTCGACCTGGGCCATTACGAGCGATTCACCCACTCCAAGCTGACGCAGAGCAACAACCTGACCTCGGGCCGCATCTACGAGCAGATCATCGCCCGCGAGCGCCGGGGCGATTATCTGGGCAAGACCGTGCAAGTGATTCCGCACGTCACCAACGAGATCAAGGCCGCCATGAAAAAGGTGGCGCAGGACGTGGACGTGGTGATTGTGGAGATCGGCGGCACGGTGGGCGACATTGAATCGCTGCCGTTTCTCGAAGCCATCCGCCAGATGCGCCATGAGCAGGGGCGCGACAACACCCTGTTTGTTCACGTGACGCTGGTGCCGTTTATCGCCGCGGCCCAGGAGCTGAAGACCAAGCCCACGCAGCACAGCGTGAAGGAGCTGCGCGCCATTGGTATCCAACCCGACATCCTGCTGTGCCGTTCGGAGCGTTTCATCCCGCAGGAGATGAAGGAAAAGATCGCGCTGTTCTGCGACGTGGACGTGAAGGCCGTGATCACGGCGCGCGACGTCAAATCGGTGTACGAAGTGCCGGTCATGTTCGCGGGGGAAGGCGTGGACGAGATCGTGCTGCGGCTGCTGCGGATCGATGCCGGTCCGCGCGATCTCAGCCGCTGGACCGCCATGCTCGAGCGCATGCGGAACCCGCGCGACCAGGTGACCATCGGACTGGTGGGCAAGTACACGGACTACGAGGACTCTTACAAGAGCCTGAAGGAGGCGCTGCTGCACGGCGGGCTGGCGCACGAGCTGAAAGTCGATATTCACTGGATCGATGCCGAAGGCGTGGTGGGCGAGGGATGGGAAAGGCAGCTCGAAGGCTACGACGGCATCCTGGTGCCGGGGGGCTTCGGCAAGCGCGGCATCGACGGCATGCTGAACGCCATCCGCTACGCGCGCGAGCGCAAGGTGCCCTATTTCGGCATCTGCCTGGGCATGCAAACCCTGGTGATCGAATACGCCCGGAACGTGTGCGGCCTGGAGGGCGCCGATTCCACCGAATTCAACTCCGGAACGCCGCACCGCGTGATCTTCAAGCTGCGGGAATTGAAAGGCGTGGACGAGCTCGGCGGGACCATGCGGCTGGGCGGCTGGCCCTGCCGGCTGGCCGAGAACAGTTTCGCGTACCGCGCCTATGGCGTGCGCGAGATCAACGAGCGGCACCGGCACCGCTACGAGTTCAACCGGGAATACGAAGACCGGTTGAAGGCCGCGGGGCTGCGAATCACGGGGGAGACGCCGGACCAGACCTACGTCGAGATCTGCGAGATCGCCGATCACCCGTGGTTTCTCGGTTGCCAGTTCCATCCCGAGTTCAAGTCCAAGCCGATGGAGCCGCATCCCCTGTTCAAGGCGTTCATTGGCGCCTCCTACGAGAACCGGCGGCGCCGGTTGCCGCCGCAAGTCAGGGACGAGTCGCGGGCGGAGGCGGTGTACTAGCGTGGCGATTGAGTACAGCGCGTTCGGGGGGCGCCCCCCGGGCCCGCGCCCCCCGGGCCCGCTGGTGCTGATCGCCGGGCCGTGCGTCATCGAGAGCGAAGAGCACGTGCACCGCTTGGCGCGCGGCATCCGCGAGGCCGTGGGCGACTTTGTCTTCAAGGCGTCTTTCGACAAGGCCAACCGCACCTCGGGCGGCGCCTGGCGCGGGCCGGGCCTGAAGGAGGGCCTGCGCATCCTGGCGGGCGTGAAGGCAGAAGGCTTCCCCATCCTCACCGACATTCACGAGCCGTGGCAGGCCGAGCCGGCGGCCGAGGTGGCAGACATTCTCCAGATCCCCGCGTTTCTCTGCCGCCAGACGGACCTGCTGGTGGCGGCCGGCCGCACCGGGCGGATGGTCAACATCAAGAAGGGGCAGTTCGTGGCCCCGCACGACATCCACCGCGCGGCCGAGAAGGTGGCTTCCACCGGCAACCGCCAGGTGATCCTCACCGAGCGCGGCTCGTCGTTCGGCTACAACAACCTGGTGGTGGACATGCGCGGCCTCTGGATCATGCGCGACGCTGGGTGGCCGGTGGTTTTCGACGCCACTCACAGCGTGCAGGTGCCGGGAGGCGCGGGAGACGCTTCGGGAGGCCAGCCGCAGTTCATCGAGCCGCTGGCGCGAGCGGCCGTGGCAGCGGGCGTGGACGGCGTGTTCGTGGAGGTCCACGAGGAGCCCGAAAAGGCCCTTTCCGACGGCCCTAACGCCCTGCGGCTCAGCCTGTTGGGCGAGTTCTGGCGGCGTCTGACGGCCATCGACGCCCTGGTGAAATCCGCGAACTTCCTGCACACCGCGGGGGCCTGATGCGTCATAGAATAGGGGACAGAATGTTCGACCCAAGAAGAAGCCGTCGAGGCTTTTCACTCATCGAGTTGCTGATCGTCATCGCGATCATCCTGATCATCATCACGATCGCCGTTCCCAAGTATCAGAAGACCCAGATGTTCGTGCGGGAGACCGCAGCGATCAGGGCCATCCAGACGCTTCACCAGGTGGAGGTGCAGTACCAGTCCCAGTATGGCCGCTATGCAACGTCGCTGGCGGAACTGGGGCCGCCTGCCAGTGGCGCGCCGAGTCCCGCCGCCGCGGACCTGATTGGCAATGACCTGGCGGGCGGCGAGAAGCAGCAATACAAACTCACCCTCACCGGAAACGCGGGTGGTTACGTGATCAATGCCAACCCGGTGACCTACGGGTCTTCGGGCAGCCGCTCCTTCTATTCGGACCAGTCCATGGTCATCCGCGAGAATTACGGGCCGGAGCCGGCCACGGTTAACAGCAAAGAACTGCGGTAACCTTCGCAGGTTTTGTAGTAACGCTAGCGAGGCTGTGCCTCAGACCGGCAAGCAATGCTCGACGCGGAGACGCGAAGACGCGGAGAAAAACGCGGAGAAAGACTTGGGAAGGATGACCGATGCGTCGGCCGACGCCGCACGCCGCTAACGGAGGTTCGAACGCGGAGCCAGCGGAGGATTCGGCTCGGAAGGCTGCCGAACGTGGGGCGGCGGGTCTCAAAAGCATCGGGCATCATGACGCAGATCCCTCGCCAGCACCGCGTGTCTCCGCTCCCTCCGCGTTCGAATCCGGGGAAGAGGAAACTCTCGATCTCTCAGCCTCCTCGTGTTTTTCTCCGCGTCTTCGCGTCTCCGCGTCGAAATGGAATTTGACTCATTCGCATCAAATTCGCGGGTCCGAGCACTCTAGAAAGCCGCCGCGGAGCGAATCCCCTCCGATTCCAGCGCTACGGCCATCTTCTTCAGCGCGACCTTGTGAATCTGCGATACGCGGCTTTCGTTTACGCCCATCACCTCGCCGATCTCTTTCATGGTCATCTCATTGGTGTAGTAGAGGCACACCACCTTCTGGTACCGCTCGGGCAGGGTCCCGATGGCGCGCGCCAGCGTCACCCGCAACTGCTTCCGCTGGCACATGCGGTCGGGCTGGTATTCCGGCCTGGCGGCGAATTCCTGGGTGCGGTCGCGCTCCTGGTCGGGACGTGGCGTGGCCGAAACTAACCCGACCGTCCGCAATTCCATGAGCAACCGGCGCCACCGCTCCACGCTGACTCCCATGGCTTGCACCATTTCGCCCTCGGTGGGGGCGCGCCCCAGCTTCACGGAAAGATCGCGAGTGGCCGAATCCACCTGCTTCTGCCGCTTGCGGAGATCGCGCGAGGCCCAGTCGAGCTGGCGCAGGCTATCGAGGATGGCGCCTTTGATGCGGTGCTTCGCGTAGCTGTGGAACGCGACGTTCTTGGACTCATCGTACTTGGCCACTGCATCGAAGAGGCCCAGCACGCCGGCGTGGACCAGATCGTCGAGATCCACATGCACCGGAAGGCTTTCATGCACGCGAATGGCAATCGCTTTGACCAGCGGAAGATGTTCGAGCACGATCCGGTCGCGAACCTCCATGGAGATTTTCGGCCGCCGGCGTACAGACACACTTAGCACCCGCATCGCTCTTCTCCTCTTTTCCGGATTTCTTTCGGGAGCCGGACTAAATCATCCGGCAGCAGTAAGGGTGCAACCTGAGTGCCACTTAGAATTCAGGCATAAAGACCTTATTTTCAGGTGGAGGCACTTTGGGTCCACGTTCCAAAGTGGAACGCGTTTCAAATTGGAACGTGGAGATGTTTCAAAAAAGAATGGAGCCCGCTACCAGCCGGCTTTCTTCGCGATGTACGTCTTGACGGCTAGCCCGCCGAGCAAGATCCAGACGGCGTTACGCAGCAGGCCTTCGAGCGTCAAGGCCGCCAGCAGGGCCAGGAAGGCGTAAGCGCCCATGGCCCACAGGAAGCGAGTGTGCATGAATCATCAATTCTGGCACGATCACGCCCAGCAACGCGCCCGGGGGTATACTGAGGGTGTGGCAAAGGTCGTTGATGCAGCCAAGCTGAAAGCGCCACCGGTCCTCGTTCCGGGACTCAAACCACCCGTTCATTCGTTCGCGCCGCAGGATCGGGAGGCTCCACAAGAAGCAGATGCCTTCCGCCGCTTCGTGCGCGAACTGCGACGGGACGATCATCCGAGCTTTACGACGCCGCAATGAGCGTCTTCTTGCTCGATACCAACATCGTTTCCATTCTCTTCAAGCAAAACCATCCTCTGAACGCGAAATGCGCACGGCTGTTGCTACGCCAACAGTTGGCGATTTCATTCATGAGCCGCGCGGAACTTCTGCTATGGCCGAAGGTGAACCAGTGGGGCCCTCGGCGCACAGAGTTATTGCAGGACCACCTGGAACTCTACGCGACGCTGTTTCCGAACGGGGAAACGTGCGAGCTTTGGTCGCGCATCATCGCCGATTGCTTCAGCCGGGGACGTCCGATGGCTACCGCGGACGCCTGGATCGCCGCCTCCGCCAGGCAGTGGAACATCCCTCTTGTCACCACTGACTACAGGGACTACGAATCGGTCGAGGGTCTGGCGCTCGTACCCATCGAGTAGCAGCCGAGCGAGGCCGCCCCCCTTACTGCCGCGGCATGTTGTAGGCGAAATTCATCTGAAGCACAATGCGGTCGCCTTTGAACTCGGAGGGGAGCGGGGGAAAAGGAACGGAAGCGCTGATTCCGGCCACCGCCGCCCGGTCCAGGGCTTCGGCCCCGGAGTACTCCGCGATCACCAGTTTGGGGACGTTGCCTTCGCGGCCGATGGAGAATTGAATGGCCACTTTGCCCCTGCGCCCGAGCTTGACGCTTTCCGGCATCACCGCCAGCCAGTGCTGCTTCACGGAAGCCAGGATGCGCATCAGGTAGGGCCGGAAATCCACGCCTTGCGGGTCGGTCAGCAATTGCATGTTGCTGCCCTGCGAGCCGGGTGACGGCGGCAGATTGATGCCGGGCCCATAGCCGCCCGGGCCGGAAGCGCCGAAGTCGCCCACCACCAGTCCTCCCCCGGATCCACCGCGAGCGGCCTGGCGAATGGCTCCGGCAACCGACGTGTCCGGCACGGGCACACGGCCCTGCCCCGGGGGAACGGGCGGCGGCGGCGCGCTGGGGGTTTCGAACGCCAGCTTGGGGTTTTCCACCGGCTGAATCTGCGGCGGCGGCGCCTGGGGCAATTCCGTCTTGGGCATCTCCCTGACGGCGGCCTCGATCTTGGGCGGCTCCGGCAGGGGCGGCGCCGGTTTGGGAGGCTCGGCGGGCCGCGGAGCTTGTGGCAGGGTGGTGGAGAGTAGCCCTGTGGGGATCTGGAGGCGCGGCCGAGGGTGCATCTCGGTGGCGTCGAACTCCTTGTTGACCTTGCCCTTGGTGGGCGCCTTCTGGGTCAGCTCGGTGAGCGGTTCGATGAGCGGAGTGATCTGCACCTCGGCCGTCCGCGGCGGCGGCGGTGCGAACCAGCCTTTGGGCATGGAAAACAGCGTCACCACCACAACCACGTGCGCCAGAACCGAGAGGGCCGCCGCCTTCCGCTTGCGCGGAGCGGCTCCAGGATCGCCCCATTGAGTGAGGATGTGAAGTTCGACGCCAGCCGGAGGTTGGACTACGGTTTCCATCCAGCTACCAAGGACTGCGAGACCACTTGCGAGTGCTCTTCAATTTTATCAAGAATCGCAAGCGCCGCCCCTAAGCTTTGACGCGCGGCGTGGCCGGAAGTTTTCGGCGAATTGCGCGTTTTCACGGAGTCCAGGAAGGCTTCAAGCTGGAGTTTCAGAGGCTCGGCCTTGGTCACGGGCGCCTGTTCGAAGCCAATCTGGTGCTCCTCGCCCACCGAGAAAACCGCCAGGTCTTGCCGCCCGTAATCCAGGGAAAGGTACTGCCGGGGCTGAAACAGGCGCAGTTTCCGGACCCGCTCGGTGGAAACGCGGCTGGCGGTCAGGTTGGCCACGCAACCGTTGGGGAACTGGAGCCGCACGTTGGCGATGTCCACCTTGGGCGAAAGGATGGAGATGCCGGCGGCGCGGATCTCGATCGGCTCGGCACGGGTCAGCGCGAGCACGATGTCCACGTCGTGAATCATGAGGTCCAGCACCACGTCCACATCCAAGCTGCGGGGACTGAACAGGTTCATGCGGTGGATCTCAAAAAAGAGCGGCAGCGTGGCGCGCCGCTCGAGTTCGACGACCGCCGGGTTGAACCGCTCCACGTGGCCCACCTGGAGAATGCGGCCATGGCGCACGGCGGCCTCGATCAGACGGCTGGCGGATGCCAGATCGGGCGTGATGGGTTTCTCCACCAGAATGTCGATGCCGGCTTCGGCCAGCATGCGGCCAATTTCTTCATGAGCGGTGGTAGGGGCCGCGACAACGGCCGCGTCCACTCTGCCGGCAAGCTGGCGGGTGTCGGCGAGCGCTTCGGCGCCATAGAGGGCCGCCAGTTCGGCCGCGCGCGCCGCATCCGTATCCACCACCGCGCAGAGTTGCGCTCGTGAGGATTCGTGGATGACGCGGCAGTGGTTTTTCCCAAATTGTCCGGCGCCGATTACGGCCAGTCGAATTGGTGGCATGGCTGTTTCCGTCTACCAGCCCTCCGCTCCCGACCCAGAGGGTACCCCGGTCGCGGCTCCGTGAGACGGGTTATTTTTTCTTGGGCTGCTCGGCAGCGGCTTCCTTCACGTCCGAGGCGGCTTTTTGCAGGTCGTCCACAGCCTTGCTGTCCAGTTCATAAATGCTCGGCTCGTTCTCGCGCTGCGCGAAGTATTGGGTTCCCTGTTTCGTAATGGCGACTCTTTCGACCCGCTTGCCGTCGTTGGAAGTCACTTTGGCTTCGAAGACCGGTTCGCCGCCGCCTTTCTCGGCGAACTTCGTCGCACTGAGGTCGCGCAGCTTGTCGATCAGGTTCTGGACGCTGGTGTTGTCCATGGTCTTGGAGCCGGCGAGCCACTTGTCGCCGCTCTTGGCGTAGGTCACGTTCTTGAGCTCGACCTTGGTGGGATCGCTGAAACCGAAGTCGAAAAGCTTTTTGTTGCGGAAGTCGTCGAGGTTCTTGTCCAGCGCGTCGGCGAGATCGGAGGCCACCTTGTATGTGCCTTCGACCGCCGAACTTCTGGCGTAGCAATTCTTGTCCTTGTCTTTGCGGACTTCGAGCGTCTGGTTGCCGCTGGCGTCGGTGGCCACCGCGGTGGCCACCTTGGCGGCGGCGGCGAACTTCTTGGCGATGTCCTCCTGGGCGCCGGAAAGATCCATCCTGGCGTCCTTGAGCTTGTTGATGAGGGTATCCACCTGCGAGCCATCGGCCCGCAGCGGACGCGGCTTGAGGATCTGCCACTCGTTCTGATTGTTCTTGCCGAACTCGATGGCCGTCCCCTTGGCCTGGAGCTCCACGCGCGTGAGCTTGTCGGAATCGAAGGTGAGCAGGCGCTTGTCGCGGAGGTCGTTAGGAGTCTTGTCGACACCCGACTTGATGTAACTCGCGATGGTGAACACGCGCGGGTCGTTGGCGAGTTTGGCGTAGGCGCCGGAACCAGTGGGCGTGTCGTCGCCGATGAGCAGATCGTCACTCTTGCCGTCCTTCTTCACGACCGTAATATCCAGCGTCGGAATGTGCAGGCCGTAAGGCTGGAGGTCGGCGGCCTTTTCCTCGATCAATTTGTCGGCGTTCAGGGAGGAGAGCGATGAGACCATGGATCCCACGGTGTCCTGGTCGGCCGGAAGCTGGTTGGGCTCGGTAAGCTGCCACTTGCCGTTAACGCGGCGCAGGTCCTGGACCTCGCCGGTCAGCTTCTTGATCTTGATTTCCGTGAATTGGTCGTCAGGTATGGAAAGAAGCTTGGTGCTGGCGTCGGCGGGCGTCTTGCTGGCCGCGGCCTGCTTCTTGTTCGACCACCAGACCAAGCCGCCCAGAACAGCCAAAAGAACGACGGCGACCAAAAGTCCCTTCGGCTTCATGGGTTACCTCCTCTTCCACCAGGCAGCCATGCCGAACCCCACCACGGCCAGCGGGAAGATCACCACGCTCAGCCAGAACAGCGTGTTGAGCTTCTGCGCGCTGATATTGAGAGGCCGGTCCTCGGGCGCCTTGGGACGGATGGAGATGAGGTCTTCATCCGCGGTGAGCCAGTTGATCATGTTGAGGAACAGGTCGCGGTTGCCATTGAACCGGATGAAGCTGTTGGCCACCCACAGGGAACTGCCCACCACCACGAACCGCCCCGGCGTTGGACCAGTGTACGTGCCGGCGGCCGCCAGAGTGAGCGGGCCCCGCTTGTCCTTCTTGGGATCGATGCGGATGGAGCCGGAACCCAGGTTGGTGGTGGCGAAGCTGTTTTCGCCGGTGGCGAAAAGCTTCTCGACCGTGGTCTTGTCCGCGTTTTTCGTGTCCATGGTGCGGGAGAGCGGGAAAGCCGTGGCGACATCCTTCATCTCGCGCACGATGGGATGCGATTCGTAGCTGGCCACGAGCGGCACTTCCGGACCGAGGCCGAAGACCTGCCCGATGCCGCTGGTATCGAGCGCCAGGTCCTTGTTGAGGGTGATGCCCCAGCTTTGGAAAAGCGCCGCGAGCGTGGTGTTCTCGTCGGTCTGGCTGCGGCCGACGCTGAGCGCCGGGTCCATCAGGAAGAGCGCGTGGCCGCCGCCTTCGACGTACGCCTTGATCGCGTCAGTCTCAGGCTGGATATAGTCGTGCTGCGGGCCGGCCACGATCAGCACGGTGCAGTCCTTGGGGACTTCGGGCTTGGCGGGCGCGGGAGGCGAGGGAGGAGCACCGGCCTTGGCTTCGGCCGGCGCGGGCGTCCCGGCGCCCTTGAGCAGCGAGACGGTCCTGGTCTTGTAGTTGTTGCGCTCGAGCGCATCCTTGACGGCGGAGTAGCCGCCGCGGGCGGAATCGTCGATGGCGTGCTCGGCGCTGCCGGAGACGAAGCAGGCGTTGCGCTCGCCCGATTTCAGCGAGCGAATGAGCGCGCCGGTGACCTCTTCTTCGCTGACACTCTTGGCTTCTTCCTTGCGGAGGCCGCTATCCACCAGAATGTTGACGTCGCGGCGGAAGCCGGCGGCTCTGGCCTGCTGCGGCTTCTTAACCGGATCGATATATTCGACATGCAGCCTGGGGGAGAGGGCCGAATAGCGGTCCAGCAGATCGCGGGCGGTTTGGAAGCGGATGGCTTCGTCGAAGTAGATGATGCGCACATTGCGGTTCAGGCCCTTGACCACCTTGATGGTCTGGTCGGCGAGGCTGAACTGCTTGTTGGCGGTGGCGTCCCACGACTTGTCGTAGCGGTTAGCCAGGAAGTTGACCGCCGCCAGGACGCCGAGGATGACGACGATGTAGACAGTGACGTAGGCGGTGTACTTGGCTTGCCTTTTCTTGAGCCATTCGTGAGACATGTTATGCCCTCCACCGCAGCGATTCCATCGATCGCGAAGTTGCAAACAGCGCAAAGAAGATCATGGAAATGTAGAAGACCACGTCTTTCGAATCGAGCACGCCCTTGGCGAAGTTTTCGAAGTGCGTGACGATCGAAATGTAATTGACCACCTGCGCGGGCACGGTCGAGTCGAACGCCGTGAACCAGCTCAACAGCCACAGCAGCAGGCACACGAAGAAGGTGACGCCGCCGGCCACGATCTGGTTTTTGGTGGTGGTGGAGATGAAGGTCCCGATGGCCAGCAGGCAGCCGCCTTGCAGGAGCAGCCCGAGGTAGGCCACCAGCACCGGCTTGAGGTCCGGCTTGCCCCAGGCGAACAGCAGTGCGATGTTGATCATCGACATGGCCAGCACGCAGAGGTACAGCAGCATGGCGCCGGCCCACTTGCCGAGGATGATCTGGTTATCGCTCACGGGCGAGGTGAGCAGCAGCTCGATGGTTCCGGTTTTTTTCTCTTCGGCGAAGAGCCGCATGGTGATCATGGGGATGAGGAACAGAGCCACGGTGGAGGCGAAGCCAAGCAACGGGCGGATGATCTGCTCGTTGACGTTCATGGTCTGGCCTCCGCCCATCATCTGGGACTGGAAGCTGAAACGGACAAAGTCTCGCGTGGCGGTGTAAAAGCCGAAACCGAAGATCAGCCCAAATAGCGCGAGGACCGCATAGGCGATGGGCGAGGCGAAATAGCTCTTGAGTTCCTTCTGGCAGATGAGGAGCACGTTTTTCACTGCTTGTCTCCTTCCTTTTCCTGGTCCTTCTCCTCGGCGGCGGTGAGCTGAAGGAAGATGTCTTCCAGGCTGAGGCCGACGGCGCGCAGCTCGCAGAGGTTCCAGCCGGCCTGGACCACGCTGCGCGCCAGATCGGCGCGAATGTGGCGGCCTTGCAGGCTTTCAATTTCAAAGGTGAGCCGGCCGTTCTTGGAATCCTTCATCACCACGCGGCTGACGCCGGCCACCTGCTCGAGGCGCTGCTGCACGTCGCTGGGGTTGGGGCGGCCGTCGGCGGCTTCCACTTCGAGCGCCACGGCTTCGGCGCCGCGCAGGCGATTGGTGAGGTTGGCGACCGAATCGATGGCCACCAGCTTGCCGCGGTCGATGATGATGACGTGCTCGCAGGAA
>JBEKYW010000067.1:0-22751 GCA_049510555.1 Bryobacteraceae bacterium
CACTTGCTGACGTAGTCGGGTCACAGAAAATCTCCTTTCTGTGACCGAAACTACCGCTGCTTATGCCCGCGGAGCACGCACGCGACTGCGTCCGCCGCGCCAGCGGCTTAGTTCTAACGCCCGACCCGTAGAAGTAGGGCCAAACGCCCCAAAAGTCGCGATCTGGGAAGTTTGAGCCTGCCACCCGTCCACCGCGGGATCACTCCCGTGACACGCCCTTCACACCCGTCGCGTCGTCACGATCACGCCAAGCGACGCATTGTCCGCACCTCAGCCTTCGCCCGCTACTGGATCGGCGGTTTACTCCGTGTTCGCGGCGTCAAGCCAGCTCTGCTCCCCCGGCCTCCCGGCGCCGCGAAACCGAGCAAACCTTTATCGGTGACAACCGATTGTCTTAGCCGAATCAATCATTTACGCATTTCACCTTGCCGCCGCATCGTACACTGGGGACAAGGGGGGAATCCGTTTTGCTCATCATTCGGCATTGTCCCTGTTCCGTATCTCGCGTTTGGCAGCCGCAACGCGATAGTGCGCTGTCGCAGCTTGTTTCCGGGATTCCGGAGTCCCCAGTCGCCAATCGGCGCATTTTGGCTTTGTTTCGTCCTCCTGGCGAGGCGGCCTCCCCCGCCCTCCACGCCGTTTCGCGTCGCGTCGGATGCCGTAGTGGCGGCCGCGTCCCCGTTCAAGCCCATGGCGACCTTCGCCGGCAACGGTATCACATTGAATTTCAAAGCGCTTCCACCAAGGCACTCGAATTATCGAGCTTCGTCGCCATCCGGGTGACGCATCTTGCAAAAAAGCCCTCCAGATGCGTCACCCAATTTCGAGCCGCCGCCGCAATCCCCAGAAACAAAATGGGTTACAAGGTCATGAATGACAACTCGACACACCCGGACAAGATGCGTCACCCGGGTGGCGTCCTGGACCGGTCTGGGGAAGCCGGTCCCGGCAGCCTCACGCGCAGTCGCGGCTCGGTGACCATCTGCAAACCCGCGGCATCCGAAACAAACCCGCCGCCGTACCAAGGTCTGAGAAATCGATTTGGGGGCCGGCCAACGCACATGAACGCCAACACGAATTCTTGGTTTTCTGATCCGCGTTTATCGGCGTCCATCAGCGGCCCTGACTGGCGTTTGCGTGGGTGCGCAACCACCCACGGTCGAATCGTGCTAGCATGTGTCATCGCCGCGCGAGTGGCAGCTCTTTATCCACAAGAATGGGCGCAATCGTTACATTTTGATGAATAAGAGCACGGCGGGGGCCGGTATGCGCCAGCCAAAACAAGAAAGGCAGAGTCACCAATGAAAGCAGCAGTCTACTACGGGCCGCGCGACGTTCGAGTAGAGACTGTCCCCAGACCCTCGGCCGGACCGGGTGAAGTCGTCCTTCGAGTGCTTCGCTGTTCGGTGTGTGGCACGGACAAGCGTATCTTCACTCACGGACAGAAAAATGTGGTTCCGCCGGCGATTACCGGACACGAAATCGTGGGGACCGTGGATGAGATCGGCTCCGGTGTCGACCCCCAGATCGCGGTTGGCCAGAACGTGGTCGTCGCCACCGTGGTGGGTTGCGGAAAGTGTATCTACTGCCGGCGGAAGCAATATAATCTTTGCGATTCCTTCACGGCCCTCGGGTACGACTACGCCGGAGGATTCGCCGAGTACGTCAAGATCCCCGCTGCCGCGGTAGCCCAGGGTAATATCATCCCCATTCCCGCTGGTATGTCCATCGAGCGAGCCGCGCTGGTGGAGCCGCTCTCCTGCTGCTTGAATGGCCAGGAATATCTGGACGCGCAGCCGGGGGACCGCGCCTTGGTCTTCGGCGCCGGCCCCATCGGAACGATGCACGCCGCCATCCTCAAGGCCCGCGGCTGCGACCCCGTGATGGTGACGGACATTTCCGAAGAGCGCCTGGCCTACGTCCGGGAATTTGGCCTGGGCCGCACAGTCAACACGGCAGAGGGCCATGCGGTGGAGAAGATTCTCGAGGCCGCCGGCGGTGAGAAATTCGACGTGGCTATTACCGCCAACTCGGTGAAGGCCACTCAGGCCGAGGCATTGAAGTTAGTGCGTAAGAAGGCGCGTATTTGCTTCTTTGCCGGCATACCAAAGGATGATCCGGTGTTAGGCATCGACACTAACTTCATCCATTACAATGAAGTATCGGTCTTCGGGTGTTTCGCTTCGAACCTGAAACATTACCATCAGGCGCTGGAGATGGTCGGACGCGAGGACCTTCCCTGGGACCGGTTTCTCACGCATAGGTTTAAGTTAGTCGACATGGTCAAGGCCTTCGCGGTAATCGAGGCGGGACAAGGACTCAAGACAGTCATCGACTGCGAGTGACGGCGGCTGTAATGGACAAGAACTCCCTGGCGCAGCTCATTGAGATCTCCCATGTTGTGGGAGCCAATCCGGAGTACGTGCAAGCGGCGGGCGGCAACACTTCGGTGAAATCGCCCGACGGCCGGACCATGGCCATCAAGGCCAGCGGCACGGCGCTCACCCTGATGAGCGAGACGGACGGTTGGGTGGAACTGGATGTTGCGGCGGTCTTGAGCGTCCTGGATCGCAGGGATCTCGCTGCGCTCCCGGTGAATGAGCGCGAGGCGCGTGTCGTCGAAGCGTTGCACTCGGCGGTGGTCGGCGGCCGCGGGCGCCCATCAGTTGAGACCGCGCTGCACGCCATGCTGGGACGCGTAGTAGTCCACACGCACGCAGTGGCGGCCAACGCCTTGAACTGTGGGCCGGGCCTCGAGGCCGTGGCGGAAATCTGCCCTGCGGGCGAACTGCCGCCGCTGTGGGTGCCCTACACCGACCCTGGCTGGCGCCTGGCAACCGCGGTCAGGACGGCCGCGGAGGCTTATCGGAAGCAGCACCGTTCCCCGCCCGCGGTCATCTTCATGGAGAACCATGGCCTTTTGGTCGCGGGCTCGGACGCCCGCGCGTGCCTGGCGCTCCACGATGAATGGGTTGCGCGGTGCGAGCGATACTTCTCGCCGGCTGCGCCGCCCGTGCGCCCCGCTCCCGCCATCGGTTCCGCCGCTCTGCGTAAGACGTTAGCGGAGCTTCGTCGGGTGTGGCGCGATGCATTCGGAACCCGGCCTTTCGCCCGCTTCTCCGGCGACCCCGAGTTGGCCGGGGCAGCCTGTGGAGAAGCGGCCGACCTATTCGCCGCCGGGTCACTTACGCCCGATCACATTGTTTACACCGGCGCTCATGCGGTGGTGGCGGAGTCACTGGACGAGTTACCCGCTAAGTTGAAAGCCGCCTTGACCGAGAAGTCATTTCCGCGGGTGGCGTTGGTTAGAAATGTCGGAACGTTTGTGCTGGCTGCCGACCCCGCGAAGCTTGACGCCGCCGAGGACCTGGCCGTGGCCGGAGCCAGGATCGTGCGCCTGGCCGCCGGGCGCGGCGGGGCCCACAATCTATCCCCGAGCTTCGCCAACTTCATCATCAACTGGGAGGCCGAACACTACCGCGCCCGTCTGCTGGGCTCCGCGCAGGCGGCGCTGGCGGGCCACGTGGCCCTGGTCACCGGAGCTGCTTCGGGCTTGGGTTGCGGCATCGCCCTGGGACTGGTCGAAGCCGGAGCGGCGGTGGCCTTCTGCGACATCGACGATCAGGGCGCCGAGACGGCCGCCACCAGCTCCGCCGACCCGCGCCGTGCGCTGGCCGTGCGCATGGACGTGACCAGCGAGCAGTCGGTAACGGCTGCGTTCGATCGCGTTGTGAGCCGTTGGGGTGGCGTCGATATCGTGGTCTGTGCGGCCGGCATCGCCCCTCCGTACGAACTCGTCGATATGCCCCTGGATAAGTGGCGGCTGGCCCTCGAGATCAACCTTACCGGTTATTTCCTGGTGGCGCGCGAGGCTGCCCGGATCATGCGCGCGCAGGGAGATGGGGGATCGATGGTCATGCTTTCCTCCAAGACCGGGCTGGACGCCTCCAAAGCCAATTCCGCTTACAACGCCACCAAGGCCGGCGAGCTGCACCTGATGCGGGGCTGGGCATTGGAGCTCGGAAGGGACGGCATTCGGGTCAACGCCGTGGCGCCGGGCAACGTCTTTGAAGGCTCGAAGATCTGGAACCCCGAGTACATCCAGGCCGCCGCTCGCAAGAAGGGAATCCAGCCTGAGGAAGTGATCCCCTACTACACTTCGCTCACCGCCCTGAACCGCGAAATCAAGCGTTCAGACGTGGCCGCGGCGGTTGTCTTCCTGTGCTCCGACGCGGCGCGCTGCATCACCGGCCAGACGCTGGTGGTGGACAGCGGACAGGTTATGGTGCGATGAACGATATCGAGCAGCCCGGCCAGCCGGCCCTCGAAGCAGCCCTTTACGGCGGCTCGCTCGAGAGCCGCCTCGGCGCCTTGCGCGAACTTTGCGCGCGCCTGGGCGAAAGGCCCCGCCGGGGCACCAACTGCCACATCCACACCAACGAATCCTTCAGCGTGTTTCGCTCGCCCACCGAAGCCGCATGGCAGGCTGCGCGAGAAGGCCTGGCGGTTCTGGGTATTAATGACCACTACACCGTGGCCGGGCATGAAGAATTCCGCCAGGCATGCAAGATCGCGGGTATTCACGCGGTGTTTTCCATGGAGGCTGTCGCCATGGACCGCGCGGCTGAAGCCAGCCGGCTGCTGCTGAACGACCCCGATAACCCCGGCCGTGTTTATCTTTGCGGCAAGGCCATCACGAGGATTCCGCCAGAGTCCTCGGTTGCCGCGCGAAATCTGGCCCGGATGCGCGCGGCCCTGGAACGCCGCAACCGGGAGATGACCGCAAAAGTCGCTCAACTCTTCCACGAGCGCTTGGACACCGATGGCCCGGCGTGGGAAGACGTGCGCGCTTTGACGCCGCGAGGCAATACCACCGAGCGGCACGTGGGCTGGGCCGCGCTCGCCCGGCTGCGCCAGGTGGCCGCTGAGCGTGGCGCGCCTCTGGCTGAGGTGATCGAGCGCTGCTGCGCGGCCGCTCCACCGGCGGAAGCCGACGATGCGGCGCTGCAAATCTTTCTCCGCGGCAAGCTCCTCAAGGCCGGCACGCCCTGCTTCGTGCGTGAAACCGACGATGCGTTCGTTTCCTCCGAGGAGTTGCGCGAAATGTTTCTGGCCTTTGGAGCCATCCCCACCTATCCGGTCCTCGGCAATCCCGTCACACCCGGCGAGCGGGATGTCGAGGCGCTCCTCGATCGTCTGGAAGCATCCGGCATTTATGCGATTGAGGTAATACCGCATCGCAACACGCGGGCGCGCCTGGCGGAGATTGTCTCGGCGGCGCGGCGCCGCTGGTGGCCGGTATTCAACGGCACGGAGCACAACACGCCCGAGGCCCGCCCGTTGCTCGACCCGTTTGCACTCGATCCGGAGTTCGAGCCCTGGTTCCGCCAAAGCACCGCGCTGCTGCTCGGCCACCAGATTTCCGTGAGCCGCGGCAAACCGGGGTTTGTCGGAGAGGATGGCCGGCCCGGAATTCCGGACGCGAGAGAGAGATTCGACTATTTCAGCAAGTTAGGGGCATGTTAATACTGCTTTGTCTGACTTAGTACGTCATTTCAGAAGTTTGCTCACGTATTTCGGGCGGTGTTTAGTAAGTGACGTGAATCCTTTTTGACAGGAGTATACGAAACGTGCCTAACGCAGAGATTCCGATTGTCGAACCTAAAGGGAAACTAGGTGTCATGACGGTGGGCCTGGGCGCCGTGGCGACCACCATGATAGCGGGCGTCGAGGCGGTTCGCCGCAAGCTCGCTCTCCCCATCGGCTCCCTGACCCAAATGGGAACCATTCGGCTCGGCAAACGAACCGAGAAGCGCATCCCCAAGATCAAGGACTTTGTCCCCCTGGCCAGTCTTGACGATCTGGTTTTTGGAAGCTGGGATCTTTTTCGAGACAACGCCTACGAGTCTGCCCTCAAGGCTGGGGTGCTGGACAGCCGGCTGGTCGAGCAGCTTAAGGATTTTCTCGAGAAGATCCAGCCCATGCCGGCCGCTTTCGAGCAGAAATGGGTGAAGAGGCTGCACCCCAACAATGTGAAGACGGGCAAGACCAAGATGGATTTGGCCGAGCAGCTCATGGAGGACATCCGGCAGTTCAAGAAGCTCTCCGGGGCCGACCGCCTGGTCATTATCTGGTGTGCCTCCACCGAAGTGTTCATCGAGCCCTGCCCCGTCCATCAGACGTTGGCGACGTTCGAGGAGGGACTCCGCTCCAACCACCCGGATATTTCCCCAAGCATGATCTATGCCTACGCCGCGCTGAAGCTCGGCGTCCCGTACGCCAATGGCGCGCCCCATCTGACGGTGGATATCCCTGCACTCACAAACCTGGCAATCCGGAAGCACATTCCCATCTGCGGCAAGGATTTCAAGTCCGGGCAGACCTTCATGAAGACCCTGCTGGCGCCCGGTCTGAAACTGAAGTTACTCGGTCTGAAGGGTTGGTTCTCGACCAACATTCTCGGCAACCGGGACGGCGAGGTCCTGGACGACCCGGAGAACTTCAAAAGCAAGGAAGAGACTAAGTCGTCCGTCCTCGAGCGCTGTATTCAACCCGATATCTACCCCGAACTTTACGGGAGTTACTACCACAAGGTGAGAATCGAATACTATCCGCCGCGCGGCGACGCCAAGGAAAGCTGGGACAACCTGGATATCTTCGGCTGGCTCGGCTACCCCATGCAGATCAAGGTCAACTTCCAGTGCCGCGACTCGATTCTGGCTGCTCCCATGGCCTTGGATCTTGTCTTATTCATGGACTTGGCTCAACGCTGCCCCGAAATGGCCAAGAAGGGAATCCAGGAATGGCTCTCGCTCTACTTCAAGGGCCCCCAGGTGGCCGCAGGACTGTACCCGGAGCACGACGTCTTCATCCAGCTCATGAAGCTTAAGAACACCTTGCGCTACCTGCGCGGCGAAGAGCTGATTACGCACTTGGGGTTGGAGTACTACGACTAAACATGGCGTCGAGGCGCTACTTCACCGCCACCACGATCATCTCGTAGGGCAGCTTCCGGGTTACGGCCGCGCTTCCGGCCGCTGTGATGAACGCTGAAATGGCATTCAGGTTCACGCGCGGAATGCCTAGGACCGTGAATTCGTCGCCGTCCCCTTTCCCCTGTACCGCCTTCCAGGGCGCCGTGCCCGGCACGAAGATCATCCGCACCTTGGCGGCCAGCATATCCTCTCCCTCGGAGGCATCGTCCTCCACATCCGCCATGGCCGCGAGCCCGCCGTCTTTCAGCTTCACCGGGCTACCGATCAGGTGCATGCGGAAGTGCACGTAGTTGAAGCCGGTCTTGGCGGAATCGAGCGTCACGGCAGTAGCCGAGGCGTGAATCAAGACGGAGAGCTTCTCGTAAGAGCCAAAGGCCGTCTTGGGGTCGTGGCCCGGGAAGCCCGGCACCATCGCGAACGAGCCGGTAATATCCTCGGCGGCGAACTTCGTGATCGGGTGGATTTCGAATGAGTGATCCGGATTGGTGTTGGCCGCCGGCGGAACGGTCTGGAACTGTGTTTGGGAAGTCGCCGGGTGCTCGAACCACAGCCGCCACGCGCCGGATACAGGCACGAAGCTCCCGCTGCCTTCGTTGCCGTGAATCACTTGCACTGCTTTCTGCTGCTGCTGCGCGGCGGCGTTCATCACCTCCGCCACCATGGGAAGTCCCACCTCTTTGGGCGCGCGGCCCGCCACGTGCATGTCGCCGTCTTTAGCCGGCGGATTCGGCTTCTTGTGCGCGTGGTCGGTGGTGAACGTAGCGTCGATCGTGGCGCGGTCCTTGTATTGCTCGATCCAGGCCCGTTTCAGAATCAGCGTACCGGCCGTGGCCAGCCGGGCCAGGATGGCGATCAAAAGGTATGCCAGAGTTGCCTTGCGCATGTCAGCTCACCCCGCTGGCGGCCGGCGCCGGGGGCGGCGTCTGGCTCCCTTTTTCGGGAACCCGCCCCGCGTTCCGAATGTTGATGAAACGGCTCAGAGTGTCGAACCAGAACGGCGCGCCCAACGAAACCGCGATGGCTGTGAGAATCCAGCCGAGAAGGTGGGACCTCAAAGTGCGCCACAGCCAGCCGAAGAAGGAGCCGCCCTGCGGCAGTTGGTCGTCCGTCCAGCCGGTCACCTGGCCCAGCAGCGCCTGTTCCTTATCCGTTAGCGCCTGCTTCGGAACGTTGACGGGTACGCTCGCTGTCGGATCCTGCGGGTTCGGGTATTCCACCGTCGGCAGCATCTCTTCGGGCCGCGCTTTCTCGGAGCGCACCTTCGCCTCTTCCACCATGGCGGCGCGCACGGTGGGACTCGTCCAGAGGGTCCTCGCGATGTTCACCGTATCGGCGTTGAGTACGACGGTAATCACGCACGCCAGAATCAGGGCGTTACGCTGCGCGTTCCGCTTATACCAGCCGGTGACGCGCTCCATACCGTCGTCGAACCACTTTTCCAGGCGCGCACGCGCGGCCGCCGCATCCATGCCGGGGCGGTCGAGCAGCGCCGTCACCGCGGCGTTGAGTTGCTCGTTGCCCGCGGCAGCCAGACCTTGCTTCAACGCCGCCAGGTCGCTCGGCGACTTGCCAGGCCCCGTGAGTACGTCCGTCAGCGCGGTGACGAACCGCTCCGCCGGAATGTACGACGGGAGTCTCGCCCCGTCTTTCGCCGCCAGCGTGCGGATCAGGGGATGATCGTACAGCGCTCGTTTCAGAGCGTCGTTTCCGAGCAGCCTCCCGATGCCCTGTTCAAGGAATTTCGCCCGGGTCTTCAGCCACCCGGAAATCATTTCGTTCACCGTCGTGCAGATCAGCCCCAGCAGCAGATAGATGAAGCAGATCCCGATCGCGACGTCCAGAATCGGTAGATTCATTGTGGACCCTCACTTTCTCTGGGAATCAATCATACCACCGGCTCCGGGAATTGGAAACGTCGCGGCGAAGATAAGTACAAGTCGTGCACCCGCCGAGCCAGGTGCTTGGGGACGTCGAGTTCTCTTTCGATGAACGCCTGCCCCTACACCCCCAGCCTCGTCCGCCTCAGCAGTTCCCCGAGCGTCTGGTTAGTCTGCGGCTGATAGCCTTTCAACGGCAGTATCCGCTCGTGAATCGCATCCAGGAGCCAGGCGGGTTGCGGGAAGAACAGGGTCTCCAGTTCCGCCGCGTCTACGCCGAACTTGACCAGGGCTACTACCATAAGGTGAGAATCGAATACTATCCGCCGCGTGGCGATGCCAAGGAAAGCTGGGATAACCTGGATATCTTCGGCTGGCTCGGCTACCCCATGCAGATCAAGGTCAGCTTCCAGTGCCGCGACTCGATTCTGGCCGCTCCCATGGCCTTGGATCTGGTCCTATTCCTGGACCTGGCTCAGCGTTGTCCCGAAATGGCCAAAAAGGGAATCCAGGAATGGCTCTCGCTCTACTTCAAGGGACCGCAGGTAGCGGCAGGGCTGTACCCGGAGCACGACGTTTTCATCCAGCTCATGAAGCTCAGGAACACCCTGCGGTATCTGCGCGGCGAAGAGCTGATTATGCACTTGGGGTTGGAGTACTACGACTGACGACGCTTTCCCCCGACAGGAAGTAGAATGATGTCATGGGCACGGCTCGTTACGTCCACTGGCAGGATGGAGGCATGTGGCTCGGATATTTCGTGGAGTTCCCCGATTACCTGACCCAAGGCGAGACGCTAGCGGAATTGGAGTCGAATCTCCGTGATCTCTACCGGGACCTGACGAGCGGCGAGATTCCGGGCATCCCCAGAATCGCCGAGCTCATTGTTGGATGAAGCGGACCAACCTCATTCGCGAGATCGAAGCATCAGGGTGCTTGCTCATCAGCCGCAGGGGCTGCCGCTTCAAAGGCCTACCGGAAGGCTATCCAACCAGCTGATGGGCAGCGTGCTCAGTTCGGCCTTGATTTGGTACGGCGTGCCGGAGAATAGCCTCACAGAGGTGCTCCAGACTCGGCAATTTCAGTCCTTCGTTCCAAGCTTCCGTCAGAGTGTATGCGATGAACAGGGAGTTCTTGTTCATGCCCGGTGTGTCGATTTGATAGTCAGTTCGCACCTTGGCCTGGAGCCCCTGCCAGATCTCCTTCCCGATTTCGGAAACGACCACCTCATCAATCTCGGTCGGCCAGACCACCACATTGTCACCCCAGAAGGTGGTACCCGGAAATGAATCGGCGCCCGCCCAGTTGCACAGGTTGAGGATTGCGCGATTGACTTTTTCGTGTTTGGCCTTCTCCCGCGCGTCTCGCTCGTGGCCGTCGGCGTCAAACAGGACAAAAAACGGAAGCGACAGCGCTTGGCACACTGCGATGGGTTGGATTAGGTTGTTCTTCCCATGGACCGGAACCAGATGACAGCCGAGACGCCGGAACTCCGTCCATTTGTTCAGAAGCGTCAGGTACGTGCTGACGTATGCCACATCTTCCGCCCCCTCCACGAAAATCGGCAGCGAAGCAAAGAACATTTCATTAGCGGGGCCGAGCATGTCCTGTGCAACTTTGGCAGCTATGCCTCCGACTTTTTTCGGCGCCGCTTCACCTTTTGCTTGAGCGATGATTGCTGCGACCGCCTCGAAGGTGGCCTGGTGCACTTCACAGGAGGGTTGCCCGGAATTGCGTTTCACGACCCGCACCTGTTCGAAATTCTCCCCGTCGACCAAGTACGGGCTGTGAGTGCACACGATGACCTGGGAATTCTGCGTGCTCAACTCTTGGAGCAGAGAGGCAAGATAACGGATCTGAGGCGGATGCTGATACAGTTCAGGTTCTTCACACCCAAGGATCAGTTTGGGACCCTCTTGCGTGCACCCCGACAATTCCTGAAGCAGGGCGAAGATAAACGACCGTTGCAAGCCGTGCCCGAATCTTGCGATCCGACCCTCAAATACGCCTTCCCTAGCGGTGAGTTCCGCTATTGGCTGCGCGACGGAAACGGCCTTGTCCCCGCTCTGCCATTTCAGGTTCAGCCCGGCATCTTCGTGAGCCCAGGCCTGGAGCTTTTTCTGCAAAGATTCCGAGAGGGACTCAAGGGCCTGCTGGTTCTCGTCGAGCAGTGCCGCATACTGCTTGAGTGCCTCCTGCTGAAGGGCATCAATCGGAGCCTGGAGCGACACAGTCGCCCGGACTGTTCTTGCCAGCAACTTGCCCAACGCCGTATTCTTCGCCTCAAGCTGTTCGGTTGCAGCGTCCTTGACCGCCGGAATGAACACCCACTGCAAGTACTTCTGCAGCCGATTAGCCCCGCGTGAGACTCCATAGAACTGGTCTTCGCTGGAAAGGAGAGATTCCTGTTCGGGATGTGCTGCTTCGTAGTCCCGCAAAGCGTCAAGCATTTTTGCCTTGGTGGTCGGCGGTGGCAGATCGGGAAACTCGTCTTTGATTCGCTGGTAAATCTGCTTCAGTTCGCCAACGGCGGCTCCCGCTTTGTCCTGCTCAAAGAATTCGCGGAATCGGTCAATTCCTAAGCGCTCGCCGTGCTGCTTCACTTCGGCAATTCGCTGCTGGTCATTCCATATGGCCTTCGCTGACACAACGAGTTTGCCTTGTCGGCAGTAATCCTTGAAATCCTGCTGGGCCTCCGGACTGAGATCGGCAAAGGTCACCGTGATAATGACTGGCTCACCTGTCTGGCGCTGATGGAAATCCTCCACGTCCAGGTTCACCATGTCCGTCGCCGCGTTCGCCGTCTCGCGAAAGAAAATGTTCAGCGCGGTCAGAATGGTAGACTTGCCACAACCATTGGGTCCAACCAAGCACGTGTAGTCGTCAAACTCCACGGTTTGGTCCTTTATGGCACGCAGATTTTGGATTCGAACAGAAGCGATTTTCATCGCGAAGTCCTTCTGGCGCGTTCTTATTAAAAAAGAGCTAAATATTTACTTATCTGTATTATGCGCCGTCGGCGGATCGGGGTCAATTCGAAAGCGTTATTTCATGCAGGATAAGCGTGGAGCAAGGGGAGCCGCCGCTGATGGATTCCTGCTATCCTGCTCTTTTCGCAATGCCCTTGTCTACGGGCCGGGTCGGCCCGAGCGTGGCGCAGGGATCCGTTTCAAATGGCAAGACTGGCTCTCAAACCAGACTCGAGCTTTTTCCGGAAGATCGTGATTGGCGCTGTGGGCGCACGATCGGTTTGCGCTGACCTGGCCTCGCATGGCCACGAGATGGTCGAACTCGAGCGCGGGTCGACCGACACGAAACTCTGGAAGGAGGTAAAGAGAAAACGTGTTCGCATCCCGGACCTTGTTTGCGTCCGCTGCGGCCAGCGTGCCGAGAGCCGTGCGAAGACAAACGCGGAACTTGCCATGTCGCACAGCGTCACCGACGAAGCCCGCGCGTGGGACTTCGGGATGATCGACAGTGATCTGATCGGTTTCCCGATTTGCCAGGCAGTTGAAGAGCAGTACTGGAGTGCTGGCCGGCTGAATAGCAGTGCTTCCTACTGGCGCGAACGGAACTGGGTTCGATGGCGGCTGGCAGGGAGAATCAACTACTTCCGTGTCGGTACGTTCCGCGGCACGAAGTTCTCGAAAAGCAGCGTAAAAGGCGTAACCGAAGGATCGGAAACAAGCATTTGCTGGGATGCCGTGTTCTCCAGCAGGACGGGCACCGTCGAGAGCTGCGAGGGCAACCGGATTACGATTCGCCGCGAGTCGGATGGTCATCGCCACACTCGGAACATTCCACCCAATCTGAACCTGCTCGTGGCGAATGGCGACCACGTTGAGGTGAATCAGGTCATTGCGTCCTCGCTGACCACTGTCGGCAATGCGGAGCTGACATGTTCCGCGACGATCCGAGCCCACCACATTCCCGATCTTCTGGGTTCGCGAGAACGGACACTGCGGTTTACAGGAGTCAAGTTGGCTCGCCTACGCCATGACGGTGGCCAATGCGACACCGTAAGGGAACTTGTTGCGGATAGTGAAGAAGACATCTACATCCGGCTTGAGGGGCTGTCGTACTTAGCCGCCGTTTGCGGGCAGGCCTCAGCAGAGATCTTTGCCAGCTACCTGAACAGTCCCGACCCTCAAACGCAGCTTGAGTCTGTAATTGCAATCGGCGAAGTTGGCACGACTGAAGCGGTGGAGGTGCTCTCCCGTATTCTCGACGACTCCGCTCTGCCCTATTTCCTTCGTAGTGCGGCCGCATGGTCCCTCGGACGCATCGGAACACAGGCTGCAGTCAACCGTTTGGTGAGCGCATTCGCCGATATTGATGTCACCATCCGCGAGGAGGCCTTGGAGGGGATTACCTCGATCGGTGGTGCTGCGGTTCCGGTGCTGCTCTCTGGCCTTCGTGGCACCGCGATGGACGTGGCTGCTGGATGTGCGGAGGCCTTGCGGCAACAGGCGAGCCTTCCACCTAATGTGATTGCCGAGCTGACTCAGAATCTTCAGGAACCAGGCGCTTCGGATTGGGCTGTTTGGCTTCTGGGTCACCTGCCGCGCGAGCGTGTGGCACCTGCGATTATCGGTTTGCAGGGCTCTGCGCCGCAGCTCCACTACGCGGTGAGCCTGCTCTGGTCTTTTATGGAGAGCTGGATTGCCCGCCGCTGGGAGGTTTATCCTGGATCTGTAGGCCCAGACGTCGGGAACACACATGATGCTTAAGTTTGTTCGCGAAATCCAGGTATACGAAACGCGACGCGGCATTCAGCTTTGCGCCGACTGCAGAGCGGTTCTCCGGACGCTGCCCGCGGACTCGGTCGACCTGATCATCACCAGTCCGCCGTTCGCCCTTCTTCGGCAGAAAAGCTACGGCAACGAGTCGCAGTCCGAGTACGTGGCCTGGCTAGGCGAATTTGGAGAGGCTGCCTTCCGGGTACTCAAGCCGACTGGCAGCTTCGTGCTGGATCTCGGAGGGGCGTACGAACGCGGGCGACCGGTTCGCTCGCTTTACAATTTTCGGGTGCTCCTGGATTGGTGCGACAGGATCGGGTATCGGCTTGCCGAAGAGTTTTTCTGGCACAACCCGGCCAAACTCCCGTCACCAATCGAATGGGTGAATAAACGCAAGCTTCGAGCCAAGGATTCCGTCAACACGGTTTGGTGGTTCTCGAAGACGGACGACCCGAAGGCCGATATCACTAGAGTCCTGGTGCCGTACTCCGAGCGCATGGAGACCCTCCTGAAGGACCCCGACAAGTTCTATACGCCCAAAGAACGCCCGTCCGGGCACGACATCGCCAAGGGTTTCGGTAAGCGGAACGCTGGCGCTATCCCGTCGAACCTCCTTCAAATCCCCAACACGGACAGCAATTCCCATTACTTGCGGGCATGCAAAATGCTCGGCAGGCATAGCCACCCCGCCCGGTACCCTAGTGATCTGCCACGTTTCTTCATCAATTTCCTGACTGACCCCGATGATCTCGTCATGGACATTTTCTCCGGTTCCAACACGACGGGCCGCGTCGCGGAAGAGACAGGCCGCCGATGGATCAGCATTGAATCGGACCGCCAGTTCGCAGTGCTCTCCGCCGTCCGGTTCATGACGACCTGGAATGATCAGTCAATTCAGGCTGCGGTAAACGATCTGGAGAACGGTCGAGTCATCGATCTCGACGCTGGCCTCTCGTTGGGGTCGACGACCGAAGCCCCGCGGCCAGTGGGATCCGTGCAGAACCAGCTTTTCGAATAGCCGTATCCTTCGGTCCAGGCACCGCCTGCGCCCGTCCATGCTGACCGTGACGCCCCGTCCGCTCCCGGGCCCCGCTCCGCTGCTGACCCAACCCGCCCCCCTACACCCCCAGCCTCGACCTTCTCACCAGCTCCCCGAGCGTCTGGTTGGTCTGCGGCTGATAGCCCTTCAACGGCAGAATCCGCTCGTGAATCGCATCCAGGAGCCAGGCGGGCTGCGGGAAGAACAGGGTCTCCAGTTCCGCCGCGGGTGTAATCCAATTCCTCGAGCCCAGCACTACCGGCGGGCCGTCCAGGTCGTCAAAGCAGAGCTGCGTCAGGCTCGCCGCCACGGTCTGCATCACGCAGCCACGCTCCACCGCATCGCACACCAGCAGCACCTTCCCCGTCTTGCGGACGGACTCCGCCAGCGGCTCGTAATTGAGCGGGTTGGCGGACCGAAGATCGATCACCTCGGCCGAGACCCCGAACCGCTTTTCCAGTTCCTCGGCGGCCGCGACCGCGATATAGAGCGCCGGACCGAAGGTCATCAATGTCAGATCCTTGCCCTTGCGCTTGATGGATGGCTCACACAGATCGATCTCGTAGTAGCCCTCGGGAACACCCCCCTCGGCGAACATCTCGCCGTAATCGTAGACCTTCTGGCTCTCGAAGAAGACCACCGGATCAGCGCCGGCCAGCGCGGCGTTCATCATCCCCTTGGCATCGTACGGCGTCACCGGATAGACCACTTTCAATCCCGGGATGTGATAGGCCAGCGCTGTCCAATCTTGGGAGTGTTGCGCGCCGTACTTGGCGCCCACCGAGATGCGCAGCACCACTGGCATGTTCAGTTGTCCCGCCGACATCGCTTGCCATTTCGAGAGCTGGTTGAACAACTCGTCGCCCGCGCGGCCCATGAAGTCGGCATACATCAGTTCCGCCACCACCCGGCCGCCCTCGAGCGCGTATCCCACGGCCGCGCCGACAATCGCCGCCTCTGAAATCGGCGCGTTGAACAGCCGGTGGTAGGGCAAGGCCTCGGTCAGGCCGCGATAGACCGCGAAGGCGCCGCCCCAGTCGCGATTCTCCTCTCCGAAGGCCGCCATCGTGGGGTCGATCGCGAACCGGTAGAGCAGAGCCTCGAAGATGCCGTCCCGAACGTTGTACACCTTCATCTTGGGTACCGGTTTCCCACCCTGGGTAGCCGTGCGCACTTTCTGCTTGATCTGCTGCACCCTGGGATTTTGCGAAAGGTCCTGCAAAAACTCCGGCTGCCGGCTGTCAAACTTCTCGACTCGCCGGTTCGAGAACATGACGGAGCCGACCAGTTCGGAGCCGGCTCCCACGCGCGGGCTGGCTTCCAGGTCCGTGGCCAGCTTGAACATTTCGAAAACCGTTGTCTCGATCGACTCCCTGGCGCTCGCCAGTGCGTCCTCGGCCACCGCCCCCATTTCGAGCAGCTTCTTCCGGAAAGCGCGGATCGAATCGGCCTGCAGCCAGCGCTCGATCTCTTCCTTGGAGCGGTAGCTCGAAGCGTCGGAAGGCGAGTGGCCGCTGATGCGGTACGTAACCGTGTCCAGCAGGACCGGTCCCCGGCCCTCTTCGAGCACCTGCCGCTTGCGCCGGAAGGCGTCGATGACCGGCAGGGGATCGTAGCCGTTGATGCGCTCCGCATGCATCTGGTCCGGGTTGACGCCGGCGCCGATGCGCGCGATGAACTGCACTCCCATGGTTTCGCCCAACGGCTGGCCGCCCATTCCATAGAAGTTGTTCATGCAGTTGAAAATGATCGGGAGGCCGCCGCCGAGGGATGCATCCCACAGCTTGCGGTACTGGTCCATGGCGGAAAAGGTGATGCCTTCCCACACGGGACCGCAGCCGAACGAGGCGTCGCCGATGTTGCACACGACCATGCCCGGTTTGCGGTTGACTCTCTTATAAAGCGCCGCGCCCGGCGCAATCGATCCGGAGCCGCCCACGATAGCGTTGTTGGGGTAAATTCCAAACGGCGTGAAGAAGGCGTGCATGGAGCCGCCCAGGCCGCGGTTGAACCCCGTCTCTCTCGCGAAAATTTCGCTGTACGCCCCGTAGATGAAGAACCGCAGGGCGAGGCCCCTCACGCTTCCCTGGTATCCTTTCTCGACCGGGCGAAGCAGAGCGCCGTCGCGATAGGATTTCATGAGGTCCACGAGTTGCGCCTCGCTCCATCGGCGCATGGCCGAGAATCCTTTCGCCAGAATCTCGCCGTGGCTGCGATGCGATCCGTAGATATGGTCGTCGGAAGTCAGTGAGAACGCCATGCCGACGGCGGCCGCCTCCTGCCCCACGGAAAGGTGGGCCGGGCCGGCGTGATTGTAAGTAACGCCTTGAAACGCCCCTTTGGTTTTGATCTCGTTGAGAATCGTTTCGAAGCGCCGGATGGCGCACATGTCCCGCCAGATGGCCAGGAAGTCCTCGGGAGAGTACGTCGCGAGTTCTTCCTTCCCCGTCCGCTGATACACATTCACGGGAATGTCGAACAACTGGATGGCGCCTCTGGCAAATACCTGTTCCGGGTCTATGATGATCGATTTAGGCATTCCGCCTGACTCCTAGTGGATTCCGAGAATCGCTTCCCGCAGCGCTTCCGAAACGGTGGGGTGCGGGAACACGATCTCGCTGACCTCGGACACGCACATCTCCGTCTCGATCATGGCCGCGGCCGCGACGATGAACTCGCTCGATGCGTCGCCGATCGCGTGAACTCCCAGGATTTCGCCGAACCGCGCGCCGGTCAGTACCTTTACCATTCCCGTTCCGCCCTCGTGTTCCACGAGATACCTTCCCGCCACCGCAACGGGCACGACGGACTTCTTGTACTCAATGCCCAAGCCCTTGAGCTCCTCTTCCGTCCAGCCCACCGAGGCCACTTCGGGATGCGTGTAGATCACCGCTGGAATCGCGTGGTAGCGTATCCGATCCTTCTTCCCGAACATGTTGTTGACGGCGACGATTCCTTCGCGCGTGGCGGCATGCGCCAGCATGCGCCGTCCCGTCATGTCTCCGCAGGCCCAAATGCCGGCGACGTTGGTCTTGCCCAAGTCGGAGGTCTTCACGCCCTTGGGGCTGAAATCGACGCCGGCTTCTTCCAGACCCACTCCATCCACCACCGGCGCCCTCCCCGTGGCGTTCAGGATGCAATCGGCCGAGGCGCTGGCGTCCGACCCGCCGGCCGCCGCATAGCGAATCGTGTTGCCCTCGATTCCCAGCACCTTCGAGGAAAGGTGGAATTGGATGCCCGTGCGCTTCATGATTTCGAGCAGCCGGCCCGAGATTTCGAGATCGCTTCCGGCGGCGATCTGCGGCAGCATTTCATAGACGCTGACCTTGGCGCCCACCTCGTTGAAGAAGCAGGCGAACTCCAGCCCGATATAGCCGCCGCCGATAATCGCAATCCGTTCCGGGACGCGCGTGAGAGAGAAAACCGTATCCGAATCGAGCACGCCCTCGGAGCGGATTCCCGGAATCGGCGGCGCCGCCGGCCGCGACCCGGTCGCCAGCAGGATGTTCACAGCTTCGTAGCGCTGTGCGCCCACTTCGACCGCGTTGCGGGATAGCAACTTCGCCTGGCCGGCAATCACCTCCACCCCCGCGCGTTTCAGCATGCCCTCGACGCCTTTGGCCAGCGTGCCGACCACGCGGTTCTTGCGCTCCACCACTGCGGGCATATCGAATTCGATGGAGCCGAGGCGCACGCCGTACCGGGCCGCCTGGCGGCATTCATGGAAGAGCTTCGATGAGCGCAGAAACGTCTTCGCGGGAATGCAGCCAACGTTCAGGCAGGTCCCACCCAGGCGTTCTTTCTCGATGAGCGCGACTTTTTTGCCCATCCTCCCGGCGTGAGCGGCGGCCTCATATCCTCCCGGCCCGGCCCCGATCACGATCAAATCGTACATAGCGACTCCACGCTTTCGATCTTCTCCTTGACCACCTTCAGAAATCTCGCGCCCGGCGCGCCATCGATCACCTGGTGGTCCAGCGTGAGCGAGAGGCCGATAGCGTCGATGAACTCGATTCCCCCGTCCCGGCGCACCGGTTTGAGCTGGATGGCATCCACACCCAGAATCGCCACTTGCGGGGGATTCAGGAGGGGCGTGAAAGACTCGATTCCCAAGCCGCCCATGTTGCTGACGGTGAACGTGGCGCCGGACAAGTCATCCACGGAAATGGTCCCTTTCACCGCCTGCTCGGCCAGTTCCTTCATCTGGAGGGAGAGTTCGCCGGCCGTGAGCTGATGGGCATCGCGGACCACCGGAACCACCAATCCCCTCGGCGTGTCGCAGGCAAACCCGATATGAATTTCCGGGTGCCTGTAAATTCTGCCGTCGATGAACTCGGCATTCACCTCGGGGACTTCAAGTAAAGCTTGAATGGCGCAGAAAGTGACCAGGTCATTGATATTGATATCCGGCACGCCCGTGGAAGCCTTGACCCTGGCGCGAACCCGGAGCAGGCCGCCTGCGTCGGCCGATGTGTGCAAGGTATATTGCGCGGTGGAGGACAAGGACTCCCGCATGCGCCGCGCGATCTTCTCGCGAATGCCGGATATGCGAGCCGCCGGCGGAGTGAGATCGCTGGAAAGGACCATGCCGGCCACGCCCGAGCCCGCGCCCCGAATTTCCATGCCCTCCTCGATGTGCTTCCTGGCCGCCGATGACACTCGCGGCGACGAGTAATACAGCTTGCGCAGATCCTCCTCGAGAACCCTGCCGCCCGGACCCGATCCAGCGACCGCCGCCGGATGGAATCCGTGCTCCTCGGCAAACCGTCTGGCCCTCGGGCTGAAAGATCCCACGGGCGCGGCTGGGACCGGCCCTGCCACCGGATGATCAAGCGCCGCCGCGGGTGTTTCAGTGGGGACCGGCTCGGTTGCCGCCACGGCCCCGGCGGGCGCGGCCAGTTGAGGCCGGAAGGCCTCGGCGCTCTCGCCCGCCTCTCCGATGACAAAGAAGTTGGTGTAGACCGGGACCAGCGCGCCTTCATCGAAGAACGTCTCCAGCAGGGTGCCATCCGCCGGCGCGGTCACCTCGAAGGTAGCTTTGTCCGTTTCGATCTCCGCCACCACTTCTCCGGCGGAAACCGCCTCGCCCTTGTGCTTGCGCCATTTGGCGATGAGACATTCTTCCACGGTGTTGCCGAGCTTCGGCACTTCTACGGCGATCGCCATGTTATTGGCCACTCATTACAGCGTCTTGTGCTCAACCTTGGCCAGTTGCGCGTCCGGCACGCCGGCGCACATGTGCACGGCGAAATCCGCAACGTTGTGCAGCGCGAAGACCGGAGCGCCCGCCGTATGGGACGCCTTGATGCGGAAAAAGTCCGCTCCCTGGACGTCGTCCAGCACGAACGCCGCCCGCTGGTCTTCCTTCTCGGCCTGGATTTCAATGTTGTCGAACTGAATGCCCTTCACGTGCCGGACGTAGAACCCGTGCGAAGGCATGTTGTGGCGGGTTGGCGGCGGTCCGGCCACCGCGCCTCTTCCCTGCCCCGGCGCCTCGCCTCTGCCTGGCCCTTGGGGAGGCACACCGCCTCTTCCCGCGCCTCCGCGCCCCTGCCCTTCGGGAACAAAAGTGCCGTCCGGCCCCCGGCCGTTGCGGCCTGGCCGCGGCGGCGCAGTGAACATGTCCGGCTCGGGATAAAGGTCCTCGCATTCCGGAGGCTGGTAGGCGGCGTCCTCTTTCGTGCCGCCACCCTGGTGCAGCACCTGGACGTTGCTGATCTTCACGTCTTCGACGTAGTGCCCGGGAATCCCGCTGATGATCGAGCCCAGTCCCGAGACCGAGTTTGAGCACACCAGGTTGCTGATGATCACGCGCTTCAGGGTCCCGATCGGCCGCCCTTCCGGCGTGCGCATGCGGCGTCCCAACCGCATGAAAATGGGCGCGCTGATGATGTCGCGCATGGAGATATTGGTGATCGTCACGTCTTCCAGCAGCGCCCCGTCCACCGTTTCCAGCGCCAGCCCCTGGCACCCTTCGAAGACGCAGTTCGAGATGGTGATGTTGCGGAAACCGCCGTCCGATTCCGTCCCGAACTTGATGCGCCCCGTGCCCCCGCCCGCAGCCCGCCTCTTGTACGTGCCGTCCAGCAGGGTCCCTTCGTCCCAGCAGCCGCTGACGTAGCAGTTGGTGATGGTGACGAATTCCGTCTGCTTCGACGAACCCAGGGCGTGGTCGGCTTTTAGACAGATGCCGTCGTCCCACGGCGAATTGACGTAACAGTTCGAGATCCGCACGTTGCGGCAGGAGTCCACGTCCATGCCGTCGCGATTGGTGTCGATCTTCAAATTGTCAATCGTGCAATTGTCCACTCCCGTGGCCAGAATGCCGAAATGTCCGCCATGCAGGATGGAGAAATCGCGCAGCACCACGTTATGGCAATTCTTGAGGCTGATGGACTTGTTGCCCACGCCCGGCGTCTGCGCGCCCTGGCCCCGGCTCAGCCCTCTGCCCCAGATGCGCCCCAGGCCGAGAATCGCGACATTGTCAAGCCCTTCGCCCCAAATCAGGCTGTTGTGGAAGTGGCTGTGGCCGAAATCCTGGTACGGGTCCCACTGGTTCGGCTCGTACATGTCGTAGCCGCCGCCGGCCCCCTGTGCGGGCGCGTCCGCGGCGATGATGGTCGCTCCCTGGTCGAGGTACAGGGACACGTTGCTTTTCAGATGGATGGCATAGCACAGATAACTGCCGGCCGGAAACAGCACGGTCCCACCGCCCGCCGCGCTGGCGGCTTCAATGGCCTTGTTGATCGCCGCCGTGTCGAACGTTTTGCCGTCGCCCGCGGCCCCAAACGTTCGCACGTCCAAAAAACCCGTGCCCGGAGGACTCCCGGCCGCGTGACCAATCCTCTGCCCTGCCTGAAAGGCCAGGCCAGTTCCGGCCAGTCCGGCGCCGGCGCGCTTAAAAAAGTCTCGACGTACGTTTTCAGTTGACATGAGCTGCTCCTGAAGAAAGATGGTCAAAACAAAAGTATAGCGAGTTGCAGACCCGATTCGAATCCTGTGGAATGGAACGGGTGCTAGAGAAACAGTCCGGGGCTGACGCGAAAGAGTTGGCCGAGTTTTCGCGCTTGCGGCGCGCTGATACTTCGCTTCCCGGTCAGAGCCTCATGCACATGGCTGCGCTGTCCGAAAACGGGCTGGAGGTCCGTTGCCGTTTTCCCGGAGTGCCCCAAGAGGAACCGGAGCTTTTCGGCGGGGGTGCTATTGTCAGGCGGGAGTGCGTGCTGGCGGTCGTAGTCCTCGACCAGCAGGGCTAGTAAGCGCAGGAGTTTGGCCTCTTCTGCGGAGCGGGCCCGGCCTTTGCCGACCAGGTCGCCGAATCGGCGGGCGATCTGGCGATACTGCACCTCCGTCTCGATCACCTGGGGCAGGGTCTCGATCAGCAATTCTTGGTAGGTGGTGGTGGGCATGGTTACAAGTCCTCCCGGTGGTATTCCTGATGGGTCAGAACGGTCTGGATCACGAGCAACTGTTCTTCGAAATCGACGCGCGCGATTAGCCGGTATTTGTTTCCGCCGATGTTGAAGATCAGCGTGCCGGTGGCCGGTGCGTAATCCGTGGCCGGGAACGTCTTTTTGACTGCCGGAAAATCCGGCCAAAGGGCGGTGCGGGCGATGGTCACGAACCGCTGCAAAGGCTTACGGGAGGCGGGGTGCTTTTTCACGAATCCAGCGATGCCGGCCTCACCGAGGACCTTCACGCCCCGATGTTCCCATTTTTGGGAACGCTTGTCAAAGGGATTCTGGACACGTCGCTGAAGCGAGGTTCCCGGCGCGATGCCGGCGTATAAGGAGTAATCCATCTGCGCGAGGGGGATTGGGATGCAATCGGTTCACTAGCGACCTACAATATCCGCACCCCCTCATTCGTCCACAACCGTAGAGGAAGGACACGGCGAGCCTGGAGCGATGGCACACGAACAGGACGAGCGGATCTCCGAAGTGGTCAAGCGGGAGCAGTCCCGGCTGCGCAACTTCATTCGACGGCGCGTGCCCGACCCGCGCGACGCCGAGGACATTCTGCAAGACGTCTTCTACAAGCTGGTGGAAGCGAACCGCCTGCTTATGCCGATCGAGCACGTCACCGGCTGGCTGTTTCGCGT
>JBEKYW010000068.1:0-21875 GCA_049510555.1 Bryobacteraceae bacterium
AAGCCGGCCGATTGGGTCAACTACTCCGGAACGGTTTCCGGCAAACAGGTGGGCGTGGTTGCATTCGACCATCCTTCCAGCTTCCGGCATCCCACAACTTGGCACGCCCGCGCTTACGGGCTGCTGGCCGCCAACCCGTTCGCCGCCCGCGAATTCACCAACGACGACAAACAGGATGGGAGCTGGACCGTGCCCGAGAGGAAAACGATTACCTTCCGCTATCGCGTGGTGATCTACGACGGAGAATTCACGCCCGCTCAACTGGCGGACATGTACAAGCAATATGCCGCCACGGACGGAACGCACTGACGATACTGGCGTGTATAGGAACTCCCTCAATCGGCGCAATTTTCTGGGTGCCGCGGCTGTGGCTGCGGGTGCCTATACGCTTCCTGGCGAGGCGCGATTCGCCCGCCGCCAAGGGAAATTTCACCTCGGGTCCGTCAGCTGCAACCTCCTCGAGGATTGGGACGTGGAAACCATCATCAAGACCCTGGAGGCCGTGAAACTGCGCACGGAACATTTACATCTTTCCCCAGTTTAGGATCTTCTTGGCGTTGCCCCGGTACAGGGCTTCGAGCGCCGGGGCCGAAAGATCCAGCCGTAGTACCGCCTCCCCGACTGGCCCAATCGGGCGTCGGCAAAGGTTCCAAAAGGAGTTGTACATGAGATCAGCGTGGAGACTTTTGATGGTGCTCCTGGCGGCCGGAATTCTGTCCGCTCAGGAGTACCGGGCAACCCTCGTGGGTATCGTTACGGATCCCAGCGGCGCCTCGGTCCCGCTCGCCAAAGTGACCGCCACCAACATCGGAACCAGCGCAGCTTCTTCCTCCCAGACCGGCGGGGATGGCAATTTCGTCATTCCTTTCCTGGCGCCGGGGAATTACTCGCTGAGCGTGCAAAAGGAGGGCTTCAAGACTACGGACCAAGTTCCGTTCGAATTGCGCGTCAACGACCGGACGCGCATCGACGTGCGGCTGGATATCGGCCAATCCACCGACAAGGTGACGGTGACCGCCGAGGCGCCGCTGCTAGAAACCGCCAGCAGCAGCCGCGGCCAGGTGGTGGATGAGCGCAGCATCGCCGATATGCCCAGGTGGGGTTCAGAATTGGCCAGGAAACTGGGGGACCCATGCGTTTAACGACGATGTTGCTGGCAGTGGCTGCCGGCGCAAGCCAGACTGTCTTGGGAGCCGGGCCGGCTCTGATGCCAATGCCGGTCAAAGTGCAGCCCACGCCGGGGAGATTGGCGATCAATGCGAATTTCGTGGTGGAGACTGTTGGCGGCGCCAACGCCCGACTGGCGCCGGCAGTTAGATCGTTTCTGGCGCGCGTATCGCGCCAGACCGGCGTGATCTACGCGCCGCTGCCCCCGGCGCCAGCGGATGCGCGGCGATTGACGATCGACTGCGCGGGCGGACCGGAGTATCCGACTCTTGGAGAGGATGAATCTTACACCTTGGACGTCTCGGACACCGAGGCCCGCATCAAGGCCGCGACCGGGGAAGGCGCTATCCACGGGTTGGCGACGTTCGCACAGTTGATTCAGCCCGGACCGGATGGTTTCCAGGTGGCAGGCGTACATATTGAAGACCGGCCGCGATTCCCCTGGCGCGGATTGATGCTCGACGTTTGCCGCCATTGGATGCCGGTGGAGGCGATCAAGCGAAACCTGGACGCCATGGCGGCGGTGAAGCTCAACGTGCTGCACTGGCACCTTTCCGAAGATCAGGCTTTTCGCGTGGAAAGCAAGCGGTATCCGAGGCTCCATCAAATGGGTTCGAACGGAGACTACTACACGCAGGACCAGATTCGGGAGATCTTGGCCTACGCGCGAGACCGCGGCATCCGCGTGGTGCCCGAGTTCGACGTGCCGGGGCACACCAGCGCTTGGTTCCCCGGCTATCCGGAACTGGCCTCCGCGCCCGGACCTTTCGAGCTGGTAGGCACAAACCGCTTGGTGATGGACCCGTCTAAGGAGAGCACGTACGCTTTCCTGGACGGCTTTATCGGCGAGATGGCGCAACTGTTCCCCGACTCGTACTACCACATTGGGGGAGACGAAGTGAACCCACGGGCGTGGAACCAATCCGAGAGCATTCAAGCCTTCGCGAAGGAGCATGGGCTGGCGGATGCGCCCGCCATCCAGGCTTACTTCAACCAGCGGCTTCTGAAAATCGTGCAGAAGTACGGCAAGATCGCGGTGGGATGGGACGAGATTCTGGTTCCGGGGCTTCCGGCGGAGACCGTGATCCAATCGTGGCGCCGGCAGAGGCCGCTCTCCGACGCGGTCTCGAAGGGATACCGTGGAATCCTCTCCCGGGGATACTATCTGGATCATCTGAGCCCGGCCTCGCTGCACTACGCCGTGGACCCGTTGGGCGGCCCCGATGCGGCCAACCTCACGCCGGAGCAGGCGGCGCGGATTATGGGCGGCGAGGCCTGCATGTGGGCCGAGCTGGTGGGTCAGGAAACGTTAGACTCGCGTGTTTGGCCGCGCACGGCGGCGATTGCGGAGAGGCTGTGGTCGCCGAAGGACGTGACAGACGTGGACGCGATGTACGCGCGGCTGGAGCCGGTGAGCCGGAACCTGGAGTTCACAGGCGCGATGCATCGCGCCAACTACCAGCCGATGCTGGACCGTATCGCCGGCGATCAGCCAGTTGGACCGCTGCGGGTTCTGGCGGACGCAGTTGAGGCGCTCGGGTTGGGCACGGGGCGCATGAGACGGCCCACGGGGACGATGCCGGTGAACCGGTTTGTGGATGCGTGCCAACCCGAAAGCGAACTGGCGCGGTCGATGGAACTGGCCGCGAAGAGATTTGTGGCCAACCCCGCGGGCGATAAGGAGGACGCGGCCCTGTTGCGGCGGCAGTTCGAAACGTGGGTGGCCAACGATGCGCTGTTCCAACGCGTGGCGGAGAACAATAAATTGCTGGCGGAAGTGATACCGCTGTCGAAAGACCTTTCGGCGCTCGGAGAAGCCGGGCTGAAGCTGCTGGACTACCTTACGCCGCCTCCGGCCGCGCCAGCCGAGCCCAACAAGAAGAAGCCACGCAAGAAACCAAGCAAGGCGGAACTGGCAGCCCAGAAGGCGGCGCAGGCGGCCCAAGCGGAGTGGCTCGCCAAAGAGAATGCCGAACTGGAGCGGCTGTCGCAGCCGCCAGGGCGCGGGAACGCCGGCGCCAGACCACAAGGCGCATCGGCGGAGGTGCTGCTGGCCGCGTTTCGCCCGGTGAAGGTGCTGGCGGACGCGGTGCGTCCGTGAGTACATACAAAGGTCGGATGAAGCTACGACCCTGTTGAGCGGTATCGGGCTTTAGTTCTTCTGGCGCGGGGCGCACCGCATCCCGGGTTATCGGAGAGGGTCTCCCGTCACTGCGGCATCCCCCCTTTCCCGCCTTTATGGCCGTATTCTGTGGATGTGCCATTCCCTCGCGTGAAAGAACTTATGCTCCTCGGAGCCATTGTCCTCTACCCCGGCGGCAGCTCCGGCGCAAGTTCCCACTCCGGCTATTGGCCGGCATACCACTGGCGGACGGCCCAGCCGGAATCGCAGGGGGTGGATTCGCGGCTCCTCACGGCTGCCATCGACCAGGTGATCGAGCAGCGGCTGGGAGTTCACAGCCTCCTCGTGATTCGCCACGGATATGCCATCCTCCACGCCGATTTCTATCCGTACAGCTCGGATACGCCCCACGATTTGGCATCCGTGACCAAGAGCATTACCTCGGTCCTGGCCGGTATCGCGGTGGGTGGTGGCCTCGTCCGGACGGATCAGCCGCTGCTCTCCTTCTTCCCCGCCGAACGCCCCGCCAACCCCGATCCGCGCGCGCTGCGGATCACCGTGGGTGACGTGGTCCACATGGAATCCGGCCTGGATTGCGGTTACGCGCCCGGCGAACAGGAACTCGAGATGATGAAGCGGTCGCCGGACTTGGTGCGCTTCGCGCTGTCGCTCCCCATGCGCTACGACCCCGGCACGCACGCCTCCTACTGCAGCCCCGGATACCACCTGCTGGGTTCCCTGGTGGCCGCCGCCGCCCATCAATCGGAGCTCGATTTTGCCCGCCGGAGCCTCTTCGGGCCCTTGAACATCCGCACCGTGGTTTGGGCCTCCGACGCGCAGGGTCGCACCCACGGTTGGGGCGACAGCCACCTGTTCCCCGAAGACGTGGCCAAGATCGGCTATCTCTACTTGCACGGCGGCCAATGGAAAGGCCGCCAGATCGTGCCCCGCGACTGGGTGTCTGCCTCCCTCGTTCCTCCCCCCGGCGGCAGCGGCGACCCAGGAAGCCAAGGCTACGTCTGGCACGTAGTCCGGGGACCCGAGGGACTCCAGTACGGCGGCAGCGGGCGCGGCGGCCAGAGCCTCATCGTGTGGCCCGATCTGGATACCGTGGTGGTCATCCTGGCCGGAGGCAACCCGGGGCGGATTGCCGGCGCCATCCGCCACGCCATCCAATCCGGCCGGCCCCTCCCTCCCAACCCCGAAGCCTACCGCCGCATGTTGGATCGCGCCGCCCAGGCAACCCAGGAGCCCCAACCCGAGCTAGCGTCTGAAATGCCGGCCCTGGCCGCCGGGATCTCGGGAGTGGTCTACGACTTCCCGGTCAACGCCTCTCGCCTGGACGCCCTCTCGCTGGAGTTTCGCGCGCCAGGCGAGGCCCGCGTCACGGTGAAATACCAGGGCGAGAACCTCACTTTCCCGGTCGGTCTGGATGGGCGCTACCGCCGCGGTCCGTACGGCCCGTTCCATCTGCTGGGCGGCGCCATGGGCAAATGGACTTCCCCAAACGAGTTCCTGCTGGATCTGAATTTCATCGCCAACATCAACCACTACACACTGCGCCTGCGTTTCGAAGGGGATCATCTTGAAATGACCGCTGACGAAACCTCCGGTCTGATTCGCGACGGCCGCGTCACCGGCACCCGCGCCGGCGGTTCCTGAAACCGGGCTTGATTGCCGGCAGAAGGAGCGTGCCGGCCTCCAGTTCCGCGCGGGGTTTTTCAATGCGCCCAACCGGCCGAACTCCGGAAATCCACTCGCCAACCCGAACAGTACCGGCAGCTTCGGGAAGATCTACAGCGCCGGTCGCCGTGCATCATGGAGGTCGCTTATACTGAGCTTTCAGGAACTCTGACGAGGAAGCACGGAATCAGATCGAGAATCACCCATGAGAATCGTATGGTTGTTAATCGGATGCGCGGGCTTGTACGCGCAATCCTCGCTGGATGTCAGCACCGGCCTGGATGGTATGGTGGACCAGTATCTAACCCGTATCGCCGAACAGCAGTGGACGGCCACGGCGGCGCGCGTGGCCGCCATCCGCACGCCGGCCGAGGTCAAAGAGCGGCAGGCATATATCCGCCAGCGGCTGCTGGAGGAGATCGGCGGATTTCCCAAAAAGACGCCGCTCCACCCCCGCATCACCGGCACGCTCTCCCGCGGCGACTACAAAGTCGAAAAGCTGATTTACGAGAGCCAGCCGCACTTTTACGTCACCGCCAACGTGTTCGTGCCGGCGCATGGTAGGCCGCCGTACCCCGCCGTGCTCGGCACGGCGGGCCACACCGTGGAAGGCAAGACGGCCGAACTCTACCAGAGTGTGTGGGTGGCCCTGGCCAAGCGCGGGTTCCTTGTGCTGGCGTACGACCCGCCCGGACAGGGCGAGCGTCTGGAATACATAGACCGGGCCACGGGCAAGTCCCTGGTGAATGCCGGCACGGCCGAGCACACCATGGCCGGGCTCCAGTGCCTGCTCACCGGCTCCAACATCGCACGCTACTTTGTTTGGGACGGCATTCGCGCGTTTGACTACCTGCTGACCCGCCGGGATGTAGACCCTAAGCGCATTGGCGTGGCCGGCAACTCCGGCGGCGGCACCCAGTCCTCATATTTGGCCGCCTTCGAGCCGCGCCTGGCCGCTGCGGCGCCCTCCTGCTATCTCACTTCGTGGGAGACATTGTGGTCCGGTCCAGGCCCGCAGGATGCCGAGCAGGACTTCGTCGGTTTCCTCAAAGACGGCCTGGACTTTCCCGATTTCCTGATCGCCTTCGCCCCGAAGCCGATTCAAATGGCTACCGCGACTAGGGACTTCTTCCCCATCGCCGGCGCCCGGGCCACGTACGCCACGGCGCACCGCATCTTCGAGGTGCTCGGCGTGGGGGACCATATGGGTTTCTTCGAGTTCGACGATACTCACAGTTGGTCGCAGCCGCGCCGCGAAGCCACCTACCGTTGGTTCGCCCGCTGGCTGCAGAACCGCCAGGACGACGGCGCCGAACCCAATCTCAAGCTCGATACCCCCAAGGACCTGCAATGCACCGAAACCGGCCAGGTTGTCACCACCTTCCCGAATGCGGAGACGGTGCAGTCGCTCAACGCGGTCTTGGCCGAGCGGCTCTATACCCGGCGCGCCGGCGCGGGTGGGAAGAATGTAGCGGCGCTGGTGCGGGCGCGGCTGGGTGTGGCGGTCGAGCGCGGTGCCCCGGCCTGGAACAAGCGCGGCGAGATCGAGCGGCAGGGCTACAGGATCGAGAGAATCGAGATGCAGCCGGAACCCGGCATCACGGTCCCGGCGCTGGCCTTCGTGCCCTCCGGCGGTCCGGCGCGGAGAGCCGCCGTGCTATACGTGAGCGCCGCCGGCAAGGCGGCCGATGCCGGCGAAGGGGGCGCCATCGAAGGCCTGGTCCGCGAAGGCAATATCGTGCTGGCGGTGGATCCGCGTGGTTGGGGCGAAAGCGCACCGGGCGCCGGCGTGCGAGGCGGCTATTCCAAGTCGTACCAGACGGCCATGCGCGCGCTCTTGGTGGGCAAGACCATGGCCGGCATGCAGACCAGCGATCTGCTGCGCGCGTTTGATTATCTCAGCTCGCGCCCGGACGTCGATCCCGGGCGCATCTCCATGACGGGCAAAGGCAACGGCGGCGTGCTGGCGCTTTACGCCGCGGCCCTGGAGCCCCGCATCGCCCAGGTGACCTGTGAACGCTCGCCGGAATCCTACAGGGCCATCGTGCGTATGAAGGTGCATGAGGGACTGATGGACATCGTGGTGCCGGGCGTGCTGCGCGACTTCGACCTTCCGGACATCGCGAAAGCGTTGGGGCCGCGCTGCATAGTCAGGTGAATCGTGGCGCACGAATTTCTCGGTACGGACGCATGAGCGCCTGCCCCGCGTCAAAATGGCAGACTCACTCCATGACAATTCCTTACTGCGCTAGCCGCATGAATCTGTTCGTCTGTACGGTAGTTTGTTAAGCTGCGGGCCGCCTTTTCATGCGGTCGGTGACCTAGCTACTTTCCGGTGGCGACCGTCCTCCTCAATGTTGAGGTTTACAGGAAGTCGGTGCAGGCTAGACTTGCCGGGGTCGTACCGCAGCTTTGAGGAGCCGTACATCGACATGACTAATGAGTTAGAGGGACCTGATTGCGTGTTGGCCGCGGGCAGTTCGTCAGTACAAAGTTCTGGCCCGGCCACCCCAAGGATAGTTGGTGCTTACGGTTATGCGCTCACGCGGTGAAGCATGAAGACGCTGCCGCGCTTCGTCCAAGGCGGGAACATTATTTGGTTCCCAATCCCGTTGCAGGTTCCCGCGAGAAGGATGATTCAGCGACACCACGACTGATCGTCCGGCATCGTTTGGCCAAGTGACAACGCTGACATGATCACATTTTGTTGTTTCCCGTTTGCCACCCCTTTCTTCTACGTTCTTGAAGAACGGTCCATGGAGGTCATTGCGCCCTTGCAGGAGGATCACGTCAGGTCGAAGAATTGGGATCTCCTCGAACATCAAAGGCAGGCAGTGGGGAATTCGTGGCCGGTTATTGAAGTACATTCCAGTGGCGCTCGCGGGAACGCACTTTACGGCATTTCCTTGCGCGATAAGACGGAGGACACACTTACGTCCATGCTCTGGCTCGCATCGCGAACTGCATCTCGAAGAACACTGAGGCAAACAAAGGGAACCGAGAAGGTAGCTGGCCACCCAGATACAGCCTCGATAGTGCTGGTTCCAGTGCGTTTGATACCATCTGAGAATTCCGTCCCGGCGCTTCAGGAGGTCGTAGCTTTCGGAATCTGCACCTGCATCTAACGCAATAAACAGGATCTTGATTCGGGCCTCGGCGTAGTCCGGCCCGACGTACGTGGCGTAGTAGTGTTCGCCGTTATGGCAGGCTGAGCACCGCCTCGTATCGTCGATGCGGTAGAGGGGGTCTTCGTCGGCCACGTTCACTACCCTTGGACTATCGCCGGTTTAACCGATTTGGGCGGGAGTCGTGTGCCATACGGGGACAGCACGCTGTGTCTTCTGGTGTTTGCGCGGGGGACGCCTCCGGTTTTTTCGGCCGTATTGGGCGGCAGATGAGTTTTCGAGAACGGCTCGCTGCTTGACCGGCGGCTGGTGATACCGTCCAATCCGGCACCCCAGCACTCACGCCAACACAGGAAGACGGGGGCACTTGGTTGCGGAACGCCGGGCCCGTAGCCGTCCACCGCGCCAGCGACTTCGTTGTGTGCTGGGCATGCTCAGCAGCTTGGGGGTGAAAGTCCTCCGGCCAACCTGATGGAGGTGAAGGCCTAGTGATGATGCAAGGGCTACCGCCGCGAGGCGGGGTCTGAAAGAAGCATGGATCAAATGTGCGAGTCGATGGACAAAAACCGGATACCAGGCGCCAGCGCCGGACGAGCGGGCAACTTACCGCGAAGTCCATATCCATCAAGGGTGCGAAGCGTAGATCCGGCGGCTGTGCACAGAAGGCGGCTGAGCTTACCCCAGGAGATCTGCTCCGTGTCGCTGCGGCGACTGAGGCTGTCGAAAGGCGGCCTGACCACGGAGCAGAAGTCAGCAGAGGGCATAGTAGGTCATGACGTCGGCAAGGCTAGTGAGGCACTCCGAAAACCGAAAGGCGGAGCAATGGATAGGCCAAGCCGGGAACGGTGGCTGAAGGCCCGAACGAGAAGGAGCGGCCAGTAGGCCATGAGTCTCAAGGACGACAAGCGGCAGAACATCCAGATCGAGCTGGACTTCTCTTCTGCGCGGACGGGTGAAGCCCGGAGAGCGGGAAGGGAAGGGACTGAATCGTCCATGGCGAGGAATGGGACCGAAAACCCAGCCAACACGAATCGATTGATGGAGGAGGTATGTGAGCGAGAAAACCTGAGGGTAGCATTGCGACAGGTGAAGGCCAATAAGGGTAGTCCGGGCATTGACGGGATGACCGTCGGCGGAATCAAGGATTACCTGAAACAGCACTGGCCAGCCATCCGGGAACAACTGCTGAACGGGACCTATGAACCGAAGCCGGTGAGGCGGGTGGAAATCCCCAAGCCGGACGGAGGGGTGCGAAAGCTTGGTATCCCAACGGTGTTGGATCGATTCATCCAGCAGGCGGTGATGCAGGTTCTGCAGAGGCGGTGGAACCGGACGTTTTCCGATCACAGCTATGGGTTCCGGCCGGGACGGTCGGCTCATCAAGCGGTGGCACAGGCGCAGTTGTATATCGCCGAAGGCCACGGCTGGTGCGTTGATCTCGACTTGGAGAAATTCTTCGATCGAGTCAATCACGACAAACTGATGGGTCAGATCGCCAAACGAGTCGAGGACAAGCGGCTGCTGAAGCTCATCCGGGCATTCTTGAATGCAGGGGTGATGGAGAACGGGCTGGTCAGCCCGAGCGTGGAAGGGACTCCACAAGGAGGACCACTTTCGCCACTGCTCAGTAACCTCGTGCTCGACGAACTCGACCGGGAGTTGGAGCGCCGGGGCCATCGTTTCGTTCGACACGCGGATGACAGTAACATCTACGTTCGCAGCGAGCGTGCGGGGCAACGGATGATGAAGAGCATTACGCGATTCATCACGCAAAAGCTCAAGCTCAAGGTGAATGAGGCGAAGAGTGCGGTAGCACGACCGCAGGAGCGAAAATTTCTCGGATTGAGCTTTACGGCTGGTCCGGAGGTCAAGCGCGTTATCGCGCCGAAGGCTCTGGATCGGTTTAAGCAGCGAGTCCGGGAGATCACGCGGCGGGCCAAGGGTGTCAGCATGGAAACGACGATAGAGGAACTGGCTCCGTATATGCGGGGTTGGCGCAGCTATTTCGGCTTCTGCGAAACGCCTGAAGTGCTGATTTACCTCACCCGTTGGGTCCGATTGCGGCTCAGGGCGGCTCTGTGGCGGCAGTGGAAAACACCGCGCCGTCGCCGCGCGGCTCTGCTTGAACTGGGGGTGCTTCCGCGACTGGCAAGCAACACGGCTGGCAGCGGGCGTGGCCCTTGGTACCTCGCGAAGGCCAAGGCCCTCTCTGTAGGGCTTTCTAATGCGTACTTCAAATCGCTCGGACTTCCGTCACTATTCGAGGAAGTGTCAGCGTAACCGTCTCGAACGGCCGTGTACGGACCCGTACGCACGGTGGTGTGGCCGGGGTCGGCGGGTGACCGCCGCCCCTATGCCGATCAAACGCCGGTCATGGCAGTAGGCAAGCAGGAATCCCCGGCCGCCCTGTAGTCGCCAAACCGTAAAATGGCCCTTCCCTCGGCACGAACCACGCAAGGTCCGCGCGGGCGTTAAGAGTGAATATCGCTAGCTATCGGGCAGCTCTTGTCCGCCTGATATTTGAGTCTCATTTCACCTTCCGGAGGCACCGGATCGCTGGAATTCAGCCACCGAGCGATATCCAGCGCGCTGGACTTCCTGTTCCAACGCGCAAGTGAGCGCCTTCACCGCGGCCGACTCGCGCTCCGTCCACTGGCACTCCCGCTTACCTTGTTCGATTACGTCTGCGAGCACCGTCAGATCTTCCGTTGAAAGGCTCTGCAACGCCAGACGCTTAATGGCGTCGTATGGGTCGGGACCACGCATCCGAGCCATAGACTTTTCCAGCCCTTCAATTCGCTTCCGCACGTTCGGCATCCCTACCCCTCTCCTCGGCCCAGATGATTTGCCGAAACACCGCGATCGGTACGCGGCTGCCATCCGGGCAACTGAACTCTCCCGTCTCGCGCCAATGGCGCAGGACTTCCTCTGCCTGGTAAGCCACCGATACTTCTGATGATGCGGCTACCAGCTTCTGAATTCGCCGCTCGATCGCTTTGCGGTTCATTGCGGTGCTCTTCTGCCCGATAGCGCCGCGCGCTCCAACTCCGACACCCGCGCCTCGATGTCCTCGATTTCAATCGCCTTCGTGGCATGATTCAGTACGGACTCGGCTGCCCGCACCCGAGTGGAGGCGGGCGCATCCTGGTCCAGCATCATCTTCAGCAGAGTCGCGGCTGCCGCAGAAGAACCGTGCTGCAATCGCGCAATGGATTGCGAAAACGCGGCCCGGCGGGCCTCACGATAGGCTGCCTGGAATTCCGGGTCCCGCAACCATCGCCAAAGAGTCCTGGCTCCTACCCCAGCGGCACGGGCGGCCTCATCCACGTTGCGTTGAGAAAGCAATCCAGCGATCGCGTCCTCCCTCTTGCGCCCCAGTTTTGTGCCGTGACTTGCCATTTCTTGCCACCTCGTCCCGGTCAAATCCAGGCCGGGTCAACGCCGACATACCGCTTGATCGTGACCTGGCCCCCGTAGGCCGTGATCATCAGTTGCCCCTGGCTGATCGGACATTGCCGGATAACCCGCGCCATCTCCTCCTCTGTCCAAGTCTGGCCATCTGCCATTCGCCTTGCCAACGCCTCGATTTCATCCGCCGTCAGGGGCGGATGACCCGGCAGGGGGTCCACCACGATCACGGTCTGCAGCTTGCCGACCCGGCGCCGAATGCTCACCAGTGACATCGTCCTCTCCCACCGGCCCTGTCAGCTTCGCCTCCGCGGCGCGGGCCATCGCCATCTCTTCGCCACCATCGATTTGTGGCGAAATCACCTTGCTTTTCAAGCACTTCGGAGTGATGGATGTTCATGCCCGCAAACAGCGCGGAACAAGGAGCACGATTATGACGACGTTTACGATTAACGCAGAAAACAACATCACCGCCTTCCCCACGCCGGACCACGCCGAGGCAGCCGTGGGTGCCGGTGCCCAAGCCTTTACCAGCCAGCAGGAACTGGCGGAATTGGCCGCCGCCTGGCCGGCCGAGCGCCTGGTGGCCATCTGGAACAGCCTGCCCGGCGTCACCGCGGTGGAGCGATTCAAGGACCGCAACTCGGCGGTCACCCGAATCTGGAAGAACATCCAGGGCCTCGGGGAGCCTGCCAAGCCCGAGGCGGAACACGCGAAGCCGAAGGCCCACAAAAAGGCCAAGGGTGGCGCACAGGCGGCCAAGGGCGCGCCCGCCAAGGCCAAGGCGACCAAGAAGACCACCGCAGCCAAGAAGGCGCCCAAGGCCAAAAAGGCCGCCAAGACGCACGAAACGGGGCCGCGCGAAGGCAGCAAGACGGCCCAGGTCGTTGCGATGCTCCAGCGGAAGAACGGCGCCACGCTGACCGAGATTATGGAGAAGATGGGCTGGCAGAAGCACACAGTTCGCGGAATGATCGCCGGCTCTCTGAAGAAGGCTGGCTACAAGGTCGAGTCCTTCAAATCCGACAAGGGCGAGCGCACTTATCGCATCAACCAGTAGCATCGAACGCCTCCTTCCTGGCCCGCCCGGCTCCGGCCGCGGCGGGCTTTTCTTCTCTGCTTGGACACTTCTCCGCGTTGCCTGATCTCAATGACATCGGTGCCCCACGCTCTGCTCCCGAGTAAACCTGTCCACCCATTCCAACTCCACCCTCAGCTCGTCAAGGCCGCTAATCTCGTCGGCCGGGACGGGTTCGAACGACCTCTCATCCTCGCCGGTCCGCTCCAGGAGTACCTGGCTCAGTTCCTGGAGGGCGTAGCCGACGACATTGGCGTCCCAGGAAGATGCGCCCCGGTCGGCGATATCTCGAATCAGACCGAGACACTGCCGCGCCTTTTCGATGCTCGCGCTGTTGCATTTCGGCTGCTGCATTTGGTGCGTCTCCTTCGTTTCGGTTTGTCTAGCAAAAGCCGCAACTCCCCGGACCAATCCGCCAGGGCCAGGCATAATCCTTCGATGTCCGGATGCCCCGCCCGGATCTGGGCTTCTACGGCGGCAATCTCCGCGCGGCAGCGGTCGATTCATGCGGCCCCCTGACGGCGTTGCTGGGCGATCTCTTCGAACGTGCGGCCGTCGCCATCGAGAGTCGCGCCCTTTCCCGAGTACTGTTGCCAACGAACGAGGATGACTTGGGCGTACTTCGGATCGATTTCTATCAGGCGCGCTTTCCGGCCGCGGCGCTCGCAGGCGATCAAAGTAGAACCCGCGCCGGCACAGAAGTCCCCGCAGATATCGCCGGCCTTGCTGCTGTTCACCAGGGCGTGCTCGACCAGTTCCACCGGCTTCATAGTCGGATGCAGGCGGTTCGCGGCCGGCTTGTTCTCCTGCCACAGCGTGGATTGCGACTTGTCCCCATACCAGGCGTCGCTTTGCCCGGCGACGTGGCAATAGAAGATCGGTTCATGCTGAAACTTATAGCGGCCGAATCCCCAGGCGAAGGTATTCTTGGCCCAGATAATCTGACAGCGGACCTCGAAGCCCGCGGCCTCCAGCGCGTTCTGAAACTCGCGTTGCCAGGATGAGGAATGGCACACGTAAAGTGACGCGCCGGGCTTGACTGCGGCGCGGCAGGACCGAAACACAGCTTCCAGGAACTGCTTGAACTCGGCGTCTGACATCCGGTCGTTTTGGATCGTGAGGCGCTCCTCGGTATAGCCCTCGTAGTCTGTGTTATACGGCGTGTCGATGAAGACCAGATCGGCCGAGTCGCCAGCCATCAGGCGCTCGACATCAGCCGGAGCCGTGGCATCCCCCACGAGGAGTTTATGGTCTTTGCCCAGCCGCCAGAGGTCTCCGGGCAGCGTGACCGGAGCCTCTGCAACGTCCGGAACCGCGTCTTCATCCGTCAGTCCCTCGACGGCGTCGGCGGCTGCTAACCGCCGGGCCAGTTCTTCATCGTCGAAGCCGAGGAGGCTCACATCGAAGTCGGCTTCCTGGAGAGCCGCCAGTTCCAGCCGCAGGGTTTCTTCGTCCCAGCCGGCGCCCGTAATGGCCAACTGGTTGTCCGCAATCACCAGCGCACGGCGCTGGGCTTCCGTAAGATGCCCGAGTTGGATGACGGGCACCTCGTCCATGCCCAGTTGGCGCGCCGCGAGTACGCGCGCGTGTCCCGCGAGAATGTCATTGTCCGCTCCCACCAGGATCGGGTTGGTCCAGCCGAACTCCCTCATGGATGCGGCCACCTGCGCGATCTGCTCGGGCGTGTGCGTGCGAGGATTGGTAATCCGCGGAATCAGCCGACGGATCGGCCATCGTTCCACCTGAATGTCGATGCGAATCTTCACGGCTCACTCCACCTTCCGTTTGGTCCCGTAGAACGGTGCCGGCCCGTGGTGCTGGATGCGGTGTGAGTCGCGCAGCCGCGGATTCTGGACCTGTTCCATTGGCACCCCACGCGCGGCGGCGACCTCGGCCATGGTTTTGCCGGTCTCCGCAAGAACGGGTTCCTCGCCGATCAGATTGCCAAGCCGGCGCAGAGCGACATCACAGTACGCTGGCGAAATCTCGCAGCCATAGCCAATGCGGCCCAAGACGTGCGCCGCCGCCATCGTGGTTCCACTTCCCAGGAAGGTGTCCCCAATGACATCACCCGGATCGGAGAAGGCCTTCACGAAGAACTCGACCAACGCCCGCGGGAACGGGGCCGAGTGCGACCCCTGACGGCACTCGCTGCGGACCTCAATCACGTTGCTGGGCCGCGCAATGCCTTCATGCCGCCCGTCCATCAGTTTGCGGCGCATGTGACCCCACCCATGCGATCCCTGCGGTGGCACAGAGGTGGATGCTCCACGCGGTCCGGTCCCCAGCAGACCGCTCCCGGACCTCGATACCGGATTGTCCGGCGAGTAATCGAAGCAGTCCTCGGAGAGGTGGCCCACCGCCTGCGGGCGGAACTTGATTTCCGGCTGGCGGCAAAAGTGATAGACGGGTTCGAAAGCGTTCTTGAATCGGTTGTTCCAGCCGCCCGGCACACCGTTGTCGGTCTTGCGCCAGCAGAACTCGTCCACAAATCGCCAACCCCACTGCCGCTTGTGTGCCAGGACCAAGTCCATCACGTAAAGATTCCGCTCGCCGTCATCGGCATGGGGCTTAATGTTCAGGAAGTACGATCCATCCGGCGTGAGGACCGCCGCGATGTTGGCGGCAACCACCTGGAACCAGCCGACGTACTCTTCCGGCGCCACGGGCGTGAAGCCGCTTGAGGGATCGTATTCCCTCTGGGTGGCGTACGGCGGCGAAGTGATCACCAGGTTGGCCTTCACACCGTCGAACAGCCGGTTGACGATTGCACGGTCGCGGCAGTCTCCACAGATGAGGCGGTGCCTGCCCATGCACCAAATATCCGCGAGCCGAGTTACCGGCTCCGCCGGCAGCTCAGGGATGTCCTCTTCCTGGGCCTCGGCATCGGCATCTGGTACTTCCGCCTCCGCCAGCCATACGGCCAGTTCTTCATCGGAAAACCCGAGTCCGCCGAGGTCAATCTCGGCATCCCTCAATTCGGCAAGTTCGGACGCGAGCGTCTCGTCATCCCACCCGGATAGATCCGCCAGCTTGTTGTCAGCCAGGAGGTAAGCTCGCTTCTCGATTTCGCTCAGGTGATCCAGGACAATCACCGGCGCCGTCTCCAGGCCCAGCTTTAGCGCGGCCAAGTACCTGCCATGCCCGGCGATGATGTTGCCCTTGGAATCGATCAGAATCGGCGAGTTGAACCCGAACTGGGCAATGCTGCCCGCAATCTGCGCGATCTGCGCGTCCGAGTGGCGTCTGGGATTCTTGGGATACGGAGTGAGTTCGGCGAGCTTCCTATGCTCGATCCGCTGCGCCATCGCTTGCGAAAGCATGCCTCACCATCCGATGCATCAAAGTGGAGGTGCCTTTCGGAGGGTGCGCTTTGCGCTGGCCTGTCGAACCGAGCCTCTGACTATGATTTTACCCCAGACCGCACTCTTTGTCGCCGTTTTTCTTCCGCCGCTGGTCTGCTTCCGGGCCTGCAGCTACGCGACGGTTTGCCGTCAACGTCGCCGTTCTTGGAGCAGTTCGTGGCTGAGCATTTGCGCAGTACTGGGGGGAAACTGGGGGTACCCTGGCGGATAAGGATAAGGAAATTTGGGTAAGGATGGGTAAATTTACATTGGCGGACCCAGCTTGGGCGCGACGCGGCAACTGGCGTGTTGTCTATTGGTTGTGTTGGAAATAAAGGACTTGGGGTTGGCTCCTCAGGTAGGACTCGAACCTACAACCCTTCGGTTAACAGCCGAATGCTCTACCATTGAGCTACTGAGGAGCAACGGTGTACTCTCATTAAAACAGACGCCCAGACGAAGTGTCAAATCCCAGATCCGAGCGCCCTGATCAAGACTTGGAGCTCAATGCTGCACGGTTGCCGGGTCCCAACCGTCCGCGCCCGCTAGGAAGCGCTTGGTTTCGAAGCGGGCGGCCTCCGCCGCAGTCAGATGGGTCGTGTGCGGGTCGCGCTGGCCCGCGTGCGCGCCGGGGCCGGATGAGTTGTACTCCGCGTAGAAGGCGGTCTCAATGGAGTGAGTCTCCCCGGGGTGCCACTCCCGCCAGCCCGCCGGCTGAATGTGTCCGCCCATCTCCGTATTCAGAAACACTACCGCGGCGTAAGGCCGCCACGGACGTCCCAGCCACACGTTGTCCACTCCCGGTTCCGCGGTCAACTTGCAGTGGTTGAAGACGAAGCCGCTGTCCTCGTCCGCATAGTGTTTCCCCTGCGCGGTGATGTACCCGATGGAGTGCGCCATGCTGTGGATCTCGCAGTTTTCGAATACAGCCTTCCCGTCCCCGAAGATGAAATCGACGTTGCCCTCGATGTAGGAATTGGAAAAATACTGCCGGGCGGGCGTGCAGAACTGCCCATCGGGAGGCGTGCAGCTCTTGCTGGCCGCATAAAGCGTGTCCTGGTTGCCCAGGAAGCGCATGTTGCGGAAGACCGCGCGGTCCCCGGCGACCAGCAGCGCCAGCGCCTGCGACCCCTGCGGCAACTGTGGATGCGCGGTATTGAAGTCGTTGGCGAAGGTCAGGTTTTCGGCGCTGAAGTTGTCCGCGCGCACCTCCACCGTGGCGGAGTTGAACGTCCCGCCCGCCGTGCCGGCGCTCTTGTCGAATGCGATGACGGTCTTTTTAGGATCGGGATAGGGACTGCGCAGCCGGATGTTCGGCTTGGTGATCTTCAACGTCTCGCGATAGACTCCGGGAGCGATCGAAATCACGCCGCCCTCGGGAGGCGCCACGTCGATGGCCCGCTGGATCGAATAGTAGTCGCCCGTGCCGGACGCCGCCACGTAGCAAGTCTTGTCCTCCGGCATGACGGCGACAGCGGCCTCCGGAGCGCTGGGGATCGCCGGAAATGGAACGAAGCGTCCCTGACAACCGAGCGGTGCGCCCTGGCCGGCTCCCGAGTCCGCCACCACGACGCCGTTTCCGCTGGGCGCCAGGTTGCCGCGCCGGGGCCCGATGCGGATCTCCGCGTTCTCCGCCTGCACATCGCCCGGCCGCAGCCCATCCACCATCACGTTGTCGAAGGCCACGCCCATCTTGTGCTCCGCATCCACACCCAGGAACGTAAGCCAGCCGGCGGTCACGCTGTGCACGTCCTTCAGCAGAATGTCCCGGTACACGGGCAGCCGGTCTCCGGGAAAAGTGGTGTATATGGAGGTCAGCATGATGGGGTTGGTCACGCCCCGCATGCATACGTTTTCGTATGCGACGTTCTGGACCAGCCCGCCGCGGCTGCGGTCGGACTTGATGCGAATCCCGTAATCCGTGCCGTCGAGCGTCAGGTCGGACACGCGGATGTTGCTCACGCCTCCGCTGGTGCCGCTGCCGATCGACATGCCGTGTCCGGAGTAGAAATGATTGTGTGCGATGGTCATGTGGGCCGCCGGCGCCTGGCCTGCCGACTTGATGGCGACGTTGTCGTCCCCCGTGGCAATATCGCAGTAGACGATGGTCAGGTTGGTGGACGAGGAGGGGTCGATGCCGTCGGTGTTGCGCGCGGTCTTGGGCGTGTGGATCTTGACGCCCCAGGCGGTGAACCCGTTGGTCTGGTCGACGCCCACGTGGAAGTTGGGCGAGTTGCGCAAGGTGATGCGATACAGCGTGAAGCTATCCGACTGCCTCACCGCCAGCATTCGCGGGACGGTCTGCCGCTGATCCAGAACCTTGGCGGTATGCGCGAGTTCCCACCAGGTCGCGTCCTGTCCCAGCAGCTTGGCGCCGCCGCGGCCGTCGATCGCCCCGTCGCCCATGATGCCGCTCCCCGGCGCGTGATCGGCGGTGATCAGCGGCTTGCAGCCGCCGCCTCCCGTGGTCACTATGCCGCAACCCCCAGGCGCCAGGTCGTAGTCGCGCGGATTTCGGGACGCGAACAGCGCGGCGCCACCGTCGACCAGGAGCGTCACCCCCGGCCTGAGCTGGAGCGGCCCGGCCAGAAAGATGTTCCTGGCGCCGGATGGCTTCAACTCGACGGCCTTCCCCCGCTCGCAATGATCGATCGCGTCTTGAATTCGCGCGGTATCCAGCGTCCTTTCGCTCGATTCGGGCAAGACTCCCTTCTCCGCGGAAAGCTGCGCGGTCAGAACGACGCACGCTTGCGGGAAGCGCGGCTCGGTCACGTTCCGGGTATCCTGCGCGCGCGACGCCGGAATCAAGGCCACCGCCATTACGGCCGGCAGATGACAGAAGATGCTCTTCGATCGCATGAACGTTTTTCTCCCTCTCCGGGCTGGCGCTCGGGGGTCTGGCGCCGAAGATGACGGAACCATAAGGCAAGACAAACCGGCTTGCCCGTCGTTATCAGTGTAAGCGAAAAGGGTGGGAAAACTGGTGGTGCGGATGAAAGGACTTGAACCTTCACACCCTTGCGGGTACATGGACCTGAACCATGCGCGTCTGCCAATTCCGCCACATCCGCACGTCGGGTGGCGATTCCATTTTTTCAAACCGCGAAGCTGGAGTCAAATTGCGGAAAACTTATACCACGTCTACGCCCATGCTGCGCGCCGTGCCGGCCACCGAACGCTTGGCCGCTTCCAGATCGAAGCAATTCAGGTCCGGCATCTTGATCTTGGCGATCTCTTCCACCTGCTTGTGCGTGATCTTCCCCACCTTGTTCTTGTGCGGCTCGGCCGACCCCTTGGCCAGGTTTACCGCGCGCTTGATCAGCACCGGCACCGGCGGCGTCTTGGTGATGAAGGTGAACGAGCGGTCGGAAAAAATCGTGATCACTACCGGAATGATCAGGCCTTCCTGGTCCTTGGCCGACGTCTTGGCGTTGAACGCCTTGCAGAAATCCATGATGTTGACGCCCTGCGGACCTAGAGCCGTGCCCACCGGAGGCGCCGGCGTGGCCTTCCCGGCTGGAATTTGCAGCTTCACCTGAGCGGTTACTTTCTTTGCCATACGTGAAATCCTCTCGCGCGTCGCGGCCTGCCTTCCGGCCCGGCCGGCGCGGCGTTAAACCTTTTCGACTTGCAGAAACTCCAGTTCCACCGGTGTGGCGCGGCCGAAAATCGTCACCATCACGCGCAGCGTGCCGCGCTCGGGGTTGACCTCGTCCACCTTGCCCGAGAAGTTCGCGAACGGGCCCTCGGTGATGCGCACCGAATCGTTCTTTTCGAACGTCATCTTGGGACGCGGCCGCTCCGCCGACGACGCCTGCCGGAACAGAATCTGGTTCACCTCGTCCGCGCTCAGCGGCACCGGCGCATTCCCGCCGCCCACGAAGCCCGTCACCCGCGGCGTGTTCTTCACCGCGTGCCACAGCTCGTCGTTCATTTCCATTTCCACCAGCACGTATCCCGGATAGACCAGCCGCTTGCTGGTGACTCTCTTGCCGCCGCGCATCTCCACCACTTCTTCGGTCGGAATCAGGATTTGTCCGATCTTGTCGGCAAACCCGAAGGCTTCCGAGCGCGTGCGCAACGATTCCTGCACCTTGTGCTCGAACCCCGAATAGGTGTGGATGATGAACCACTTCTTGGGAGACGACTCATCGTAAACCGGGGGGGCCGGCTTGACCGCCTGGGCCTCGACGGCTTCGGGCACAGGCTCCTCGACAGCTTGCGGTTCCACGGCCTGCGCCGCGGAGACTTCGCTTACAAGTTCATCGACGGCTTGTGGTTCGGCGGCTTCCGGTGCCGGCTCCTCGCTGACGGAAACCTCGGGCGTGGCGTCCGCTTCAGCCGCCGTGCTCTCTTCAACGGCCTGCTCTGCGGGCGGAGCATCCGCCGGGCCCGGCGCGGCTTCGGCTTCCGGTTGCTCGTGGAGATGAACGTTCTCTTCGGCTTCCATATAGGTCTACTTCGTGAACAAATGAAAGATTCCTGTGACGCACCGCGACAGGATCGAGTCCACTACCTCGAAATACCCCGCGAAGAGAAACACGGAAAAAATCACCACCGCAGTGGTGCCGCGCACCTGCTTGCGGTTGGGCCAAGTCACGCGCCGCATCTCGAGCCTGATCTCGTTGATGTAGTCCTTCGTGCGCTCAAACCAGTTTTTTGCATCCTCGGCCATAAATCTCTTACTCCCAACTGTATGCGGGGTGGATGGCAGGGGCGGAGGGATTCGAACCCCCACTCGCGGTTTTGGAGACCGCTGGTCTGCCGTTAAACCTACGCCCCTGGGTCACACCCCCCGGCTACGGGGGGGCATCCATTATTCTACTTGATTTCCTTGTGAAGCTGGTGCTTCCGGCAGTGCGGGCAGAACTTCTTTAGTTCCAGGCGCTCCGTCGTGGTCTTCTTGTTCTTGGTCGAAGAATAGTTCCGGTTCTTGCACTCCGTGCACTGGAACGTGATGATTTCGCGAGCCATTCCGTTTTGCTCCTAATGTTTAGCGCGGGCCGGGCATGCCCGGCCCCTACATGAGGCGAAGCCCCATCATTTTATGATTTCCGTCACCGTGCCGGCGCCCACCGTGCGTCCCCCTTCGCGGATCGCAAAGCGCAGCCCCTTGTCCATGGCCACCGGCGTGATCAACTCCACCGTCAGGTTCACGTTGTCGCCCGGCATCACCATCTCCGTGCCCTCCGGCAATTCCGCCACCCCCGTCACGTCCGTCGTCCGAAAGTAGAACTGCGGCCGGTATCCCTTGAAGAACGGCGTGTGCCGCCCCCCCTCTTCCTTGCTCAGCACGTACACTGAGCCCTTAAACGTGGTGTGCGGCGTGATCGATCCCGGCTTCGCAATCACCTGCCCACGCTCCACTTCGTTCTTTTCCACACCGCGCAGCAACAGGCCCACGTTGTCCCCAGCCACCCCTTCATCCAGCAGCTTCTTGAACATCTCCACGCCCGTCACCACCGTCTTGCGCGTCTCGCGGAACCCCACGATCTCCATCTCTTCCCCTACCTTGCACTTGCCCCGCTCCACGCGCCCCGTCACCACCGTCCCACGGCCCTGGATCGAAAATATGTCCTCGATCGGCATCAGGAACGGCTTGTCCAGAATGCGCTGCGGAATCGGCACGTAGCTGTCCACCGCGTCCATCAGATCCTGCACGCCCTTCTCCCACTGCGCTTCCCCGTTCAGCGCCCCCAACGCCGATACCCGCACCACCGGTATCTCGTCCCCGGGAAACTCGTAGAACTTCAGCAGCTCCCGCACTTCCAGCTCCACCAGATCCAGCAGCTCCGGATCGTCCACCGCGTCCACCTTGTTCAGGCAAATCACGATGCACGGCACTCCCACCTGCCGCGCCAAAAGTACGTGCTCCCGCGTCTGCGGCATGGGCCCGTCGGTGGCCGCCACCACCAGAATGGCGCCATCCATCTGCGCCGCCCCGGTGA
>JBEKYW010000069.1:0-20624 GCA_049510555.1 Bryobacteraceae bacterium
AGGTTGGCGACGGCATGGAGGTCTTCGATGCGGAGGACGGCGAACCCAGAGGCGGCGAAGCCGTGTTTGCGGGAGTTGAGGGCGGAGCGGGCCTTGCCCTGGGGGGTGCGGGGGCCGGTTGAGTGAGTGGCGTTGCGGCGGTTGGCGGCGAGTTGTTTATCGGAGACGAGGTGACGCGTGTGTGACATGGATGGTTCCTTAGTGATAGAAAAACACCGGCGGCAAAGACCGCCGGCGCTACTTGAAGCACCGGCGGGAGAGACCGCTGGTGCTACTAGAAGGAATAGCACGGGGAGGGGCTGGAGTCTGAAATTGGGGAGAGGTAAGTAGTGGGAAAGAAATAGGTTATTTGTGCGGATGGGCTGTGATGGGGCGTAAGGGCTGCGCCGGATCTTCCGCCCTTACCAGGGCTGGGCGCGTTGGGCACGCGAACCACACGGCTTACGCCGTGGGCTACTGTCTTCCGCCCTGCCGGGCGGCGAGATTACTCCGGCGTAAACGCTACGGCCGGATTCCACTCCCTTTCAGAGGAAGCGGCCATCCCTTCACTTTGGCGCCGCGCACTCAGCGAGCGCCAGCGACTGGATTCAGCGGGAGGGCCTCTGCTAGAATAGAGTTCCGTTGGGACGTCGTCTAACGGTAAGACTGCGGCCTCTGGAGCCGCGTATCGGGGTTCGAATCCCTGCGTCCCAGCCAGCTATCCCCCAGGAACCTGCGCGAATTCCGATGACCGCAAGATCGATGGAGAGCCGTGCCCTACCGCGATAAGAAAGTCCTGATTACGGGCGGGCTGGGGTTCATCGGGAGCAACCTGGCGATCCGGCTGGCCGGGGCCGGAGCGCACGTGACCATCGTGGATTCCTCGGTCCCGGGCTGCGGAGCCAATCCCTACAATATCGAGCCGGTCCGCCAGCAGGTCCAAGTGTGTCCTTACCCGATCTGCGAGCCGGAGAGGTTTTCCAATCAAATCAGTGCCAGCGACGTCGTCTTCAACCTGGCCGGCGAGATCAGCCACGTGCACAGCATGGACTTCCCGGAGCGGGACATGCAGATTAACGCGGTTGCGCAGTTGCAGTTTCTGGGGGCGTGCGGGCGCCTGGCGCGGGGAGTGCGGATGGTGTACGCCAGCACACGCCAAGTCTATGGCGTGCCGAAGTATCTGCCGGTGGATGAGGCGCATCCGATTCAGCCGATCGATTTCAATGGGGTGCACAAGTACGCCGCCACCACCTATCACCTGCTGTACAGCAACCTCGGCGAGATCGATGCCGTGGCGCTGCATCTCACCAACGTGTATGGTCCGCGCATGGCGGTGAATGTTCCCTGCCAGGGTTTTCTCAGCACCTTCCTGCGCCGTTTGCTGACGGGCGAGCCACTGGAGGTCTTCGGAGACGGCCGGCAGGTGCGCGATCCGATGTATGTCGACGATGCGGTGGAAGCGTTCCTGCTGGCCGGAGACATTCCGCGCCTGCCCTCACGAATATACAATGTGGGCGGTCCGAAGCCTCTGGCGTTATTGGAAATCGCGGAGATGGCGAGCCACGCCGCCGGAGGCGCAGCCGTCCGGACCTGTGCCTTCCCCGAGGGGCGCAAGGCCATCGACATCGGAAGCTATTACACGAACTGCAGCCGTATTCGCGATGAACTGGGCTGGGAGCCGAAGGTCGGGTTCACGGATGGCATCGCGCGCACGCTGGCGTACTATCGCGAGAATCTGCCGCACTACCTGGACCCAGCCTCTCCGCGGCCATCGTGCAGCATGCCCGAGCACCAGGGACTGCGGCGGCGATTGACGTTCGCCAACGTGTAGGCGGGGGGGACCGGTAGCCACCCCGGAAAGCCGGGAACCTTGAACCGGCGGCGTTATCCTGGAATCGGGGGGAATTATCATGCTAGCTGCCGGCACGATCCAGTACGGCTATTTGCGCAAGGTGGCGCTTCCTTTCGAGGAAGCCGTCGCCAAGATTGAAGCCGCGCTCAAGGCCGAGGGCTTCGGAGTCCTTTGTCAGATCGATATACAGGCAAAGTTCAAAGAAAAGTTGGGGATCGACTTCCCACGGTATGTGATTCTCGGTGCCTGCAACCCGCCGATCGCCCACCAGGCTCTCCAGCACGAAATCAACTTAGGATTGCTATTGCCTTGCAACGTCGTGGTATATGAACAGGGCGAAGAGGTCCGGGTGGGCGCAGTGGATGCCGTGAAGATGTTGTCCGTGGTGGGGAATCCCGCCATGGGAGGAATGGCGCGGCAGGTAAACGAGAAGCTCCGCCGCGCCGTGGACAGCGTGGCGTAGCGTGGGGGGGGGGCAGGCCATCGTTTTTCGTAGCCTGCCTGTCACAAACAACGCAGACGACCAAAGGCGATCGTCTGCGCCACGGGTGTCACCCAGAGCGTCCTTCTGCATCTAGGTTTTTGAGACCGCAATTCCGGTCCCAATCCTATGCGAAAGACACTCTTTTTCTTGTTTGCCGGGGGCTTATACGCTCAGGACGCGCTCTCGCTGCGCGATGCAGTGCGCCTGGCGATCCGCGAAAACAAGGCAATGGCAGCCGCGGCCGCGGGAGCGCAGGTCGCACAGGCGCGCATTACAGAGGCGCGGAGCGGGTGGCTGCCGAAGGTCAACTACGCGGAGTCCTTCGCGCGCAGCGACAACCCCGTATTCGTGTTCAGCTCCTTGCTGACCGAGCACCAGTTTGGTCCGGAGAACTTCAATATCGGGCCATTGAACCGTCCCGAGTTTCTGAACAATTTCCAATCGCAGGTCACGGTCGACCAGGTGCTGTACGATGCGGGGCAAAGCCGCAACGCCGTCAAATCCGCCCAACTGGCGCGGAAGTTGACCGGCGAGGAACAGCGGCGCGTGGAGATGGAAGTCATCTCCGGGGTGGCGCGGGCGTATTACGGAGCGGTTCTGGCCGCGGAGAGCCTGAAAACGGCGGAGCAGGCGGTGCGCTCGGCGGAAGCCGATCTGAAGCGCGCCGAGTCGGTTCGGGCGGCGGGCATGTCCACCGATGTGGATGTGCTGTCGATCCGGGTGCACCTGGCGGCGATCCACGAGCAGCGGATTAGACGAGCGGCCGACGTGGATGTGGCGAAGGCCGCGCTCAACGATGCCCTGGGGCTGCCGCTCGATACGCCCCACACATTGACAACCGGGCTGGCGCCGCTGGCCGTGACCGGTTTAGCTCCCGCCGATGTGGAGCGGGAAGCTTCCGCGGGGCGTCCGGAAACGCGCGAGATGCGGCTGGCCAAAGATCTGGCGCAGACACAGCTCGAGGCGGCCCGCGGCGCGTTGCTGCCACAGGTGAGCTTCCGGGCCGGGTTTGAAGCGGACCGGCAGCGGTTCATCACGCGCGGAGGCGCCAACTGGATGGCCTCTGTTTCGGTTCGATGGAACCTGTTCAACGGTTTCGCCGACAAGGCGCGCATCGCCGAGAGCAGCCACTTGTTGCGGCGGGCCGAATCCGATGAGCAGCGCACCGACTCGGCCGTCCGGCTGCAGGCGCGCCGATCGTCAGCCGACCTGCGAGCCGCCGAGCAGCGTATCGACGTTGCCAAGGCCGCGGTGGCGGAGGCGGAGGAGAGCCTGCGCATTACACAGAACCGTTACCAGGCCGGCATGGCCAACGTGACAGACCTGCTGCACAACGAAACGGCCCTGCTGGAAAGCCGCACGCGCTATCTGGCGGCGGTGCACGACGAGCGCGTGGCCGCCACCCTGCTGGAATATGCCGCGGGGCGTCTTTCCGCGGATTCGGAGGTACTGAACTGATGAAGCCACTGGTCTTTCCGCTATCGATTTCGCTGGTATGGCTGACCGCCTGTGGAAGCGAACAGCCCCGTCGCGCGGCACCTTCAGCCTCGACGCCGGTGGCGGTCCAGATCGCCGCCGTCTCGAGTCAAGAGTGGCCGGAGGTCTACGAGGCGACCGGCACGGTTCGAGCCCGTACCGCCAGCACCATCTCGAGCAAGGTGATGGACTACGTCCAACAGGTGAACGCGCAGGTGGGAGACCGCGTTCGGGAGGGGCAGATACTGGTTACCCTGGACGCGCGCGATCTGGAGGCGGGTGTGCGCGGCGCCGAGGCCGGCCGCGCCGAGGTCGAGAGCGCGATCGCCGAAGCGGAGAATGGCGTGGCTGCCGCCAAGGCCAATCTCGATCTGGCGCAGACGACATTCAAGCGCATGGAGGACCTGGCCGCCAAGAGGTCCATCTCCGACCAGGAGTTCGATGAAGCGTCGGCCCGCTTGAAAGCCGCCCAGGCCAACCACGAAATGGCGCGCGCCAAACGCGCCCAGCTCGACTCGAAGCTGGCACAAGCCGAGCAAGGACTTCGCTCGGCGGCGATCATGCGGGATTATGCCAGGATCACAGCGCCCTTCGCGGGTGTGGTGACCGCGAGGCTGGTCGAGCCGGGCAATTTGGCCGCACCCGGAGCTCCCCTGCTGACCATCGAGCAGGAGGGCGTCTACCGCCTGGAAGCCTCCGTGGACGAATCCAGGCTGACGCCGGCGCGGGTGGGTGAAACCGTGGAAGTGGCTCTGGAAGCGCTGGAGCGCAAGGTGAGCGCGCGCGTGTCCGAGATTGTCCCCGCCGTGGACGCGGCTTCGCGGTCCTATATTGTGAAGATCGACTTGCCGGCCATTCCGCAACTTCGCTCGGGGATGTTCGGCCGGGCTTTCTTTCCCCTGGGCAGCCGGAAGGTTGTGGCGGTGCCCGCGTCGGCAATCGTCGAACGGGGGCAACTGCAATCCGTCTTCGTGGCGGAAGACGGAACGGCCCGAACGCGCCTGGTGACGACCGGCCAGCGCGCCAAGGGCAGCGTGGAAGTGCTCTCGGGACTGAACGCCGGGGAGAGAATTGTCGTCCCGGTTCCCGCGGGGCTTGAGGACGGCGCCAGGCTGGAGGCACGGCCATGAGCGGTCCCCGGCGCCTCGGTCCGGCGGGCCGCTTCGCGCAGGCGTGGATCTCATCCAAACTGACGCCGCTTCTGATTACCGCCGCTCTGCTGGTGGGGGGCTTCGCGGTTTGGAAGCTGCCGCGCGAAGAGGAGCCGCAGATCATCGTGCCGATGATCGATGTCATGGTCCAGATGCCGGGCGCTTCGGCTCAGGAGGTGGAGGAGCGGGTCACCAAGCCGATGGAGAAGCTGCTGTGGGAGATTCCCGGCGTGGAATACATCTACTCGACCTCAAGTCCGGGCAGGTCCATGGCGATCGTGCGGTTTTATGTGGGGCAGGACGAAGAGAAGAGCATCGTGCGCCTCAACCAGAAGCTGTATGCCAACTTCGACCTGATTCCTCCGGGGTGTTCCCAACCCCTCGTAAAGCCGCGCTCGATCGACGACGTACCCATCCTGGCACTGACGCTATCCAGCAAACGGTACGGCGATTTCGAGCTGAGAAGGATCGCCGCCCAGCTCGATGATGCCATCAAGCAAGTGCCAGACGTATCCGCCGTAAGCCTGATTGGAGGGCAGCGGCGCGAAATCCGCATTGTCCTGGAAGAATCCAAACTGGCGGGGTATAACCTCTCGCCGCTCCAGGTGGCCGGCGCGCTGGGCATGTCAAACCGCCGTCTGGCCTCCGGCCAGTTCTCGAGCGGGAACCGCGAGTACGCGCTCGAAACCGGTGAGTTCCTACGCACCGCCGAAGATGTGCGGAGCGTGGTGGTCGCGGTTGCCAACGACAAGCCGGTATTCGTGCGCAACGTGGCGGAGGTGAGCGATGGCGGCGAGGAGCCCACGGAGTACGTTCGCACGGCCGACGCCGCTTCGCGGCAGTTCCGTCCCGCGGTGACCCTCGCAATTTCGAAGCGCAAAGGCACCAACGCCGTGATTGTCGCGGGCAACGTGCTGAGAAGAATCGAGCCGCTCAAGGGGACCGTCATTCCGCCGGACGTCAAGGTGGACCTCACGCGAAACTATGGCGAGACCGCGGCGGAAAAGTCCAACGAGCTACTCTTCCACATGCTGATCGCGGTGGTGTCGGTGAGCGTGCTGATCGCCATCACGCTGGGATTTCGCGAATCGCTGATCGTGTTCATCGCCATTCCGGTCACCCTGGCCCTTACGCTGGCGGTCTTCTATCTCTACGGCTACACTCTGAACCGGATCACGCTGTTCGCCCTGATCTTCTCGATTGGCATTCTGGTGGACGACGCCATCGTGGTGGTGGAGAACATCGTCCGCCACTGGCGCATGCCGGCCAACCGCGAACGGCCTTCGTTCGAAGTGGCCGTCGAAGCGGTCGACGAAGTGGGCAACCCCACCATTCTCGCCACGCTGACGGTGGTTGCCGCAATTCTCCCGATGGCCTTCGTGGGCGGGCTGATGGGCCCGTACATGCGGCCGATCCCGATCGGGGCCAGCGCGGCGATGGTCTTTTCGCTGCTGGTGGCCTTCGTGGTGACGCCGTGGGCGGCCGTCCGCATTCTGAAATCCGGCCGCGGCGCGGGGCCCGGAGGGCACCCCGGCGAAGAGGAGGCCCGCCTCACGCGCCTGTATCGCCGCTTCATGGGCGCCATCCTGCACAAACCGGCGCTGCGATGGGGATTCCTGGGCGGCGTCGTACTCCTGCTGCTCGGATCGGTATCGCTCGTCTACTTCCAATTCGTCAAAGTCAAGATGCTGCCGTTCGACAACAAGAGCGAGTTCCAGGTGATTGTGGACATGCCGGACGGCACCACGCTGGAAGAGACGGCGCGCGCCACCGATGCGCTCGCGCGCGCCGCGCTCGAACAGCCGGAAGTGGTCAATCTGCAGACCTACGCCGGCACGGCTTCGCCGTACAATTTCAACGGGCTGGTGAGACATTACTATCTGCGCAGGGGTCCTAATGTGGCCGATCTTCAGATCAATCTTCTGCCGAAGCAGGAGCGCAAGCTGCAAAGCCACGAGATCGCCAAGCAGGTGCGGGAGCGCCTGATCCCGGTTGCCAAGCGTTACGGGGCGCGCATCAAAGTGGCGGAGGTTCCGCCGGGGCCGCCGGTGCTGCAAACGCTGGTGGCGGAGGTGTACGGGCCATCGCAGGAGGAGCGGATCGGCATTGCGCGCCGCATCCGGGACCTTTGGAAGCGCACCGACGGCGTGGTGGACGTGGACTGGTACGTGGAGGACGACCAAGCGAAGTTTCGCATCCTGGTGGACAAGGAGAAGGCTGCACTCAACGGCATCTCGGAGGAAGACATCGCCCGGACCATGATGGTGGCCTCGGCCGGGTACGAGGCGGGTCTGCTGCATGTGGACACGGAAAAAGAGGACGTGCCCCTCAACGTGCGCCTGGATCGCGCCAGCCGCTCCGATCTCGAACGGATTCAGGACCTGAAGGTGGCGGGCCGCAACGGCCGGCTGGTAGCGCTCCGCGAATTGACGCGGGTGGAGACGGCAGTGGTGGATAAGAGCATCTATCACAAGAACCTGATGCCGGTTACGTATGTGACGGGGGACGTCGCCGGCGCCATGGAAAGCCCGGTGTACGCGATCTTGAAACTGGGGCCGGAAATGGACCAGTTCAAAGCGCCCGAGGGGTATGCCATCGAGCAGCACATGGCCGCCCTGCCGACGGACTCGGAGCACTATTCCATGAAGTGGGACGGGGAATGGCACATCACCTACGAAGTCTTCCGTGACTTGGGGATCGCTTTCGCGGCGGTGCTGATTCTGATCTATGCGCTGGTGGTGGGGTGGTTCCAGTCTTTTGTGACGCCGCTGGTGATCATGGCGGCCATCCCGTTCTCGCTGGTGGGAATCCTGCCGGCGCACGGTCTGATGCACGCCTTCTTCACGGCGACGTCGATGATCGGCTTCATCGCGGGAGCGGGCATCGTGGTGCGGAACTCGATCATCCTGGTGGACTTTGTGGAGTTGCGGCTCGGCGAGGGCATGCCTCTGGATGCCGCGGTGATCGATGCCGGCGCGGTGCGGTTCCGTCCCATGATGCTGACCGCGGCGGCCGTGGTGGTGGGATCCGCCGTGATATTGTTCGACCCCATTTTTCAGGGACTGGCAATCGCCCTGATGGCGGGCGAGATCGCTTCGCTGGCCCTCTCGCGCATGACCGTGCCGATTGTCTATTTCATTGTGAATCGAAAGAGGAAACTTGCATGACCATGGAACGATATCTCCGCCTGATCGCCGGATTCTTCGTGATGCTCAGCGTCGGCTTGGGGTATTACGTCAACCCGGAGTGGTTTCTATTCACAGCGTTCGTGGGGCTGAACCTGTTTCAGTCCGCGTTCACGAACTGGTGCCCGATGATGGCGGTTTTGAGATGGATGGGGGTGGGCCGGACAAGGGGTTGAGGCGGGCTGGCAGGCGAAACCGCCTGCCCCACCAAACCTGCCGCAGTCTTCACGGGTTCGGCGGGAAGCCGGGGCCGAGGCGGGAGCGAAGGGAATCGTTCAGCAGGCTTCGATCTCCGGCGGCGATCAGATCGATGACGCCGTCTCGATAGATCGCGGCCAGGGTCTCCCGAATGCGGTGGCCGTCCCAGGCCAGCTCGATCATTCTTGCCCGCAATTCACCGAACAGGCTGAGGAGCTCGGAATACTCCGGCCCGTAACGCTGCTCGAGTTCTTCGCGCAAGATTCCCGCCAGGGCGGGACAGCGGCCCTCGGTGGCGACGGCCAACGTCAGGTGGCCGCGGCGCATGGTTGCGGGAACCGTGAAGGCGCACAGCGCCGGACGGTCCACTACGTTGACCAGCACGTTCATCGCGGCCGCATCCCGGGCTACGCGGGCGTTGAGAGCTTCGTCATCGGTTGCGGCGATCGCCACAAATGCGCCGACGAGGTCCGCGGTGACGTAGGGCCGGGTGTGCGCCAAGATCAGTTTCTCTTCAGCCAGCGCCACGATACGGCGGCAAGCGCGGGGGGCGATGACCGTGACGTGGGCCTTGGCTGCCAGAAGATCCTGAACCTTTCGGGCAGCCACCTCGCCGCCGCCGACCACCACCGCCGCTCTGCCTTCCAGGGCCAGGTTCACAAGGTAGCTCATGTCGGTACTATAGCCTGTCGTTTGGCCCGCGGTCACGATCGCCGGCGATGGCGCCAGGTCATAAAACCGATTATGGTCTTGGCGTCCTCGATCTTCCCGTCACGGATCATCTCCGCGAGCTCCTTCGGCGTGAACCAGCGGGTCTCGATGCGCTCGTCGTCCATGGGGGTGGCTTGGCCGGCGGTCAGGCCGGTGGCCAGGTAGATGGTCATGCGCTCCGCGACGTAGCCCGGGCTCACCCAGAAGGAGGCCAGCTTCTTCCACGCACGCGCGCGATATCCGGTTTCTTCGATCAGCTCGCGGCGGGCGGCCTGGAGCGGCTTCTCGCCGGGATCGAGACGGCCCGCCGGCAGTTCCCACAAGTACCTGGCGGCGGGGAGCCGGTATTGCCGGACCAGCAGCACACGCTTCCTCTCATCGACCGCCATCATCACGGCGGAGCCGACGTGGCGCACCACGGAGCGGTTGATCTGGAAGCCGGTCTTGCGGTCTGCGGCCCGGTCTTCTGTGACTCGGAACAGCTTGCACTGGTAGACTTCGCGGGAAGAAGTGATTTTCATGGTCTGGATTGGAGCGCGGCGGCGAAACGCTCGGCCGCCAGCGTGTTCAGGATGTCGTCTGGCCCGAGCCAGCCGCGGCGCGCGGTAACGACGCCGTAGCGCATGTTGTCGAGCTGCATCGGGTGGTGCGCGTCGGTCGAGATGGTGAACCGCGCGCCCTTGGCCTTGGCGCTGCGAATCAGTGTCCCGTGAAGGTCCAGCCGCTCGGGGCTGGCGTTGATCTCGAGCCAGACGCCGCGGCGCGCGGCCTCCGTCGCGATGCGGTCGAAATCGAACGGAAACGGATCGCGGTGCAGCAGGATGCGGCCGGTGGGGTGGCCGAGGATGCGCAGGTACGGGCATTCGAGCGCGCGCAGCAGGCGATCGGTCATGGCGGCGGCTTCCATGTTCATGTGGCTGTGGACGCTGGCGATGACGAGGTCCAGTTCAGCCAGCGCGTCGCTGGTGAGATCCAGCGCGCCGTCCTTGAGGATGTCGCACTCGATGCCCGAGAAGACGCGAATGCCGGGCGGCCCAGAGGGCACCCCGGGCAGGCCGTTGCGGTTGATTTCGCGCACTTGCCGGGCGAGGGCCACGGCGCGCTTCTCATCGAGCCCGTTGACCATGGCGAGGGCCTTCGAGTGGTCGGTAATGGCGATGTACTGGTAGCCCCGATTCCGGGCGGCTTCGGCCATCTCTTCCAGCGTGGCGCGGCCGTCGGTTTCGGTGGTGTGCATGTGGAGATCGCCGTGGATGTGCCTTAGCTCGACCAGCTCCGGCAGGCGGCCCTCGGCGGCGGCTTCGATTTCGCCGCAGTTTTCGCGCAGCTCGGGCGGAATCCAGGGCAACCCGAGCGCCTCGTAGACGCCGGCTTCGGTCTCGCCGGCCACCCGGGCATCGCCGTCGACTCGAAACAGGCCGTACTCGCTGAGCTTCAGCCCCATCTTGACGGCGCGGGTGCGGATGGCCACGTTGTGGTCCTTGCTGCCGGTGAAGTATTGCAGCGCCGCGCCGAAGCTCTCGGGCGCCAGCGCGCGCACGTCCACCTGCAAGCCCTCGCGGCCCACTTTGGCGCTGGCCTTGTTCTCGCCGCGGCCCAGCACCTCCTCGACGCGCGGGTAGCGCACAAAGCGCTCCAGGGCGGCGTTGGCGGCAGGGCCGGTGACCAGCAGGTCGAGATCGCCCACCGTTTCGCGCCCGCGCCGCAGGCTCCCGGCGGGGGTAATGGCCTCGACGCCGGGAACCTGCCGCAGCGCCTCGATCAATTCCGCCGCGACGCCTTCCGCATAGCTCAACAGGTAGCGGCCGCTGCGCTGGCGGTATTGAGCGATGGAGCGCAGCACCTTCTCTTCCAGCCTGGCGCCCATGCGCGGCAGCACGCGCAGCTTCTGCTCCTGGCAGAGGCGCTCGAGCTGGTCGATGGTGCTGATGCGGTAGTGCTGGAAGATGAGCGCAATGCTCTTGGGACCGAGGCCCTGAATCTTGAGGAATTCGAGGGCCGTGGGAGGGAATTTCTGCAACAGGAGGTCGCGCCGCTCGCAGGAGCCGCGCTCCACAATCTCCGCGAGAACGTGCGCCAGTCCCTTGCCGATTCCAGGAATCTCGGTGACATTGCGGTGGGGGTCGCGCAGGATGTCGGTGATTCGCTCGGGATGACCCTCGACGGTGGTGGATGCATTGCGATAGCTCCGGATGCGGAACGAGTCTTCGCCGGCGATCTCCATCAGATCGGCCGTCTCCTCGAGCACGCGCGCGATTTCCTGGTTCTCCAACTTCCAATTGTAAAAAACCCGGGGACAGACGGAACGTTCCCCAGTTTTCGGGTTGACACCGGCCGCGCAACCCTCTAAACCGGAAAACATGGTAGTCCGAGAATGCGCACAGTTCGGCGGGAAACACTGCGAAACGGGATCGCTCAAGAATGTGCTGGCGCACATGGGCGTGGTGGCCCCGCCCGCGGGGGAGCCGCTCAGCGAAGAAATGCTGCTCGGCATCGGCGGCGGAATCGGCATGTCGTACTGGCTGTTTCAGTTCGGCGACAGGCCGTTCTTCTTTATCGGCACGCGCTATTCAGAAAAGGGGCCGGGCGCGCTCTTTCTTCAAACCATCGGCAAGCGCTTGGGCCTGAAGATGACGGTGCACGAGACCGCCAGCGCCAGGCGGGGCGCGGCCGACCTGGAGGCGGCGCTCGGTGCCGGCCGTGCCGTGGTGGTCTGGGCCGATATGCCGATGCTCCCCTACCTGGGAATCCCGGAGCAAGCGCACTTCGGGGGTCACGCCATCGTGGTATACGGGATCGAAGGCGGCCGCGCATGGATCGCCGACCGCGCGCGGCGCCCGGTCAGCGTGAAGGCCAGCGAGCTGGCGGCGGCTCGCGGCTCCAAGTTCAAGCCGTTTCCGCCGAAGCACAAGCTGCTGGAAGTGGATCCTCCGGCAGCGCCCATCACCACCCAGACGCTGGAGCGCGCGGTCGTCCGCGGCATCAGCGACTGCTGCCGCCAACTGCTGCACGGCCCCATCCGGAACATCGGCCTGCAAGCGCTCCCCAAGTGGGCGGACCTGGTGTGCGACGAGAAAAGCCCCAAGGGCTGGCCCAAGGTGTTCCGCAAACCGGTGGACCTCTACGGCGCGCTCATGAGCACCTTCATGTTCATCGAAATCGGCGGCACCGGCGGCAGCGCGTTCCGCACCATGTACGCCGCGTTTCTCACCGAAGCGGCGGGGCTGCTGAAGGAGCCGCGGCTGGAGGAGGTCTCGCGCCTCTACCAGGAATGCGCGCGGCTGTGGAGCGGCGTGGCACGCGCGGCGCTGCCGGACTGGGCGCCGGAACTGCGCGAAACACGCGAGCTACTCACGCGGAAGAACCGCATCTTCGAAGAGCAGGAAGCAGACGCGCTGGACCAGATGCTGCGCATCAACTGGCGCCTCGACGAGATCGTCGCCGGCGCCAAGAAGAAGTTCCCCGCGCCGTCCGAGCTGGTCCCCGAACTCCTGGCCGGGCTGAGCGAAAGCATCCTGCGGCTGCACGAGGCCGAAATGAAGGCCGTCACGGCGCTGGAGGAGTGCATAGGATAGGTTCGCTATCCTGAAGGGTTCATGCCCGAAGGATCGTACCTGTACTGCGACGTCAGTCTGCCGGTGCCGCTGGATCAGCCGTTCACCTACGCGCTGCCGGAAACGCTGCGGCATCGTGTGCGGCCGGGCAGCCGCATCGTGGCGCCGTTCGGCGCGCGCAAGCTGACGGGCGTGATCCTGCGCTGCCACGACGAGCGGCCGCAGATGGCCGCGCGCGAGGCGCTGCGGCTGATCGATTCCGAGCCGGTGCTGGATGCGGAGTTGCTGGCGCTCGGAAGGTGGATCGCGGGCTACTACTGCGCGCCGCTGAGCGAAGTGCTGCGGAGCATGCTGCCGCAACCGATTTCGACCGAACCGGGGTGCATGCCTGAGAGCGACCCTGTTTCCCCACGACGGCGCGTCTGGACCGCAAGGGGGCGCAAGTCCGGGATGGCGACAAACCGTCAAGTGGATTCGTAGCCCCTACGGCGTCACTCCTGCGCTGGTACCTCCTCGCCTGGCAAAGAGACTGAGGCCCACAGCTTGCCGAAACCGGCGCGGCGCGGCCCAGGCCTGCATCAATGAATTGGAACTCCAATCCGGCGCGCCATTTCTTCGAAACGGGGATCGCAACGGAGTGGCTCAAAGAACGGAACCGAGCGGATCCAGAAAAGTATGGGATCACGATCCTGAAATGCTTTCTCCAGCCACTCGAACGCGCGATCTAGCTCCCCCAGGCCCGCGTACACGCTAACAAACGGTCTGATTGGTACGTATCCCCGTTTGAGCCTCGACAGCAATTCGTCGCGCACAGAGAGCGCGGCTTCCGTCTGCCCAGCCTTGGCGTAAGCGTGCCCCAGATAGCCGATCGAAGTGGCGTCGGCAGAGGTCGCTACTGCTTTTTCGAAAGTTTGGATCGCTTCCGGAAACCTGGATAGTCCCAGTTCAGCGGCCCCGAGGACATAGTAACCCTGAAGTGAGTCAGGGTAGAGGTCGAGGGTCGCACACGCCTGCTCACGCGCACCCTCATAATCCTTCAGAAATAAACGGACCCATGCGGCGGAACTGTTGACGTGGAGCGACAGAGGATCCAACTCCAGCGCGATGTTGGCTTCCTCCCGCGCTTGCGGATCGGCCCGGACGACAGCCAGAAACACGGCACGGGTTATACGGGCATGTTCGTCACTCGGATTTAGTTGAATGGCGCGGCGGGTCTCAGCCTCGCACTGGGCCAAGTCCCAATCCTGCAGCCAACTGACCCAACCCAGAATCGCGTGAGCACAGCTCAGGCCGTCATCGAGTGCAACCGCCCGCGATGCCAACTCCTTCGCCCTCGGATAGACCTCGCAGATGGGCATGTGCCCCCAGAACCCCAGTAGGGAGTAGCACTCGGCCAGATGAGAGTGTGCCAGCGCGTGGGAAGGATCTTTGGCGAGGGCCATCTCCAAACACTGGAACGCTTTCTGAAAGCCGTCGCGGGAGTTCTGGTCCATGAGGTGGCGCGCTTTGAGGTAGGCGAGGTGCGCCTCCAGATGTACTGGCCGCGGGCGGGAAAGCCGGGCCTCTTCCCTGGCCGAAAACGTGACTTGTACAGCCAACGCAATGTCCCGGGCTACCCGGCCCTGTATAGTCAGGATGTCGCCCAACTCGCACGTGTAGGCCTTCGCCCACAGTTGCTGCTCGGGTGCGGCTTGCACTAGCTGAGCCGAGATACGTAGATTCTTGCCCGCCAGCAGAACCGATCCCTCTACAAAGACGTCTGCCTTCAGATCGCGAGCGATCTCCGGAAGCGTCTTCTGCGCGCCCTTCAGATGAAGCACCGATCGCCGTGAAATCACGCGCAGACCGCTGACGTTCCCCAGTTCCGTTGTTAGTGCCTCGAACACGGCATCAGCGAAGAAATCCTGTTCGGGATCGTGGTTCAGATTCTCGAAAGGCAGCACCGCAAGCGTGCGCCGGACCGCGCTCACTTGCTCCACGGGGCCGATGAAGCGATATCCTCGGCCACCCAGCGTCTCGATGTACCGCGGGCGGCGGGCCCGATCGCGCAGCGCATCCCGCAAACGGTTCACAGCGCTATTCAGGCTGTTCTCGAAATCGACGAAAACGCCTTCCGGCCAAAGCCGCTTGACCAGTTCCTCACGCGTCACCAACTCACCAGGACGCTCCAGTAATGAGACGAGCACTTCGAAGGACTTCTCCTGGAGCTGGATCCGCAGGCCGTGTTTGCGCAGTTCCCCGCTACGGGCATCGGCCTCGTATGGGCCGAAGCGAAACGCTGCGCCGAGAGGCCTCGGCGGGCTCATACGGAAATAGCATAGCGCCGGCCTGATCCGGAAACAAGGCTCCTGAAATCATCTATTTGCAGCGTGAGATAGAAACAAGATGAAAGCCGGCATCGCGACTCATGATTTCGGCGCAGAATTATTGAGGGAGGAAGATCTATGCGCAGTGCTATCCTGGCGCTGGCGCTCTTCACGGGCGCGGCATGGTTACAGGCTCAGAACCTTGCGGGTGTGAAAGCGATTGCCGCGAGCGGGAACACCAGTTTCGCCCTGCTCTCCAACGGGACCGTTTGGGCATGGGGATACAACGAGTACGGCCAGTTGGGCGATCAAACATTGACAAACCGGACCGCACCGGTCCGGGTCAGCGGCCTCACCGATGCGGCGGCGATCAGTGGGCGCCTGGCAGTGAAACTTGATGGGACTGTCTGGCAGTGGGGTGAACACCTCGACCCCTCAGGTGGTGCGCCAGTCATCAACAAGGAGCCGGTGCAGGTTAGCGGCCTCACGGAGATCGTGGCGGTTGCGGGAAGTTATGCGTACAGTCTGGCCTTGAGGAGCGATGGGACCGTCTGGGCGTGGGGAATGAACACGCTCGGTGAGTTGGGGGACGGAATGCCGGTCGGCCCATTCACGACCTTGCCGGGCCGTGCGACGGCGGCCCAGGTGGACGGGCTCACCGATATGGTGGCGATCGCCGCAGGTTTGGGACACGGTCTGGCCTTGAGGAGTGATGGGACCGTGTGGGCCTGGGGACTGAACGCGCTTGGTGACATGGGGGACGGAATAACGCCCGGCCCATTCACGATGGGCCGCGCGACGCCGGCTCAGGTGAGCGGGGTTACCGATGTCGTGGCGGTTGCCGCCGGATATGGACATAATCTGGCGCTGAAAGCTGATGGGACCGTCTGGGCGTGGGGGTTCAATGGGCATGGGCAGTTGGGCGATGGAGCAACTGAGACCCGCACGACACCGGTGCAGGTAAGTGGATTGGCAGGGGTTATCAAGATCGCAGCCGGCGACGCGCACAGTATGGCGGTGAAGCGTGACGGCACGGTTTGGGTATGGGGAAGTAATGTGGCCGGCCAGTTGGGTGATGGGACCACCGCCGACCGGCTGTTGCCCGTCCAGGTTGCCCTAACTGGAACCGCAGCCGTCGCCGGGGGCCAGTTTCATAGCCTCGCATTGAAGGACGACGGGACGGTTTGGGCTTGGGGACGCGACGAGTACGGCCAGTTGGGCGGCGGAACGCAACTGCCGCAGCTTTCGGGACTCGGACCGTTGCAAGTCGGTGGGGTAACCGGCATCCGGAGAATCGCCGCGGGATATACGCACAGCCTGGCGCTGAAGGACGACGGGACGGTCTGGGCGTGGGGAGGCAACACTGCCGGTCAGTTGGGCGACGGAACAAAACCCCCGCTGTTACTGCCCGGCCGGTCAACACCGGCCCAGGTGAGTGGCCTCGCGGGAGCCGTGGCCATCGGGGGGGCCTCCTCCTACAGTCTGGCGGTAACTGGCGACGGCGTGGTCTGGGCGTGGGGAACGACGGACAACCAATGGGGAATGCTGGAACCCTATGGCACCACGCCGCAGCGGCTGAGCGGACTCACAGGCGCCGTGGCGGTCGCTACCGGTTCCTCCGACCAACTGGCCGTACGGGACGACGGGAGCCTCTGGGAGTGGGGGATCAAGTGGGGCCAGATCTTCGGGCCGTATTTGAACCCCGGCCCGGTAAGCGGGCTCGCCGAGGTTGAGGCGGCCGTTGCGACCTTGGGCCAGAACTTGGCGCTGAAGCGAGATGGGACAGTCTGGGAGTGGGGAAGAAGTGGACCGACCCCCACCCAAGTGAGCGGGCTGACCGACGTCACCGCGGTTGCGGCAGGCTGCTCGGTTTGGTGGGAGTTTTGTCATGGTCTGGCGTTGAAACGCGATGGGACGGTCTGGGCTTGGGGAGACAACGACTCCGGCCAGTTGGGGGATGGAACGACCACCGGCCGCACGACGCCGCTCCGGGTTGGCGGGCTCAGCCAGGTGGTGGCAATCGCCGCACGCAATTTTGCCGACGCCCATGATGTCGCCGTGAAGAGCGACGGAACGGTTTGGGAGTGGCCGGCCGCAGGGCAATCGACGCCGGTCCAAGTGGCTGGACTCAGCGGGATCGTAGCAGTCGCCGAGGGTGCCGCGCACACGCTGGCGCTTAGGCGCGATGGGACTGTCTGGGCGTGGGGAAGCAATCAATCGGGCCAGTTGGGTGTTGAGACAATCGTGACCCGGACGGCGCCAGTGCAAGTAGTTGCACCGGCGCCGTAGCGCTGGTGCCAGAGCAGAAGCAGGCTGAATGGAGGTTATATGCGCGGGTCCATTCTGGCGCTAGCGCTTTTCACGGGCGCGGCATGGGTACAGGCTCAGAACCTTGCAGGTGTGAAGGCGATTGTTGCCAGCGGGAACACCAGTTACGCTTTGCTTTCCGACGGCACAGTGTGGGGGTGGGGAGAGGACGACGCGTGGGATGAGATCCTTGGCGGCGGCCAAACGCGGCCGCTACAGGTAAGTGGCCTCACCGATGTGGTGGCCATTGGCCCGGGTCTGGCTCTGAAAGCTGATGGGACGGTGTGGGGATACTTCATCGGCACAAACTCGGTTCGGGTGCCCGAGCTCAGTGGAGTCATCGCCGTGGCCAGCGGGGCGTGGTACTCCAACCTGGCGCTGACGGGCGACGGGAACGTCTGGGTGTTTGGGTCCCCTGGAAACGCCAACGGAAAAGCCGAGTGGTCGCCCTACAATACCGTGACGCGGGTGAGCGGACTGACCGAGATCGCAGCGATCGCGGCGGGAACTCGAAACAGTCTCGCCCTGAAGCGCGACGGGACGGTTTGGATGTGGGGGGATAACCCGGACGGCTCGATGGGAGACGGACTTATCGCGCCCCCATCCAGTCCTGACGGGCCGATCCTCTTGACGCCAGCACAGGTAACCGGGCTCAGCGATGTCGTGGCGGTCGTGGCAGGCTACGGACACAGCCTCGCGCTGAAAAGCGACGGAACCGTTTGGGCGTGGGGATTCAACGGCCATGGCCAGTTGGGCGACGGGACCACCGAGACCCGGACGGCGCCGATCCAGGTGAGCGGACTTGCTGGCGTGGTCAAGATCGCAGCAGGCGATGCGCACAGCGTGGCGGTGAAGGGGGACGGAACCGTTTGGGCATGGGGAAGCAACGTGGGAGGCCAGTTGGGCGACGGAACCACCACGGACCGGCCAACGCCGCTCCAGGTGAGCGGGCTCAGTGGGATCGCCGGCATTGCCGCGGGCCGGTACCACACCCTCGCAGTGAACCAAGACGGCACGGTTTGGGCATGGGGAGACGATCAGTTCGGCCAGTTGGGTGATGCAGGCGAAGTGCTGCTAGGACCTTTAGACGCGCCTTTGGGGCCGGTGCAGGTCGGCGGGTTGGCCGGAGTAACGGAGATCGCCGCGGGATCCACCCACAGCCTGGCAATGAAGAGCGACGGAACACTCTGGGCTTGGGGCGACAACGCCTACGGTCAGTTGGGCGATGGGCAAATCAGAGGAGCGGACTGGCCGGACCGGTCTACTCCGGTGAAGGTGAGAGGTCCCGCCGGTGTGGCTGCCATCACCGGTGGCTACGGCGTGAGTCTGGCGGTCACCGGCGATGGTTCGGTCTGGATGTGGGGGGAAAGCGGCATTCGCGATGGAAAGCTTGCCCCTGTATCGACTCCCGTGCAGGTTAGCGGCCTATCCGAAGTCGTGTCGGTCAAGCCGTCCGTCTGCAGCTACTACCCCCGCTACTACCCCTGTTACCTGGTGCTGCGTGAGGACGGGAGCATCTGGGAGTGGGGAGTTCAGTATGGCCCGGCCCCAACGGCTGGAATCGGCGATGTACAGATGGTCGCCGCGTCCTGGGATCGGAACGTGGCCCTCAAGCGGGATGGGACGGTCTGGGAGTGGGCTGTACCTAATCCGGCGCGGCCGCCGAGTTCTCCTGAACCACCTGCGACGCCGACCCAGGTGAGTGGACTCTCGGACGTCATCGCAGTGGCGGCGCAATATCACAGCCTGGCGCTAAAACGTGATGGCACGGTCTGGGCTTGGGGAACGAACAATTGCTTCGGTGAGCTAGGGGATGGAACGACACCGCCGCCGCTGTGCACCGGCGGCGAACGCACGACGCCTGTCCAGGTCGCCGGGCTAACCGACGTAGTGGTGATCGCCACCCGCGCTGATGACATGTTCATAGGGTTCCTCCACAGCTTCGCGCTGAAGCGGGATGGGACAGTCTGGGAGTGGCCCATCTGGGAGTTCAAACCCTACCGGGCTGCGAAGTCGCTGGTACCGGTCCAGGTGGCCGGGCTCAGCGATATCGTAGCCATTGCCGAGGGAGGCGGGCACAGCCTGGCACTGAAGCGCGATGGAACCGTCTGGGCATGGGGCCAGAACATTCACGGCCAGTTGGGAGTCCGAACCTTCGCCGTCCGGACGACGCCGGTACAGGTGGTTGCGCCCGCCGCCCCGTAATTCGCACAAATTTGTGTAGCCCTACCATGGCCCAAAGGACCAAAGCACCGAATCCACTTCAAGGCGCTGATATCGAAGCACGCGTGATGGGGCAGAAGGAGGCCCCATCACGTGAAGAAGAAACAGATCGTACGCAATAAGACGCCCAAAAACACTCTCCGGCTGCCTGACCTTGACCAAGCCAAATCCGCGGTTTTGAGCAGCCTGCCATCACAGGAGTCCCGCCGGGGCTATCGGCATGCGATCGAGGAATTCATTGCCTGGTATTGCTCCGAGCCGCGGTTATCCTTCAACAAGACGGTGGTGACTCGCTATCGAATTCACCTGGAGTCACGACAACTGGCGCCGGGTACGATCAACGGAAGGCTCGCCGCGGTTCGTCGGCTCGCGTACGAAGCGGCCGATTCTGGACTGCTGAGCCCGGAATTGGCTGCCGGCATCCGTCGGGTGAAAGGCGCCAAATACCTGGGTATTCGCCTCGGCAACTGGCTTACCACCGAGCAGGCCAGGGCTTTGTGCCAGGTGCCCGATTGCACAACTCTCAAGGGAAAACGAGATCGAGCGCTACTAGCGATTCTGTTGGGTTGTGGGCTGCGCCGCCGGGACGCCGCAGAGCTCGATACATGCCACTTTCAGCGGCGCGAAGACCACTGGGCCATTGTGGATCTCGTCGGCAAAGGTCGACACGTTCGCACGGTGCCCGTTCCCGAGTGGGTCAAGGCCGCTATTGATTCACGGCTGGCCGCCGCGAATATAGGGGAAGGCCGATTGTTCCGGTGCGTCTGCCGTGCTGGAAAAACCTGGGGTGACGGCATGACGGAGAGGGTTGTCTGGCACGTGGTGAAGGATTGCGCCAAGCAGGCCGGAATCGAGAAACTGGCACCTCATGATCTTCGCCGGACTTGCGCGCGCCTTTGCCACGCCGCGGGCGGCCAACTCGAGCAGATCCAATTCCTCCTCGGGCACGTGTCCGTTCAGACAACAGAAAAGTATCTCGGCTGCCGGCAGCGAATACGTGGCGCCGTTAACGGCCGCATTGGAATCGAACCTGTTCAGTAATGCCGTTGGCTCGGCGGATAGCCCACCTTGACGGGAAACGCTAGTGTAGAGCGTCATAAATAGTAACTAATAACGGTAATGCGTCGTCTCTATAATCAGGAGACGAACGCATGCGAGTTGCACCCGCCATCGGCCTCACGCAAGACCAGCAGCAAAC
>JBEKYW010000007.1:0-161860 GCA_049510555.1 Bryobacteraceae bacterium
TGCTTTACCGCCGCAATCACTTTCTCCTCGCTGTGCCGGCTCTTTTTCATGCCTCATTCTCCCTTTCAAAACTGGAGAATTCTAGTTTAGGCTGGTAGAGTTTTCGGGGGGCACGTCAGTTACGGTTTACGAAGACCGAGAAATAGTTTGACCGCACCTCATGCAGTAGAACTTGCCACGGCCAGAAACGGAATATCTCGCACCGCACTTGCACATCACTTGTCGGGGCACCTTCACAATCTTCGCTCCGCAGTTCGAGCAAGAAAACGGACTCGTTCTCGTTGCCCTAACCACATGATCGACACCAAAGGAGAACACCGCAGGGCGGGTCCAGCGCCGGACGGTGGGACGCCTCTGGTTGAAAACTTCGACCCTGCCCCAACCCTGCCCCAATCTTTCCACCACAATCAGGGCTGGTGGTATCATTCCGCACAGGAACACCCAATGGCCGCAAGACAGAAAACCGTGGTCTGGATCGGGGTTGCCCTGATTGTGGGAACGGGCTTGTACCCACCATGGGTTGCGGTATGGGGACGGGAAGGCGTTAGGAAACCAGCGGGCTATCATTGGCTACTATTCCCACCACCGGACCAGATCCTTGAGATTGACCTATCCCGGCTCCTTGTAGAGTGGACTTTGATCGTGGCGATTGCCGCCGCGTTGATCTGGGCGACGCCATCCCTTCCGATTCGCCAGCTGACGAGCCGCCTGGCGTCTATTCGCATTCCCACTTTTGGTCCCAAAACAGAATGGATTTGGTGCCATATCGTTTCCCCTGCTCTTCTCGTTTTGAGCATCTTATGGCTTGCGGAATTAGGGAAGCCCTACACTGGGCTGACACGAAAGGTCAAGCTGAGATTGGACCAGTTCTTTGGATTCGAGTACTGGGGTGTAGTTCCAATTCTAATCTTGATTGCGGTTAATGGACTCGCTGACCTTCGGAACAAGCAGATCCGAAAGTAGACGAGATTCCGATGGCGCGAAAACCCGATCAACGCAATTTTAGGACACTCCCGGTGTTCGCCTTCGTCCGCCCGGACCGTGGTAGAGTTGCAGTATGAAGTTCCCGGCACGGATTGAGTCGAAACCTGCGGTGATGATGGGTAAGCCGTGCGTGAAGGGTACTCGTATTCCGGTCTACCTGCTGCTTGAAAAAATGGCAGCCGGCGAGACCTTCGAGCGACTGGTTGCCGCCTATCCCCAGATCACCGTTGAGGACTTGCGCGCCTGCCTCGAGTACGCCGCGGCACTGGCGGCTGATGAGGTCGTTCTGACGGAAGCGTGAAGTTTTCTTGCGCCGCCGGGATGGTCTCAGCCCCGTAGGGGCGCCAGGCAATAGCCCAGCGCGTGAGCGCTGGGACGCGGTCCGAAACCTGCCAGCCCCGGTAGGGGCGTAAGAAAGGTCTGCCCGCCGATCACGGAGCGCTGCTCTCGAGGCCCTTCTTCCGCCCCTGCCGGGGCTCGGTCGCTCGGATTGTCTTCCCATGGCTGGCGCCATGGGCTATTCTCTTTCGCCCTGCGGGCTGATCTTCTGGCGCTTGCGGTGATTACGCCGCTGCTTCGGCGGCGTTCATCTTTACCGAGACCAGGCGCGATACGCCCGGCTCCTGCATGGTCACGCCGTAGAGCGCCTGGGCGGTTTCCATAGTCCGCTTCGAGTGCGTGATCACCACGAACTGCGTCTGATCGGCCATCTCTCTTAGCAGCTTCATCAGACGGGCGATGTTGGCTTCGTCCAGCGGCGCGTCCACTTCGTCCATCACACAGAAGGGGCTGGGCTGGAACTTGAAAATCGCGATCAGCAGGGCGAGCGCGGCCAGGGCTTTTTCGCCGCCCGAGAGCAGCAGCACGTTTTGCAGGCGCTTGCCGGGGGGCGAACAGACGATGTCAATGCCCGATTCGGCGAGGTTCTCCTGGTCGGTGAGGCGCATTTCGCCGGTGCCGCCGCCGAACAGTGTCTGGAGACACTCGCGGAAATGGGCGTTGATGGCTTCGAAGGCTTCGGCGAATTTCTGGCGCGAAACCTGGTCGATGTCCTGAATGGCTTTTTCGGTGTCGCGGATGGAATCGATCAGGTCCTGGCGCTGCGCGCTCAGGAAATCGTGGCGCTGCTGCGCTTCCTGGTGCTCTTCCATGGCGGCGGCGTTCACCGGGCCGAGCGACTCGATGCGGTTGCGCACTTCGTCGCACTCCTGCTGGGCTTGGGCAATGGCCCCGGCATCGGGGACCGGGGCGTCGGGCGCGGCCAGGTCTTTCACCGGGGAATTCAGTTCCTTGCGGCTGGTTTCGTCGAGGAACTTCAGCTCGGCCTGCTTGCGAACCAGGTCGACTTCGATTTGCGAGCGTTTTTCGTGGCTTTCCTGGCCACCGGCGCGCAAGGCTTTGAGATCCTCCTCGCCGTCGCGCAAGGCTTCGCGCATATCGGCTTCCTGGAATGCCATCACGTCCACGCGCGTTTCCAGGGCGACGATCTCGTCACCGAGTTGGACCGACCTGCGGTCGAGCTCGACGTTGTCGGCCAGCAGGCGGGAGCGCTCCAGGCCCAAGCGCTCCGTCTCCAGAGCGATGGCCTCGCGCCGGGCCGAGGTCTCGCCGAACTGCTGCTCGAGACGCGCCATGGCGCTGCGCTCGCCGCGATGGCGCTCTTCGAGACCCGCCAGTTCGGCGCGCGTGGCGGCGTGCTCTTCCCCGATGGCGGCGGCCTGGCCTTCCAGGATCTCGAGCTCCTGCCGCTCGCCTTCCAGGGCCTGCTCGCGCGCCGCGCGCAGGCGCTCCTTTTCTTCGACGGCGGCGCGGTTCTGCTCGCGCTGGCCGGCCGATTTTTCGGCGTCGCGGCGCAAGCGGTCCAGCTCCAGGCGCGCCACCGAAAGGCGCGAATTGGCGCGCGAAAGATCGTCGCCGAGCTTGCGCATGTCGTGGTCGAGCGCCACGCGATCTTTCTCACGGGACTGCTGCAAGGCGCGCAGACGCTCGAGCTCGGCTTCCAGGGCGATGATTTCCTGGGTCAAGCCGTCCAGGCGCGCCACCTGCTCATCGAGGGCGGCCTGGCGGCCTCGCAGCGTGACGGCCAGCTCGCGCGCTTCCCGCTTCATGGCCAGCGGGCCGGCGCCGGATTTCTTGCCGCCGGTGACGGTGTGGCCGTGGTAGCAGACGCCATCGGGCAGCAGGAAGTAGAGGTGCGGATAGGAGACCGCCAGGCGCTGCGCCGCGGCGCGGTCCTCGGCCAGGAAGCATAGGGCCACGCGCGGCAGCAGATCCACCGCGCGATCCTGGAAACCGTTGGTGAGGCGCAGGGATTCGCTCAGCCGCGCGGTGATGCCGGTCTCCGGGCCGATGGGCGGCTCGGGCAGATGGCGCTTGCCGTTGCCGTCCGGCTCGGGGTGCACCAGAAAGGTGGCGCGGCCATCCAGCTCGGCGCGGATGAAATCGAGGCCGCGCTCGGCCTGCTGCCAGCTCTCCACTACCACATATTCCAGCTCGTCGTGAAGGAACTCTTCGGCGGGCTTTTCGAACTGGGGATCGACTTCCACGTAGTCGGCCAGCACGCCCATGGGCTTGAAATCGGCGGCGCTGCCTTTTTCCAGAGCGGCGAAGAGACGCTTGACGGATTCGGTGGTATAGGTGCGATGGGCCAGCACCTGTTCCAGCGATTCCTTGCGCGCGCGGATCTGCGAGACCTCGTTCTTGAGCGCGTCAATGGCCTGGCGCAACTCGGCGGCGGCGAGGCGCTGTTCCGCCAGTTGCTCTTCCGTGTGGCGGCGCTCGCCGGTGACCAATTCCAGCTCCATTTGGCGCCGCGCCATGATGTCGGAAAGCTGTCTGCGGGCCGTCTCGAGACGCTCGATCTCGGCCGCCGAAACTTGTTCCTCGCGCGCGGAGCGCGCGGTTTCGCGGTCGATGCCAGCTAGATATTCCTCGATCTGGGCGAGCTGGTTCTTGAGAATGGAGGCCTCGCCGAGAAGGTGCAGGATCGACTGCCGTCCCGATTCGATGGCTTGCTCGCGCTCCACAACCCTGGTCTGCAACGACTCGCGCTGCTGGTTGATCTGGGCCATGCGCCCGCGCGACTGGGCGATCTGCTCCTCGAGGACTTCGACGTTCTTCTGGTGGCCGGCAATCTCCTGATCGAGGGCGCCGAGGCGGAGGCTAAGCTCGCGCGATTCGTTTTCCGCCTGGGCGATGCGCTGCTCGATGGCTCCGCTCTCCTTCACCTGCGATTCCAGGCGGCCGCGGGTGCGCTCGGCTTCGACGCGCATTTCGGCAAGCTGCCGCCGGGCCTCGGTAAGCTGCTGCTCTATTTCGTAGCAAGCTGCCTGCTGGCGCTCGTGGGCTTGCTCCTTTTCGGCCACGCCCTCGCCGAGCGACTTCAGCTCCGCCGACGCCAGGTTCAGATCGATGGCGGTTTTGGCGGCATCGCGCCCCAGCAAGCGGTACTGGCCGGAGAGCACCACCCGCAGGCAAGCCCCGAGCTCGGACTGGAGCTCGGCATAGCGCCGGGCCTTGGACGCCTGGCGCTTGAGCGAGTTCACCTGGCGGGTGACTTCCTCCAGAATGTCGTAGACGCGCGCGAGGTTCTGCTTGGCGCTCTCGAGCTTGGCTTCGGCGAGGCGTTTGCGCGTTTTGAACTTGGTGATGCCGGCGGCCTCTTCGATCACCGAGCGGCGGTCCTGCGGCTTGGAACTGAGAATCTGGCCGATGCGGCCCTGCTCGATAATGGCGTAGCTCTCGGGACCGAGGCCGGTGCCCATGAAGATGTCCTGGATGTCGCGCAGGCGGGCGGGGCGGCCGTCGATGAGGTATTCGCTTTCGCCCGAGCGAAAGAGGCGGCGCATGATGGTGACTTCGCCGGTCTTCCTGGGGTGGGTATCTTCCACGGCGACGGGCCGGGCATGCGCCCCCCCTACCGGTTCGCGGTAAAGATCGGGGTCCACCAGGGTCATGGTCACGTAAGCCATACCGAGGGGCTTGCGGTCGCGCGTGCCCGCGAAGATCACGTCTTCCATGCGGGTTCCGCGCAGGGTCTTGGCGGACTGCTCACCCAGGACCCAACTGATGGCATCGCTGATGTTCGACTTGCCGCAGCCATTCGGTCCGACGATGGCAGCGATGCCCTCACCGTTGAATCGCAGTTCGGTGCGCTCGCAAAAGGATTTGAATCCTTGCAGTTCGACGCGTTTGAGTTTCAGCAAAGTTTTACCCTCTGCTCCGGGGGAGCCGTAACTATACTAAACTCGATGGGTGAAAAAGTAAAGTACCTTCACCACACGGGACGGGTCTTTTCGCCCAACCACCACAATGGGTTGGGGGGCGCCTCCCGACATCGGAAGGGCCGGGCGTGCCCGACCCCTACGGTATGCCGTAGGGTCGACCATGGCGTAGGGGCTGGCCATGGCCAGCCCGTGCAAGGTTGACGGCCAGCAACATCGCTCGTGACATTGGCCCCGAAGGCAGGCAGAGCATTCGCCCGGCGCGCGGAGCTCACGCCGTCGGCTTAATTATAGTCCCAGCGGCAGGCGGATTTCCAGAGAAAGCTGATTCGGTTACACTCCTTTCAGGAGCACCAAATTGAGAATCACGAAAGCGGTGATCACGACTGCCGGACAGAATCAGCGGGCGCTTCCGCTGCAAACTCTCATTGACCGGGACGGGCAGGAGAAGTCGGTCCTGGGGATTCTGATCGAGCAGGCCCTCGCGGCCAAGGTGGAGCGGATCTGCGTGGTGGTCTGGCCGGGCGATGAGACGCGTTACGCGCAGGCGGCCGGCAAACGCGCCGGATGCGTGCAGTTCGTCCCGCAGCCGCAGCCGTTGGGATACGGGCACGCCATCTGGTGCGCGCGCGAGTTTGCCGGTGATGACCCCTTCCTGCACTTGGTGGGGGATCATCTCTATGTGAATTACACGTCGAAGCCCTGCGCCCAGCGCCTGGTGGAAATTGCCGAGGCCGAGGAATGCGCGGTTTCCGGAGTCCAGCCGACACGGGAGCACCTGTTGCCCCGGTTTGGCGCCGTGGGCGGGCGCCGCGTTCCGGGACGGCAGGGCCTCTATCGCGTGGAGACCGTGATCGAGAAGCCCACGCCCACGGAAGCGGAACAGCGGCTGATGGTGCCGGGTATCCGGGCCGGTTACTATCTCTGCTTTTTCGGAGTGCACGTGCTGACGCCGGCGGTCATGGACATCCTGGGGCGCGGCGCGGCGACGCTTTCCTCCGCCCTGGCCGAGCTGGCCCGGCACGAGCAGTACCTGGCGCTGGAAGAACCCGGCCGGCGGTACGACATCGGCGCGCGTTACGGGCTGCTGATCGCTCAACTGGCCCTGGCGTTGAACGGCCAGGACCGCGGCCCGGTGCTCTCCCACCTGCTCGAGCTGCTGGTGGATCAGGAGATGGCGGGAGGGCCCGGAGACCGCCCCGCGGAGAGCCAGCCGTGAGCCGGCTCACCGGCGTAATCACGGCGAGCGATAGGGAGATCCGCAATCGTTCGCTGGATGCGCTTTCGCGCGGCGCGACGCTGGAAGAATTGCTGGCGGAATGCGAGGCCCTGGACGGCTTTCGCCGCTCGAGCGACAACCTTTACGAGCGTGTACGCGCCCTGTTCTTCCTGTACGCCATCCACCGCTTTCACATCCCCCTGCGGCCTCAGACGGAGATGCGCGCGCCCATCCCCTTCGCGGGTTACGCCAATCTCTTGAAGCGCCGCTTCGAGGAGGCCATCGACATTTTCCTGGCGGCTCAGACCGCCAACGGCCCCAGCGCCGCGATCTCCAGCGCGCTGGCCGCCGGCTACCGGGCGCTGGGCTTCCAGACCTTGGCCGACCAGGTGCGCCGCAGCGTACGCTCGGTGCGCGGCAATCAGTGGATGTTCCGCACCGGCCACCCGGCGGACTATCCGCTGCGCGTGCGCCCCGAGCTTCTGACCTGCGAGGCCGCGCAGCCGCTATTTCCGATTCTGCGCGAGGCCACGCCGGTGCGCATGGACCTCACCCACAGCGGATGGAGCGACATCTTCTTCCTGGGGATGGACTTCCCGGAAGGAGCGCGAGTGCTCAACATTTCGATTGACCTGAGCGTGCGCGGCGCCGGCGGCTCGGGCGAGCCCAGGCCGCCGGTGGAAGCGCACTTGAGGGTGATCGATCAGCCGGTGCTGCGCCTGGTGAGCGTGGATCTCAAAGCCAGCGCCGAAATCACAACCATCGCCGAGGTCTTCGATTTCGCCCGCGATTACCTGGGCCTGTTGAAAGCCGCGGTGATCGCCTCGGGCATGGTGCCGCCGGGGATGGAGGGCGCCACCGAGCCGCTGGCCGGCGTGCTGGCGCGCCTGACCGGCAGGCCGGGCCACGGCATCGAGCTCGTGAGCAAGGTGAACGACATCCCCAAAGGGTCGCGCCTGGCCGTATCCACCAGCCTGCTGGCTTGCCTGATTGCCGTGTGCATGCGCGCCACTGACCAGATTCACTCCCTCACCGGCGGCCTGGAAGAGCACGACCGGCGGCTGGTGGCGGCGCGCGCAATTCTCGGCGAGTGGCTGGCGGGCTCGGGCGGCGGCTGGCAGGATTCGGGAGGCGTGTGGCCGGGAATCAAGCTCATCTACGGCGTGTGCGCCGGGGAGGGCGATCCCGAATTCGGCGTCAGCCGGGGGCGCCTTCTGCCGGATCACAAGATCTTCAGCCTGGCGGAGGTGCCGCTCGCCACGCGCGAGAAGCTCCAGCAGAGCCTGGTGCTGGTGCACGGAGGAATGGCGCAGGACGTGGGTCCCATCCTGGAGATGGTGACGGAGAAGTACCTGCTCCGCTCGGAAACCGAGTGGCGCGGACGGAAGCAAGCCATCGGCATTCTCGACGAGGTGATGGAGCACTTGAAGAACGGCGACGTCGAGACCATCGGCGCGTGCACCGAGAGGAACTTCGACGGCCCTATCCAGACCATTATTCCGTGGGCCGGAAACCTGTATACGGACACGCTGATCCGCCGCGTGCGCGCGGAAATGGGCCAGGACTTCTGGGGATTTTGGATGCTCGGCGGGATGTCGGGCGGTGGCATGGGGTTCCTGTTCAGCCCGCGGCGCAAGCCCTCCGCCCAAGAGCGGCTGGCGGCCATCATGAGCGAGACCAAGCGGGAGATGGAGCATGCCGTCCCGTTCGCCATGGAGCCGGTGGTCTACAATTTCGCCATCAACGAGCGGGGAACCGAGGCGGCGCTGTTTTGCGGCGACCGCGCGCTCATGCCCGCCGATTACTACACGCTGGCCGTGCCTCCGCTGCTGCGCACGGAGTCGCGCCTGCTTTCGCCCGCGCGGCGCGCGGAGCTGGACCGGTTCACCGCGGCGTGCCGCTCGGTGGCGGAATTCTCGGGAATGGTGGAGCACCTGTTCGACCACCTGTTGCCGCGCGGCCAGGAGAAGGAAACCGGCCGGTCCGAGAGCCTCGAAGGTCTTCTGGAGGCATACGGGTTCGACCGCGTGCAGCACGAGCAGATTCAGGCCGACCTGCGCGGCGGCCGCATCGGCCTGGCGCAGAACCGCCTTCCCATCAGCAGCCGGATCGAAGACGCCAACCCGGAGGACGTTCTGGATGCCACCCACGGGCTGGCCACGCACTACCGCGAGACTGGCATGGACGCGCTGGCGGCGGGCGCCGTGGCGGTGGTCTCGCTGGCGGGCGGCGTGGGCAGCCGCTGGACCAAAGGCGCCGGCGTGGTCAAGGCGCTCAACCCGTTCTCGAAGTTGGGCGGCAGGCACCGCAGCTTCATCGAGGTGCACCTGGCCAAGAGCCTGCGCGTGGGCCGCGCCTGCGGCGTCATGCTGCCCCACGTCATCACCACCAGTTACCTGACGCACGCCGCCATCGAGGCGCACATTCGGGCGGTGGCGGATTACGGTTACCCCGGCCCGCTGCTGCTCTCGCCGGGCCGGAGCATCGGCTTGCGCCTGGTGCCCATGGAACGCGACCTGCGGTTCGCCTGGGAGGAGATGCCGCAGCAGTTGCTCGACGAGCAGGCCCAGAAGGTCCGCGAGAGCCTGCATGCCACGCTCATCGCCTGGGCCAGGCAAATGGGGGAAGGCGGCAACTACACCGGCAACCTGCCCATGCAGTGCCTGCATCCGGTGGGCCACTGGTATGAAGTGCCCAACCTGCTGCGCAACGGCACGCTGCACCGCTTACTCGAGCTGCGCCCGCGCTTGAAGCACCTCATGATTCACAACATCGACACCGCGGGAGCGGACATGGACGCCGCCCTGCTCGGATACCATATCGAGGAAGGCGCGGCGCTGACCACGGAGGTGATCGCGCGGCACATCGAGGACCGCGGCGGCGGCCTGGCGCGCGTGGACGAGCGCGTGCGCCTGGTGGAGGGTTTGGCGCTGCCCAGCGATGAAATCGAGTCGCGCCTTTCCTATTACAACAGCGCCACCTACTGGATCGATATCGACCAACTACTGGCGGTGTTCGGACTCAGCCGCGGCGATCTGACGGACGCGGAAAAGTTGAATGAGGCGGTGCGGGCCGTGGCGGCCCGCATGCCCACTTACATCACGCTGAAAGATGTCAAGAAGCGATGGGGCAAGGGCCAGGAGGATGTTTTCCCCGTGGCGCAATTTGAAAAGCTATGGGGCGACATGACCGGCCTGCCGGAGCTGAAATCCCGGTTTGTGGTAGTGCCACGAATGCGCGGACAGCAGCTCAAGGAACCGGCGCAACTGGACGGATGGCTGCGGGATGGGTCGGCGGAGTATGTCGAGCGGTTGTGCGGGTGGAAGGGGACGGTCTGAATAGCCGGAGACGAAAACATCTCCGAGTACGACGTGACGAGGTACAATTCTGGCAATGAAGTCGAGTGGGATGGCCCGCGTTTTACGCAAGTGGGCGGACCCGCGAGTCCGCAGTGAGGGCGCGCGGGTAAACTGGGGGCCAGTCAAACAAATCTTGCAGGCCGCACGGGATCAGTCGCAAGTTTTTGAAAGTAGACTGCAGCGCCTGTTAGATGAATCTGATGACGCCCTGTTTCCGCTTCGTGATCCTTTGCGTGCAAACGTGGGGTTAAACCGGTGGCTCGCGCGTGACCGCGAGGAGGCGTACTCGGACTGGCTGGCCTGGGTCCTGCAGGAAATCAATCGTGGTGGAGGAGACATTATCGGGCTGCTCCAAGTGCGCCATCCCGAACTCTCGAAGTACTGCAAGGGCCTGCCTCTGAAGGTTGATCGTGAATTCGTTATTCCGGGAGGTCGGTTGGACATTGTGGTGAGGTTCGGAGAGGAAGTGCTTTTGATCATCGAGATCAAGACGACGTCGGCCGACATCGCGGAGATTGCCAAACAAAAGCTCTATCGCCAATGGCTGGACGCGCAATCGATTCGATTCAAGCCGCAACCGATTCTACTTGCGGTGGATGCTCGGGAGGTGGTCTATGAGGGCTTTGCCCCATTACTTTGGGCCGACGTTTGCACTTCCCTCCGCAGGACGCTTCCCACCATCCGGGATCGAATCGGGGTCGTCACCGCGGCGATGATCGTTGCGTTCGTCAGTGCCGTAGAGACGAACCTGCTCCGCCTCGCGCAACCAGCAGAACAGCAGGCAGGCCGGTCTTTGCTCTACGCCCGAACGGCCGAACACGTTCAGCGTGGACTGGAAATCGAGCAGGTAGAGTGAGGTGATATGGAGAACCCGAAGAGCCAGCAATCGAAGGCATTACTGATCGAAGGAGCTCGGTCATATCCTGAAGCGCTTGCCGCACTCAGCGAGTTCCGGCGCACGATCCACACAGCTTGGCGAGATGGTCTGGAAAGCAGACTCGGTGAAGTGTCGGCTGCAATGGGCTTGGACTTGGAACCTGCACAAATCGCAGATTATGCCAACCCAGATTCACTGCGCTCAGCGGAGATCGACGGCGAGTTTGCGGCGCTCGGGCTTCAGATTAAGGAGGCAGCTTGGACGCTGTACTTCTACCTGGTTTGGTGGAAAGGCTTCAGTGCGAATGTTTCGATCTGGTTCAAGGACCCGGCCATGGCCTCGGCGGTCTTCACAGTAATCAAAAAGGTGCAGGGCTCATACCCAGCGGGGCTGGAGAATAAGGAGGTTTTCATCTCCCGTTCGCTGGCACCCGAAGAGGCGGGCGGTATCGAAGTAGTCGTTTGCGAGATGATTCAAGAATGGTGCCGTCTGTGGCTGCGGGTGGGCGGTTTGAGGCAGTTCCAACGGAGAGCTGCGCGCACATAAACAGGTCCATCTCATCGAGTGGCGCAAACCTACGCAGGTGCACTCACCCACACAGGTAATATCACCGGCCCCGCGTATTCGCCAACCCTTAGCGGGGAGCTGTGCCGCAGGAGCGACTTCAATCTCCCTTGCGACACTCGTCGGCTCCGGAATCGTCTCACCAAACTCCCGCAGGGTCTCGAGGTGGCCTGAAATCGCCTCCCGGATGTTCCGTTCGGTTTCGTCCAAGGTCTTTCTGGTGGTCGATGGACTTGAGGACGAACGCCAGGCTTCCATACAGGCATCCCCGGCCCTTCGGTGAGGATACAATGGGAGTATGGTGCTCAGCGCACAGGAAGAATCGCTAATCAGTGTGGTTCGGGCGCTCCCGCCACAAGAAGCTGGGAAGGTCCTGAATTGGGCTCATCAACTTGCCGATCTTGCGCGCGGGCGCACGGTCGAGTGGTCCGATTCCTGGACTGACGAGGATCTGGCAGAAGCAACAGCGGCTGCCGTGCAGCGCTTCGAAGAGCAGGAGCGGGAAGACCGTTGAAGCCCGGAGACGTTGTCGTGGGCGCATTCCCCGGTGCGCAGGCTACAAAGACTCGCCCCGCAGTGGTGCTCTCGACGGAAGACTACCATCGACATAGACCCGACGTGGTGGTGGGCCTGATCACGACACAGGCTCCCAAGCCGTTGGCTCCGACCGACTGCGCGTTGCGCGATTGGAAGCAAGCGGGGTTGCATGCGGCGTCGTACTTCAGGCTGTTTCCGGTCACTCTACCGCAGCGCGAGGTTAGGTTGGTCGGAAGACTCTCCGATTCGGACTGGGAGTCGGTGCGGGCGTGTTTTAGGGCTGGGTTTGGCGGCGGCTAGTTCCCAGCAACACCTTTTTAGGCCGGCGTTTCTCCCGAGGTGGAAGGGAAACTATGCGGCAGGAGTGACTTCAATCTCCCTGGCGATACTCGTTGGCTCTGGAACCCTTTCCCCAAACTCCCGCAGAGTCTCGAGGTGACCCGAAATTGCCTCCCGGATGTTCCGCTCGGTTTCGTCCAAGGTCTTTCCGGTGGTCACGCAGCCCGGCAAGTCGGGAACGTATGCTGCTCAGTTCGTTTCGGCCCGCTCGAAAATGACGGCATATTTTCGGCTCATTTTTTCGCCTCCAGATCCGCAGCCTTTCCATTGGAGCCGTTTCTCAAGTCTTTTCAACGCCAACGACGCGGTAATGGAGAGTTACGTCGCTTGTCCCGGACACTTGAGGGCCGCGCGGCACCGCCCCTACACGAACTGGTACTTTCCGGGCACGGGGAGCGGCGGCACCGGAAGGCTGTCTTTGTAGTCGAACGATTTCGGCAGGAGGTCTTGCTGGGAACTCATCATCATGTCCCAGGTGATTCGCCGGCCGGAGTAGGCTGCCTCGCGCCCCATGATGCAGGTCATGGTGCTTTCGGCCACGGCCATGGCCTCGTTGAGATATGGACCCTTGCCGAGAATGCTGTTCACCATGTCGATGTGCTCCTGCACGTAGGGGTCTACCGGCGGGCGCGCGCCGCGCTGCGAGGCGGTGTCCATCACGCCCTTGCTGCCCACGATCCGCTCGCTGACGTTGGTCGCAATGTCCTTTCCGGAGTATTGCCGGCAGTGGCTCGACAGGTGCACGCCGTTGGGGTAGACGAAATCGGCGGAGAGGTGGTCGTAGATGTTTCCGTATTCCTCCTCGCGCGGGCGCCAGGCGGCGCCGCCGGAGGCAACCACCTCCACCGGGTGCCCGCCCATGAACCAATTGCACACGTCGAGGTTGTGCAGGTGCTGCTCGACGATCTGGTCGCCGCAGATCCACACGAAGGAATACCAGCCGCGGTTCTGGAACTCCATGTCGCTCCACCTGGGGTCGCGCTTCTTCCCCGGCCAGGTGTTGAACTGGAGCACCGGACCTCCTACCCAGTTGGCGTAGAGGGCCAGGATTTCGCCGATTTCGCCGCTCTTCAGCCGTTTGTATTGGTCGAGGTACCAGGCCTGGGAGCGCCGTTGCGCGCCGGATTTCACTGTGAGCTTCAGCTCTTCCGACTTCTTGGCCGCCGCCATGAACCGCCTGAGGTTGACTGCGTCGGTGCCGAACGGCTTTTCGCAGAAGATGTGCTTCTTGGCCTCCACCGCGGCTTCAAAGTGGATGGGGCGGTAGCCGGGGGGAGTGGCCAGCATCACGATGTCGATGCCGGATGCAATCACCTTCTGGTAGCCGTCGAAACCGACGAAGTGGTGCTCGGGGTCCACCTTGATGCGCTCGGAGAGCTCCGGCTTCAGGCCCCTCAGCTTCTGGAGGGAGCCTTCCAGGCGGTCCTCGAACACGTCGGCCATGGCGGTCAGCTCGACGTTATCGCACCCCGTCAGGATGTTCTCCACGGCTTGCTCGCCGCGGGCGCCGCAGCCGATCAGCCCGGCCTTGAGTTTCTCGTTTCCGGCGCCGCGCACCAGCTCCGGTTTCACGATCGTGAACGCGGAAGCGCCGGCGATCGTCGATGTCAGGAAGGATCTGCGGGATAAAGCGTCGTTTTGCATGAGTGACCTCAATCGGGACTATTCTAACTGGAATCGCTTCCTGGGGCATTCCCACAAGCAATCTGGTAGGCTCTATGGATACCGGGAACCGTATGAGAATCCGTTCTGTCGCAGTGTGCCTTCTGTGTTCCGTCGCGGTTGTGGGAGCGCAGCCGTTTTCGGCCAGTCTGTTCGATCAATTCGAGTGGCGGCTGATCGGCCCATTTCGCGCCGGCCGCGTAATCGCCGTGGCGGGAGTTCCGGGCGATCCGAGCACGTTCTATTTCGGCGCCGTGGGAGGCGGGGTCTGGAAAACTACCGACGCGGGCACGGTGTGGACGCCGATCTTCGACCGGCAGCGCATCGCCTCGATCGGCGCCATGGCCGTGGCGCCGTCGAACCCAAACGTGGTGTATGTGGGCACCGGGGAGACCGACATTCGGTCCGATCTCGGAATCGGCGACGGCGTCTACAAGTCCGTGGATGGCGGCAAGACGTGGAAGAACATCGGCCTTCGCGACTCGCGGCAGATTGGGTGCATCCGCGTGGACCCGCGGAATCCCGACACCGTTTATGTCGCGGCGCTGGGCCACGGCTACGGGCCGAATGCCGAGCGGGGGGTGTTCCGCTCGACGGACGGCGGCAACGCCTGGCAGAAGGTGCTCGACCAGGGTCCGGAGATCGGGGCGGTGGATCTGGCGTTCGAGCCGGAGAATTCAAGAGTGATCTATGCCACGGTGTGGAACGCGCACCGGCCGCCGTGGAGCGTGTACGGTCCCCTGGAAGGGCCGGGAAGCGGGCTCTACAAATCGACGGACGCGGGCGACCACTGGACCCAACTCGCCGGGCACGGGCTGCCGGAGGGCGACTGGGGACGCTCGGGCGTGGCCACCGCCGCGGGAGGGCGCGTCTACGCTTTGATCGACGCGCAGAGCGGCGGCGGCATGTTCCGGTCGGACGACGCGGGCCAGACGTGGACGCGCGCCAGCGCCGATGCCCGCATCGTGAGCCGGGCCTGGTACTTCGGCGGCGTCACCGTGGATCCGAAGAACCCGGATGTCGTCTACGTGCCTAACGTGGCGTTGTATCGCTCCACCGACGGAGGAAAGACCTTCACGGTGCTCAAGGGCGCGCCTGGAGGAGACGACTATCACATCCTGTGGATCGACCCGAGCGAGCCGCGCCGTATGGTTCTCGGCTCGGATCAGGGGACCAACATCAGCGTGGATGGCGGGAAGACGTGGAGCACCTGGTACAACCAGGCGACCGCGCAGTTCTACCACGTGATCACCGACAACCGGTTTCCGTATTTCGTTTACGGATCGCAGCAGGACAGCGGGACCGCGGCGGTGGCGAGCCGCACCGACCATGGGCAGATCGACGCGCGCGACTGGTTCTCGGTGGGCGGAGCGGAAAGCGGATACATCGCCATCGATCAGAAAGACCCCGACATCTTTTACGTCGGCAACACCAATGGCAGCCTGACGCGCTTCGACAGGCGCACCGGCCAAGGCCAGAACATCACGCCATGGCCCGTGCGCGGAGGCTTTGGTCCCAACGCCAACGTCTCGCAGCAGAAGTACCGTTTCCCATGGACGGCGCCGCTGGTGACATCGAGCATCGAGCCGGACACGCTGTACTACGGGGCGCAATACCTGCTGAAGACCACCGACGGCGGGCTGACGTGGCACGAAATCAGCCCCGACTTGACCGGGGATACGCGCAAAGAGAGGCCGGCCGCGCCGGGTCCGGTGACGCCGGACAACGCCAAAGCGCTGGGCTACGGCGTGATTTATTCCATCGCGCCCTCGCCGTTAAAGGCGGGCATGATTTGGACCGGCAGCGACACGGGGTTGATCCACCTGACGCGCGACGGCGGCAAGACCTGGGAAAACGTCACGCCCCAGGGGCTGCCGGAGTGGAGCAACGTGACCCACATCGAAGCCTCGCACTTCGATCCGGCGGAGGCATACGCCGCGGTGGACCGGCACCAGATGGACGATTACAAGCCGTACGTGTATCGCACGCGCGATTACGGCAAGACGTGGGCGCTGGCGGCCGAGGGCCTCGAGGAACCGGCGTATTTGAACGCCATTCGGGAAGATCCGGCGCGCCGGGGGCTGCTGTTCGCGGCCACCGAGCTGGGCGTGTATGCTTCCTTCGACGACGGCAGCCACTGGCAGTCCCTGCAACTGAATCTGCCGGCCTCTTCGGTGCGCGACCTGGTGATCCACGGTGACGACCTGGTGGTGGCGACGCACGGGCGCGCGTTCTGGATTCTCGACAACTTCTCGCCGCTGCGGCAGATCAACGCCCAGGTGGCCTCGGCGGAAGCCTGGCTCTATCAGCCGGCCACGGCCATCCGCGTGAATCCGCAGTCTTTCTCCGGGACGCCTTTCCCTCCGGAAGAACCCAAGGCGAAGAATCCGCCGGAGGGGGCGATGCTGGACTATTTCTTCAAATCGGCGCCGGAAGGCGAGGTGGTCCTGGAAATCCTGGACAACCAGAACCAGGCGATCCGGCGCTATTCCAGCAAAGATCGCGCGGAGGCGCCGAGGCGGCCCGGGGCGGTTGCGGACATTTGGATCGCGCCTCCGCCGCGCCTCACGGCAAGAGCGGGCATGAATCGTTTTGTGTGGGACCTGCGCCATGCGCCGCCGGGGGCGGATGGGGGCGCCCAAGGCGCGGAAGGCGAATTCGGCCGGCCGGCTCAAGGCCCGCAGGTGCTCCCCGGCGCATACACGGTGCGGCTGACCGTGGCCGGGCGCAGCTATACGCAGCCGTTGAAGGTGGCGCTCGATCCGAGATCGGCGGCAACGCCGGCGGACCTTGCAGAGCAATTGGAGCTGGGCCTGTCCATTACACGCGCCATGGGGCGCGCGGCCGATGCGATGCGCGAGGTGCGCGCGCTGCGGATCGAGCTCACCCTGCGGCGGCAAGCGGCCGAGCACGCGATGAATTCCGCGCTGGCTTCGAGAATCGCCGCCTTGGACGCTGAGGCGGCCAGGATCCTGGGCGGCGGCGGGCCCAGAGGGCGCCCCGGCGGGGGCACAGCGAGTCTGAGCACTGCGTCCAGCGAATTGAGCGCGGCGTTGGGCGTGGCGGAGAGCGCCGACCGCACGCCGCCCGCCACGGCTTACCAGATCTTCGATCAGGCCAGCCGCGAGCTGGAGGCGCAACTGGCAGCGTGGAAGAGCTTGCGGGAAACCAAGCTCAGCGATCTGAACCGCGAGCTGGAGCAGAACCGGGTACCGATTATTGAACTCGGAGCGCAGTAAGACGGGCTCACGAAATCAAGGGGCATGCCAAAGCATGGCCGGGCAAGCTAAAGCATGCCCCACCGGTGGTCTTCATCGCTACACATTGTTATTCTTGTGAATCGGGAGTCTGGATGAATATGGCGGCATCAACCATTACTCAAGAGAGTTGCGTGGTCCGCGCGACCAACAAACAGAAGGGGCGCACGCGCTGGCTGGCGCCGGAAAAGGCGGCGGTACGGCACCTGCATTACGGCAGGATTATTCTCGATGCAGGCGACGCGCCGGTTGAATTCTCCACGGGAGAGCATGAAACCGGCTTGATCTGTCTGGGCGGCCGCGCGGCAGTGGAGGCGGCGGCGCAGCGCTTCGAACTGGGCCGCTACGACGCTCTGTACGTTCCGCGGGACTCGGCGGTCCGCGTGGCTCCCTTGGAGGGGGGTTGCGATCTGGCGGAAGTTTCGGCGCCGGTCTCCGGCCGGTACCCGTTGAAGTTCGTCTCGTTCGCCGACGTCCGCAAGGACCCCACGCTGCACTTCCTGGCAGGCGGGCCGACCAACGAGCGCGACCTCAACATCCTGATCGGCAAGAACGTGGAAGCGGGCCGAATCGTGGCCGGCGTCACCTTCAGCAAGCCTGGCAACTGGACTTCCTGGCCGCCGCACGAGCATGCCGCCATGCTCGAAGAGGCGTATCTGTATATCGATATGCCCGCGCCCTCCTGGGGCCTGCAACTGGTCTACACCAATCCGCGAGAGCCGGAACTGGTGGTCGCGGTCCGCGAAGGCGACGTAGTGGTGATGCCCGCGGGCTACCATCCCAACGTGGCGGCGCCCGGCGGCACCATCGGTTTCCTGTGGATGATGGCGGCCAACCGCGAGGTGGCGGACCGCCAGTTCGGCGTGGTCAACGTGCAACCGGAGTACGCGGAGCGCGGGTCCGGCCTCGAGGCCGCGCACGGAAAGAAATGAGTATCGCACGAAGGATAGCCGTCTGCGCGCTGGCACTGGCAGCCGCGGCCGGCATCGCAGAGGCGGCTCCGCGCATCAAAGTTCTCAAACTCGCGATCACCAACCCCTCTGCCCAGGCGCGCATGGCCGAAGATATCGTGGTGCCGGTGGCAGCCCTCAAGCGCGTTGCGCCCGATTTCAACGCCGGTAACGCCATCGTCACCACCAGCAACGCCGCCACGCTCGACGAGGACGCGCGCACGCTTCAGACGATCGAGCTGGCCTCCCAGGCCGACGATTTGGATGGCGACGGCAAGTACGACGAGCTGGTTTTCCAGATCGACCTCGCGCCCCACGCCACGCGCATCGTAACGGTCGCGTATGGGGACCAGGCCACCATTCTGCGGTTGCGCAGCCGCTATCCCCAGCGCACCGAGGCCAAGTTCGCCACGCGCTACGAAGGCCTCGGATGGGAATCCGAAGAGGCCGCCTGGCGCATTTACTTCGACAAGCGCAATGCCATCGATCTCTACGGCAAGCGCCGGGCGGGTTTGTACCTAGACCTGTTCGCGTCTCCGGAGTACGTCTACCATCTGGAAACGCCGCTGGGGCGCGACATCTTCAAGGTCGAGCCTACGCGCGGCATCGGCTCGATCGCCGCGGTGATCGACGGCCAATCGCAACCGGTGGCGGACGTAGGCGAGCGGAAGTGGCGCGTCCTGGCGAGCGGCCCTGTGCGCTCGATCGGAGAGATCGAATACAAGTCGTGGAAGATCGGTGGGCGCACGGTGGACCTGGTCAGCCGCTTCACCCAGTGGGCCGGCGAGCACGGCTTCCACCACCGCGTCACCATCAGCGACCTCCAAGGCCTGACGCTGGCGGCCACGGCGCCGAAGAAACCGGGCATAGACCCGCTGGAACTGGCGCCCAACCCCGCCGTCGAAGCCGTAGCCACCTGGGGACACCAGGTGGTGGCGCCCGGCGCCAAGGCCATGTCGGTGGAGCTTCCCGATGAGAACCTGGGCATCGCGGTTTTCATCCGCAAGGACGAATCGGCCGGTGTGCTCTCCGACGCCGCCAACTACCTGTTCCGGCTGGTGCCGCGGAACGGCATGGCGCAATGGTATGCGGCGGCGATGTGGGACCAGGAGGGCACGGAGGGGCTCATGGTCCGTTCGCAGAATCCCTCCGAGCGCGTTCAGGGCGGCACGCTGGCGCCGGCGAATTCCACCCGGCCCACCCGCGAGCGCTTCCTGACTTATGTCAACCAGGTGAGCGAGCGGCTGGCGCAGCCGGCCACCATGGAGGTGTTATCGAAGGCCGCCGCGCCGCAACCGGCGCCCCCGGACACACTGGAAGCCGCCGGGCATCGCACCTACGCGCAGGCCATCGCGCTGTTGCAGCAGGCCGCGGACCGCACCGCGCGCCAATACGAGCCGCTCATCACGGCCAACACGCCCGGGTCCGCCGCCAAGAACGACGGCGGCGGATTCTTCACCGAAGGCAACAACTCGACCGGCGAGTGGAAGGACCAGAAGGGCTACTACTGGACCGGGGGCTTCTGGCCGGGCGAACTCTGGAAGCTCTACGGCTACACGCACGACGAGCGGTACCGGAAGTGGGCCGAACTGTGGACCTCGCGCCTGGTCGGCAACGAGAGCAAGCAGAACCACGACACCGGCTTCCTGAATTACTACTCTTCGGTGTTCGCCTATGAAGCCACCAAGGATGCCCAGTATCGCGCGGGAGGCCTGCGGGCGGCCGCGCGGCTGAAGGAGCTCTACAATCCGCTCATCGAGCTGGCGGCCTCCTGGGGAGTCAACGGCGACGACACCATCATCGACACCCTCATGAACCTGCAGATCTGGTGGTGGGCAACGCGTGAAACCGGCGACCAGCAGTGGCTGGAGTTGGGGTGCAAGCACGCCCTGCGATCCGCCGCGTGGCTGGTGCGTGACGACGGTTCCACCATTCAATCGGTGCACTACAACCCGGGCGACAACCGCCAGAGGTTCTTTTCGAGCGGGCCCATCGACTTCCCCAACCACACGCCGCCGGGTGAGATCGTCTTCACCCACACGCACCAGGGCCTCTCCGCCGATACCGCGTGGTCGCGCGGCCAGACCTGGGGGGTCTACGGCTTCACGGAGGCGTTCCGCGCCACGCGCGAGCCGCAATTGCTCGCAGCCGCCGAAAAGACCGCGGCTTTCGCGCTGGATCGTCTGCCCGAGGATGGCGTGCCGTGGTACGACTTTTCCGACGAGGGAGTCTTCTACCGCAACCGCGATTCCTCCGCCGCTGCCATCCTGGCGGGAGGACTGCTTCGCCTTTCGGAGTTGACCCCCGATGCCGCCCGCGCGGGGCGCTACCGCAGCGAAGGCGCGCGTATTGTGCAGTCGCTGATCGACCGGTACCTGACGCCGTCGGGCATCTTGCGCCACGGGTGCAGCACGCGGCCTGCCGATGTCACGCTGACTTACGGCGATTACTATCTGGTGGAAGACCTGGTGTGGCTGGAGGAACACCGGTAGCTGGTGGGAGGGGGATTTATCAACAGCAATTCGGGGCAAATCGCGGGTTAATGTGGGCCGCGAGGGGCAAGTGGTGGTCGGGTTGGGCATCGCTGGACCCAAGCCGATTTTATCGTTCCTGATTGGTCACGCCGCTGATCCCGTCTGAGCCTTCGAATCCCGCCAATGGCGCTGCCCGCTGCTTTATAACGTTGCGCTACTAGAAGGCAGATGCGATGTTCATCTCCCGCCACTTGGCTAAGATTAGATTTGGAGTTGTCGCGCCGAGGACTTCAGATGTCACCTCTGTTGCCATTTCCGATGGGAGCCATACCCCTCGACAGACTCCTCGAGGAGAACAGCGATATCGTCCGTGAGCTGCAAGGCCTCGATCTTATCGCGACTGCCAGCACGTTTGGTGGGCTCTTGCTTGCACCGGAGCTGCAGCCAAACTGCCTCCGGCTTGAGTTGCTGGTCCACCTCGCCACCGCATACTGCGCCGGTTCCAAACATCCAACCAGAGGGTTTGTTGTACGTGCTTTTGAGCACCTCGGGCATGGATTCTGCGGTCGCGCTGAGGATCCGTCTGAAGATGTCTTCGTTACTAACGTAAATACGCCCCTCGGCAACTATCGAATTCTTCAAGGAATTCGTGAGTCTCCCGGCTTCTGCCTCCAGCGGATATTGAACGTTATCGGCACAATGCCTCGAGGCGCGCCCTTCGACCGCATTCGCGCTGTTGTGGACGCTATTCTCCGTCTTTCGGAGGCGGTCGTCGCTAGGGCACGACTAGTCGAAAATACCCTTGGGGCAGAGGTTCCAGTCGACACACTTCCGAGGCAGGTGTCTGATCGGCTGTCCATCTGGAGAGCGCTGGTCCGATTCTCCGACGAGGATCTCAAGACTTTGCAGTTGCCGCTGTCCCTGCTAGATGAGTTCGTCTTCAATCTGGACGACACCCTCTTAAGCCCTGCCCCGGGCCACGGACACAGTGCCCTTGAACGGCGCCCAATTTTGGTTCGGGCGGGACACGCCTATTTGGTCCTGCCGACTGCCATCTCATCAGCCGTGACACGGTTCGTGGTTGAGACCGTTCTGTCAATGGACTTGAGGTGGAGTTTCGAGCGTGCTTTGGCACGTGAGGTTGCTGATGTAATAAGCAAGGCGCCGCTTATTGGCGAGCCGGCGATAGCGCATCTTCCGTTTCAGCAGTTCGAGGGCGGCTGGACGACGTCATTCATGACGTTGGTTGATCCAGGCCGATTCGCTCATGTGATGGTCTTCGTCGATGGGCTTGAGGGTTTTTCAGAGGCGGGACTATCAGGTACAAATGCCGCTCCTGAATCATTAGGAGCTCGAATTGATGAGCACTTGCGGCATTTCATGGAGCAGGCTGAGGCGAGGTCTGATTTTCGAGAAGCCATCGTGCTAATTGTCGTTAGCGGTCTCGGCCGCACAATCCAGTTTCCGTTGCGTACTGATTATCCGCCAAACTGGCGAGTCGAGATGATCAGCGCTGCCGACCTAGTGACGCTCAGCTTCATGCGCCGCTTCGATTGGTTGGCGCTATGGAAGCTTCTCGCCTCGAAGCGCATCATCGAAGAGCGGGGCGTCACATTCCTAAACATGAATGGCCTTCTGAACTTGGCAGCCTGGGCCGATGAATTGGACGGCCATCTGGTCTTCCACCAATCCGGTCCTGCATTTAACCGTGACAATGCGAGGGGGCTCGTCGTTGTGCGACAGAACGCATTGCGGGATGTGCGAAGTGCTGTCGCCTCTCAGTATCAGACGAAACGGATTATTGATTCGGACGGGTATTTGCGATTAGTCAGAAAGGTAGGCCCGTCACTGTTCCTGGAAGACGACCGCGCCCCGTTTTACGTCAGCGAGGATGATCTGGAACGTGGCGTGTTGAAAGGCGTCTACGCCTCTTCTCGGCGACCGTGGTGGGTCACGATTTCGGCATCTGAAGGATCACCCCGAAGTATCATCTACAACTACTGGCAGATGCTCTGTACTTGGCTTCGACGTGCAGCGCCGATTCTAGATCGACTGTATGAGCGACTGCCGGATGGGCCGATGCTGTTTGACTTCCGATTCGGCAAGCTGGCGGCGTCGAGCCGAGGGCGAGAAAGACAACTTGAGATCTCAGAGCTGCGAGCACTGGTGCAGGTAAAGGCGGGCGCAGGAAAGTCGACCATTCTCATTGGTATTGCCGACGGCTTTGAAAATGCGTTTCAGCGTCCAGAGAACACGGCGGAGCGGATGATCGTAGACGCAATGGTGGCTGCGGTAGCGACTGTGAGTGGCGATCATGACGTAACCAAGGCGGCTGAAGCAGCAGCCGCAATTTGTCCGAACTCGGAGGCGCGGCATATCCATCGGTTCGAAGGGCGAAACCTGCGCGACTACCTTGCTGAACAACTCGATCGCAAGCCGACAATAATCGATCAGCTCGACAGCGCGAGTTGCCGAATCGGACTTGGTTGGAAAACGCGCGGTCCCAACGCTGAGGCCGAAATCTACGGCACCGAAGAGTGTACAGCCTACCTTAACGCCACCGTGAATGCGGTAATTGTGGATATTCGCGCTGCTCTCAAGAAATTTGGCCGGAAGGAGATCGTGACAGCGCTTCTACTCAACCACGAACGCGCGGCGCATGACCGTGAGCGATGGAGACGGACAGCGCGGGCAAATTTGGCACTACACCAGGACAAGGCTTCGGTAATGCAGGTCATCTTGGAACACGAAGCGGAACTGAACGCTGTGTTCGTGGCTGCTCGCATCTTGTTAGAGGCGGCGATCTCCGAGTGTCCCGTGATCGGTGAGCACGTACCGGGAGAGATTGATCTTGCGTCTTTGATGGCTCAAGCAAGCATGGTCTTTCATCTGGGGGGCTTCTCGGATGCCATACATTGGGGTGCCGTTGAGCCGCGCATCAAAATCAGCACGCTGGGAGACGTACAGATGAACCAGGAATTCTTCGATTCCGTGTACAATCCGTTTGGGCGAGTCGGCAGTCAAGCGCGAGTGACTGATGCGGCCGGGTCTTATCCGAAGCTGTACGAAGAACCGCGAACGCTGACCGACACTTCGGGGTTGCTGGACGCGCAGTTCATTGCAGCTTGGCGTGCGGAATTCGGTATTACGATTGATGGTCTTCGGGTGCTTCTGGATCGGCTCGATGACATGGCACTTGAACAGTCTAAACCTGCCCTTGAACTGAAACGGTCTGAGCTGCTGCGCCTCATAGTTGAGTCAGCCAACCTTTCGCCGGAGGAGGCGGATTCTGTTGTGGCTGGGCTGTCGCTCTCGCCGCGTCCACAGTGGGACATAGCACCCGCCGGCTTCATTGACAAGGATTGGCAGCCTTGGCGGTTCCGTCGCCGCCTGTCGGCGTTGCGTCGTCCACTTATGCAAGTAGATGAAGAGGAGGATCCACTCCTGATTGTGGCGCCGTCGTTCGTGCGTGGAGGATTTGCCTATTCGGTCTCCGGCTTTAACGGCGGCGAGGTGCCCCAAGAGCAAGTTCGGTCCGCGGAAATGAGGGCGTGGCTAGGATCGGCAAATCATCGCGATAGGCTGGCGTTCAATGGGGAGGTGGCCGCACGGTTACGGGAACTTCGCTGGCGGACCGAAGAGGAACTGAGGATAACGAAGTTGCTTGGCCAATCCTTTGACAGGGACTATGGGGATGTTGATGTTCTCGCGTGGTCGCCGGAATCGGGGCGGGTGCTCGCAATAGAATGCAAGGATCTCCAGTACAAGAAAACCCCTGGTGAGGTCGCGGAGCAATTAGCCGATTACACAGGTGAGATAAGGTCAGATGGAAAACGCGACGATCTAAGGAAGCATTTGGACCGAGTTGACCTGCTTAAAGTGAACAGCCAACGAGTCGCAAGCTACTTGAAAGCGCCAAATCCGATTCAAGTTGAAGGGCATCTGGTATTCAAGAACCCAGTCCCGATGCGGTTTGCGTGGGAACACATGGCTAGCAAGATTCAGCTCTCACTTTTTGACGATCTCGCTCAGATCTGACCAGCACATCTTGGGCTGTTTTTCGGCCAGGCTTGCGCCGGTCCTCTTCAGCCCTTTTGGCGAAGTGCGCCAGGCGCATGCCCCGCTATGATCGCCTCGGAAGACAGCCGTCTCTGCTCGCCGTGCAGGATTCCTGTCGCTAACAGCCCTTCCCGTCAGCAATCCAGCCTGGCGGACGACGACGCAGGTTGGGAAGCGCCGGGGCGCCCTCCCTCAATTAAGTGAGCCGCATCAGCCTTCAGTGCCGCCGCACTACCACGACCTGGAATTCCGGGACGGTGGCGTTGATCAACTGACCTTGCAGGAGGGCTTCGAAGCGGGGCACCGGATCGCCCGATTTGAGGCCCAGCGAAGTCCTCAGCGCGCGGACCCAGCGTTCGCTGGTGATGAACTCGCTGCCCGCTTCGGTCACTTGCACATCGGTGCCCGAAATCAGCAACACGTCACCGGTGCCCTTGGGGTTCGGCAGATAGGCCACGCGGCAGAATCCCAGCGCCGCCCATTGCGCCTTATACACGGGCTGTTCGCCAGGTTTGGGCAATCGATTCACAAAGTACGCCGCGCGGGGCGATTCCTCGAACACGGTGCGGAAGTTCAGTTTGTCCTCGAACAGTCCGACCCACGGGTTGGCGCGCAGGCTGCCGAGCAGGATGGCGTTGTGCGAGGACACCTGGGCCGTCGAGGCGTAGCGGGCAAAGACGACTTCCAGGGGGAGGCCATTGGCGGCACACACCAGCCCAATCGCCAGCGCCGCCTTGACGTCCGCCACGCTGGTATAGCGCCGGCCTACGAAGTTCAGCGCCAAGGTCTGAAGCGCGGGGTCCGCGATCCGCGCACCGGCCAACTTGGCAAAAGCGCCGTTTTGATAGTCGCTCAGCGAGATCTGGCCCTGAATCTGGTTTTCGAACTCCACCAGGTTGCCATCGGCCAGGACGAGATTGATGGTTTGGCCGTTGCCAAACATCTGGCGCCAGAGCCGGTCCACGGACGGCCGTGTGCCTACGCCGAGCTCGGCACGCTGCCGCAGACCGAGGTTCTGCGCCAGCAGCAGCGCGAACGCCAGGCCCAAAACGCCGGCCAGGCCCCAACCTGCCCATGTCCATACGGAGCGATGCCCCGCCGGGGACGGAAGCCCGGCCGGCAGTGCTTCCCGGGGGTGAAAGACGGGCGCGTAGCTGCCCTTGGGCAGCTCGACGACGAGGGGTTCGTCCCTTCCCTCCCCGGCGAAGTACTGTTGCAGCCTTTTTCTGAGTTGCGAGGCCTGCACCCGGACCAGGTTGTCCTGGCCGGTGTCATAGCCGGCAGGCCGGCCGAAGACCGCAATTCCGATCTCCTGCTCGGGAATCGAGCACTGCGGATCTTGGAGCTTCCGCTCGCCTACGTACAGAAGGAACTCCCGCAGGCGGTTGGATTTCTGAAAAGCCGCACTGGCGCCGATCCGGTGAAGCAACTCCCACTCCTCGCCCGTGGGCACGAAACTTTCAGGAGAGCGCGAATGAGCCTCGGATGCCATGGCGAGAAAAAACACCCTGCCCCTCGATTTTACTCCCTCTGTGGATGAAGACATCACTCCCCTGGGGCTTCGCTGTGAATTCACGGTGAATTCACTTGATATGGAACAAGTTACGCGTGATCCTGAGTTTCAGATCCTTTAGCCCGCATTGCGTGAGGAGTGAACATGAAAGCGTATTGGAGTGTATTCGCAGTGGTACTTTGCCTGACTGCCTTGCCGTTGGCGGCGCAGGTAACCACGGCCGGTATCTTCGGCACCGTCACGGACCGCACGGGCGCGGTGGTGGGCGGCGCCGATGTGACGGTCATCAATACTGAGACGAATTTCACGCGCTCTGCGAAGTCGGAGGCCAACGGTGAATATTCGTTCAAGGCCCTGCCGCTCGGCTCGTACAAGGTCGAAGCCAGCCTCCAGGGCTTCAAGAAGTACGTGCAATCCGGCATCGTGCTGGACGTGAGCCGGAACGCCCGCGTGGACATGGTGCTGGATGTGGGGGCGCTCACCGAGTCGGTGTCGGTTACCGGGGATGCTCCGCTGGTGAACGTCTCCGACGCTCAGATCGGGCGCACCATCGAGAATCAGGAAATCATTCAGATGCCGCTGGTGAACCGGGACGTCTACGCGCTGCTCAACCTGACGCCCGGCGTGGAAATGAACGCCACCGCCAACACGGTCGGCTTCCGGCAGACCACGGTGGCGATTAACGGGTCGGGCGATGGCGGCACCGGCTCGGTGGCCTACTATCTGGATGGCGGCAGCAATATGACGGGGTTGAGGAACACCGCCAATGCCACGCCGAATCCGGACACGATCCAGGAGTTTCGCGTGATCACCAACAGCTATAGCGCGGAATTCGGCCGTTTCACCGCGGGAGTGGTGGACGTGGTCACGAAGTCGGGCACCAACGCGCTGCACGGGTCGCTCTTCGAGTTTCTCCGCAACGATCAGCTTAACGCCAACGACTGGAACGTGCTGAGCAGGCCGACGCAGCGGCGGAACCAGTTCGGCGGCAGCGCCGGCGGCCCCATAAGACGAGACAGGCTGTTTATCTTCGGCAGCTACTCCGGTTTGAGGCAGCGGTTCCAGGACGTTCTGAGCGGAGCCATCGTCCCCACAGCCGCGGAGCGGTTGGGAGACTTCTCGGCCTCGGCGAAGAAACCGACAGGCGTAGCCGGCATCACCAACGGCGTGATTGCTCCATCGGCCCTCGACCCCGCGGCCATGAAGATCATCAATACTTACATTTTTCCGTCGAATGTCCCCGGCAGCAAATGGCAGGGGACGGTTCCCCGCCCGTCGGATTCCGACGACGTGAATTTCAAGGTGGACTACGTGCCCTCGTCCCGGCACCAGGTGACCGGCAGCTACTTCTACACCAAGGGTTATGAGTACCAGAAAGCGGGGGGCAACATCGCGTGGTCTCAGCAGGACTACAACTGGAAGCAGCAGAACCTGAACGCCAGCGACACATGGACCATCAGCCCTACTGCCGTCAACCAGTTCCGCGCCACCTATGTTCGCAATTTTGGCGGGCGCTTGAACCTGCCGGGCATCGACCTATCCGACCTGGGATCGAAATTCACCATCCAGGGCCCGAAATCGTTGCCGCAGATCACCGTCAGCGGCGTGTTCACGCTCTCCCAGGCGATCCAGGGGCCGATCGCGGGAAGCAACTACTATGGCGTCCGCGACTCGATGACCTTTATCCAGGGGCGGCACTCGCTGAAGATGGGCATCGACGCCTCGCTCGAAAAATTCATCCAGGACACCTCCCTGAACAACTACGGGGTGTGGTCGTTCGACGGCAAAAAGACCACTAATGCGCTGGCGGATTTCATGATGGGGCTGCCAGCCAGCTTCAAGCAGGATACTCCGTGCACCAAGATCGACAACGACTGGTACACCGGCCTGTTCTTCCAGGACGATTTCCGCGTTCACCCGCGGTTGATGCTGAACCTGGGTGTGCGCTACGAGGTGCCCACGTCGATGACCGACCCGCTCGACCGCAAGATGACCTTCGCGCCCGGCGTCGAATCCACCGTCGCGCCGACCGCGCCGAAAGGCCTGCTGTTCCCCGGCGATCCGGGCGTGGGCCGTGGCATCATCGAGCCGTCAAAGAGGATGATGGCACCGCGCTTCGGCCTGGCATGGGACCCGTTCGGAGACGGAAAGACTTCCATCCGCGCGGCCGCCGGCATGTTCTACGGCAGTATTTCCAGCAATAACATGAACATGACCACGGACTACCAGCCTTTCTCGGCACGGCAGACCTTCGCCAACGTGAAGACGCTGTCCGATCCGTACGGGAACATGGGCGGTTCGCCCTTCCCGATCAGCTACACTCCGGGGAACCCGAAATTCGCCATCCTGCCGGCGGACGTTTCGACCCTCGCCCAGAACTTCCATTTCCCCTATACCTACCAGCTCAGTTTGTCGGTTCAGCGCCAGTTACGGAACGACCTCAGCGTCAGCGCGGCTTATGTGGGCGCGCTGGCCCATCACCTGCCCTTCACGACCGACAAGAACTATCCGGTCTGGAATCCGACCGCCACCACGACTAATCTCCCCAACCGGCGGCCTTACCTGCCGGGGACGCTGGGCATCATCTACTACGAAGACGGGATCATCAACTCGGATTATCACGGCCTCCAGACATCGCTACAGAAGCGCATGTCGCACGGCATCGCTCTGCGGGCTTATTACACCTTCAGCAAGAGCATGGAAGGCGCGCAAACGCAGAACAACCAGCCTACCGGCGGCGCCGAGGATTTCCGCAACCTGGCCCTGGAACGCTCGCGCACCAACAATGACCGGCGGCAGGTATTCTCGCTCTCGGCCATCTGGGAGATCAACTACCTCAAGGGCGGCCAGCCCGTCGTGCGGACCATCCTGAACGGCTGGTCGCTTTCGGTCATCGGGACGGCGAAGAGCGGAACGCCGCTCACGTGCACCACCGGCCAGGATACCAACGTCGATGGCAGCAGCACGGACCGTTGCGACCTGGCGGGTAATCCCAACCTGGATCCGAACCGCTCGCGCTCCGCTGTGACCAACGCCTGGTTCAACACGGCCGCGTTCAAGGCCCCACTTGCGGGCGCGGACGGCAACTCCGCGCGCAACCTGTTCGACGCCCCGGGACAGAAGCAGGTGGACGCATCCTTGTTCCGCCAGTTCCGGCTGCGCGAATCCATGAAACTGGAATTTCGCGCCGAGATGACCAATGCCCTCAATCTGGTGAACCTGAGCGGGCCGACCACGAACTTGAATTCCGCCAGTTTCGGCCAGATCACTACGGCAGGCTCGATGCGGCAGTCGCAGGTCGGGCTGCGCTTGTTCTGGTAGGCGATGTGAGCCTTCGGGCTTGACGCGTTTCCGGCCACCAGCGCATTCACCGTAAAGTCGCCGTCTTCATGATCCGCGCTGCCGAGCAAATGCGGCCGCGCCGCATGCTGGCTTAGCCAGATATCGGAAAAAAAAGGCGTCCTTCCGTCCCTGATACTGGCTGCCAACAAACCGGCGTGGCTCAAGCAAAGCCGGATTCTTGACCGAGGCCGGGTCCGGAACGCGCCAGCCGTAGTGACTCAAGCTGCGCCAGATCTCCTCCCCGGCAGTCAGACTGCCGACAGCAAAAATCGTGACAAAAACCCACCGGCGCCATCCCGGCGCGGCCAGCCATTGGGCCGCCGTCCGCGCGGTCCACACCGCAACAACGAACATCGCCGGCATAGATCCGCGCAAGCAGAGATCGCCATAATAGCCAAACACATAAAGCGGCAACCCAAGTAACACCACGACGGCCAGACAGAACCAGCCGCGATCGGTATCGGGCAGGTCTCGCGAAGGGCGCCGCCAATAGAGATAGGCAAAAGGCGCTAGTTCGAGCAGATAAAACGCAACCAGCCCCGGCAGCCGGTGCGGCAGATTGACGAAAGCCCACAACGGGCCATGCACCGCGTGAAGAGCGGAACTGGCGTAGTAAGCCGCCAGTACGGGAACCAGCAGGCAGGCCGCGCCCAGGTTGGCCGGGCTCCAGAGCCCGCGTCCGCGGCATTGCCACGTGGCATACAGCAGGAATGGCATCAGTCCGGCTGCCACCAGCGGCGAGAACAGCAACAGTAACGCGCCAAGGCACCACAAACCGCGAACTGTGCCTAGCCGCGTCACGCGGTCCAGCACCATCGCCGTGGTCAGCCACGCCGGCAAGGCGTGTTGGGGCACCCAGAACAGCGCCACCGTCATGGAGTTGAACTGGCAATAAAGGTGGGGCCAGGGTTCCAGATGCTGCCCGAGCGGGGGCAGAGACCGCGAGCCAGCCCAGTAGCCGAGAAAATCAAGGCCGCTGAACAGCACAAAATACAGCACCACCAGCCAGCCCTTCCGTCCAGACAGTTCCTGAAACCACCGCGCCGCCAGTAACACTCCGACGAGACCGTACAGGAAGAATGCATGATTGGCGGCGCTCCACCCCCACAGTCTTCCCACTGTGGCGGAAGGCAGATAAAACCCGACATAGTACAACAGAGGGCAGTCCTGCCCATCGCTCCCGCAATCGGCCAGCACCGGCGGCCACGGCTGTTCCACGAGTGTTTTCAGAATCCCGTTGTGCTTCTGGTAGTCGTGATTCTGATAGCCCAACCCGCCCAGGCCGGAAAGCGCGGTCCACACCAGGAGGAGGACAATCACCGGCACGGCCGGACGCGGCCATGCGGCAGGCCACCGCCGGGGCGCCTCCAGCACCAGCAAAACCACGAGCACCGCCGCCAAAGGGATGCCATAATACCAGCGGAGATAGCCCACCAGAAACAGCAGGACCGGCAATAGCAGGTAGGCCGTCGACAGCAGGTTGAGCGCCGGCCGCTCATCACGGTTCACCATAGCCAGTTCCGTTTCGGATACCGCAGCAGTTGGCGTTCCGGAACAAGCATGTCACCGGGCGGCGTATCCACAATCAGCTTGCAGGCGTCGTATTTGTGCACCGATCGCCGATCCACCTCATCGGGAGAATAGAAGCGGGAACCGCTGCGGGCCAACTCCCGGTAGCGCGGGCGCAGGAAGCGTGCAACCTCCGCCGGAGGTCGTTGTCCGCGAATGCACCAATAGAACGTCGATGTCTCCAGAATCGCAAGGCTGCGCCGGCTCCACTCCGACCAGCACCCCAGCGAAAGGACGAGTGCCAGCCCGGCCCGCAGCCACACGTTCGACGGCGGGACGACGAGATGCCGGGCAGCGAGAGCGAAAAACACCACCACCGGCAAGAACATCCCCCGCATGCAGTAGTCGTTGGTGCCGACCGACTCCACCACAAACGTGGTGGCGAAGAATGCCATCGCGCCGGCATACCAGCGGCGTTCCGGCGGCGAGAAACGACGACACCGAAGCAACAACCAGAGGGGCAGGCAGCCCAAATCGATGGTCGAAACCAGCAACAGGTAGGTCACGCCCGAAAGCGGGATCGTCAGCCATTCCGGCCCGGGGAAGGCGTATCGCACGGGAGACAACCAGAGACTGCCGCTGTCCACGCGGCGAGTAAACAGAAAGGCTGGGACCACGGCCGCGCCAACGGCCAGGGGCCAAACGCCAGTGCGCCACAACCGCCGCCCCAACCAGCGCAGTTCACGCGCCGCGACCAACGGCAGCGGAAGCAGCGTCCACAGGCTCGAGTAGAGGGCGCTCACCAGCAGCCAGCTCAGCAGCAACGGCTTCCAGACGCGCCGCCGGAAACGGAGAAACCGCGCCAGCAACGCCGCCGCCAGCAACGTGCAAAGCGCGAAGACATGATGCACCACCCAGTACATCGCCGTGAACGATGAGGACACCTGCCGGGCGTAGCCGAACCGTTCGGCGTGCCAAAGTTCGATATGGCGAGACGAACTGCCCAGGTAGAAGGCCCAATCGAACCCTGCGAAAAACGTACAGAGGAATAAGAACACGGCAGAACGGGCGGGTGACGGCATCGTCCGGTGAGAGAACTCGACCAGGCTGAAGAGGATCAGCAGATGATAGATGGCATTCCCCAGAACCAGCACGTCTTTCAACGTGAGGAATGGCAAAGCCAGCTTCAGGAAGGCCATCGGATAGAGGGCCGCATAGTAAAACGAGAGCAGATATCCCTGATTGGCAAAGTGCGGCAAGGGATAGTTACCACCCAGCGTGAGGCTGGCCAACTCGGCCAGACGGGCGGGGTCGTCGGCCTGGGCCAGAACGACCGTTGCCGGCATCCATTCAGCCAGGTACAACAGCCTCGGACTGGTCAGCAAGATCCAGAACGCGAACGCCATGACGATGAGAATTCCCGGCACCGGACGTGGGCAGGGGCGCACTTGCGCGCGGAAAAGCAACCGTCCGAAGCCGACCAGAGCCGGCGGGTAAACCAACAGCAGACACCAACTTTTCCAGCCCAGGGCGTTGAGCACCACCAGCGCCGTAAGGTTGGCCAGGGCCACGGTGCAGAGCGCCCGCGAAAATCCTAGGCGCGCCACGGTAGTCCTCACCCTGCTCGCCGGACTCATCGCCACCCCAGCCGGTGACTCAACACCGTCCGCAGCATGCGGAGCGCGGTGCGTGCAATCCGCGGGTAACTTGCGGAATGCTTGGACTCTCCACCGGCGCGTGGATGATACTCGACGGGAATTTCGATCACCGTCTGCCCGGTGCGCAAGGCGACCACCATCATTTCTGGGGACAGATCCGGTCCGTTCGCCCGCAGCAGGGGGCGCATGGTGCGATAGGAGTCCCGCCAGAGCACGCGATAAGTGCAACCCACGTCGCTGAAGCGCGCGCCACGGCCGGGCCAGAGCCAGCCCAGCAGCCTTCCGGCAAAAACGTTGCCCCAACGCAGCAGGCCGGTCATATTAGCGCCCGGCTGTATCCATTCCCGGTGCGTCCGCGTTCCCACTGCCATGTCCGCTCCTGGCAGCGTGTCCAGCAGACGCCGCAGATCCCTGGCACGGAAAGAATAGTCGGCCTCCACCACCGCCAGAATCTCACCGGAGGCCGCGTCTAGACCGTGCCGGATGGTATCGCCGTATCCCTTCAGATGCACCGTCTCCACCACGGCGCCGGCGGCCGCGGCCCGCGCGGCAGTGCCGTCGGTCGAACCGTTGTCGATCACCAGCAGTTCGTACCCCTGTTCGCGGAAATCGCGCACCACCTCCCGAATGGGGACCTCTTCATTGCGGGCCGGAATCACCACGCTGACCCGGCGGGGTCCCACCGCGCAGGAGCGCCAGATGGCCCGCGCCCGCCGGTGATCCTCTGGGGTGTTGACGTTGCAGTACGCCCCTTCGAGGAAGAACGGCACCACGCGGCCGGCGACGGCGAGGCGCGCGATGGCATCGATCAACTCTACGCGGCCCGCTCGGGAGGAAGGCGGAGTCGCGTCGATGGCGTCGAAAATCTCCAGCGTGAAAACGAACGTTCCGCATCCGAGCAGGTCATTGCGCGGCTCGACGGGCTTCTCTTCCAGCGCAACGATCCGGCCGTTGTCCACTTCGACACTATAGTTGCACCGGATCTGATCGGCCTCGGCGCCACGCATCACACCGCACACGGTGTCATGATCCGACAGCGGCAGATTGCCGTGGTTCGACCCCACGTAAAGCTCATCGCCAAGAATGGTCACAAACGGCCCGTTCATCTGGCTCCGAAGCAGCGCGAGTCCGCGCGCCAGCCCCACGTCTGGATCGGCGCATTCGGTGTAATGCAGGACCACACCCTGCCCGGAGCCGTCACCGCAGCGGGCGCGGATCTGCGCCTGCAAGTGACCCACGATGAGGTAGATTTCGCGAATGTTCAGTTGATCGCGCAGCAGCTCGATGTTGCGCTCGAGCAGCGTCTTACCGCCGACTTCCAGAAGTACCTTCGGGAGTCCGGAGATCTTCGGAAAAGCACGGCTCCCGCGCCCCGCCACAGGGATCACGCCGGGGATCATCAGCAGTTATGGTATCGCACCATCAGGCCCGATACTCACGTCCTCGATGCTATCATGTCTCTGTCTTAACGCTTGAATGGAATCAGGCGATTGGTGCAAACGATCATTCTCGGGGCGGGCGTCAGCGGCCTGGCCGCGGCTTGGGCTTCCGGGTTTCCCGTCCTGGAGGTAAACCCGTTGCCGGGCGGCATCTGCCGCTCCTATTATCAACGTCCACACAGCGACGAACGGCTGAGCGTTCCTCCCGAGGACGGCGGAGCCTATCGATTCGAGGTCGGCGGGGGACATTGGATCTTCGCGCCCGATGCGCAAGTGCTCTGGTTCCTCTCCCGCATCGGCGAGTTGGACAGCTACCAGCGCCGCGCCGCCGTCTATTTCCCTTCCCGCCGTCTGCTTGTGCCGTTCCCGCTACAGTACCACCTGAGCTGCCTTCCCGACCTCGCCGAACGCGCCTGGACCGAAATCGCGCGCCAATCCCGCCCGGCCGGCCCCACGCTGGCCGACTGGCTCGAGGCGACCTTCGGGCAAACTCTGTGCGAGCATTTCTTCGGCCCGTTCCATGAACGCTACACCGCGGGCCTGTCCCGGCACATCGCACCCCAGGACGGCTATAAGACGCCGTTCGACCTGGCTCGCGTCCAACGCGGCCTCACCGGGAAAGGCACGAACGCCGGTTACAACACTTTCTTTCACTATCCGCGGCGTGGATTGCAGCACGTGGCGGATCACATGGCCGCCGGGGCCCGACTCCAAACCGGTTGCCGCATTGTGTCGGTCAAGCCCGCGCAGCACGAGTTGCTGTTAGATAACGGAAGCGGCGCACGCTACCAAACCCTGCTCTCCACCCTGCCGCTGAACCGCACGGCCGCGCTCATGGGACTGGATCCGGAAGAAGATCCCTGGCCCGCCACCGCCGTGCTGGTTCTCAACCTGGGCGCTGCTCGCGGGCCGGCCTGTCCCGACGAGCACTGGATCTATGTTCCCAACAGCCGCTCCGGCTTCTTCCGGGTCGGCTTCTACAGCAACGTGGACAACCGGTTCTTGCCCGCCGCGGCGGAGGGCAAGGTGTCGCTGTATGTCGAGCGCGCCTTCGCCGAAGGAGCGCGCCCGTCGGAAGAAGAGGTGGCCGTCTACACCGCTTCCGCCATGGCCGAGCTTAGAGAGTGGGGATTTATCGGGGAACCCGAAGCAGTCAGCAGAACGTGGGTCGACGTCGCTTATACATGGGCGCGTCCCGGATCGCAATGGCGGGAGAGAACCCTCGCGGCTCTCGAACAGCGAGGCGTGTTTATGACCGGGCGCTATGCCCGCTGGCGGTTTGAAGGGATCGCTGAGTCAATTCGCGACGGATTCGCCGCCGGAGCGGCGTTACGCCCCTCGAGGCCCTGATGGCGGAATCGCTCTGTATCGTAGCGCCGGCATACAACGAGGCAGCCAACCTGGAAGCCTTCTGCGCCGAATGGCTGCCGGTGATCCGCAGCCGAGGCATTCTTCTTCTGGTGGACGATGGATCCAGCGACGGAAGCGGCGCGCTATTGGACCGGCTTGCCACCACGCACACCGGCATCCAGGTTCTGCACCAGCCCCACAGAGGCCACGGAGCCGCGATCGTCGCCGGATATCACCAGGCGCTCGACGCCGGCGCCGATTGGATCTTTCAGGTGGACAGCGACCGGCAGTTCGACCCGGCGGACTTCGAAAAGCTCTGGTCGGCGCGCCACGATTCGGCCTTCGTGTTGGGCGTTCGCGCCGCGCGCCACGACCGCCCGCTCCGCATCGTTCTCAGCGCCACCCATCGCACCATGTTGAACCTGCTGTTCGGCACGCGGTTGCGCGATCCGAACGCACCCTATCGCTTGCTGCGGGCCTCCCTGCTTCGGGAATTGCTGGCCAGCATTCCAGACGGTGTGTTCGCGCCGAACGTCTTTCTGGCATTGGCGGCCTGCCGGCGCGGCTGTACTCCATGTGAAGTGTCGGTCTCGCACCTGGCGCGTTCGGCCGGTACAACCTCCATCCACTGGTGGAAGACCCTGCGCATCGGGTGGCGCTGCGGAATTGAGCTTTGGCGGTTCCGTTTCCAGAAGGAATCCTAAGCCATGCGGATGCTTGGGTTGCTGACCCTCTACCGGCCACACATCTCGGGTCTGACAGCGGCTGCCGCCAACAGTCTGGAGACCTTTGCCGCACACGGTCACCGAGTCACTGTCCTCAGTTCCCGTTTCGACTCCACCCTGGCCGAAGACGAGACGCTGGAAGGCGTGCGCGTCCACCGTGTGGACGCGCCCTGGCGCCTTTACGGCGCGCCCGTGATGCGGGGCTACCGGAGTGCCTTGCGCGCGCTGGTGCGCGATGCCGACGTGGTCCGGCTCCGGCTGCCGGCCACCCCCATCGAGCTACTGGCGGCCGCCTGGGAATGCCGGCGGGCCGGAGTGCCACTCCTTCTGGATCATTCCTGCGACCCATGCCTGCCCGGCGGCGCGCTGGCCCGCGTAGCAGAGTCCGGCCTGCTTCTGTGCCAGTCCATCGCCGCCCGAACGGCTCGCGCCATCACGGTTGCCACCGAGGACTACGCCGATCACAGCCGGTTTCTACGCCGGTTACGCACGCCCCGGTTCATCGTGCCACACGCCGTGCGCGTCCCGCTGCCCCGTCCGGATCGAGTGGCACGGCTGCGAAAACTCTATGCTCCCAACGGCGAGAAGCTCATTGGCATCGCCGCCCGCCGGTCGGCTGAAAAAGGGCTCGAGACGCTGGCCGCCGCTCTGCCGCGGGTGCGCCACCGTTTTCCGGACGCCCGGGTATTGCACGCCGGCCCGCCGGAGGGATTTGGCAGTCGGGGCTGGCGCCAGCGGATCCAAGCGAAAATCGCGAGCTTAGGCGAGGCCTGGTGTTCGCTCGGCGTCCTACAACCCGACCTGAGCGCGTTCTTCGCCGCCTGTGATGTGCTGGTGGTACCCAGTCTCACCCGTCTGGAGAGCTTCGGCCTGGTGCAAGTGGAGGCCATGCTCTGTGGCACGCCCGTAGTTGCCAGCGATCTGCCGGGTGTACGCGTCCCCGTTCAGCACACGGGAATGGGGCTTCTGGCGCCGCCCGGCGATGCGTCCGCACTTGCCAACGCCGTGATCGAGGTTCTCACGCACCGCGAGCGGTTCCTGCGTCCCCGCTCCGCGATTGAAAGCGAATTCTCGAGCGAGGCGCACTACACCGCCTACCAGCGCGTTCTGGATTACGTGGGGATCCATGACTGACGACAGCGCCGTTGCCCTGCTGCGCGGATTCCTCGCTGAAGCTCCGCTCTACTTCGCCCTGGTGCGCAGTGTGGAATGCCGCCTTCTGCTCGATGCCGCACCCCTCACGCCGCCGGTTCTCGACCTGGGCTGCGCGGATGGCTGCCTGGCCGGAAGCGCCTTTGCGCGGCCGCCGGAGGTGGGGCTCGATCCTCATCTTCCGTCTCTGCTCGCATCCCGCGCACACCGCTTCCGCGTGGCCGCGGACGCCACCCGCGCCCCGTTCCGCGCCGAGTCGTTTTCCACCATCGTGGCCAACTCGGTGTTGGAACATATCCCCGGCATCGATGCCGCCGTCTCGGAGTGCGCACGCATATTGCGCCCCGGCGGACGTCTTCTGATCACAGCCCCCAGCCATCGCTTCACCGACGGGCTGCTGGGAGCTTGGTTCTGGCGTGGCTACGCCGGCTGGTTCAACCGCCTCTCGCGGCATTTCCATACGGATTCAATCGAGACCTGGAGCCAGCGCCTGGAGCGGCACGGACTGCGCGTAGAGCGCTCCTTCTATTACTTTGACCGTGACGCCATGCGCGCCTTCGACCTGTCACACTACCTCAGCCTTCCGCGATTGGCCAGCCGGCGATTGCTGGGCTGCCACCGTTTTCTGCCTGATCCGTTGACTGGACCGATTTGGGCGGCCTGGCTCGCCCCCCACGTCAGCCGCGCATTGCGAGATCCTCAAAAGGGCGCCTATCTCTTCCTCGATGTTCGAAAACCGTAGCCACACTCTCGCGTTCGCCGGCATTGTCGCAGCCGGTCTTGCCCTGCGCGCATGGGGAATCTCGTTTGGGCTTCCCTTGGAGTCGAACCTCTATATCCGCCCGGATGAGTCGCTCTTAGTCCACTCAGCGGTGCGGCTTTTTGAGAATCACGGTCACCCCGGCCTGTTCGTCTATCCAGCCTTTCTGATCGAGATCTGCGCGCTGGTCTTCGCCGCTGTGCTGTGGCCATTCCGCGTGGCGTCGCACTGGCGCATGACGGAGCACTTCGGACACGACCCATCGATGTACTTCCTGGCAGCACGCTGGATCAGCGTAGTGGCGGGCACGGCCACTATCGGCGTTGTGTGGCACATCGGCGAACGGCTGGGAGGACGGCGCGCGGCGTGGTCCTCCGCGCTTTTGTTTGCTTGCGCTCCACTCTCCATCCGGGATGCGCATTTCGCGGTCACCGACACACTGCTGACACTGCTGGTGGCTCTGGCCGGCGCCGAGGCGCTTCGCACATGCGACCATGACACGCCCTCGTTGCGCCTCGGACTGTGGTCCGGCCTTTCGCTGGCAACCAAATACACGTCCCTGGTTTTTGCTCCCGTACTGGCCTGGAGCGCGCGACGCCGCCCCGTGGCCATTGCCGTCGTGGCCTTGGCCGCCTACGCGGTGACGAACCCGCATGCGCTGTTTTTCCCGAAGCAGTCCGGCGGATCGGTTTACGAGGTACTCAACGTCTTCTACGTCAACCACGCCGGCGCCCGGCCCTGGACGGTGGTGGGCGCGTTCGAACAAGTGTGGAACCCGTTGCGCCATGGGCCGGGTGGAATTCCTGGCTTGGCGCTGGCCACCGGCGCACTGCTGTGGGGATTGTGGGGGCGGCGGGGTACCCTCTGGGTCCGCTTGCTGCTGGCGGCCGCCATCCCCTTGTGCCTCGCTGGGGCGCTGCTGCCTTTCCGGCACTGGGTGCCCTACCGCTATCTGCTTCCGGCCTTCCCCTGGCTAGCTGCGCTGGCAGGTGTGGCACTGAGCCGGTCGGCGCGTCCGGCATGGATAGTGGCCACCGTCACCGTGGCCTTGGCCCTCCCGGGAGCCTGGACCGCGGCGCGCCTGGACGCGCTGCTCAGCCGTGAGGACACGCGAACGCTCGCCGGACGCTGGCTCGCGCAGCACGTTCCCACAGCAACGCCCGTGGTGTACACCGGTGGCGCCGAGTGTGAGCCCCAGCTCCGCGAGTCGGCTGCTTCCATCGAACGCCGGATCGAGTTTGTGAGCCGGCTCTACGGCAAGCGCGCTGGAGAACTGATCGCCGGTCCCTACCGCCTGATGCTTCGCGCTGCCGGCCCAGGCGGCGCCGAAGTATTCCGCAACCCGTCCCCGGCGGAGATTCCCGCGCCGGAGTTCTTCGTCGTCATCCCCCGTTACCCAATTTCCATGTGTGCCTCGACGGAGGCTTGGCGCACACCTGGAGATCAGGTGGACGAGGTGTACGGCATCGCCGCGCGGCGCGACCCGTCCGTAGCTATCGAGCTGGACAACGTCGATGCTTTCTTTCTCCCGTTCCATCCCCCGGACGCAGTAGAACGCCCCGGCCCGGACTTCACTGTCTACCGCGTCCGGCGCGCCACCGGCAAGCCGGCACCCTAGATCGGGCTGCACGGCGTAGAGGAGGCCCCGCGGGACCATTCGAGCATCTCGCGTCCTTTCAACCACAGTGTAGTCAATCCGGACGCCCAAAAAAATCCTGTCCGGACAGGATAGGATTGCCGCCGCGAAAACAGTATGAATCGTGAGGGATATTTCCAGATGAAAAATACTCGCTCAACGGTACTAGTCGCTGTCGCCGCGATATCCTTGATGGGCGCCGCGTGCGCGAAAAAGAAGGAAGCCATGAAACCGCCGCCGGCGCCCGCCGCGACTGCCCCGAGCACTCCGGCGCAGGCCGCAACGCCCACGCGTCCTACGCCCGCGCCGGCCCAGACCGCCACCGCGCCGACGCCGCGCTATCCGAAGCGGCAACGCGAGCACGCATCGACGAGCTTCTGGCCAGGATTGAGGACGCCTACTTCGACCACGACAAGCACACCTTGCGCCCCGATGCGATTCAGGCGCTCCAGGCCGACTCCACGGAACTGCGCGACATCCTCAAGGACTATCCGGATTACAAGCTGACCATCGAGGGCCACTGCGATGAGCGCGGCTCGGCCGAGTACAACCTGGCGGTGGGCGATGCGCGGGCGAAGGCCGCCAAAAACTACCTGGTCCAGGTGGGCATCCCCGCCGACCAGCTTTCAGGGATCAGTTACGGCAAGGAACGGCCGGTGTGCACGGAGCACGACGAGGCCTGCTGGCAGAAGAACCGGCGCATTCACATTGTGGCGATGGCGTCCCGCTGAAGGAAGCGGTCAGCGATCAGCCGCGCAGTTGGAGCTGACGGCGGACAGCTACTTCCTCGACAGGCGGGCGAGCACGCGATCAGTGGCCGCTTCGACTCCGAGCTTTGTGCCGCAAAGCCCCTGGCCGGTGGTCCATAACTCCTCTGCCAGCGATAGATCGGCCTCCGCAGCATCGTCGTACGACCGGCGAAGCGGACGGCGGGCCAGCGACTGGCGTGCCGTGTCCGCCAAGGTCCGAAGAGACTGAGCATCCGCGGGCTGGTTGACCTTCGGAAGACATTGCTCCACCCTGCCAAGGATACCCCCGAGCAACGCCGCGCCCCGTCAGAACAGCCGGTCCTGCTTCCTCAGTGTTCCGAAACTCCCGAAGTTGGCAACCGTAAACGCCATGCGCCAATCGCTTAGATCGAGTACGCCGATGTTATAGCGGTGATACTCCACGCTTAACCCGCAGCAATCGGTGTTATAAGTCACCTGGGTGGTGGAATACTGGAGCACGGCCTTGCGGTAATCGTAAACCGCCACCACGGCGGCGTTCCATCCGCGATGGTTGGGATCGCCGAATCCCGTCCGGAACTGGAACTGGTTGGCGGCGGGCGCGAGCGCCGGGTCGTTGTGAACATCGTTGTTTCCGGCCGAAATGAAGTACCTTTTCCAGCGGTAGTCCACCGAAAGCATGCTGTCCACAATTTCATGCCGCCGCGGATCGTAGTCGGCCTGCCACTGGACCCCTAGACCACTTATGGGGCTCATGCGGAGCAGGGACACCACCGGCGAGGTACTGCGCGGACCCACCAGAAACGCGTACCCCGTGAGATCGGCCGTGATTTCGAGCACGTTCCGCACGCCCGGTATCAGCGCGCCTCCGAAGGTCGGGTCGAAGTAACGCTTTTGCATCAACTCCCAGGTGAAGATTTCCTGCACCGAATCGCCGCGCTTGGCGTAAATCCGGTTAGTGAGCGACAGTTCCAACTCGTTGGTGTTGGAAAGCAGGTCGGTCTCGTCGAAACGGATGAACCGGTTGAAGTCGCTCCCGATCCCCGTCACGTACCGGTAAGTGGCGCGCGGCTCGATCACGTGCTTGAGCTTGTCCCCAAAGACCGTTTTCTTGTTGTAGATGCGCGCCAGCGAGGGAAAGATCAGGTCCGCCGAGAAATCCCGCGCGCTCCTCACGATGTTCGTGCCCACTACCCGGAACCGGTCCTGATAGGGCGCCTGGGCCTCCCCGTAGTAGGTCTCCCGGATGCCGAAGCTCGGCACCAGGTGGAAGCTCCCCCAGTGAAACGCGGTGGTCACGTGCGGCGCCAGGTTCAGGCGGTTCATGAACTGGCCCGTGCGAAAGGTGTCGATCAGAGCAGTGGGGTTGGTGGTGCTGTCGAAGATCGGCTCGTCGCGGTGCAGGAGTCCGGCGGCGGACTGAAAGGAGAACCAGAGCGGCACGTTGCGCCAGATCCGATGGTCGCGGCTGCTCAGCTCGGCCTCGGGCAGCTTGCGAATGGTCACGGCATTGGCGACGTAATGCGTGTTGCCGGTGGCCGGATCGCTAACCGGCACTTCGATGGATTGAAAATTCTCGAGGCGCGCGAAGATGACATTGAACGTGTAAGTCGACCAGTTCTTGTTGAGGAAACCCACCGAATGAATTTCCGAGCCGATGGCCTCGTTGTAGGATTGCGTCCACTCCTGCCGGAACCGGAAGGAAGTGATATAGTTGATGGCGCCCCGCGCCGTCCAGCCGTCGCCCAGGTCCGACTTTGCCATCACGTAGAGGCTGAGGCCACTGTACTTTTGCGGGGGATTCCCGCTGTTCGGCGCGCCGCGGTCCTCGACGCCGTACAGAATGGCGTCGAAATCGGTGCCCTCGCGCGGCTTGCCGCGGAAATCCACGTGATGCGCGAAGCCCCTCGCGGTGTAGTCCTGGATCAGGTAGGTCACATCATAACTGCGTCTGATGGCCCAGTAGTAGCCGAGACCCAGCATGAAGCCGCGCTGCGAGCTGTGCCCGATGTTGGGAGTGAGCAAACCGCTTTTGCGCGGCTCCCTCTCGAGCGAATGGTAGAAGAACGGCGTGTAGAATAGCGGCATCTTCCACAGCAGGAACGTCGAGCGGTAAGCAATGGCGCGCTGCTCCGGGATGATATCGAACTTGGGGCCGCGAAGCCGCCACCACGGCTTCGGCAGTGTGCAGTTGGTGCCCCATCCCTTATAGAGGATATATTTCTCGCCGATGCGTTCGGCCCACTGGCCCTCAAAGTGGAATGGGCTGCTGGTGGTGAGCACGCCCGGCCGCGTGACGACGCGCGGGTGCGTTTCGCCGCGGACGTCGTAGAACTTTCCCTTCTCCTCCACGGTGTTGTACTCCGCGTGGTCGGCCCAAATCTGGAGGTTGCGATCGAAATCGCGGAAGTAGAGGTGGCCGCTGGCGCGGACGTCGCCGGTCCCTTCGTTGTACTCGATATCGTCCGCCCGGAAGAGCATCCGGGAGTCTTCCATCTCGACGGGGTGCCCGTGCCATTTGTGCACCGTGCCGTCGCTTTCCGATGTATCGGATAGCACGTTCCATTCGCCCATGGGAATGGATTTCGGGGGCACGGCCGGCGGCGCGGCGCCGGTTGTGGCCGGGGGTGGATTCTGAGCGGAGGCTCCGACGCTTAAGATCAGCGTCCCCAATACCGTAAGAAGAAAAAGATACGTATTACTCGAAGATTTTTCGTGACAAACTTCAACCTTTATGTTAAGAAAGGTGAGAGAGCGTTTCGGATGAAGCCTCAATCGCTGAAGTTAACACACTTCCGAATGCTCATGTTGCGACTACCGTAAAGGTATTTTTGCCGAAAGATGACGTGCCGGTATTGCGGTTCACATAATGGCGATGGAGAACACCGCTGCCGGCGGTGCGGCCGCAGGCCGGGCGACACGCTCACCGGGGAGTTCACTCTGCCTCGCACGGATGGCGCCCTGGCCACTCAACTGCGGTCCGCCCCGCGCGTTTATCCACCGGAGCCGTTGCTTTCCGTGCAAGTTTCGGGCCGGACGCCCAACCTGGCGCGCGCCGTGCAAGGTACCCTGTTTCAGGAAAGACCCGTTTTCAATGTGATCCCGTTCGATTCCTTTGCTCCCTCGCCTAGCGCCCCACCGAGGCCACATCCCAAGACCGCGACAGGCCCCAAGCCTGCGTCGAAGGCGCCGCCTCGCCGGACTTCACGCGCGCCGGAAGGCCAGGGCACCCTGGATCTTCTCCTGCCCGCTCCGGTAAAGCCGCGCACTCTGGGCACCTCCGTGGAAGCCGTCATCTGCTGTGACGCGCCGGTTGCGATACCTCTGCATCGCGCGCTGGCCGCCGCCATCGACTGGGTCATGGTCCTGATCGGTTACGGTCTGTTTCTGGCGGCGTTCTGGCTTGGCGGCGGCGCTTTTGCGCTGAACAAACCCAGCCTGCTGGTCTTCGGCGGCATGCTGCTCCTGATCGCCTTTACCTATGGCCTGCTCTTCACCATCGCCGGCACGGAAACGTTCGGGATGCGCTCGACGCGTCTGCGGGTCTTGACCTTCGACGGATTCCCGCCGGACGGGAAGCAGCGCCTGGTCCGTTTTGCGGGATCGTGCCTGGGCCTCTGCACGCTCCTGGGCCTGTTGTGGTGTCTGGCCGACGAAGAGAGCCTCACTTGGGCGGACCACATCTCCGGCACCTTCCCGACGCCCCACGAGTTCGACTCTCAGGTGTTCCGCCGCCGGTAAGCCCTTGCCAGGGCGGCCTGCGAGAAGAAACGCGAGACTCTATAGAGCGACGGGCGGCTGGTGCGGATGATAGGACTTGAACCTACACTCCCTTGCGGGAACTGGAACCTAAATCCAGCGCGTCTGCCAATTTCGCCACATCCGCACGCTCTGAAGAAATTATAGCGTGGGACCGGCCGGCGCGTTACACCTCGCGCCCTCAACCGCGCGCGGACGCTATATTTGAATCTGGAGGCACACGTCATGCCCAAGTTTCTTTCACTTCTTATCTGCCTGCCGCTCTCGGCCGCCGCGCTGCTGGCGCAAACCTCGCCGGGCGCCATCCAGGCTATCGGTAGCGCCACTATTTCCGTCAACCCGGACAAGGCCCAACTTGACGTGGGAGTGGTCACGCAGGGCGCCACCGCCCAGGACGCGGGGCAGCAGAATGCCAGTCTGACCACCACGGTGCTCAACGCTCTCAACGCGGTGCTGGGCACAACCGGAACCATCCAGACCATCAGCTACTCCGTATACCCGCGTTACAGCACGACGCAGGGGCAGCCTTCCGTGATTATCGGTTATACGGCCAGCAACACCGTCCAGGTGACCACTACCGATCTCTCGCTGATCGGAAAGCTGATCGATACCGGCAACCAGGCCGGCGCGAACAGTATTGGCAACTTGAATTTCGGCCTTCAGAATCCCGAACCCTACGAAGAGCAGGCGCTGGGCCAGGCGGCCAAGCAGGCGCAGGCCCATGCGAACGCCATCGCCGCCGGGCTGGGCGCCAAGACCGGGGTTGTCCTCTCCGCCCAGGAAGGCGCCATGGTGACGCCGCTGGCGGTGAGCGGCGTTAGCACGACCGCCATTCCGACGCCAATCCAGACCGGCAAGGTGACGGTGAGCGCCTACGTCACCATCAGCGTGCAGTTGATTCAGTAGGTAGACATGCCGGCGAGAGAAACCGCAACACTCGGCGGGGGCTGCTTCTGGTGCCTGGAAGCCGTGTACGACGAAATGGAAGGCGTGCTTTCGGTGGAATCCGGATACATGGGAGGCCACCTGGAGAACCCCGATTATCAAGCCGTCTGCACCGGCAAGACCGGCCATGTGGAAGTGGTGCAGGTGACTTTCGATCCCGAGGTGATCTCCTATCGGGAGATTCTGGAAGTCTTTTTCGCGATCCACGACCCCACCTCGCGCGACCGGCAAGGCGAAGATACAGGCCCTCAGTACCGCTCCGTCGTCTTTCATCACGACGCCCGGCAGCGAGCCGTGGCGGAAGAAGCGATCGGCGAGCTGGATTCGAAAGGCATCCGGCGCGCGCCAATCGTGACGGAGGTCCGCCCGGCCTCCACGTTCTACCCGGCGGAAGGCTATCACCAGGAGTATTTTCGCAACCATCCGCAGCAGCCCTACTGCGCGTTGGCGGTGGCGCCCAAGGTCACCAAGTTTCGCGAGCGGTTCTCTTCCAAGCTGCGCCGAAGGACCTGAATAGATTATGCGAATCGCCGTGCTATCGGATATTCATGACAACGTCTGGAAGCTCGCGGCCGCGCTCGACGCCGTGGCCCACGCCGACGCCCTGATCTGCTGCGGGGACCTCTGCTCACCCTTCATCGTCCACCAACTGGGACGCGGCTTCTCCAAACCCATCCACGTCGTATTCGGCAACAACGATGGCGACCGGTTCCGCATCGCCGCCAACGCGCGGCAGTATGAGCACATTCGCATCCACGGTGAGCTGTTCCGGGGGGAGTTCGACGGCCAGCGCGTGGCCGTGAACCACTATGACCATATCGCGCGCGCCATCGCCGCCTCCGGCGAGTTCGACGTGGTGTGCTACGGGCACAACCATGTGTACGGCGTCGCGCGCCTCGGCCGGACGCTGGCCATCAATCCCGGCGCCATCATGGGCGCGGCATTCTCCGCCGACGGCGGCAGAACCGACGTGGCCTCGACCTTTGCGATCTACGACACGGCCTCCCGCGAGGCCGCTGGCTTCGAGGTTTCCGGCCCCCTGCTGGTAGTCCCCAAGCTTTAGCGCCGGGCCCGGGCGGCCGCGGCGGACGAGTGGCGCACTTCCACTTTCGCTACGCCCGTGTGAGGCGCGAAGCCAGCCGGGTCTCCGGCTCCAGCACTTTCGCGAGGGACTCTCAGCCGGCCTGAGCGCTGGCTTGAGCCAACTGGTTGTTCGTCGTGGTCCAGATGCCCTTTATGCTGCCGCCGGCCCCTATGAAAAGTGCCGCGGAGGCCAAAGCCACGAAGGCCATCAGTAACGTGTATTCGATGAGGTCCTGGCCGCTATCGTCGGCGAGGAAATTTTTCAAGAGTCGCATCATGGGGCCATGCTAGAAGCTCTAGTACCAGACGGGCAAGTCGTCAAAAGTTAACACCGAAGAGCTGTCGGCGCGCGCTAACCATGGCCGGGAGGTGAAAGCGGAGATCCCGGTAGACTTCGAGAGCGATTTGGACTATTTTAGGGGTTCGGTAGCCCTTTCTCCTGTTAATGGCCACAGTACCGATCGCCCCCCGCTTGGGGAGCGCGAAGGAGTACATGAAAAATGCAGCAGATAGCCCATGATGTCGTGATCCTGGGAACCGGACTCGCCGGCCTGCGCGCTGCCGTGGAGATCTCGATCAAGACGCGGGGCACGGCCGATATCGGCATCGTGTCGAAGGTGCAGGTCATGCGCTCGCATTCGGTGTGTGCGGAAGGAGGCACCGCCGCGGTGATGCGCCCCGAGGAAGGCGACAGCTTAGAGCTGCACGCCTGGGACACCGTGAAAGGAGCCGATTTCCTGGCGGATCAGGACACGGTGGATCGATTTGTGAGGGCCTCGCCCGATGAGATTCGCCTCCTGGAGCACTGGGGCGTCCCGTGGTCGCGGCGTGAGGACGGCCGCATCATGCAGAGGCCGTTTGGCGGGCATTCTTTTCCGCGCGCGTGCATGGCGGCCGACAAGACCGGCTTTTTCGAGATGCAGGCCCTCTACGATACCCTCGTCAAATACAACAATTTCAAACGCTACGATGAATGTTTCGTCACTTCGCTGCTCCTCGAAGGCGGGCGATTCGCCGGTCTGACGCTGTTCGATGCTCCCACGGGCGAGTTTTTCGTCTTGCGCGGCAAGGCTCTCCTGATTGCTTCCGGCGGGTTGGGGAACCTGTATGGATTCACCACCTACTCTCAAACCGTCACCGGCGATGGACAGGCCATCGCGTACCGCGCGGGCCTGGCCCTGGAGGACCCGGAGTTCTTGCAGTTCCACCCCACGGGGCTGGTGCCATCAGGCATCCTCATGACCGAAGGCTGCCGCGGCGAAGGCGGATACCTGCGCAATAACCGGGGCGAGCGCTTCATGGAGAAGTATGCGCCCAAGATGATGGAGCTTGCGCCGCGCGATATCGTTTCCCGTTCGGAGATGACGGAGATCCTAGAGGGACGCGGCTTCCCAGGCGAGGACGGCCTCGATTACATCCAGCTCGATTTGACCCACCTGGGCGCCGAGCGGATCAACAAGCGCCTGCCCTTGATACGGGAAGTGTGCATGAAGTTTCTGGGCATCGACCCGATCACCGAGGCGATCCCCATCCGGCCCGTGGCGCACTACTCGATGGGCGGCATCGAGGCCGACATCGATGGCCGGACCAAGGTGGAGAATGTCTGGGCCGCCGGCGAGGTGGCCTGCCACTCCATGCACGGGGCCAACCGGCTGGGGTGCAACTCCACCGCGGAATGCCTGGTGTGGGGCGGCATCACGGGCAGTGAGATCGCCAGGTACCTGGGGCAAGGCGCCAGGCTGAACGCGGCGCCGGAACACCAGGCGCGGGAGGAAGAGAGACGCATCTTCGACGGCCTGCTCCAGCAGAACGGAACGGAGAATCCGGCGCCCATCCGCCGGGAACTGCGTGCCTTGATGGACCGGCACGCGGGCGTCTACCGCAACGGCGAGTCCATGCGGGAGGGCCTCGACAAGATCGCCGAACTGCGGCGGCGCTTCCGGAACATCCGCATCCAGGACAAAAGCCGCATCTACAACTCCAACCTCATTCAGGCGTTGGAGACCGAGAATATGCTGGAGTTGGCCGAGGTGCTGCTCTTCGCCGGTCTGGCTCGCCAGGAATCCCGCGGAGCGCATTCCCGCACGGATTTCCTCAAACGCGACGACGAAAAGTTCCTGGCCCACTCCATGGTTTACTACACGGGCGGCACGCCGAGGCTCGAGTACAAGCCCGTGACAATTACCACCTGGAAGCCGGTGGAGCGAAAGTACTGACGGAAGGAGGCCGGCATGGCCGAAATCAAGAGGCACGATAATCGGCTCGGGCTGTGGGGATGGCTGGGAGGCGGGCGTTGGGGTATCGAGCGCTACGCTTACATTCTGCATCGCCTCACCGGCCTGGGCATTCTTCTCTACTTTTTGATGCACATTGTGGTCACGAGCCTGCGCGCCCGCGGCATATACCTGTGGATCGAAGGCGGATTCTTTCACCAGCCCATGTTCAAGATCGGGGAGTTCCTGGTCTTCGCGGCTTTTGCCTACCACGCCCTTAACGGCGTCCGCCTGGTGCTCGTGGAACTCGGATTCGCGGTCGGCAGGCCGATTGAACCGGTCTATCCTTACAAGACGTCGCTCAACGTCCAGCGGCCCCTGCTCATTGCCATGATGATCCTGGCGGCGATTCTGCTCGCGGCGGGTGGCTATGATTTCCTGGGCCTGGCAAAGTAGGAGGCGAGATGCGCGAAACGAAATACTGGACCTGGCACATGGCGGCGGGAGTCATCATACTCTTCCTGCTCGGCCTTCACATGCTCATCATGCACGTGGGCGGTGTCACTCATCTGTTTGCCCCTCACGGCGGCGAAGCCACCTCCCAGGAGAACAGCCTGTATCGGGATGGCAGCCTGTTTTTCGCCGTCACGTATGTCGTCCTGCTCGGTGTGGCGCTGTACCACGGCCTTTATGGCCTGCGGACCATCCTGTTCGAGCTGACACTAAAGCCGGCCGTTGAAAAGACTGTCAGCGTCGTTCTTCTGATCGTGGGATTGGGACTGTTCGGACTGGGCGCCTGGGCGGCCATCGCCACGCATGCCATTGCCGTGCACGCTCCCACGGTCATCGCGGGAGCAAGGGGGTAGCCATGGCGGAAAGACAGATCAATTTCCACGTCACCCGATTCAATCCGGAAAGCGACCGCGCGCCGTACACCAGGACCTACCAGGTGCCGGTCCGCGAAGGCATGACGGTGCTCGACGGCCTCCACTACATCAAGGACAACCTGGACTCATCGCTCGCCTGGCGCTATTCGTGCCGCATGGGTGTCTGCGGCTCGTGCGGCATGCTTCTGAACGGGCGGCCCACGCTGGCCTGCAACACCCAGATCCTGCACATCGCCACCACCGATCTCACCGTCGGGCCGCTGCCTAATTTCGATATCATCCGCGACCTGGTCCCCGACCTTCTGACCATGTTCGAGAAACACGTTGCGGTGAAGCCCTATATTGTGCGCCCGGATGAAGCTGAGATAGTCGACCCGGCGGGGGAGTTCTATCAGTCGCCGGAGGAGCTCGACGCCTATCTCCAGTTCACCTACTGCATCAAGTGTGGCTGCTGCATGGCCGCCTGTCCCACCTTGGCCACCGACGCGCGATATCTGGGGCCTATGCCTCTGGCGGCGGCGCAACGGTATAACGTGGATACGCGCGACGACGGGCGGCGGGACCGCAACCAGGCGACGGGCAACTCCCATGGCGCCTTCCGCTGCCACTACGCCGGCGAGTGCTCGCGCGTGTGCCCCAAAGGCGTGGATCCGGCCAGGGCGATCCAGCACCTCAAGCGCCAGTTAGTGCTGGACTATCTCCACCTGGCTCGCCGGAAGAAGCCGTGCGCCAAATTGCACGGCCCGGGCCAGGGCAAGCCGCTTCCCAACATTGCTCCTGCGCCGCCCAGGACGGTCTGAGCAGACCGGCCCGGTTTCACGGGTGTATAGTTTGGAAAGGCATTGGAGGAACTGCGCATGCCAGTTACAGTAAAGAGAATCACTCTGTGGCGAACCGAGGTCGACAACAAGCCGGGAACGCTTGCCAGCACCGTCGAACCGCTTGCCAAAGCGGGTGCGGACCTCAAGATAGTAATGGGCTATCGTATCCACGGCACGGAAGGGAAAGCAGCGATTGAAGTCTATCCCGTCGCGGGCAAGAAGCTGGTTGCCGCGGCGCAAGCAGCGGGCCTGAGCGCTTCGGCCATTCCGACGCTGCTGGTGGAAGGCGACGACAAGCCCGGATTAGGATACGCCATCGCGCAAGCGGCGGCCGGCGCCGGCATCAACTTCGCGTTTTTCGTCGCTCAGGTAATCGGTCGAAAGTATTCCGTAGTCGTAGGCTTCGAGACTGAGGACGACGCCAAGAAGGCGGTGCCGGTAATCAAGAAGGCCACGGCGCCCAGGAAACGCTAGCACGGGCTTCCACAACACCAGGCTCAGGCTCGCGCACGGCTGGGAGCTGGTCGCTGACCACGCGGCCTCGCCGTCGCTGATCCGCGAGTTCATCCGGCCCGCCGTGCGCGCCGTCCCGTCACGCATGGCGCGCCAGTGGGGTTTCTGCCGTGTGTTGCTGGTGGCCAGCCTCGGCAGCCCCGACGTGGCTTCGCGGTGGACTGTGACCGGACGCGGAATGGAGATCTCCGTCGCCACCGCCGGCAAAGACGAGCACGACGTTGCCATGGAGGTGCTGATATGTCTGGGACAGGCCCTCTGGGAGCGGCTGCCCCCCAGCCAGCGCAAGGGGTACTGGCTGCTCCTGGACGCGGAAATCCGCGCGGGCACTACGGGCGAGATCGACGAGGAGGCCCTGGCGGAGAAGCGCGCGCTCCTGGCCAGCCGTTTCAGCGCCGCCAGTGGCAGGCGGCTGGAGCGCTATGGGGGCGCTTCCTTCGCCGGAACGGCCGCGGAGTATATCCACTGCCTCTGGCACGACGTGGAAGTTCGCAGCGGTCCGGACTACCTGCCCGCGCCCCAACTGCGGCGGAGGCTGGAATTGCTGTCACGCTGGTTTCCGCCGGATCGCGGGTATCGGCTGTTTCGACGCACTCGAAGTCTTGGCAACCAGCCCGCGTCCGGTGTCTGACGATCCGCTACTTCCGGCGATGCAACCAGCCGTGGCTCTGAGGATGCGGGAACCCGAACATCTCGTGCATGTCATGATTTAACTCGGCCCGATACGACTTTCGTTTCCTCGGTCTCCGTAGGACTTCGCAAAGCAGTCCGACCGCGATTACCAGGAAGCAGATGACAACAAAGGCTCCCAAGGCGATATTGGTCACAGTCAGCCAGAATGTCTTTGGATCCGCCACATCAGCCACCTCCGGACACTGCGCTTGTGTCCAGCCGTCCATTTGCCAGAAACCGTCCCACCAGTTCCACCACCGCGGGAATCGCCGATTGCACATCGGGGTGCATGGGGCCTCCGACGGTCGTACAATCCGCAGCCTCCACCGCGATCACAATGGCTTCCTTGGGCACATCCAGATGCAGTCGCCTGCCCACCGCAAGCACCTCGAATAGCCCCAGAAAATGGGGTGAGCCGCCCGGCGCCGGCTGAATCCGATTCGCCGTGAAAATGGAGATCGTGCCGGGTTTCGCCCGGCCGGTCGCGATCGTATCCACCACCAGCAGGCGCGACGCTCCCAGCAAGTGGTCCATCAAGTCGAAACCCGCCGCCGAGGAACACACCACCTCGATTCGTCCCGGGAAGAGCCTCTCCACCTCTCGCGCGACCAGCATGCCGAAAGCATCGTCGGCCAGGATCTCGTTTCCCAGGCCAAGCAGGCGGATTACGCCGCGCTCATTCTCTGTGGATGCTTCCATCGGAGTCGCGCCTCAATACGGCCAGCGGCGCTCCGTGCGGGTCGCGCACCTGAATCCAAAGAGGCATGCTGCCGGGAAGCGAGTGGGTGGCGCATCCCAGGCAGGGATCGTATGCGCGGAACGCCATTTCCACCATGTTCAGAAGGCCTTCCGGAACGTCTCCGCCCTTGATCAGCTTCTTGGCGGCCTTCTCGACGCTCATGGCAATGCGGGCGGCGTTGTTCTGCGTGGCAACGATCAGGTTGGCGCCGGTGATGATGCCCCGCTCGTCGGTCCGGTAATGGTGAATCAAGGTTCCCCGCGGCGCTTCCACCACGCCGACTCCCTCCACCGGGACGGCCGTCGGCAGCGTGCGCACCACGGGGTCCGTCAGTTCGGGATCGTACGCCAGCTCCATCATCCGCTCGGCGGCATTCAGCAGTTCCACCACCCTGGCCCAGTGATTGGCGAGCGTGTGATGGACCGGCCTGCCGCCCAGCGTGCCGTGGAATTTCTGGTAAGCCTGGTGAGCCTGCGGCGTGGACATGCCGTCGGCGGCATTCAACCGCGCCAGCGGCGCCACCGAGTATACGCCGCTTTCCGCCCCCTCGGAAAAGCCCTTCCAGCCGATCCCTTTCAGGTAGCAGAATTTCATGTAGCTCCACGGCTCGGTGTGCTCGCTGATGTAATCTTGGTACTGATCGGCACGGAACCTGGCCCACTCGTGTCCGTCGGGCGCCACCACCCGGAGGGCGCCGTCATAGAAGTTGACCTGGTTCTTCTCATCCACCAGGCCCATGTAATAGGTGCGATGCGTGTACGCGTCGGAAACGATCAGGTCGACATAGTCTGAGTTTCCGAGCACGATCTTCTCGAAAACCTCCAGCGTGAAGCACGCGAAGTCCACGGCTTCGCCCGCTACCGCTTGGAACCGCGCCGCGTCTTCGGCGGTGAGCGGCTTGGCGACGCCGCCGGGCAAGCCGAATACCGGGTGGGCGGCTTTCCCCGCGGCCAGCACCATCAGCTCGCGCAGCTTGCGCCGCATGGCAATCACTTTCTGCCCGGTCTCGAGGCCCACTTTGGCGATCACCCCCAGCACGTTGCGCTCGGCCGCGGGTGCCTGCGGCCCCACCACGAAATCCGGCCCTCCCAGGAAGTAGAAGTGCAGCGCGTGGTCCTCCACGTAGAACGTCGAGTAGACCAGCTCGCGGATCTTGCGGGCCGCGGGCGGCGGCGTCACCCGGTAGAGCGCATCCAGCGCCTTGGTGGACGCCATGTGATGGGCTGTGGGGCAGACGCCGCAAATGCGCGAGGTGATCTGCGGCATGTCCTCCGCCGGCCGGCCCTGCGCGAACTTCTCGAATCCGCGCAGCTCCGGCACCTGGAAATACGCGCGCTCCACCTCTCCCTGCCCGTCCAGGAAGATTTCGATCCTGCCGTGGCCTTCGAGCCGGGTAATGGGTTCGATGGTGATCCTGCGACTGTCCATAACAGTTACTCCATCCGCCGCCGGCCCAGCAAGGAGGACGGCAGGCTGTATCGATAAAAAGTTCCGACCGGGTCCGGCACCGCTTCCAGGGCCCGCATGATTTCGGCCTCATCGCTGCTGTCGATGACGGATGCCAAGGCGGAAAGCGCCTTGGCGCCAAAGTCCCGCACGTGGCTGGTCGGACCGAAACAGCCGGTGCAGGGCATGTTTCCACCGACGCACTTCGCGTCGCACCCGGCGCGCGTCGCGGGCCCGAGACAAACCAGACCCTGCGCCAATAGGCAGGTCTGCTGGTCGGGCACGATCTGGTGCACGCGCTTGAACTCCTTGACGAGCAGCTTTTCGGGACGCGTGTCCCTGCGCGGGCACTGCTCGCAGAGGGCCTGGTCGGGCGCCATCACCGTCCCCTTCGGCGGCAGTTCCGACCCCAGAAGCACGCCCAGGGCGTCGCCAATGATGTTCGGCGTCGGCGGGCAGCCGGGCACGTAGTAGTCCACGTCGATTACGCGGTCGAGCGCCAGAACCGTGTCGTAGAACTCCGGCAGAGACAGCGCGTATCCGTTCTCCTGATGGAGCCTCTCCGGCATGACGCCGTCCCGGTAGACCTCTTGAAAGATGCCCTTCTTGTCCGACAAATTGGCCAGCCCCGGAATGCCTCCCAGTTGGGCGCAAACCCCGAACGCGACCACCACCTGCGACTTGGCTCGCAGCAGTTTCGCCATCTTCAACTGGTCGCTGTTGCGGATCGCGCCGTTGATGAAACTGGCCAGGATCGAGCCGTCCGGCATGGCCTCGACGTGATGCTCCTTGAAATCCAGGGCCACGGGCCAGAACACGATGTCCACCGCGTTCGCCACATCCAGGATCTTCTCGTCCAGATCCACCACCGCTTCCTCGCATCCGCCGCAGGAAGCGCACCAGTAGAAAGCCACCTTGGGTTTCATGCAACCTCCTCCCGGCGGGCCAGGACCAGCGGTCCCAGCGCCCGCACCTGCTGGGTGAATTCCGTGGATACGGCGGCGAATCTGTCTCCCTCGGCGGCCGATATCCATTCCAGCCGGAGCCGGCGTTCGTCGATGCCGAAGTCCCGCAGCACCCGCTTCAGCAGCACTACGCGCCGCAGCGCCTTGGCGTTGCCCTCCTGGTAGTGACAATCTCCCGGGTGACAACCCGCCACCAGGACGCCGTCCGCCCCCAACTGAAAGGCGCGCAGAACGAACGATGGATCGACCCGGCCACTGCACATGACCCGGATGATGCGCAGGTTGGGCGCCGACTTCATGCGGCTCACTCCTGCCAGGTCGGCGCCGGAATAGGAGCACCAGTTGCACAGAAAGCCAACGATGCGGGGTTCAAAACGATGGCCGTTCGTCGACATGCTCGTCACCTCCCTCTCACACCGCCAGCACGCCTTCCAGCTCGGCATTGATCTGGCGGTCCGTAAATCCATAGCCTGTCATCGCGCCGGAGGGGCAGGCCGCCACACACGTGCCGCAGCCCTTGCACAGCGCCGAGTTCACCTGGGAAACCTTCTTCTCCGCCACGTAGCTGATTGCGCTGTAGGGGCACAGCCCACTGCAAACCCGGCAGCCGCTGCAATACTCCTCCATCACCTCGGCTCGCACGGGGTCGATCTCCACCTCACCCTTGGAGATGGTGGCCAGCATCCGCGCGGCCGCGGCGGCGGCCTGCGCCACCACGTCCGGGATGTCCTTCGGCCCTTGCGCGCACCCGGCCACGAATATGCCATCTGTCATGGTAGCCACCGGGTCCAGCTTGGGATGGCGCTCCAGGAAGAATCCGTCCGGGCTCCGGCTCAGCCCGAACAGGCGGCCCACCTGCTCCGCGTCCCGGCGCGGCTCAATGGCATTGCAGAGAATCACCATGTCGACCGGGATCTCCCGGAACCGCCCGATCAGCGTGTCCTCGCACCGCAGCAGCAGAGCGCCTTCCTCCTGCTTCGACCATCCGGCCTGCACCACTTCAGCCACTTTCCCGCGAATCACGTTGGCGCCTTCATGAAGCACCCGGGAATAAAACTCCTCATAGCCTTTCCCGAAGGCCCGCATGTCGATGTAGAAGTTGTAGATCTCCGCCTCGCTGCGCTCCTTGACCAGGTGCGCGAACTTCAAGGCATACATGCAGCAGACCCGCGAGCAGTAGCGATGGTAGTTCTCGTCCCGCGAGCCGACGCAGTGGATGATGCCCACCGCCCGCGGCGCTTTCCCGTTCTTGAGCAACACGCGGCCCCCGGTCGGCCCGGTGGAGTTCAGCATGCGCTCCATCTCCAGGCCGGTATAAACGTTGTCGAGCCGCCCGTAAGCGTACTGGGCCATCGGCGTGGGATCGAACGTGTCGTAGCCGATCGCCACCAGCACCTGCCCGACCTCCACCTCGATTTCTTCGTCCACCATCTTGTGGTTGACCGCCCCCGGCTCGCAGACCTCCACGCACTTCTGGCAGCCCCCGGTCTGGAAGTGAATGCAGCTATCGCGATCGATGGCCGGCACCTTGGGCACCGCCTGGGCCGTGGGCATGTAAATGGCGGTGTTCGGATCCAACAGAAATTCGGGAGGCTTGCCCCGGTGATCCTCCGCTTCGAACTTGATGTACGAAGTGGGACACACCTGGGCGCAGGCGCCGCACGCTATACAGGACTCCGATTCCAGGTTGAAAGGGGTGGCCACGCGCCGCCCGATGCCCCGCTCCGCAAAACTGATGGCGCTGGCGCCGACTACTTCGTCACAAGCCCGCACGCACAGGCCGCACAGGATGCACGCATCCTCCCCTCCGTCCCGCAGCGGGCTAGTGAACCGCGGCTTCTCCAGCCCCAGCTCCGCAGCGTACTTTCGCAGGATCGGCACGTTGGGCCAGCGGGCCAGCATCAGCTCCAGAACCAGCCGCCGCGCCGCCAGAACGTGCGGCGAAGAGGTGTGGACCTCCATTCCTTCCTGGCAAGCGGCATGGCAGGAAGGCACCAGCTCCATCCCCCAGCTCCGCTTCACCTCCACCACGCACAGCCGGCAGGCCGCAAACGGCTTGATCAGTGGGTGGTAGCAGAGCGTTGGGATCTTGATGTCCAGGAACCTGGCCGCGTGCAGCAGGGTGGTCCCTCTCTCGACTTCCGTCGTCTTTTCGTCGATAGTCAGCCTGATCATGTCCCGCCTCTCATTCCACGATCACCGCATTGAAGTGACACAGATCCACGCAGGTCCCGCACTTGCTGCACAGGCTCGCGTCCACCCGGTGCGCCTGGTTCTTCTCGCCGAAGATGGCCTTTTCCGGACACTCGCGCCGGCACACCCCGCAGCCGTGCCCGCGCTCGACGCAGATCACCGGGTCGATCCGGTACGTATTCAGTTGCCGGCAGACGTGCGCCGGACACTTGTGCGCCTCAATGTGGGCCAGGTACTCGTCCCGGAAATAGCGCATGGTGGTCAGGACCGGGTTCGGCGCCGAGGTTCCCAGCCCGCACAGCGACGCCTCCGCGACCACTTTGGCCACTTCTTCCAGCGCGTCCAGGTCCTCCATGGTTCCGTGGCCGTTGGTGATCCGGGTCAGAATGTCCAGCATGAGTTGGGTGCCCTCGCGGCAGGGAGTACATTTGCCGCAGGACTCATCCTGGGTGAAGCTGAGGAAGTAGCGGGCCACGTCCACCATGCAGGTGTCTTCGTCCATGATCACCATGCCCCCGGAGCCCATCATGGAACCGGCCTCGGTGAGACTCTCAAAGTCGATCGGCAGATCGATGAGCTCGTTGGGGATGCATCCTCCGGAAGGGCCCCCGGTCTGCACGGCTTTGAACTTTTTCCCGCCGGGAACTCCCCCGCCGATGTCGTAGATGATCTCGCGCAGTGTAATGCCCATGGGGACTTCCACCAGGCCCGTATTGTTGATCTTCCCCACCAGGGAGAACACCTTGGTGCCTTTACTCTTCTCAGTCCCAATCTGGGCGAACCACGCGCCGCCGTTGATGATGATGGGAGGGACGTTCGCCCACGTCTCGACGTTGTTGAGGCAGGTGGGTTTACCCCACAGCCCGTGTTGCGCCAGGCGGGGAGGCCTGGCCCTCGGCTCTCCGGGACGGCCTTCCACGGCATTCACCAGCGCCGTGGCCTCGCCACACACGAATGCGCCGGCCCCTCTCGACACCGAGATATCGAAATCGAATCCGGTATCCAGGATGTTCTCTCCCAGCAGCCCGTATTCGCGGGCCTGATCGAGCGCGATCATCAGCCGTTGCACCGCCAGCGGATACTCGTTCCGGATATAGACCACGCCCCAGCGGGCTCCAATGGCGCGGGCCCCGATCAGCATGCCTTCAATCACCGAATGCGGATCCGATTCCACGATGCTGCGGTCCATGAACGCGCCCGGGTCCCCTTCGTCGCCGTTGCAGATGACGTACTTTGGCTCCCCCTCGGCCTTCAGCACATGCTCCCACTTGGCTCCGGTGGGGAATCCCGCGCCGCCCCTTCCCCGCAGCCCGGAAATCTTGACCTCCTCCAGGATCTGCTCGGGAGTCATCTGGCTCAGCGCCTTGGCCAGGGCCGTGTACCCGTCGCGGGCGATGTATTCCTCGATCTTCTCCGGGTCGATCAAACCCCGGTTCCGCAGCGCGATCAGTCGTTGACGGGCAAAGAAGGGAATGTCCATCATCTTGGGAAGCGGCGTGCGCGTCTCGGACGGCACATACATCAGTTTCTGGACCGGCCGGCCCTTCAGAAAGTGCTCCTCCACCAGATGCGGAACGTCTTTCGGCGTGAGCTGCTGGTAGAAAATGCCGTCCGGCTGAACCACCATCAGAGGCCCGGCGCCGCAGAAGCCGTTGCAGCCGGTGGTGACCACCTGGATCTCGTTCTGCAAGCCGCGTTTCGCGATTTCGGTCACCAGCGCGTCCCGCACCTCCGGAGAGCGATTGGCGACGCAGCCCGTCCCGGCGCAAACCATCAAGTGCATTCGATGTGGCATGTTCGATCTCCCGCCTCGCAGCCTCAGTAAGCCCGTTCACTGCCTATGGCCAGCGCGCATTGCTCCACGATCTTGCCTCCCACAATGTGCTCCTCGAAAATCGTCTTCACCTTGGCCTCCGTCAGGTCCACGTACTTCACCGGAGCTTCGCCCACGGCCTCCACCGTGGCCATGGGTTCCCGGCTGCACAGGCCGGCGCAACCCGAGGTCGTCACCATGACGTCCTGCAGATTCCTCTCTTCTACTTCGCGCAGGGCGGTCTCCACGATTTTCCGCGCGCCCGCGGCGATACCACATGTGCCCATGTGCACCGTCATCTTGACCCGGGCGGCCCCCTCACGGAGCAAAGTCGCCTTCCTGGCTTTCTCGCGGACCCCCGCCAGGTCCTCCAGCTTAAGTTTTGGCATCTCGGGCTCCTTGTTTCTGGTACTGCTTGACGATCTGATCCACCTTGGGGAGCAACACCTTGCCGTACAGGTCCGGACCTACGGTAACCACCGGGGCCAGCCCGCAGCAGCCCAGGCAGCGCACCTCCTCCAGGCCAAAACTCAGGTCTGGCGTGGTCTGCCCGGTTTTGATCTTGAGCGTTCGCTCAAACTTCTCCAGGATCTTCACGGCGGCCTTGACGTGGCACGCCGTGCCCATGCACACCGCGATAGGGTACCGGCCTTTCGGCTTCAGGCTGAAAGCCCGGTAAAAGGTGGCCAGGCTGTAGGCACGGCTCAGCGGCACTTCAATGGTGCGGGATAGGTAAACCAGAGCCTCCTGGGGCAGATAGGTGAACTCGCTCTGCACATCCTGTAACATCGCGATCAGCGCGGTTTTGTCCGCGTGGTGTTGGTGGATAATCCTGTCAACGGCTTCCAACTGCATGTGTGACTCCCTCTCTCAATCTTTCCAGGCTTTTCCTGACGGCTGCGATCCCCGCGGGCGAGTGGATTGGCGCGCCCCGGAGTTCCGCCTCCATCTCCGCCGTGCTGAAGAAAACGTCCGCATCGTCGGTCTGGAGCCGGCAGGTGAACTCCATTCCCGGGTTTCCGACCACCAGGGTCAGCAGCGTTTCCGCGATGTCTCCCAGGGGCTGCCGGTCCACGTGGCTGTATCGAAACACGCCGGTGACCGTGGTTCCCGACCCGGGACGCGACACGATCCTGCACTCGCCGCCCGCCGCTCTGGCCGCCTGCTCGAAAAGCGGCAGGCCCAGCCCGACCCGGCGCGTGGTCCGGCTCGTGAAAAACGGGTCCGTTGCCTTCTGGAGCACGTCCTCCCTCATTCCGCTCCCGTCGTCCGCAATCTCGATCGAGAGCAGATCCTCCCGCCGGCTCTCCCCGATGCGGATATCCACGCGCTTCGCTCCCGCGGCGATGGAGTTCTCCGCGATGTCGAGGATGTGCAGGGAAAGTTCTTCCACAGGCCTACCCGTCCTCCGCCACTACCCGCCTGCCGTCTTCGCCATGCAAGGCCTTCCTGATCTCCCGGGTGGTGGGCTCACTCAACAGGAGCGATGTCCAGGTCTTGCCGATATCCGCCGCAAAATGCGCGTCGGAGGAACGAACCAAGGCAAAACCGGCGTACTCCGGAAAGCGGCGCCTGGCTTCCGCGGCGCTGAGGTTCGCCGACAGCTCCAGAGCGTCCAGCCGCAATTCCGCGGGAATGAATCCCAACTGCCCGATGATGCCGAATGCCTCTCGATCCACGTGCGCGGCGATCGCCAGGCCCTCCAGGCCCCAAATGTGCTCCACCACCTGCTCCACCGAGAGCAGAGTGGCGCCGGCTAGAAAGCGCCGGTTGAAGCCCAGCACGTCGTGGTCTTCATTGACCACCACCTGAGGCCCGAACGACTCCTCGTCGTTTTCTCCGGGCAAGTGCTCGTAGACGATCTGCTGCAACCGGAGCGCCTTGTCGGCGCTCTCAAAAACCGCCAGGATATGCACTTCCTCCCGGGAGGTCACCTCCATCCCGGGCAACACCTTCAGGGCCGTGTCTCGCGCCGCCCTCATCACCGCCCAAGCATTTTCGGAAGAGTTGTGATCCGAAATGCCAATTACATCCAGACCATGCAGGGAAGCTCTGTTCACAATCGTTCGCGGGCCCATGGACAGGTCGGCGCACGGCGACAGGCAAGTGTGAATGTGCAGATCGGCTTTGTAGGTCCGCAGCATCACATCGCCCCCCGGATTCCCATCTGGCATAGCCGGCCGATGAGCTCGAATGCGGGGAGCCGGCTGCTCAGTATGACGGCTTTTTCCTCCACGGCTTTCGCTAACGTGTCCGCGTCCGGCGTTCTCCCGCCCACCAGCACTATAGCGGCCAGCTCCTTCAACGTTGCCACCGCGATGATGTTGCGGTGCGTCTGCAGCGTGATCCAAAGGTCGCCCGTCCGGCTGTGGGCGATCACGTCGCTCAACAGGTCGCTGGCATAGCCTCCCGTGATCTCCCGGTCGAGCCCTCCGCTCCCGGCCAGCATCTCGAGCCCCAGCCTCGTGGCCACCTCGCGCACCGTCATGCCATGCGCTCCTTTCCGAAGCCGGCCGCGGTCCGGGACCCTTTCGCCATAAGAACCACGCAATCCTCCAGGTGAGCCTGGTCCAGGACCACGTCTTCCGCGAAACTCAGGCAGGTCGGCGCGCCGCAAGCTCCGCAGTCGATCTGCGGAAGCGCCCCATGAATCTCCTGGATGTGCTTCCTCTTCTCGATGGCCTTCGCGATGTCCTGGTCCAGCGGCGCGAACGGCCTGGAAGGTATCTTGCCCGGAAGCGAGAAGTAGTTTCTTCGATGCAGGCCCCGCACCGTTTTCCGGCGAAGGCTCGGTGTCCCGCCGAACCGGGCGAGCAGGCTCAGGATCTTGCCCCGCGTCACATAGGAGTTGTCCACGATCAGCGAACCGCCGCAGCACCCCTGCGGGCACGCGTGACATTCCACGTATTGGATGTCGCCCAGCTTTCCGTTCTCGATTTCCTCCAGAATCCTCTCCACATCGCGCAGCCCGGCCACCGCCAGGCTGCGCTCCGCTCCCAAAGAAGCGGCCGCTTGCCCACCGGGCAGCGGCCAGCCCAGGCCACTGCCGGTCACAGGCTCTATGCCTTCGCCCGGATCGTTGTTCACGTCGCCGGTCGCCGCCAGAAGGGGGTAGTAGATGTCGGAAATGGCGATGGCGCCGTCGATATAGGATTTTCTTTTCCGCGGGGGATACTTGATGGCAACCATCTTCGCCGGGCAGGGCGTCAGATAGATCACCCCGATTTGCTCGCGCCGCAGCCCCAGTTCCTTCATCTTCTTGTGCCGGACGTCGCGCGCCGCGATCTCCATGGGGGAATCGATGGGAATGAGCTGGTCGATCAGATTGGGATAGCGGGCCTGAATCAGCCGGACGATCGTGGGACAGAACGGCGACAGCAGCGGCACGGGCCCGCGATACCTGGTCAGGTACTCGTCCACCGCGATACTGACCGCTTCGCTGGCGCCAGCCACGTCGCACGCTTCGTCGAAGCCGATCTTCCTCAAGCCGGCCAGAATGGCCCTGGGCAGCACGTCCTTGCGGAACTGCCCGTACAGCACCGGGGAGATCAACGCAATGGTGTATTGGAAGCGGGCAAAATCGGTGAAGGAGCTCGTCTGCGGGACGATGGCGCTGCGCGGACACACGCGAGCGCACTCCCCGCAGTCGATGCAGCGGTCCTCCAGGATCACCGCCTTCCCCCGCCGCACCCGGATGGCTTCCGTCGGGCAGGCCCGCAAGCAGGCCATGCGCCCCGTACACCGTTCCGCTATGACCCGCACCGAATGAAAATACTCACCCATGCTGCAGTCCGATTGCGACTTCCAATGCCGTTCCCCGGCCCACCACCGAGTGGATTTGGAAGGTGTCGGCGTTGTTCTTGATGTTGGGCAGACCCATGCCGGCCCCGAACCCCATCTCCCGAATCTCGTCCGACGCCGTCGAGTACCCCGGCTGCATGGCCAGCTCCACATCGGGAATGCCGTCACCTTCGTCTTCCACCTGGATCCGAATCTCCCGTGGTGTGACCCGCAGCTCCATGGCGCCCTTTCGGGCGTACAAAACCACATTCATCTCCGCCTCGTAACAGGCGATGGCCGCCCGCCGGATCAACGCCGGCTGGATCCCAATCTCCCGCAGGATCGCCTTGATTCTGATGGAGGCTTTCCCGGCATTGATAAAATCCTTTCCGCTAATCTCAAAGCGTTGACAGAAGACCGGCTCGCTTGACATCACTCAAGCCTTCCGCGCGCTCGCTGCCGCCCGGGAGACCGCGCGCATAAAGCCTGCCACACGATTCGTACAAAGGCAGGTTCGTCGCCAGCAATACGATCCCTTCTTCCTGCGCCAGCGCCACAACGTCCTTGTCGGGGAACTTGCCCCGCACATATACGATGGCCTTGACTTCCGCCACGTTGGCCGTGCGCACCGATTGCACGTTGGTCAGGCCGGTCAGCAGCAGCGCGTTGGGCTTGATGAACGCCAGCACGTCGCTCATCAGGTCCGCCCCGCAGCCCACTTCGATTTCCTGGTCCAGCTTGTCCCCGCCAGCGATCACGCGACAATTCAGAATCTCCCGTACCGCTTCCAGTTTCATCAGGACACCTGCTTAACGATCTGGTCTCCCAGCCGGATGGTCCGCTTTCTCGGGACCCGCGTCGCTGGACAGATGTTCCAGCATTGCCCGCACCCGGTGCACTTCGATTCGTCCACGAAGCGGGCTTTCCTCCGGACACGGATCTTGAAGTTCCCGATGTATCCGGAACACCCCACCACCTCGCTCATGGTCAACAGCTTGATCTTTTCCCGGTGCCCCACCGAGACCATTTTGGGCGTCAGGATACACGCCGCGCAGTCCAGCGTGGGAAACGTTTTGTCAAACTGCCCCATGCGGCCGCCCACGCTGGCCTCCCGCTCCACCAGGTACACGGTGTTGCCGGACTCGGCGATCTCCAGGGCGGCTTGAATGCCGGCGATGCCCGCGCCCAGGACGAGTACGTTCGGGTTCACCGGGGCGCGCATCGGCTCCAGGGGCTGGTGCAGCGCCACCCTGCGCACGGCCGCCAAAACCAGCGCCCTGGCCTTCTCGGTCGCCATGCCCACATCGTCGTGGATCCACGAGCAGTGTTCCCGTATGTTGGCGATCTGCACCAGGTACCGGTTCAGGCCGGCCTTGCGCGCCGCATTCCGGAAGGTGAGCTCGTGCATCAGCGGAGAGCAGGCCGCCACCACCACCCGGTTGAGCCGGAGTTCTTGGATATCGTTCTGGATCAGCCCCTGCCCCGGATCGGAACACATGAACTTGTAGTCCCGGGCCACTAGCACGCCGGGCGCGCGGGAGATGAACTCGCGCACTTCACTCACGTTCACGGTTCCGGCAATGTTCAGTCCGCAATGGCAGATGTAGACGCCAATGCGCGCTTGCCCGTTTTGCTCCATCGACCTTTTCCTCCTAGGCCACTGCCGCTGGGAGCGGGGCCTTCCATGCGATCAGGTTCCGTTGCATTCCGAGCTCCGTGTCCGAGCAGCCCAGCGCCACCCCCAGCAACTGCGTGAAAAACAGCACCGGAATGTTGTAAGTCTTGCCAAGTTCCTTTCCCAGGCGCTTCTGGTACGCCTCCAGGTTGATCTGGCACAGCGGGCAGGTGGTCACCACGCAGTGCGCCCCGTTTTGCGAGGCGCACTCCAGAAGCTCGTTCACCAGGTGCAGCGCCACGTCCGGAAATGTGGTCATGAGCATGCCGCCGCAGCAGCGCGTCTTCAGCGGAAAATAGACGCTCTTCGCTCCCAGCCGCTCAAACAGCCGGTCCATCGTCATGGGGAACTCGCGATCGTCGAAACCGCGCTCCGGACGCACAATCTGGCAACCATAGTAGGGCGCCAGACAGACTCCATCCAGGCTGCGTTTGGCGGCCCGCGCGATGGCCTCCACGCCGACATCGTTGACCAGCACATCCAGGGGGTGCCGCACGGCCACCGTCAGGTTATAGCGCAGCCCCGCCTGGGCCAGAAAATGGTCGACCTTGGATTTCAGCTCGGGACTGTCCCGCAAGAAGCGGTTCGTCTTCAGCAGCACCGTGTAACACGCGCTGCACGGCGCGATGAGCCCGCGGAACCCGTTGTGCTCCGCCAGCGCCAGGTTCCTCGCGCTGATGGCCAGTGAGACGGCCTCGTCCACGCTCATATACATGGTGGCGCCGCAGCAGTTCCAGTCCTCCAGTTCCTTGAGCCCCACGCCCAGCACCCGAAACACGGCCCTCAAACTCTCGTCATAAGCTTTCCCGGAAGTTTCCAGGCTGCACCCGGGATAGTAAAGGTATTCCATTGGCGCCTCCCTCGCTTAACTCACAGCCCGGTATCCCACCGCGCCCTCGACATAGGGGACCGCTTGCTTCTCCCGCGGAAGCTCCAGGGCCTTGGACGCCTCCAGCATCTGCCGGATCGTCTCGATGCCTTTGATCTTCGCCGGGAACAGCGAAATCCGCCCTTTCCTCCACATCGCGATTCCCATCGGCAAAAGGCGGAGCAGCGCCAGCGGATTGCGCCGCAGGTAGTAAAGCAGCAGCAGCAGCATTTCGTGGTTGCGGCCGTACCGGTTCACCACACGAACGAAGTTCTTCGACAACAGATAGATCGGCAGCCGGTCCGGATACAGGCCCGTATCCATGGCTGTCCGCTTCAGCGCGTACAGCAGGTCGGTGATCTTGATGTCCTGGGGACAGCGCGTCGTGCACATGTAGCAGGAAGCGCAGATCCAGATCGTGCGGCTGCGGAGGATCTCCTCGATTTGCCCGGCGCGGAACAAGGCAATCACCATCCGGGGAGAAATGTCCATGGCATAGCTCACCGGACAACTCCCCGTGCACGTGCCGCATTGCAGGCACCGTGAAATGCGGTCGCCCCCGGGAACAAGCTGGGCTTCTTCGAGAAACTTCTTCCGCAGCGCCTGCTCGGATTCCGGCAGCGCGCCGGGAATGCGGGCCTGGTCCGAGCGCGGACCCGGGCTAACCCTGGCGTTCGCCATTTTGTGGCCTCCTTTCGTCAGGTCGCCGCCTCGGGCGGCGACGGGGCCGAGGCCCCCTTGCGGGCCTTGTGCCGTTGGTAAAAACAGGTGCGCCGGACGTATTCACGCAAGGGGCACCTTTCGCGGAAATAAATGCCGCATTGCAGGCAGATCTCTTCGGCCTTCGCCGTGTGGTCCACAATGACGGCGGACAGACGATCCAGCAGATCCCGCGTCACTCGCAACTGTTCCGGGGAACACTCGCCGAATATTTGCTGGAGCTTTTGATTGCGGACCGCGTCGTACGCCGCCAGCAGCTCGCGTCCCGGCGTGGTTAGGGAAAGTTGGCTCGAGCGCCGGTCGGCTTCCCCTTCGGTGCGCCGCAGCAGCATGCCCCGCACCAGCTTGTCCACCGCTTTGCTGGCGGCGGTGCTGGTCACGCCCAGAAAGGCCGCTACATCGCCGATCGAGTGGGCGTCGGTCAGCGAGACCACTTTTAGCAGTTTCAACTGCGAGAAAGTCAGCCGGTCGCCCGCAACCTCGCCTAGCAGCTTCCGCTCCAATCGGTCGCTCACCGCCGACGCGAAGATATGCGCACTCCCCAGAAACTCGTGGATCAGCTCCGGCGTGCTGTCAACATCCATGCGCACAATCCCTTCAGAGAGATTTGCGAATAATGTAGAATGAACTACAATATTAACTTGGTTTGCTATTTTTTCAACTGGAATCCGTCGTTATTCTGCCCTAAACCACGTTCCGGCAGCACTGGAATTCCACGTGATGTAGAAATTACCAACATTTACTGGCGGGCACCGGCATCCCTACACCATGGCTTGCTCGACTAATTCCGACAGTTCCTTCACCTCCAGCCGGTCCTCCAGTCCGATTGTCCGGACCGCCTCCTGGAACATCACTAAATCCTTCGGGCAAACGACCACCACGGTGTGAACCCCTTTGAGCGTCGCCGCCTCGCGCATCCGAGCCACTGCCGGACGTCCCTGAAACGCCGGCGGGTTTTCCATCCAGATCCGGCCTCCTCCGCCCCCGCAGCAATAGGCGTACTCGCGGTTCAGCGGCATCTCGACCAGTTTCAGCCCCAGAGCGGCGATCACGCGGCGGGGAGCGTTGAAAATGGCGTTGTAACGCCCCAGGTAGCACGGATCGTGGTAGGTAACCCTCATCCTTAGCTTGTGCCGCAGCGGCAGAGTTCCGTCGAGGATCAGATCGCGGAAGAGTTCCGTCGAATGCAACACCTGCCGCGCTCCATTCGTGGAAGGGTACTCATGCTTCAACACGTGGAAGCTGTGAGCGTCCGTCGTGATGATCGTCTCGAAATGCGCCCTCCCCAACGCCTTCAGGTTCTTTTCCCGCAGGGTTTCAAAGAGCCTCTCTTCGCCCGCCAGGCGCACGTCGTTTCCGGAGTTCTGCTCGCTCTCGTAGAGGATCCCGAAGTCGAGGCCGGCTTTGTGAAACACCCGCGCGGCCGCACACGTCGCCTGTGCGACGCGCGGATCGAACGAGGCATAGTCGCCTACGAACCACAGGTAACGGACGGGCTCCTTCCGGGCATCCTTGATCGAGAACTTCAGTCGCTCGGTCCACCTCGGACGGGCCTTCGGCGGAGCCCCAAAGGAATTTCCGTAGCGGCTCAGGTTCCGCAATGCGTTCTGAAGGGATTGATCCATACCACCCTCCCCAAACAGGCGCGGCCGCGCCCTGCGCGGCAAGACCGGCGGATCCGACTCGTTCGAGCCGGCCTGGAAGCCGCCTACCGTCTCCGAAACCGCTTCAGAAACCGGCGTCCTTCTTCCGTGAACTGAGTCTTCCCGGTCGTCAGGGATAATAACACCTTATTATCTTTTAATCAACGGCTTGGCACGCACGGCGACGGGACGCGTTCCCTGCTGCGAGACGATGATGGGATTTGCAACAACCTGAGGAATTTCGGCGCGGCTTGCGCTGCGTATATCGATAAGCGGTCAGCCCCACGGCTGTGGCTGACCGCTACCAGCCACCGGCGCCGGCTGGTTCCTACACGCCCAGCTTGGGCCCCATCACGTCTACGAGTTCTTTGACGGCCGCCGCGCTCTTGTGCAGCGCCGCGAGTTCGTCTTCACTCAGCTTGGCTTCGAAGATCTTCTCGATGCCCCGCGCCCCCAGCTTCACCGGCACGCCGACAAACAGCTTCTGGATGCCATACTCGCCTTCCAGGTAGGCCGAGCAGGGCAGCACGCGCTTCCGGTCCAGCAGGATGGCTTCCACCATCTGGACCGCGGCCGCCGAGGGCGCATAGTAAGCGCTGCCGCTCTTGAGATACTTCACGATCTCGGCGCCGCCATCCCGTGTGCGCTTGACGATCGCCTGGAGCGCGTCCGCGTCCATCAGATCGGCCAGCGGGATACCCGCCACGCTGCTGTAACGCACCAAGGGGACCATCGTGTCGCCGTGGCCGCCCATCACAAAGGCCACCACGTCCGATGCCGAGACCTTCAGCGCTTGCGCCACGAAGGTGCGGAAGCGGGCTGTGTCCAGGATGCCCGCCATCCCCACCACCCGGTGCTTGGGGAAGCCGCTGACATGGAACGCCACATGGCACATGGCATCCAGCGGGTTGGTGACCACGATCAGGATCGCGTCCGGAGAATGCTTCACCGCCTGTTCCACGCTCACCTTGACGATGTCGTAGTTGGCCCACAACAGGTCGTCGCGGCTCATGCCGGGCTTCCGGGGGAAGCCGGCGGTGAACACCACGATGTCGGAGTTCGCCGTGGGCGCGTAATCGTTGCCGCCGGTAAGCTGAACGTCGACTCCCTCCACCGGGCCGGCCTGGAGAATGTCCAGGGCCTTGCCCTGCGGGATACCTTCGAGAATATCCACCACGACAATGTCGGCCAGTCCTTTTCCGGCCAGGCGGACCGCGCAACTGGCGCCGACATTTCCGGCTCCTACAACTGTGACCTTTTTTCTCATATTGGCTCCCTTCAGGCCGTCATGGCCGGCGCCTTCATGTTGCCGGCAATGGCGGCGGCAAACTCACTGGTTTTCAGTTTTACAGCGCCCTCCATCTGCCGATGCAGATCGTAGGTGACGCGCTTTTGCCTTATGGTCTCGGTAATGCCCTGCTCGATGAGCTGCGAAACCTCTTTCCAGCCCATGTGGTGGAACATCATCGAGCCGGCCAGGATGACGCTCGTAGGATTGACCACATCCAGGTTGGCGTATTTGGGGGCCGTGCCGTGGGTGGCCTCGAAGACCGCGTACTCGTCGCCGATATTGCCGCCCGGCGCCATCCCCAGTCCGCCCACCTGCGCCGCGCAGGCGTCGGACAGGTAGTCGCCATTGAGGTTGGGGGTGGCCAGCACGTCGTATTCGTCGGGTCGCAGCAGCGCCTGCTGGAACATGGAGTCGGCGATGCGGTCTTTGACCAGGACCTTGCCCGCCGGCACGCCGGCGCCCGCTTCGGCCTCCGTGACACAGACATTCGAGAACTCTTCTTTGACCAGCTCATATCCCCAGTCGCGGAAGGCGCCCTCGGTGAATTTCATGATGTTCCCTTTGTGGACCAGCGTCACGCTGCGCCGCCCGTTTTCGATGGCGTACTGAATGGCGCGCCGGATCAGCCTCTTGGAACCGAACAGGCTCATGGGCTTGATCCCGATGCCCGAATCCAGGCGGATCTTCTTGCCCATCTCCCGGTTCAGGAACTCGATGACCTTTTGGGCCTCGGGCGTCCCCTGCCGCCATTCGATGCCGGCATAGACGTCCTCGGTGTTTTCGCGGACAATCACCACGTTCAGCAATTCAGGATGTTTCATCGGCGAAGGAACACCCGGAAAGTAGCGGACCGGCCGCAGGCACACGTAAAGATCGAGCAGTTGCCGCAAGGTAACGTTCAAACTGCGAATGCCGCCGCCGACCGGCGTGGTCAGCGGGCCCTTGATCGCGATATGAAACTGCCGGATGGCGTCGAGCGTGCCTTGCGGCAGCCAGTCGTTGAACTGCCGGTAGGCCTTCTCGCCGGCAAATACCTCGTACCAGGCCACGCGGCGCCGGCCGCCGTAGGCCTTCTGGACTGCCGCGTCGAACACCGTGCGGGCAGCCCTCCAGATATCGGGCCCGGTGCCGTCGCCTTCGATGAACGGGATGACCGGGTTATCGGGGGTGCGGAACTGGTTATTTCGTACTTGGATGGCCTCTCCATCCACTGGAATCGGAACGTTGTTGTAGCTCTCCATATTGCCTCCGAAGGCTGGCCTGCCGGCAAGAACTGGAAGGCCGCGGTTCTCCGCGAGAGGTGCGCCCCCTCGCGGCGACAAGCTGGAACGAATTCGCGGCGGGGCGGCGCCCGGACGCGATTTCGCTCATCGAACTCCAATCTGCGATTCGGCATCAACTATAGCAGTTCCCACCAGCGGGGAGCAATCTCCCGGCAATTCCGCGAAATTGTGTGCGTTCCGCGCCATTCGGGAGTAAACTAGCCATGGTATTTCCACCTGCAGAAAGGAGGACGGCTCGATGCCGACCTACATTACGCTCATGAAATTCACGGAACAGGGGGCTAAAGACCTGAAAGGCGCGCCCAGGCGAATCGAATCGGCCACCAAAGCTTGGGAATTGATGGGCGGCAAGCTGCTCGGCGCGTATTTCGTCATGGGCGAATACGATTACATAGTCATCACCGAGAGCCCCAGTGATGAGGTTGCCGCCGCTGCCAGCCTGGCGGTGTGTGCCCGCGAGCACGTCAAGACAACTACCCTTCGGGCGTTCACCATCGACCAGTTCGCGCAGTTGGTAGACAAGCTGCCCTGAGGGTGCGCGGCAACCCTGGAAAAAAGAAAAACAGGTACGAATAGACCTTAACAAGTCCTTGTAATTGAATTATGATGAACTTGGCGCGCGCTACGCCCACGAGGTGGCGCTTGCGCCGAGGAGCTTTTTTGAGTGACGCGGCGCCGGCTTCTGCGGGGCCGCCCACACGGCATTGATTTCGGTTGAAGCCGCCTTCGTGCGGTCGGCATGGCGGCGGCGCCATGGTGCGGGAGAGCACAATGGCGGAATGGCGGCGAAGGCCGCTCGGCCCCGCCGGGGCAAGCAGGGGCGGCGCTTCGAACGTCAGGGTTTATGGGAGAAGACTATGGGAAACGACGCGTTAAGCATTCTCGATAAGCGCACCCAGGCCACCTATGAGATCCCCATTAGCAAGGGGACCATTCGGGCCATGGACTTGCGGCAAATCAAGACTGGACCCGACGATTTCGGGCTCATGACCTACGATCCCGCTTTCATGAACACAGCCTCATGCCAAAGCGCGATCACCTTCATCGACGGCGACAAGGGTATCCTGCGCTACCGCGGCTACCCCATCGACCAACTGGCGGAGAAATGCACTTTCCTCGAGGTCGCCTACCTGGTTCTGTACGGGGAGCTGCCAACTGCGGCCCAACTCAAGGAGTGGGTGGGCGATATCACCCTCCACACCATGATTCACGAGACCACCAAGAAGTTCCTGGAGGGCTTTCGTTACGACGCCCATCCCATGGGCATGTTGGTCAGCACGGTAGCGGCGCTCTCCACGGTCTACCCCGAGGCCCGCAATGTCCACGATCCGCAAAACCGCAAATTGCAGATCATGCGCCTGATCGGCAAGATGCCCACCATCGCGGCGTACACCTACCGGCACAGTCTGGGTTTCCCCTATGTCTATCCGGACAATGACCTCGGCTATGCCGAGAACTTCCTGAACATGCTCTGGAAGATGGCGGAGCCCAAGTACCAACCCAATCCCGTCCTGGCGCGCGCGCTGGACATCCTGTTCATCCTGCACGCCGACCACGAGCAGAATTGCAGCGCCAACGCTATGCGCGCGGTGGGCAGTTCCTTTGCCGACCCGTTCCTCTCCACCGCTGCCGCGGCTGCCGCCCTGTCCGGCCCCCTGCATGGCGGCGCGAACGAAGAAGTTCTCAAAATGCTGGATGTGATCGGTTCCAAGGACAAGGTTCCGGCCTACATCGAAAAGGTCAAGGCCGGCCAGTTCAAGCTGATGGGATTCGGTCACCGGATCTACAAGAACTACGATCCCCGCGCCAAGATCATCAAGTGGGCCGCGGACAACGTCTTCCAGGTCACCGGCCGGAATCCCAAGCTCGAAATCGCCCTGGAGCTCGAGCGCATCGCCCTGGAAGACGAGTACTTCATCAAGCGCAAGCTTTACCCCAACGTGGATTTCTACTCCGGGATCATCTACCAGGCCATGGGCTTCAAACCGGAAATCTTTACGGTGCTGTTTGCCATTCCGCGCACCGCGGGCTGGCTGGCCCAGTGGCAGGAGTTGCTGATGGACCCCGAGCAGAAGATCGCGCGCCCGCGCCAGATCTTCACGGGTCACATGGTGCGGGAGTTCGTCCCCATCGAGCAGCGGGGCGTTTCTGCGGCCTCCGCCACAGCGTAGTACCAGCCGCCCTTGCGGGCCGCAAGTTCCGCAAGGGCGGCGCCCTTCACCAAGCACGGGCGTCAAACCGAGCGCCACAACGGATTGCGGATCCGCTCCCTTACGGTCGCGGCTCAGCGGTGCCTCCGGGCGTCGCCGGATCGAACGGGAGGGGACCGCATTGCATAGCATCGCAAGGGGAAGAAAACACATACGGTCTCGGGAGTAGAATGAGACGCCGTACTGAGCCGCGAGTGTAAGCGAGCGGTTCACCCGCGAACAGTAAAGACACCATGTTCGAAACAACCCTCTCGACAAGGATTTTCGCAGGCGCTCTGATTGGAGGGGAGTTTCCTGGATCGGGATTTGGGGGTCGTGTTCCGCCCGGGCACATCTACGGCATGGGCGCTTCCCGGCCAAGCGGCGCTTGGGATGCAGGCCACCGGACGGAAGCGGACTCGTCGGTACCGATTTCCCACAAAGCAGTAGTACGGGGAGACCAGTCTCTTGCGAGCTCGGCCAGTTCGACCACCGGGGCTCCGGTTCGCATCCGCAACGCTAAGGAGGGCGGTGCCTGGAAGAGCCTGGGGTGGATTGCGCTCTGACGTGATCGGCCTTATTATGTTAGCCTTGGCCTTGAAGAAGGTGGTTCAGCGGCATGGGCGTTGGCAGGTCAAGCGGAACGAAGAAACCTACAAGGGGGGGTGAGTGCCGGCGGGTGGTCGTCGAGGTCTGTCGGACGCTCGAAAGTGTTTATGGCAGACCGCGCCTCGGCAATCCCAAGGACCCGATCGACGACCTTGTGTTTATCATCATGTCAAATAAGACGGCGGCCGCTACGGCGGAGCGGACCTATCGACGGTTGAGAGAAGTGTACGGAACATGGGATGAACTGCTCGTTTCTCCTCTAGCGATGTTGCGCTCGGTTCTCAAGTCGGCTGGATTGTCCAGGGTAAAGTCCCGCCAGCTTCGACAGGCGCTACGGAAGATCACACGCGATTTCGGGGGATGCGGGTTGAGCAGTCTGAAGGGTCAGCCCGAGGCACTGGTCCAGGGGTACTTGACCTCTCTGCCCGGGGTTTCCGATAAGGTTGCGAAGTGCGTGATGATGTACACCATGGGCGCGCGGGTGCTGCCCGTCGATGCTCATGTACACCGTATTGCGACGCGCCTCGGATGGACAACTCGAAGGCGCGCAGACCAATGCCACGAGGAGCTGGAATCCTTGGTACCTGCGCGATGGCGGTATGCGTTCCACGTTGGTTGTGTGGTCCATGGGCGAAACGTCTGTCGACCCGATAAGCCCTATTGTAAGAGTTGCTGTATCAATCGGTTCTGTGAATACTTCAAGAGGTCAAACCAAAACGCATAATCGTCCAACCGCAATAGATTTGTTCTGCGGGGTTGGCGGCATGAGCCTGGGCTTCGAGCAGGCTGGATTCGATGTAGCCGGCGCCGTGGACATAGACGAGATCAACGTGGAGACTTACGCGAGGAACTTCCCCCAGTGCCGCACCTGGCGTGCTGACTTGTCCTGCGCCTCGGCTGAGCAAATCAGGCGCGAAACGAGAATCGGGGATGCACTGATCGACGTCGCATGTGCAGGGACGCCTTGTCAGGGGTTTTCGCTGATTGGCAAGCGCCTCCGTGAAGACCCGCGGAACTTGCTTCTCTACGAGTTCGCCCGCTTGGTCACCGAACTGTCACCACGTTATTTCGTGGCGGAAAACGTCGGCGGCATTCTCTTGGGCAGCGCCAAGGAGGTCCTGAGCGAGTTCCTACTGCGCGTGACAAGGGCTGGCTATTGCGTCGTGGAGCCAATCCAGGTGCTCGATGCCGTTGAGTTCGGGGTTCCTCAGCGGCGGCGGCGGGTGTTTATTCTGGGTTACAAGAGAGGGCTGCCGGCCCCGGCGTACCCGACTCCGCCCTATCCCTACGATGACGCTGGCAGCTCTGCAGCCCCTACGGTTTGGGATGCAATCGGGGACCTTCCGAACATAGGCAAATACAAATACCTATTGACATCCGATGAGTACTTGGGCGATCTGCGCGCGCCGAGCTCATACGCGAGTATTTTGCGAGGTAAGGCTCGCGAACCGAGGGACGAGTCCTCGGAGCGGCAGGTCAACGGGAACGGATTGAGCGGTTGCCTACGAACGCTACACACCGCGAAAACGATTAAACGTTTTAGGAACACCAAGCAGGGGACCTACGAGGACGTAAGTAGGTTATACCGACTGGCCAGAAACGGGTTCGCGCCCACCATTCGAGCCGGGACCGGCCCGGAGCAAGGTTCGTTTATGGCCGCCCGGCCCATTCACCCCTTTCAAAACCGTTGTATCACCGTTCGCGAGGCCGCAAGGCTGCAATCGTTTCCGGACTGGTTCGTGTTCCACCCGACCAAATGGCACGGCTTCCGCCAGATTGGCAATTCCGTTCCGCCGCGGCTGGCCCGCGCCTTGGCGGAATCTGTGCGGCGCGCCATCGATAACACCTGAATAGAGGAGCCGGTATGAGCAAACCTAAGCAGATTCAGTACAGCCCGGTAAACGCCTCACCCGTGAAGTCTTTCTTCGTCCATATGCTCACACGGGATATCAAGCTGGAAGAGGCCATCCTCGACCTACTTGACAATTGCGTGGACGGGATATTGCGCAGCCACGCGCTAAACGGCAAACACAAACCCTATGCCGGCTTCTGGGCGCAGATCGACTTCAACAAGGACTCCTTTTTGATCTCAGACAACTGCGGAGGAATCCCCTGGAGCCTGCACGATTATGCCTTCAGAATGGGACGCTCGCTGGATCGGCCTCCGGACGCACCTGGAACGGTCGGCGTCTACGGAATCGGAATGAAGCGAGCGATATTTAAGATGGGAAAGCAGTGCCTCATCTCTACCCAAAACGACGGTCGCGGTTACGATGTTGAAATCACGCCCACATGGACTGCCGACGAGAGCGACTGGCAGATTCCGGTTAAGCCCGCGAAAAAGTCAAGCCCTGAAGACGGTACGACCGTCGTCGTGGGGGATCTTCACCCAGGTGTTGCGGAGCGTTTTAGTGCGGATGCTAAGGCTTTCCAGTCGGACCTTGACCGTATGGTGGCGACCCATTATGCGTTTATCCTCGACAAAGGATTCGAGGTGAGAATCAACCGTGCTGTTGTGAAGCCACGCCCAATAAAATTGGTATTTAACAGCAAGCTGCGACCGAATAAAAAGGGAATCCAGCCGTTCATGTTCAAGACCACGACCGACGACGGCGTTGACGTTTTTCTTGCGGTTGGATTCACAAGGCCGATTCCCTCCGAAGATGAGATCGCGCGCGAGCAGGAGGAGAAGAAGTACTCCTCGCTAGATGCAGGATGGACGATCCTCTGCAACGATAGGGCCGTTTTGTATTGCGATCGCAGTGAGCTTACAGGCTGGGGAGAAGCGGGAGTTCCACGATATCACAACCAGTTCATTGCGATTTCTGGCATCGTCGAATTCAAAGCGGATGATGCATCTAAGCTGCCCACGACCACGACAAAACGTGGCATCGATGCCTCGTCGACTCTCTATCTGCAGATCAAAAACAAGATGCGGGAGGGTATGCGCATCTTCACAGACTACACCAATAAGTGGAAGGGCCGTGCGGACGAGTCTAGAAAGCAAATCGAAGCCTCGGGAGTGCCGCCCCTCTCCTTCATCGAGGTAAAAGCGGCGTCGGCGCGGCTTACGTTTGTCTCGACGAAGCGCTCTGTCCCGCAGGGTTACCAGTACAAGCCTAAGCTACCCATGCCGAAGAAACTTGAGTCCCGGAAGCGGCGAATCTCGTTCCTGAAGGATACTGACGAAGTGAGAGCTGTCGCGGAGTACCTGTTTGAGGACGCTGACAAGGATGCATCTCTTGTTGGGGAAAAGTGCTTCGACCTCATTCTTAGGGAGGCTCGTAAATGAGGCACCCAGCGTATCATCTGCGGCCTAACAAGGCCGTGGAGCGGGTTGCTTTCGTCGAGGCCATCAACCTTCTGGCAAGACTGGAAAAGCTTTCCGAATACACCTATTTCGGCTTTGGTGGCCCGTACCTGGAAGACTTCCGCTTGTTGTATGAGCTTTGTCCAGATCTCAAGATGATCTCAATCGAGGAGGATGCCGAAACGTACAAGCGTCAGGTCTTCCACCTGCCGTGCGGGACGCTCGAGCTTAGGCAGGGCGGGTTCAGTTCGTTCCTGGCGCAGTATGAGGCAAACGACGAAAAGAGTATTTTCTGGCTGGACTACACCGGCTTGGCGTACAGCCAATTCGAGGACTTAATGGTTCTCCTGGGGAAGGTGGCTGCGAACAGCATGATTAAAGTCACGCTACGCGCTGAGCCTCGGGAATTCAGAGATGCCCAGGACGAATTTCGTCGGCGATTCGAGATTTTGATGCCCGATCCGTCCGCTCCTCCACCTAGCACCTCCCACGATTTCGCGTACCTGATTCAGGGGATGGTCCAGATTGCTTCTCAAAGAGCTCTCCCAAGTGCTCTACCCCACGTGTTCCAACCGGTCTCGTCGTTCTATTACTCAGACGGAACGGGCATGTTTACATTGACTGGTATAGTCTGTCGGAGGAGCGACCAGGCCACTGTGAAGAGTGTCTTCAGGGGCTTCCGATTTGCCAACCTGGATTGGGCAAGGCCCAAAAAGATCGATGTGCCCACGCTCAGCACTAAGGAGCGCCTGCACCTTCAGCATCTGCTGCCGTGTGGTAGGGGGGCGGGGAAGGTGCTCCGCCGAGAGCTCGGCTATCTCATCGACGAGGATAGGCCCCAGACAGAAGAGAAGCTTCAACAGTACGCAGACTTCCATCGATATTTCCCCTATTTCATGAAAGCAACGCCGTGAGTCTCCTGACGCAGGCTCCCGCGCGCGCCGATCATGAGGGCCCTTGACGAAGCGCGCCCCTAGCACTACCGAGGCGTCCTCGACAAACATCAGGGCGACGTCCTGGCGAGGAAGGTTGGGAACGAGAAGCGCGCTTGCGGCCGTTTATGGCGTTCCACGTGGACGTAACGTCGCCATCCCGGGCCTCTGCCGCTCGCTCCGCAGATAAGGCGTTGCGCGAAACCACGGTCGCTCTCGGCGTGCACTCCGATTCGGGCGAAATCGGCCTCCGGCAATCTTGTCTTGACGCCCTTGCGTTCCCTGAAGAGACCCCCTTGGTCTCCTGTTTCCGAGGTTCCTCTACCGCTCCCTCACGGTCGCGGCTCTGCCACGGAGCCGCGCGCGTAAGCAAGCGGTCAAGACACTTCGGAGACGCCACCCTAGCCGGCTGCGTCCGCGACCGGCATTCTGATCGTGAACGTGCTGCCTTTGCCGACCTCGCTGTGGACTGAAATGGTCCCGCGGTGAGTGGTCACGATTCCGTAGGCGATAGACAAGCCAAGACCCGTGCCCCGGCCGCTGGCCTTGGTGGTGAAGAAGGGATCGAAGATGCGATCGATCTGCTCCGGAGGTATGCCGTGGCCCGTGTCCGAGATCGCCACTTCCACCGCATTGCCCGCTCTTCGGTGACGCGTCACGATGGTGATGGTGCCGCGTTCGTCCATGGCCTGAACCGCATTCATGAGGATGTTCATGAACACCTGCTGGAACTGGGATCCGTCCGCTATAACACCAGGGAGTTCCGGAGCCAGGTCCTGGACCACGTTGATATTGAAAAACAGCGCTTGTTTCGATACCAGGGACAGCGTGTCCTCGAGAACCTTGTTGAGGTCCACCAGCTCCGTGTTGCTCTTCGATTGCCGCGAGAATTCCAGCAGGCCCTTCACGATGTCCCGGCAGCGCTCGGTCTGCCGGATGACCTCCTCGAGGTTCTCCCGGTTGGGGTCGTTATCCCGCATGTCCTCGACGGTCAGCGCGGTCAGCGCCAGGATGCCCCCCAGCGGATTGTTGACTTCATGCGCCACCCCGGCCGCCAGCATACCGAGCGAAGCCAGCCTCTCCGACTGCGCCACCCGGGCCTGCATGGCCACCAGTTCCTCCGTCCGCTGCCTTACCTTTTCCTCGAGCGTCCGGCCCCATTCCTCCAGGTCGCCCCTCATCTGCCGCAGGCTCTGCAGCATGGCGTTGAAGGACTCGGCCAGTAACGCGATTTCCGTGGGGGAATCCGAGTGCACCTCCTGGTCGAACCGCCCCGCGATGATGCTGTGCGTGGCGGCCACCATCTCGCCGATGGGGCGGGTGATGTTGCGGATCATGTAATAAGTGATGCCCATGATCAGGAGAAATCCGACCGTGGCAATGCCGAAAAACGACAGAATCACGCGGTTCCGGATGGCCGTGTAGGTGTTCTCCAGAATTCCGACCGAGAGCATGCCGACCACCTCCCCGGCATAGTTGCGAATCGGATCGTACTCGCTGATGTGCCAGTCTTTCACGGTATACGACCGCCCTCGCCAGGTCTCTCCTCGTTTCAAAACAGCGTCTCGGACGTCGGCCGGTGCTCGCGTGCCGACTGCCCGTTCGCCGCCCGCGGTTCGGACGCTGGTCGAGATTCGAAGATCGTTCTGAAAGATCGTCACGGCACCGCTATCCACGTCCTTGAACCGGTCGCCGCGGAAAAGGAGTTCCCAGACGCGGTCCACTATGCCGAAGTTGCCCGTCAGAAGAACGCCTCCATACAGGGCGCCCAGGATGTCGCCGCCAGCGCCCTCTACCGGCGCGGCCACCATGAGCGTCATGCCGGCGGTCTCCTCGCCGGTATCCGTGCGGATGTGAGCCCGCTTGCGCAGCCCGGGATCTTCGTTGCCCAGCAGGCCGGAGGGCAGAATCTCGGTGCCCGCGGCGACCTTGCCGGACAGGGCCGCTCGCACAATGCCGATGGATGATGCGTCATCCATGGTGTGGTCGGGCTGAGACACCCGCAGCGCCACGTGTCCGCGCGCATCCGTGAGAGTAAGAAAATCGAAACCTGCGTCCTTGCGAATCCGCTCCAGATAGGCGAACAGGGAAGGGCGGTCGCCGGCAGCCAGGTATTGTGGGACGGTTGTGCCGGACGCCGCAAACTCCACCGAGAGCTTCAGGGCCTGAAGCTGCTGTTCGTAGACCGTCCTCGCCGTGGCGAAATCGTGATCCACCGCCCGGCGCGCCTGCGTCATGATCGTCGAGCTCACGATCCACGAGCCCACCATCGACGTGGCTAGTCCCCCGGTCCCCAGAATCACCAGGTAGCTCAGGGTCAGCCGCGCCTTCAGCGACAGCCTGCGGGAAGCGAAGCTAAAACGCATGGGTCTCCGTGGGGCAGACGATCTCCGGCATTTTCGGACCCGCAACCGGGGGTTTGTGTCGTCTGCCTAATCCCCCAGCGTGGCAGACCACAAAAAACGATGGTCTGCCCCACCTCTATGCCGCCTTGTCCAGCCGCTGGCGGATCTTCTCCAGCAACTGAACCAGGTTTACCGGCTTCGAGAAGAACATGTCGTGCGCCAGCCAGCCGCCGCTCAGCGGGATTTCCAGGTCCGGCAGGTGTGTGCAGAACGAGCTGACCACAAATATCGGCACGCCCTTCAGCTCGGGATCGCGGCGGATTTCCTGGATCGCGAAGAATCCTTCCGTCCTCTCGCTCATCATGATGTCCATGAGGATCAGGTCTGGCCGCTCCATCTTCGCCAGCATCACGCCTTCCTCGCCGCCATATGCCTTGAAAACGGTGAAGTGGTTCGCCTCCAGGAAACATGCGACAGCTTCGGTGAAGTCCCTGTCGTCGTCGACAATCAGTATTCGTTTCTCTCCCATCGTCATTCCCAACTCCCGAAATCCGTGTCTTCTGCCGGTGCGCGCCAGGCCGGCAAGCGCACCCGAAAAGTCGAGCCGGCGCCGGACTGGCTCTCCACTTCGATACTCCCCCCCATTTCCGAAACGACTCTCTTCGAGATATGCAGCCCCAGGCCCGTGCCCTCGGTCCTCTTGACGCCCTCCCCTTTGATGCGGAAGAACTCGTCGAAAAGAAACGGCCGGTACTTTTCCGGAATGCCGACGCCCGTATCGGCCACCTCAACCACCACCTCGCCGCCAGACAGGCGGCCGGTAACCGTGGCCTTTCCGCCCGGCTTGTTGTACTTGATGGCATTCGTGATCAGGTTGTCGAACAGAACGTTCAGGCAGTTTCGGTCGCCCCATACGCACAACTCTTCCTCCGGCAGCCGGGCATCGAGTGAAACCCGCTCGCCCGCCGCCATCTCCTCGTAGCTCGCCAGGATGCCTGGAATGATCTCTTTGAGATCCACCTCGACCCTCTCCTTGAACAGCGCGCCCCCCTCGACGCTTGCCAGCGTGAGCCAGTCCGTAATCAGGCTTTGCAGTTCCTCGGTCCGCTTGAGGCAGCGCTCCAGCCACTCCTGTCTTCGGGAAGCGGCGTCTTCCGTCTGATCCAGGTGCTTGAGCACGTCCAGGTATTGGTGGATCGCCACCAGCGGCGTCCGCAGTTGATGAGATACGAACGTGACAAAGCGCCGCTTGAGAAGCGCGCGCTCCACTTCACCCCGCTGGGAATCCAGCGCCAGCCGCCGCCGGTCGAGCCCGCGGTTCACAATCATCCGCAGCTCATCCGGTGAAAACGGCTTGGGCAGAAAATCGTATGCGCCGGATTTCATCGCCTCGACGGCGGTATCGATGGTGGCGTAACCCGTGATCACCACCATGATGATTTGGGGGTCGATCTCATGGACGCGGGAAATCACCTCCTGACCGCTGATTCCCGGCATCTTGAGGTCCACGACCACCAGGCCCGGCTTGAGCTGCACAACACCTTCCAGCCCCCGGGCCCCGTCTTCGAAGGTCTCCACGCGCAGGCCCATCTTCGACAGGATCTTGCCGCACGAGAGCCGCATCGCGTAATCGTCGTCGATCACCACGACCATTTCCGGCGCCGCCGCTTCACTCATCGCTTCCTCCCCGCGCTCGCTGGTCCCGTGACCGCCTGGCATAGTTCTCGCACTCCCTGTAACAGTCGCTATTTCCTGGCGGCACGGTCTCTTCCATAAGGCACCGAATCAGGCGGCCACGGGACTGGCCGGGAATGCCCGCGAGCATCAGGTCGTTTCCATCCTCGCGGACCCCACGGCCTTCTCCAGAAGCTGGAGGAACCTGGGCATGTCGAGTGGCTTCGTGAGGTACCTGTCGGGCCGGATCATCTCGACTTCGGCCGACATGGGAAAACGCTCATCCGGGCTTTCCTCGATCGAAGAAACCATGAAGATCGGAACCTGCCTGTGTCCCGCGTATTCGTCCTGATATCTGAGCGCGTGGGTGACGCCGTATCCCTCCACCGAGGTCTCCATCATGATGTCGAGCAGAATCACGTCGGGCTTGCGCTCCAGCACCTGCCTCAAGCCCTCGCGTCCGGAGCCGGCTTCGAGTACCTCGTAACCGTGAGTTTCGAGAACAGATCGTACCGAGACCCGAAAGTCCTGATCGTCGTCGATCACGAGCACCTTGACGGACATACCAGCCTCCTTCCCGCCGGGCCGCTCCCCAACCGGGGGAGTCCCCCGGCTTGATTATAGGATATTGAACTCCGAAACTGAAGCCCGGCCCTGGCGCGGGCTGTGCCCGCAGGGACGCCAGAAAGTAGCCCGGCGCGCCAGCGCTGGGATCGCGCGCCTTCTACCACGTGTGCGTCTCGGCAACCAGGCAGTTCCAGCAGACTGGCCTGTGGGTTTCCAGCACCTGCGGAATCTCCTCCGCCTGGACGTCTTTCCATTCGCAGATCCGCAGGTCGGGGCTCATGATGCAAGGCTTGTGTTGCATCCAGTTGATCTCCCCCATCGGCCTGCCGCAGCAGATGCAGGACTTCTCCCGGTACCACTTCGTCAGGATGGTCCGAACCAGGCACTCTTCCGGAGCCGCCTCGATCTGTGTCAGGCAGGCTTGACCGCAAGGCCCGCGTTCCGGCCACCGCGAGCAATCGCTGAGCCGCAGAGCTGGCGCCCGGAAAACGGCCGTCCAAGCCGCGCGCCCCGCCGCCACTTCCACGCCGGCTGGCCGCCTGGTTTCCGGACACGCAACCACCCTCTTACCCCGGAACCTGAGGTAAGCCCCCCCGGCTCTCCAGAACATCAGCCCCAACAGGCCCACTCCCAGAATTGCCACCACCACGCCGGCGCCCATGCCCATGCCTCTCGACCGCCTCAATTATGGGACCCATTTCGCGCGGCGTCAAGGGTTTTCCTCCCGGCGGCCAGACGTGTTATAGGAATAGAACATGGAATACGTCAGGCTCGGATCTGCTGGACTAAAGGTTTCAAAAATCTGCCTCGGGATGATGACTTACGGCTCGAAGCAGTGGCGCGAGTGGGTGCTCGAAGAAGAAGAGAGCCGGCCGTTCATCCGCCGTGCGCTGGAGTTGGGCGTTAATTTCTTCGACACGGCGGATGTCTATTCGCTCGGTGTCAGCGAAGAGATACTGGGGCGTGCGCTCAAGGATTTCGGGCCCCCGCGCGACCGCGTCGTGATCGCCACTAAAGTCTTCAGCCCCATGGGCGACGATCCCAACCAGCGCGGCCTGTCCCGAAAGCACATCCTGCACTCCATCGACGACAGCCTGCGCCGGCTGGGGACCGATTATGTGGACCTGTACCAGATCCACCGCTTCGATTACGATACGCCCATCGAGGAGACGCTCGCGGCCCTGGACGACGTCGTCAAAATGGGAAAGGCCTTGTACCTGGGGGCCTCGTCGATGTACGCATGGCAGTTCGCCCGGATGCTCTACAAGGCCGATGAATTGGGGCTGACGCGCTTTGTGAGCATGCAGAACCACTACAATCTGGTCTACCGCGAGGAGGAGCGCGAGATGTTGCCCCTGTGCCGGGAAGAAGGCATCGCGGTGATTCCGTGGAGTCCGCTGGCGCGCGGATTCGTGATGGGCAACCGCCGGCGCGAGGACTACGGGGATACGCTCCGCGCCAAGACCGACTCCTTTGGCCACGAACTTTACTACCAGCCGTCCGATTTCGACGTGGTGGACCGCATCACCGAGGTGGCCCGCAAACGGGGGGTGTCCAACGCCCAGGTGGCGCTGGCGTGGGTGTTGCGGCAACCCGCGATCACGGCGCCCATCGTCGGGGCCAGCAAGATGCGCCATTTGGACGATGCCGTCTCCGCGCTCGCGCTGAAGCTCGATGACACCGAATTGAAGGCCCTGGCCGAGCCTTACCAGCCGCACCGCGTGCTGGGCCACCAATGAGTCGCGCCGGCGGCGGAACGCCCGATGCGGGTCTTGGCCGCCGGTTCTTATCTCGCGTGACTACGGCGCCGCCGTGCGGCCAGCAGGCCCATCACCACCAGACCCGGCAGCACCGTGGCCGCCAGTCCCGCGGTTGCCGGCTCCGGTGTGACGGTGGTCACACTGGCGTCCGCGGCCAGCGGTTGGCTGAAGAGAGCTTCGGTATCAGGAGTCGGGTACCCGCCGTATACGTCGTAGATCAGCACGATCTGGCCGACGTCCGAAGATAGGTACGGCGTATCCGGGCCGATGCTGAAATACCCAATGCCCGTGGTAAATCCAATTGGGTCGAAGTTCTCAGACAGCGACGAATCCGGACCAATGATGGGGTCGTTGCCGACGATTATGTCGCTGAAAGCCCCGGTCGAGGGAGATGTGCACGACACCGCCGGACTCAGAATTATCGGGGGGTCACAGAACTGGGAGCTTGAGAACTCGATGTAATACGAGGTGTCGTTGACGATGGTGAAGCCCCATCCCACGATGCTGCCGGGGCTGCCGAAAAGATCCGGCGAGGGGGTCAGCGTCAGAGTTACACCGGCTGACAGGCAACCAGCCGAAGCCGCCAGAACTGCCGCTACCACAATGCTTCGATGCCATCGAAGAATGTTCATATTGCCTCAATACCGCTGGTTGGCGAAGCTGACGGTCGCCGAGGTGGCGCCGCTATTCGCGGAAAGGGCGATAGCCACCGTGAACTTCGAAGTGCTATCGCACCCGGTGAAATCGGCGACCACATTGCCCGTAGCCGTCGCGCCGGGAACCAGGTTTCCAACCGCCAGAGGAAATGTCCCGGGAGCCACTCTCGGCGTGCAGGCGGTGCCGCCGGTGCGCGTAAACCCCAAGTTGGCAATGTTGGCGTTATTGGCGGCGGCGATCCCTGCGTTGAATACCAGGATACTCCAGGCGCGCGCCGCGGTGCTGCCAGTCTTGTTCGTGAGGCTGGCGGCGAGCGTGGTCTTGGGACTTGTGATGGCGTAGACGTGCCGGCCGACGCCCGCGAAGCTGTCGGTGAAACTTCCCGCGGCGGCGGTCAGCGTGCGGTTCTCGAACATCACCTGGACCGGCTGGCCCGCGGCCATTCCTTGGACATAGAATTTGCCTTGTGCCGCCTGCGAATTCGGGTTCACGGCCATGATGTAGGCGGTGCCTTGATTGAAGCGCGACATCGTCGTGATTCCCGCGGGCGGCGTGACCAGAATGTCCATCTGGCTGCCGAAGATGGCGCCTTTGAGAGTCGTGAGTTCGCTGAACGCCTGCGTCGCGGCGCTCAGTTTGTCGGGGGCCTGCTGGAATGCGGACCACGTGAAATAGAAGATTCCCGTAGCTCCGTTGACGATCGCCCAGTAGGCTTTGGGAACGATCAGACTTGCATCGATGGTGTCCTGGGCAAGCCAGATAGGTCTTGGCGCAATCGACGTCAAAAGGCTGGTGGCATGTTGAAGCCTGCTGAAGTCCGGGCCGTAGGGTTCGGCCATCCAAAAATCGATTCCCGGCGCATATGGGACATCGTCGGCGGCCACCGACCAGGGAGCGTGCTGCATGTCGGCGAACAGCGGCAAGCTGGTGGCACTTCTGGCCGCATTGCCTTCCGCCACGAATGTTGCGGGCGGGACGTACTCGAAGACGGGCACTTCCACCAAGTCGGGCTCATCGCTTAGGAACCAGGCTATGTTGGCTAAGTGTGGCGCGAAGGTCTGCACGATTGTGGGAAAAATCCCCGGAGCATCCAGTCTGGAAGACGACGACGAATCCGGCACGAAATTCATGCCCGCCTCATAAATGGCGTCCAGGTAACTCTCGGAACCGTAATTGAAACAATCGGCCCCGCTGGCATTGCCCAATCCATGCACCGTATTGGCGCCAGTCGCCCGCACCTGCGAAATATCGCTTCGAGGCACACCAAAAAAGCCTAAGGCGAGGTAGGGAGAGCCATCCACCAGCACATTCTGCCCGGCAATTCCAACCGGGCGGATTCCCGGATGAAGATTGATCCGCGAAGGCGCCGTCCCGTCGCTGTAGGTCACAGCCATGTCATCGACCAGCAGCGTTTGGGCGCCGTAGTTGTAAACATAGACCCAGAAAGTTGTGGCCGTCGAACCGATCTGGAAATTCATGCTGTAGGACGTCCAAATGCCGTTGCACGCCAGCCACTGGCCCCCGACGCCCCCGGCCGACGAGTTGACGTAAAGAAGCGCGGTTCCTCCCGACGGACACTTGACCCAAGCGCTGGTGGTGTAGTGCTGGTTCGGTATCGCGGGGATTTCCTGCGTATAGACAGCAGCTCTATAACAGTCCGTCCCGCCCGGAATGCATGCGATCTGAAACGAATAGTTGCCGGAATGGCTGTCGCTAGAGAGCGTAAACCGGTAGTCGCCTTTGAAATAGCCCACGTAACTCCAGGTCCAGAAGTTGTAGCACATCAACCCGGTTTCGAACCCGCCATTGTTCAAAATGTTCTGGCTGCCTGCCGGGCTAGGCAGTCCGGCCATCAGGCATAGCAGAAGAAAGGTGGAGATCGCGGAGCGCCGCAAAGACGCGTTTCGCTCCGCGGCAAGTTTGCCAGGATGCACGTCAAACCTCCGTGCTTTCGGGCCCTTCATGTGCAGTCCGCGCACGCGTCAGTATACCACGCCACCGTACGCTGTAATCCGCACAATCGGGTTTCTCTTCGCCGAGAAAGTACTAGCCAGTTTATAGTTTCTGGCGCGCCCGGAGAGACTCGAACTCCCGACCTACTGGTTCGAAGCCAGCCGCTCTATCCACCTGAGCTACGGGCGCGCGCTTGCAATCAGAATCAGTTTACCAGAGCACATCGGAGTGCCGGAAACTTGAACCGATATGTACGGACTGCGAAGGCTAAACTTCTTGTTTTCAATAAAACGCCTCCGTTTTTCGAACATATATGTTCAAAACGGGCCGGTTTCGGCGGCTTTCCAGCGATGGTCCCTACCCTTCCCCCACCACCGGATTCACAAGCTCCCCGAGCCCTTCCACGCGCACCACTACTTCGTCGCCCGGCCTCAGCCACCGCGGCGGCTTCCGCGCAAACCCCACGCCCGCCGGCGTGCCGGTCGAAATAATGTCCCCCGGCTCCAGTGTGAAGACGCTCGACAAAAATGCAATCAGCTTCGGCACGCCAAAAATCAGGTTGCGCGTGTTCGAGCTTTGCATCACCTCGCCCGACAGTGTCAGCGAAATGTCCAGGTTGTGCGGGTCCGCGATTTCGTCGGCGGTCACGATCGCCGGGCCGATCGGCGCGAACGTGTCGAATGTCTTGCCCATCATCCACTGCGTGGTGGCCATCTGGAAATCGCGCGCGCTCACGTCGTTGACCATGGTGTAGCCGAACACGTGCTCGCGCCAGCGCTCCTCCGGAATGTGCCGGCCGCCCTTGCCGATCACCACCGCGAATTCCGCCTCGTAATCCGGCTTCGCGGAATTCTTCGGAAGCACGATCGGATGCCGGTGCCCGGTCACCGCCGTCTGGAATTTCGCGAAGATTGTCGGCACATCGGGAACCGGCAGCTTCGATTCCGCCGCGTGGTCGCTATAGTTCAGTCCCACGCAGATGATCTTGGGCGGTCTTGAAACGGGCGCCGGCAGCTTGGTCTTCGCCGGGTCGAACGGCTCGCCGGGGGGCGGGTTCTTCAGCCATCGCCGCACCCGGTCCATGGCGTCCGCTCCGCCCGCGATCACCGCAAGCACACTGTCGAACCCGGCGCCGCCAATTCCAATCAGCTCGCCGCCCGACAACACTCCGGGCTCGTGGTAGCCTTCTCTCTGAAGTGTGACCAATCGCAACTGAGATCTCCTCCTGGAAGCAAACGTATTGTATCATTCAGAGGTTGAGCTCGATGCATCCGTCTGAATTGTTCTCATTGAAAGACAGGGTCGCCGTGGTGTTGGGAGGCACCAGCGGAATCGGCCAGGCCATCGCGCGCGGCTTCGCCCAGGCCGGCGCTGTCACCGTGGCCAGCAGCCGCGATCAGGCCAAAGTGGATGCCACCGCCGCCGAGTTGGAATCCCTTGGGGCCCGCACCCTCCGCATCCCCAGCGATGTCCAGGACCGCGCCAGTCTCGAGCGCCTGTGCCAGGAAACAGTGCTGGCCTTCGGCCAGGTGGATGTCCTGGTGGTCACCTCGGGGGCGCTCAAGAAGATGCCCACAGCCGATTTGTCGGAAGAGGAGTGGAACCGCATCATCGACATCAATCTCAACGGCACCTTTCGCGCCAACCAGATATTCGGCCGCCAGATGATCCGGCAGCAGGGCGGTTCCATCATCAATACCTGCTCGCTCACCACCTTCGTCAGCTTCCACGAAACCGCCGCCTACGCCGCCAGCAAGGCCGGCGTGCACATGCTCACCAGGAGCCTGGCGTGCGAGTGGGCGCGCTACAACATCCGCGTCAATGCCATCGCTCCGGGGGTTTTCCGGACGCCGCTGAACACCAAGATCCTCGATCTGCCGGAGCGGGCGGCGGCCCTCGGCGCGCGCATGCCCATGGGCCGCGTGGGTAACGTGGAAGAGTTGGTGGGCGTCGCCATCTTCCTCGCCTCCGAGGCTTCCTCTTACCTCACCGGACAAACCATCCCCGTAGACGGCGGATTTCTCGCAAAAGGCGTCTGACCGCCGCCATTCATCTGCTATCATCTCAGTAACCCCGATTCCTTGAGCATGTCCGGGGGGACTTCCCCGCCCCGCGGTGCGTGCAATCGAATCGAAAGGCGTAAAGCACTTGGAGAATGCATGAGTCTGTTGTGGATGGCGGTCATCACTCTGGTAATCCTGCAAGTATCGGTTTTTTGTACCACGATCTTCTTGCATCGCTCGAAAACGCATCGCGGGCTGGAGCTCAATCCCACGGTCGGACTGCTCATGCACCTCGAGCTGACCCTGTTCACCGGCGTCATCCCGCGCCAGTGGGCCGCCGTGCACCGCAAGCACCACCACTTCTCGGACCAGGAAGGCGACCCGCACAGCCCCTACATCTACGGCTTGTGGACCGTGCTGTTCGGAAACTACTTCTTCTATCGCAAAGAGGCCCGCGACCCGGCGATGGTCCGCAAGTACACCCCGGACTGGAAGGACGACGCGCTCGACAAGCTGCCCGGCCTGGAGTGGGGCGCGCTGGGCGGGATGGCGATCTTCATGCTCATGTTCGGCGTCTGGTGGGGCGCCGCGGCCTGGACCGTTCATGTGGCTCTCTATATTCTTCTCAACTCCGCCATCAACAGCGTCTGCCACATGGTGGGCTACCGCAATTTCGACAACACGGCCACCAACCTCCAGTCCATCGCTTTGATCACCGCCGGCGAAGGACTCCACAACAACCATCACGAATACCCCACCTCGGCTCGCTTCGCGTTGCGCGGCCGCGAAATCGACCCGGCGTGGCCCGTCATTCGCCTGCTCCAGGCCTGTAAGCTCGCCCAAGTGCGGCGGCTCCCCATCGCCAAAGCCGCGGCGTAGCGCCGGCGGCGGAACGCCCGATGCGGGTCTTTGCCGCCGGTGGGATTCGCACTGGAACAAGCCGGCGGCAAGGGGGTGCCCCCTGGGCCCGGCGCTACACTGAGATTATGCGATGGCTCCTCGCTTTACTCCTGCTGTCCCGCGTGCCCCTGGCGGCCGGGCCCGAAGGGCACCCCGCCGCCGACGTGGCGCACGCCATCCGCGAGAATAGCTTCGACCGCGACGAGTGCTATCGCGTTCGCGACCTCACCCTGGTCAGGGAAGACATCCGCATCTTCCTCACCGACGGATATCTCATCTTCAGCAAGCCGGTCGAGGGCCGCCGCATCGCCGCGGTTTTCGTGGCGGATGCCGAGGGCGGCGACGGCGAAATCATCCTGCTGCCGCCGGATCGCGCCGAGCGCCGCTCCCTCGCGGCTTACACCAACTCCCCCAATCTGGATGAGCATTTCCGCGGCGCGGTCTTCCTGTTCACCGGCGATGTCTACGACGCCCTGAAAACCCAGTTGCCGGGCAACCCCGCCAACAGGAAGACCCCCGAGTTGGGCGCCCTGCTGGATGAGCAATGGGCCTCGGCTCTCCGCAATATCGGCGCCGGTTATCAGACGCGCCTCACGCTCGATTTGCTGGGCTGGCCGGGAAGCCGGCCCGGCCTCCTGGCCGCTTTCATCCAGGGAATCAAGCTCGGCAATTTCGATGTGGTCTTCGACCCAACCAACCCGGAGCAGATCCTGGCCGGCCAGCTCACCACCCGTGACAACCGCCTCTACTTCGACACCTGGACCAGTTTCGCGGCCAGGTCGTCCCGCCTCAACCCGGCTCCGCGAAAGCCCGAGCTGTTGCTGCGCGACTGCCGCATCCAGGCGGTCGTCAACGACGATCTCTCGCTGAGCGCCGTGACGCGCGTGAAGGTCACGCCGCTGGCCGGCGGTATCGCCGTGGTGCCGTTCGAGATCGCTCCTGAAATGGCGGTCACCGAGGCCGCCATCGACGGCCGCGCCGCCGAGGTGCTCCAGCGCGAGGCGCTGCGCGTCAATCTGATGCGCGGCGGCAATAATCTCTTTTTGGTGGTCCCTCCCGAGCCGCTCCGCCAGGGAGTCGAATACGAGTTTGAATTTCACCATTCCGGCAAGGTCATCCACGACGCGGGCGACCGTGTCTTCTACGTCAGCGCGCGCGGCGCCTGGTACCCCACGTACGGCGAACAGTTCGTGAATTACGACCTGCTCTTCCGCTATCCCCGCGACCTCGATCTGGTCACCCCTGGCGAGGTCGTCGAAGACCGCGCCGAGGGCGATTGGCGCACCACGCGCCGCCGCACCCCCTCCGCCATTCGCGTGGCCGCCTTCAACCTCGGCAATTACGAGCATGCCCGCCTGGAGCGCGACGGGTACGTGGTGGACGTTTGCGCCAATCGCACCCTGGAGCGCGCGCTGCAACCGCGGCCGCAGCCCACTATTACCAACCCGCCATCGGCATTGCCGCGCCGCCGCCAGCAGCTTGAGCCCATAGAATCCACCCAGCCCGCGGAACCTGGCCCTCAGCAGAGGCTTCAGGATCTCGCGTCGGAAGTGGCTTCGGCGCTCGAGTTCATGGCCTCCAGGTTCGGCCCCCCGGCGCTCGCCCATCTCACGGTTTCGCCTATTCCCGGAGCCTTTGGCCAGGGGTTCCCAGGCCTGATTTATCTCTCCACGCTGTCGTACCTCAAGAGCCTGCCAGCTTCTCGCGGCCCCGCCTCCCTCCAGGCGGAACTCTTCTTCCAAGACGTCTTGCAGGCGCACGAGGTGGCGCACCAGTGGTGGGGGAACCGCGTCAGCGCGACCACCTACCGCGACTACTGGCTTATGGAGGCGCTGGCCAACTACTCCGCCCTGCTTTACCTGGAGAAGCGCAAGGGCGCGCGTTCGCTCGAGCTGATGCTCGATTCCTACCGCGCCAACCTGCTGGTCAAGAGCGAGAGCGGTCAGACCGTGGACTCCTCCGGCCCCATCGTCCTGGGACCGCGCCTGGAGAGCTCGCAGGAACCGCGCGCCTGGCGAAACATCACTTACGGAAAGGGATCCTGGATTATGCAGATGCTGCGCCGGCGCATGGGCGACGAGCGCTTCTTCTCCATGCTGCGCGAGATCACGCGGCGCTATTCCGGCCAGGAGATCTCCACCGAAGGATTCCGGGAAGTGGCGGCGCAGTTTCTGCCGCCCAACTCCGACGACGCCAAGCTGGAAGGTTTCTTTGCGCAGTGGATTTACGGTACCGGCATTCCCAGCCTCAAGCTGGCCTATTCCATCAAGGGCAAGGCGCCCTCTCTCCGCCTGGTCGGAACCCTGACGCAATCCGACGTGGGTGAAGATTTCAGCGCGATCGCGCCCGTGGAGATTCAGGTGGCGCGCGGACGCACCATCACCCACTGGGTGCGGTGCGCCACCGACCCGGTCACCTTCACCGTGCCGCTCAACCAGCCCCCGCTAAAGGTCACGCTCGACCCGCACTACGCCGTCCTGCGCCGGTGAGGTGGCACAGACGATCGCCTTTTGTCGTCTGTCAACCGGCCGCGGCTTAGCACGGCCCGACAGACCACGCATGGCGATGGTCTGTCCCCCTACTTTTCCGATAATTCGAAGACCTTGCCATCCACCTCTTCCACCCGCACCACGAAGCGCTTCCGCGCCTGGAGCTTCGCGTCCGGCGCTTCGAACCGCGCGGCCACCATCCTGTCCCAGGAATTGTGCGGCGGAATCGTGTCCCGCATCAGCAACGTATCGTTGTACTTCTGCCCCAGCAGCGGAATCGCTTGAAAAACCTGCCTGGCGTCCACTTCGGAAATCGTCTGGCCCACGGATTCGGCGCCGGAGCCGTCTTCCATCGCCACCGTAACCGTCCGAACCACGAACGGATAGTCCGCCGGATTGGACACCCGGAAATCGACCACCGCCACGGCGCTGGCTTCGTCGAGCGGCGCCGTGCGGACTTTGAGGACCTTCCCCGGCAGGTCGATGTGCGCGCCGCGCTGCATGTACACGACCCACCACACCGCTATCGCCACGCAAACGACTCCGATGCCAAACGCGATCACAAAATTCTTTCTCATATTCAAATCTCACCCACGATGCGCATGATCTCGTCCATGGACTTGTGCGCCGCGGCGATCAGCGTGCCGTCGAAGATGTGGGTCTCCAGTGCGATCTTGCCCTTGTAGCCATCTCTGTCCAGCGCCAGCATGATGGCCTTCCAGTCCTCCTTTTCCGGGCTGTCGGGCATTACGCCCTTGGCTTTCACCTGGACGTTGAGAAGGCGCTGCTTCGGCAGCAGCCGATAGCCGTCGGGGTACGACGTTTCGCGCCCGTAGGCGTTGTGCGGGTCCCAGTTCATCCCCACCCGCCTGGAACCGATGACCTTCATGATGTCGGCCAACTCCGCCGAGGTAGCCACGTTTTGCGAGCCTTCGTTTTCGATGAGAAGATAGATCTTCTCTCTTTCGGCCGTCAGCGCCATCTCGCCGAGCGCCTCCGCGATCCGCGGGAACATGCTTCTCGGGTCTTCGACGCGTGAACCGGTGAAAACCCGCACCTTGTCCGCGCCCATGATCTGGGCGCACCGCAGCACCTTTTCGAGGTCCTCCGTGCGGTGGTCCCAGCGGGCTATTTCGGACGCCAGGCGCTTTTCGCGCGCCGCGGCGTCTTCCGGCCTCCGGCGCACCGGCTCGCTGCCCGGCCAGCCGAATTTCAGCAGGCTGGTGTTGACGAACGAGACCTTGAGGCCCTCGTTCCTGAACCTCACCGCGTCCACCTTGATTTCCGGCTCGCTCAAGGTGAAGTACTCCTTCCTGCTTCCCGGCGGGTTCCGGATCTCCACGAACCGCAACCCATACTGATGCGCGAACGCGATGGATTCATCGGTCGTCATCCCGATCTCGTCCGTGATGGCGCTGATGCGCGATTTATCCATGCGGCTCCGCGCCCACAGTGTGGATGCGGACGCCGCTCCCCCAGCCAGCAGTTCACGCCTGGTCATAAATCGATTGTAATAAATAGATATGGACTGGACGAACGCCGCTGGCCGAAAGATCACTCTGCTGGAAGGCGACATCACCCGCGTAGCGGCGGATGCCATTGTGAACGCCGCCAACTCGGCGCTGGCTGGAGGCGGCGGCGTGGACGGCGCCATCCATCGCGCCGGCGGCCCGGAGATCATGCGCGAGCTGGACGGCATCCGGAGCCGGGTCGGCCGCTGCCCCACGGGTAGCGCGGTGGCCACTGCGGCGGGCAGTTTGCCGGCCCAGTATGTATTCCACGCCGTAGGCCCGATCTATCGCGATGGCCGCCACGGCGAGCCCGAGCTGCTGGCTTCCTGCTATCGCAAGTGTCTCGAGATGGCCGAAGAGCGCGGCATCCGCACAATCACTTTCCCGGCCATCAGCACGGGCGTCTACGGGTACCCCCTGGAGGAAGCCGCCGGCATCGCGCTCCGCGAAGTGAAAGCGCACCTCGAGAAAGCCGACACGAAACTCCAGCAGGTTATTTTCGTATTATTTGGCAAGGCGGCGTACGAGGTGTACGCGAGTCTTCTGGATCGCTAACGAGGCGGTCAGGATTATTGTAATTTCCTGCCAGCCGCACAGCGGGGGTCTTTACCGCCTCACCGAAAGCTCGAATTGGACGCCTTCCGTTTCTTGTAACGCGGTAAGGATGCTGGAAAGATTCGCGGCGGAGGGGCTGCCCTTTGGCCCCAGCATGCGCATCAGGCTCTTGGCGGGTATCTGCGTGCGCTTTTCGAGGTCCTGGAAGCCGACCGTCGCGTTGACGTAGTCGCGCAGGACCGCCTTGCCGGTAGCCAAGTCGCCGTTGATGACGCACTCGACGGCCTCGCACAGAAGCGCTTGGCGGAAATCCGGATCGCGCTGCGCCCGCGTCCGGATGGTTTCCTTGAAGTCGTGGGTTAGGGGCATTATGGAATCTCCTGTTTCTTCCTTCGTTTGTACGCGGCCCAGCATTCCTGCGCTGCCGCGATGTCCTGCTGTTGCCGTTTCTTCGTGCCGCCGCCAATCAGAATCACAAGGCGCTCGCCATCCTTGCCGAAGTAGATGCGGTAGCCGGGGCCGAAGTCGATCATGTATTCGAAAACGCCGGAACCAACGCCCTTGACCTTCGAGAAATTTCCCTGCTCCATACGCGCAAGCGCGATGGTCACTTTGGCGGCTGCCGCCGCGTCGAGCCCTTCGAGCCACTGGGCGAACCGTTTGTTTCCGTTTTCGTCAACATAGCCGCGGAGCTCGATCATCCAAGATGATGGTAACACTTTTGTTACCACACTTCAATTCCGCAACCTCAGAACGAACCACACCATCCCGAACACCAGCAGCGCCGACGCCGACACCTGCACCGGCCGCAGTGCCCTCGCTGCGCGGCTCACGCGCAAAAACACCAGCGCGAAGATTCCGATCGCCATCGTTTCCGCCGCCGCCGCGCCGCACGCGCAGCACTTGACTCGTTGTAGCCGTTAGGCTACAATTGACTATTGAATGCCGGCAGACGAGTACTCGCTACGGCACTACGTCGCGGCTAATGGGAAACGTCCATTTGCGGAGTGGCTGTGTTCTTTGTCAGATCGAAATGCCGCGGCACGAGTGCAGATTCGCCTGGAGCGGTTACGCTTGGGCAACTTCGGAGATGTTCGACCCCTGGGAAAGGGACTATCTGAACTACGCGTCGATGTTGGTCCAGGATACCGGGTTTACTTCGTGGTAGAAGGCAAATCGGTTGTGGTGCTGCTTTGGGGGGGGGACAAGACCACTCAACAAAAGGACATTCGCCGCGCCAGAGAATATCTCGCGGATTACCGGAGGAGGCCAGATGCCTAGAAGCGCATCATACGACGATCTTCTGATGGACATGCTGAAAGACGAGGAACGGGCGCTCGCCTATCTCAATGCAGCGCTTGAGGAGCGGGACCCGAGAGTTTTTCTGATCGCGTTACGCAACGTCACGCAGGCGCAGGGAGGCATAGCTAAGGTCGCTGCGCATTCCGGCCTGAATCGCGAGAGCTTGTACCGGGCGCTCTCCGACAAGGGCAACCCGAGCGTGCAAACCTTGGCCGCGGTCCTGGGGGCACTCGGAGCCCGGTTGAGCGTAGCAAGCATAGCGCGAAAACGCCGTAGCGCAGATTGACGTGCCCTGCCGGTGGCTTCAATTCCGCAACCTCAGAACGAACCACACCATCCCGAACACCAGCAGCGCCGACGCCGACACCTGCACCGGCCGCAGTGCCCTCGCTACGCGGCTCACGCGCGAAAACACCAGCGCGAAAATCGCGATGGCGATGATCTCCGCCGCCGCCGCGCCCGCCAGCACGAAGCCCGGCCGGTAACCGCTGGTTTGCAGGAACAGATGGAAGTACAGCCCGTGAAACCCGCCCAGCACCCCCGCCACCAGCCATCGCGCTCCGGCTTGCGGCAGCAGCAGAATCTCCACCGCCAGGTACGCCACGGTCAGCGCCGCGGCCGCTTCCACGAACCGCGCCGCCGGCTGCCAGCCGGTATAGGGCATCGCCACCACCGACGCAATCTGTCCCGCCAGGAACATGGCCGTCAGGGCCAACAGCTCCGCCCGGCTGCGCGCGGCCAATACCAGCGCCGCCAGAAACAGAAGCTGCACCAGCCCGCCCAGCGCCCGGATGAAACCAGCCCCGCCTTCCATCGCCGCCGTCTCCACCGGCGTGGGCGGGCGGAAGCGCAGGGTCGCGCGCGTGAACGAAAAATCGAAGATGCCCTGGTCCTGCTTGCCCGCCATCTCCGCGCGCAGCAGGTGCACATGATTCGGCACCGTGACCGCGTGCAGGGTGCAGTCCACGTCCACGCTTTCCACGGGCGCGGCAAACTCGTACTCCGCCGTGCACACGTAGACGCCGCCCGCCTGGTCTGTGTGGCAACTCTCCGCCACGCGTTTCGCCTCGCGCCCTCCGCTCGAAAAGCGGATGTGATCGAGCAGCCCGTGCTCGGGATCGGCAACGTGCGCCATCTCGTAGAGCGGCATGCGCAGTTCGTAACGGGCGCGCGCTCCCTCCACCGTGAGGTCGCCCGAGCTCATGCTCATCATGTGGGCCCAGCCGGGCCATGCCGCGAGCGCCAGCCAGATGGGAACTCTCATGGCGCCGCGGCGCCGGTCGAAACCAGGCGCCCGCTCAACCGCGCCTTGCGCATCCGCCGGTAAAGGATGCGCACCATCGCCAGCACCGGCACCGACAGGAACGCCCCCGCGATGCCGGCCACTTCCGCGCCCGCGAACACGCCAAACAGCAGCAGCAAGGGGTGCAGTTCCACTCCCCGCCCCATCAGGCGCGGCGCAGCCACGTAATCCATGAAGACGCGGTAACACAGAACGAAGATCACAACCGCCAGGACGTGGCCGCCGGACACCACGACAACCACCAGAATCGTGAGCCCCGCCACCACCGGACCGATCGTGGGGATAAACTCCAGCAAGCCCCCCAGCACGCCCAGCAGGATTCCGTACGGAACCCCCATGATCGAAAAAAAGATGCTGTAAATCGCGAATGTGCCCACCGAGAGCAACACCATCGCGCGCATATAGTGGGCCAGCAGCAGGTGGGTATCGGCCAACACGTCGTCGAGAAGCGCGCGGCGCGGGCCTTCCTCCACCAGGTCGAGAATATGTTGGCGGATCAGGTCGGCGTCCTTGAGGAAGAAAAACGCCAGGATCGGGATGAGCACCACGTAAACCAAATTGCTGGCCACCGCCAGGAATCTCACGCTGAGTTGCGGAAGCTCGGAAACCAAGTCGCTCGACCGCTTGGCTACCTCCGCGCGCACTTTGTCCACCACCTGCGCCTGGAGCGATCCCGCAGCCGGCTGCCAACCGGCCACCATGTTGGGGAACGTCTTCTTCAGTGAGGTCGCCTCCTCCACCACGCGAGAGCCGATCTGAGTTCCGATCAGAACCATCACCGCCACGAAGATTACATAAGCGAGGCCGAGCGCGAGAGTGCGTGTGCGGCTGCCCGGCAAGAACCGGTCGATCAGGTTCACGAGCGGCGAGATCAGGTAGGCGAACAGCAGCGCCAGAATGAAAATGAACAAGGTCCCGCGGACCAGGTATACCAGCCAGAGCAGCAGCACCACCAGTGCCGCTGTCCAGGTGTAGCGCGCTGCCGAACGGTCAATCCCGAGCATGTTGAGCCAATTCTAACCCGGCGCCGGGGCGGGCGGCTCCGGCAGTTTCTCGATCTTCACCCGCGCGATGCGGTTGCGGTCCATTTCCAGCACCGTGTAGCGCCGGCCCTCGTGCTCTACAAACTCCCCCGCGCGTGGAATCTCGCCCAGGCGAAAAAGCAGAAAGCCCGCCAGCGTCTCGAATCCCGCGTCGGCGGGAATCTCGATGCCGAATTCGGCTTCCAGATCGCGAATTCGCGTGGCGCCGTCCAGTTCCACCTCGCCGGCTTCGGGAGCGCGGGGCAAGCTCCTCTCGTCGTGCTCGTCCTCGATTTTGCCAACCACGTCTTCCAGCACGTCTTCCACGGTCAGCATCCCCACAATCGTTCCATACTCGTCCACCACCATCGCCATGTGCGAGATGCCCCGTTGGAACTCTTCCAGCATCTGCGTGAGCGGCTTGGTCTCCGGAACCACCAGGTGCGGGCGGAGGAGCCTGGTGATGTGGAAGGCGCGGCTGGGCCGGCCCGAGCGGCCGGCGCGGCGGCGCTCCTCCCAAACCGGCAGCAGGTCCTTGTAATGCAGGATGCCGATGATTCTCTCGGGAGCGCCTTCGTACACCGGCAGCCGCGAGTGCCGCTCCTCGATCATGGTCCGCAGCACTTCGTCGAGTGTGGCGTCCACCGCAATGGAGACCATGTCGTTGCGCGGCACCATGATCTCGCGCACCGCCGCATTGCCCAGGTCGAGCACGCGGTGGATCATGTCCTCCTGGGCCTCCGGCAAGTAGCCCAGGCCGCGGCTCGAGCTGACGATGAGCTTCAATTCCTCGGCCGAGTGGCCGCCCTGGGCCCCGCCCTTCAGCTTGAGCGCGCGCGTGATGGCGCCCGCCGAGCGTTCGATGATCACCACAAATGGGCTGGAGAGCCGGTAGAACACCAGCAGCGCCGGAGCCACCAGCGCCGCCAGGCGGTCCGCTTTCGCTATCGCCAGGTTCTTTGGCACCACTTCCCCGATCACCACGTGGAAGTAGCTGATTACCAGAAACGCAATCCCGAAGCTCGCGCCGTGCAGGAACTTGGTGGTCAGCGGAGTGGTCACCGGGTGGACCAGGGCGATCAGAATCCGGTACAGCGTGTTCTCCCCCGCCCAGCCCAGCCCCAGGCTGGCCAGCGTGACGCCCACCTGCGTCACCGAGAGCAGGCGCCCGGGGTTGGAGAGAACTCTCAGCGCCGCCTGCGCGCCCGCCTGCCCCTCTTCCGCCATCTGCCTGAGCCGCGAGTGCCGCACTGAGAGCAGGGCCACTTCGGCGCTCGCGAAAAAACCGTTGACGCCGATCAGCAGAATCACCAGCAGAATGCGAAATGGAGAATCAGACACGTGATCCGAAATAATTCTATCGGACTTTCATAACCAAATTGTTTCGCCGGCGTCTAAGGGAATGACCACCAAACTCCGTTTCGTAGGTCGGGCGCGCTCCACCATATCCTGGGAGTGCGCCCCTTTTTCTATCGCCGGACCCTCACGTCTTCCCAATTCGGCAGTGACACGTTGGTCCGGTAATTGGATTCATTGTAGTCCGGATTGCGCACCGGCGCGTAGATCCGCCGGCCTTCGAAGGGACGGTCCTGGGTATAGATCCACACCCGCTTCTGGTCCCACAGGACGATCTCGTCGCGCTGGTCCCCGGTCAGGTCGAGCGCGTTGGCCGCAAGATCGGGGTGGCCATCATCCGGGAACATCACCACGCGGCGAAGGCGCCCGTCGATCATGCCGCCTTCCTTGATATTGCCCGAAAGCAGAGCGAATTCCTGTCCATCGCCGCGCCAGTTTACCGGCAGCATGGGACTGCCCGAGTGAATCGGTTCCTCCTGGGCGAGGATGTTGCCGTCGCCATCGAACAGGGTGACGATGCCCGGGTTTCTCCAGAAGTTCACGGAGATGTACTGAAGACCGGGAAGCTCCGGACGGTAACGGGCCACGCTGGGGCTCTGGTTGTGACCCACCCGAACCTGCTTCAGAAGCCTGCCGCTCATGTCGAAGATCAGAAACCCCTCATCGCTGCCGCTGGCATACATGCGTGGCGGGGCCTTCGGATCGCCGCTCAGATTGCCGATCATCACGCCGTCGGCGTGGTCCTTGAGCGCCGAGCCCTGGCTCCAGAGGCATTTGCCGTCGTGCGTCCAAAGGGAATAGCCGATGCCCACTTGGTCGCGCCCATTCACCTCGAACGGGTACGGATAGTGGCCCGTCTGCTCCTGGCCTTGCCACAGCAGTTCGAGCCGGTTGTTAAAAACCCAGAAGTTCTGGTAGCGGTCCTTGACCAGCAGCTCGCGCCGGTCCCGGTTGCCCGACAGATTCAGAAATACGATCGAGTCGCCGCTGACCATCTCGTAGGGGCGGTCTTTGGCCGCTGGCGCTTTGGGCATCCACACCCAGCGCTTCACTTTGCCGGTGGCCCCGTCGAGGATCTGAAGCTTGAAGTCGCGCACCAGCACCACCTCGTTGCGCCCGTCGCCGTCAATGTCATGGATCTGGAACGGTGTGTCGTTGGTCAGCAGGCCGTTGCGCGGATCGGGACGGCCCGACTGCCACAGCACCCGGCCGTCGAGCGTGACCGCCGTCAGGCAACTGATGGCGTCGAAAGCGTCGCCGCGCACTCGCGGGATGTTCTGGGCGATCAGCATGTCGGGCACGCCGTCGCCATCGAGATCGCCGAAGCGCACGTTGCGGCCCGCCCCAAAGCCCGGCGTGTCGAATTTCTTCCACAGCTTCGGGGCGGGATTGGACGCGCGAAGCTTCTCCAGGTCCGCGTCGCGGGCCGCGATGCGTTTCATGATCTGGGCCTTCACGGAATCGGAAGCGGTGACGGCGAAGTCCTGGAACCGCGCCGGTGCGCCCGCGATCAGGCCGGCTTTGCCTTGCGGAATCTCATGGTCCTCGGCTTCGAGAACCAGTTTGCCGTCGACATAAGCGCGCATCCGGGGCCCGTCGTTTTCCACTCGCAACTGGTAGTAACGCGTGGTGTCGTACGGAAACCGCGCGCTGCCCAGTTCCTTCCACTGCCGGACGCGGAGCGCCGTCTCCAGCGGCAGGTGCAGTGCCAGCCGCGCGGTGTCTCCACCGGTCAGTGCGAACAGGTAGTAGTGCCGGTTGGTGTGATATCGGAATACCACTCCGGCCATGCCGTTCAGGGCCAGCGGTCTGACGCGCGTCTCCACGGCATAGCTGCTCCAATCGCTCGCGCCGGTCAAAAAGATGGGGAACGCAAACTGGGGCGCATCCGCGGCCAGGTGCTGCTCCAGAAATGGCTTGCCGTCTTCATCCCCGGCCACCCAGGCATCCAGATGGCCGATGGCGTTGGCCCAAGGGTCGAGCGGCACACCGCGGTGAGCCAAATAATGATACTCCTCGATGGCGCCATTCAACTGGCCGACCGGGGAGGACAGCGGACCGGGAGGGTATCGCGAGAAGTCGTCGCGAAACAGGTCCGCCCCGAATGCCGCCGCGGCGGCGAATACCATCGCACAGATCGTCTTTCTCATGGGTTCCGCTCTACGGTGATATTCTAGCCGTTGATTGAGAATTTCGCAGCCGAGTCCCGTTGCCAGTGGATTTGTTCCTCCCCATGACTCACTCCGTGCTAACGCGAATTGTTAAATACGTGAACATCGCGGTCGCCGCCCTGCTGGTGTTGGCGCTGGCTGTCGTTTATTGGTACGCCTGGCGCCCCCTGCCGCAGAGATCGGGCGTCATCGAGGCGCCGGTCGATGCTTCCGCTTCGGTGTCGTTCGACGCGCTAGGTGTGCCGCATATTCGGGCCGCCAGCCAGGAAGACGCGCTCTTCGTCCAGGGCTATGTCACGGCGCAGGACCGGCTGTGGCAGATGGACGCCCTGCGCCGCTATGCCGGCGGCAACCTCGCTGAAGTCCTCGGCCCGGTCGGGCTGGATTCGGACCGCGAAGCGCGCCGGCTACGGCTGCGGCGCATCGCCGAAGACGCATATGGCACGCTGCCTTTATCAGACCGTGCGGCCTTCGCGGCTTATGCCAGGGGCGTCAACGAGTTCATCGCCACCCACCTCCACAACCTGCCCCTGGAGTTCACCCTGCTCGGCTACCAGCCGCGCCCGTGGAGCGTGGTGGACTGCCTGCTTCTCTCCCTGCACATGTTCCGCACCCTCACCACCACCTGGCGGAACGACATCATCAAGCGCAACATGCGGGCCGAAGGCGATCCGCAAAAAGTGGATTTCCTGTTTCCCGTGCGCGCCATCGGCGACGTGCAGCCGGGCTCCAACGCCTGGGCCCTCGCCGGCAGCCACACGGCTTCCGGCAAGCCCCTCCTCTCCAACGACATGCACCTGGAGTATTCGCTGCCTGGCATCTGGTATATGACCCACCTCCAGGCGCCGGGACTGGACGTTTCGGGGGTCGCGGTGCCTGGCCTGCCGGGCGTGGCCGTGGGCCACAACCAGCGCGTCGCCTGGGGTATCACCAACCTCCAGTTCGACGTGCAGGACCTTTATATCGAGAAGTTTGACGACCGCACCGGCCGATATCTGTACCGCGGCCAGGCGGAGCAGGCGCGCCCCGAACGCGAGATCATCGGCATCAAGGGCCGGCCCGCCACCGAGATCGTGGTATGGGTGACGCGCCACGGCCCGCTGTTCGTGACCGAGGGCGACGACCGCATGGCGCTACGCTGGGCGGCCGCCGAGCCCGGTATCCTGCAATACCCGGTTCTCGATATCGACCGCGCGCAGAACTGGAGCCAGTTCACCGCCGCCCTGTCCCGCTGGCCCGGTCCCGGCTCGAATTTCGTTTACGCCGACGTGGATGGCAACATCGGCTATCACGCCGCCGGCAAGCTACCCGACCGGCGCGGCTACGCCGGCGATCTGCCCGTGGACGGCTCGTCGGGCGATTTCGATTGGGACGGCTTCATCCCGTTCGACCAGCTTCCCTCGGCCTTCAACCCGCCCGGCGGGATCATTGCCACGGCCAATCAGAATCCTTTCACGCCCGACTACCACTACGCCGTGAACGGGAATTTCGCGCCGCCCTACCGCGTCAGGCAGATCCGCGACCTGCTCTCCGCGCGCAACGGGTGGCGCGCCCAGGATCTGCTCGCTGTCGAGCGTGACGTCTACTCGGGATTCAGCCAGTTCCTGGCATCTGAAATCGTGGCCGCTTACGAGAAGCGCCACGCCCACAACCCCACGCTGGAAACCGCCGTCGCCTTGCTGCGCGGATGGAACGGCCAGATGCGAAGGGACTGGGCCGCGCCCTTCCTCATCTCGCTGGCTTATCAGCACGTGCGCACTTCCCTGGCTGAGAGCGCCGCGCCCGGCAAGGGCCTGGCCTATGAATTCACCATGGCGCCCGCGGTCGTGGAAAGGCTCTTCCGCCAGCGTCCCCCCGGATGGTTCCGCGATTACGACGAAGTGCTGCTGCGCGCGCTGGCGGACGCGGTCGAGGAAGGAACCCGCATGCAGGGCCGCGACATCCGGCGCTGGCAGTATGGCGCCTATCTGAAGATTGCCATCACTCACCCGGTGATCCACCAGGTCCCCATCCTCGGCAAGTATTTCGATATTGGGCCGGTGCCCATGAGCGGTTCCAGCACCACCGTCAAGCAGACCACCCGCGTTTTGGCCCCTTCCATGCGAATGAACGCCGACCTGGGCGACTGGGACCGTTCCCTGCTCAACGTGCAAATCGGTCAGTCGGGCCAGATCCTTTCCACCCACTACCGCGACGAGTGGCCGGATTATTACAACGGCCGGAGCTACCCGATGCAGTTCCGCAACGTGCAGGCCAAGAGCACCCTGGAGTTCCGCCCCTCAGCGCGCTGAGTACGGCATTTCAGAAGGGCTCCGCTCCCTTACGGTCGCGGCTCAGTGAGAGGACTGCGTACAGAGCCGCGACCGTAAGGGAGCGGAGGGTCGCATCATCAAGGATACGTGACCGCATTTGTGAGATAGCGCGCTAAGGCATCCCGCTACCGCGCGTTCACAATCGACACCGGATCCAAATAGGCGGGATCGGCGGAGCGATAAGCGAACACGATCGCGGCCAACAGCCAGCCAGTGAGCGCGAGCGCGCCATCACCTTGGCCCATTTTCCCCACCAGGATCCACCAGGCGCCCAGCCCGAAGAACACCACGGAAGTGATCGCCAGCATCAAGCTGCAAACAGACACAACACGGTCGAACATATACACTAATCTCCTCTTCTCTCAGAGTTTCTTTGGCCGGAACCTGTCGTCGACAGGCTCCGCGGAAAGCCCTGTTGGGCTCTCCATTCGATTCCTACTTACCTACTAAGACGAACGAAGCGCCCAGAGGTTACGCGCCGATGTGGCTGACCGCGGGCCGCTTCGCTCGGCGCAAGCGAATGGCAGTACAGTATAGTAGAAAGCAAGGGCTATGCGCCGCTTCGGGCCGCTTTCGGTGATCTTTGCCTGCCTGGTTGCGCCAGTCTGGGCGCGTCACGACGTTTCCGCTTGCGGCACTACCCGGGAAACTCCCAACGAGACGCTGTTTCTCCATCGCCAGGCTTTGCGCGCGCGCGCTGCCCGCCTGCACAGGCCGCTGGCAGCTTTGGAGGCTGCGCCGCCGTCCGCCAACCGCGACATCGGCAATATCGCCGTCATCGAAGACGCCGATGGCGTGGTGGAACGGATGAACCAGTTTGAACTCGACCACAAGACGCTGACATTCACGCCCACCGCGGCGGGCGCCGCCCAGTACCGCTATTCCGTCGCGCCCCAGGGCTACGATTCCGTCGCGGCCTCCCAAGGCACGCCGCTGGCCGCGCTCGATGACGACGATACCCGCCTGGCCGGCCTGCCCTTCGCCTTCCCGTTCTTCGGCGTCACTTACAACCAAGTCTACGTCAACTCCGATGGGAACCTCACCTTTACCGTGGGCGACTTCGCCTCCACCGACCGTTCCCTCGGCCGCATGACCGCCGGCCCGCCGCGCATCTCGCCCCTGTTCGACGATCTCGATCCTTCCAAGACCGCCGGCGGCGTGCGCGTGTTCGCCGATTCGAAACACGCGGTGGTGAGCTGGGTGAACGTGCCCGAATACTCGCAGTACAGCACCGGCGCCCTTCAGACATTTCAGGTGAGGCTCTACGCCGACGGGACCATCCAGTTTTCCTATTCCGGCGTCACCCCATCGAGCGCCGTCGTCGGCATTGCGCCCGGCAACCTGCAAGGCGCCACCACGCTGGTTGACTTCGACGATCTCAGCAACGATCCAAACGCCGTCTATTCCGCCGCCGTCGCCGAGCGCTTCGGCAATGACCTGGCCATCGACATCGTCACGGTCGGGCAGAAGTTTTACCAGACCCACGAAGACGCCTACGACTACTTGATGATCTACAACAACATGGGCATTTGGGCGCTGCTCACGGCCGTGGCGTATGAGAGCACCGTGCGCTCGAGCGGCACAGGATACGGATCCGCTCCCGAGGATGCCGGTCGGCAGTACGGATCCGCATCGCGCCTGCAATCTGTCATCAACTTGGGGCATTTGGGCGAATACCCGACGAACCCCAACGACCTAGTGCAGGCGCGCTTCCCATCCGGCGACACGCCGCTTACCATCCTGGCCCACGAAGCCGGACACCTGTTTCTGGCGTTCGCCAGTGTCCATGCTCCCAATGGCCCCTCTTCGCAGCCCATGCTCGGCTATGGGGGAGTGCACTGGAGTTTTGTGTACGATTCCGAAGCGTCGCTGCTCGAGGGCGAGCGGATTGTGGACTGGGGCGCCGACGTTTCGCCGCGTTTCTTGACCACCAGCACGGTGCAGGGCTATTCGCCGCTCGACCAGTACCTGATGGGCTTCCGCCCGGCCGGGCAGGTTCCCGATACGTTCTACGTCGCCAATTACCCGGCTAACCTATCGCCCCTGTGGCACCCCATACCCCAGATCAGCTTCGATGGCACGCGGCAGAATGTCACCGTCAACGACATCATCCAGGTCGAGGGCCGCCGCACTCCCGATTATACCGTCGCGCAGCGCCGTTTCCGTTTCGCCTTCATCCTCGTGGTGGCCGGCGGCACGCAGCCTTCCGCCCCCGATCTGGCGCAGGTCGACAACTACCGCCAGCAATTCGAATTGTTCTATGCGAAGGCTTCCTCCGCCAACGCTGTCGCAGATACCACCCTCAAGCGCAGCATGAAGCTTTCGCTCGCTCCCAACGCCGGCGTCGTAGTGGGCGCGAGCGGCAGCGGGACACTCACTCTCCAGACGCCGCCTTCAGGCGACATGACCGTTCAGTTCCAGACCCCCAACGGCAACGCGCAACTGCCGGCCTCCGTCCGGATTCCGGCCGGCGCCACCAGCGCTTCGTTCACCTTCGGCGGCCTGAAAACCGGGGTCGAGGAGGTGCTCGCCACACCCAGCGATCCTTCTTACGAAACCGCCGCCGCCCGCGTGCAGGTGGCGGACGCCACCATTCTGAAACTCGTCGCCGTTTCCGGCGATCACCAGATTGCGACTTCCCCCGGCCCCCTGCCCAACCCCATTGTGGTGCGCCTCACCGACACTAACAATCTGCCCTATCCCGGCGCGCGGATCGTGGCGACGCCATCCGCCGGTGGAAGCGTGACGCAGGCGGCAGTGGTCACGGATGCCCAAGGCCAGGCGACATTCTACTGGACTCCGGGAACGGCCGCATCCAATCAGTTGCAACTGGTGCTGGACAGCTTACACGCGGTCAGCCTCACGCTCAGCGCGGGCAGCACCGTGCCGGTGGTCGCTGCCGTGGTGAATGCCGCGTCGTTTGTGAGCGGCGTTGCCGCGGGCGCACTCGAAACCGTCTACGGCGTGAACCTCGCAGGCGGCCAGACCGCGCAGGCCGCTTACCCGTGGCCCAGCACGAAGGGGCTGGCCGGGGTGCACGTGCTGTTGAACGGCTCCGCGCTGCCGCTGCTATACGTGAGCGACACCCAGATCAACTTCTATGTCCCGCAGAGCGCGCCGCAAGGAAGCGCGACCTTGACCGTGGCAACCCCTTCCGGCTCTCAGGCCGTGACGGCCACTAACGTCGCGCTGGTACAGCCCGGCATCTTCTCCGGTGGGGTGCTCCACGCCGGGCCCGAGACGAGCGCTCTCACTAGCCCAGTCCACGCTGGCGATTACCTCGAGATCTACTGCACGGGCCTCGGCCCCACCCAGACCGTGGGCACATACGATCTGACGGTCCTGTCCCCCATCGTCTTCATTGGCGCTACTCCCGTGCAGCCGGTCTACAGCGGCCTGGCGCCTGGTTACGTGGGCGTCTACCAGGTGAACGTGCAGGTGCCCACGGGGCTCGCGCCTGGCTTGCAGTCGCTCCTCATGTCGGTCGACCTCGCTCACAGCAACCAGGTCAACATATCGATCCAGTGAGGAGAATGTCTTCATGAAGCGCTTTCTCGCATTCGACATTGAAACCGCGAAGGTGGTGCCCGAAGATGTCAGCGACATCCTGGCGTATCGCCCGCTCGGGATCGCCTGTGCTGCGGCTACGGCAAACGACCTTCCGGAACCCCTCGTTTGGCACGGGCGGGACAAATCCGGGCGCCCTTCCGGACAAATGACCAGAGAGGAGGCGGCCCGCCTGGTCGACGATCTTGCTGCCCACACGTCGCAGGGCTACACGCTGGTCACGTGGAACGGCCTCGGGTTCGACCTCAATGTCCTCGCGGAGGAATCGGGTCATGCGAAGGAGTGCGCCCTGCTGGCTGCCAGCCACGTCGATATGCTTTTCCACGTTCTCTGCTCGCGCGGCCACCTCGTAAGCCTCCAGAAGGCCGCGGAGGGGATGCGTCTCCCTGGGAAGCAGGCGGGCGTTTCGGGTGCGGTTGCTCCCGCAATGTGGGCGGCCGGCAAGTACGAAGAGGTTCTCAACTACTGCATCCAGGATGTTCGTTTGACCCTCCAGCTCGCCGAGGCATGCGAGCGCAGCCGGCAGATGACCTGGATCACGCGACGCGGCAGCCCAGGGCAGATGGCGCTCCCAGGCGGCTGGCTCACGGTTCGAGAGGCCCGCGCACTTCCCCTTCCGGACACCTCATGGATGTCGGACCCTCCGTCGCGCGATCGCTTTCTGGGGTGGGCTGACAAGGCGGGTTCCGCCTGACGACGCATGGGCAATCGATCCTCATGATCCTCCCGCGCCTGTACGCCATCCTCGACACGGAATCGCTCGCCGAGCACGGCGTGACACTCACGACTGCCGCCGCGGCGTTTCTGGAAGGCGGCGCCGGCATCCTGCAAATCCGCCACAAGGGACACTGGAGCCGCGAGGTCTTCGAATCCGCCCGGCAAGTGGCCCATCTGTGCCGCGGAGCCGGCGCGCCGCTGATCGTCAACGACCGCGCCGATTTCGCCCTGCTGCTCGAAGCCGGACTGCACGTGGGCCAGGACGATCTCGCGCCGCGCGACGCCCGCAAACTCCTGGGTCCCGGTGCGGTGATCGGCTTCTCCAGTCACAGCCCCGATCAGCTCTCGGCCGCGGGAAGAGAGCCGGTGGATTACGTCGCCTTCGGCCCCGTGTTTCCCACCGCGTCCAAGCACCATCCCGATCCCGTCATCGGCGTGGAAGGGATCCGCCGCTGCCGCGCGCTGGTGGAAAAGCCGCTGGTCGCCATCGGCGGCATCACCCGCGAAAACGCGCTCGAAGTTCTTCACGCCGGCGCCGATTCCGTGGCCGTCATCGCCGGCCTGCTGCCCGAATCCGCCACCGCCCAATCCCTGCGGGAACGGATGGAACAATGGCAGCAACTCGTGAGAAGCGCCTGAGAAGTGCGCGACACAAGAATCAGAACTTTGCCGCTCACTATTTGCACCGAGAAAGCCCGTAGGGCGAAAGGCAATAGCCCATGGCGCGAGCCATGGGAAAAAGCGCCAACCGATTCAGCCCCGCCAGGGGCGTAAGAAGCCTTTCACCAACAGCGGCCACGTCCACGCCGGCGGCGTTTTCTTACGCCCCTCGCGGGGCTGCGAAGGTTCGCCGGGGTCCCAGCGCTCACGCGCTGGGCTACTTTCTCGTGCCCCTGCGGGGCGGAGTACGTCCGCGTCTCGAGCCTCACGGCTGGCGCACCCAGCCGGGCGTGCAGGGTACGCCTTGTCGCTCACACCGGCCTGAAGGGCAGCTACGGCCACCGGCCCGAGTATGGTATCTTTGCGGTTTCACTTGTTTGCATCCGGGGAGGGAAAGCGGCCCTATGAGCCTGTTTGCGACCAAATCGGTCAGCTACATCATTTCCGAATCGGAAGGCGGTGAGCACCATCTCAGGCGCACCCTCGGTCCGGGCAACCTGATCGCGCTGGGCATCGGCGCCATCATCGGCGCGGGCCTGTTTTCCTTGACGGGCGTGGCCGCCGCGCAAAACGCCGGACCGGCCGTGGCCCTCTCCATGGTGGTGGCGGCCATCGGCTGCGCCTTCGCCGGCCTGTGCTACAGCGAGTTCTCCTGCATGATCCCGGTGGCCGGCAGCGCCTACACCTACGCGTACACTACCCTGGGCGAATGGATCGCCTGGATCATCGGCTGGGACCTGGTGCTGGAGTACGCCGTCGGCTCTTCCACGGTCTCCATCAGTTGGTCGGGCTACGTCGTCTCGCTGCTCCGTACCCTCGGCATGAACCTGCCCGCGCAGTGGATTGCCGGGCCCCTAGAGGCGGTGACGCTGCCCGACGGGACCACGGCTCAAGGAATCGCTAACATCCCCGCCGTGATCATCGTCGGCCTGATCTCCATGCTGCTCATGCTGGGGATCAAGGAATCGGCGCGCACCAACGCGGTGATCGTGATGATCAAGCTGGCGGTGGTGCTGGTCTTCATCGGCGTCGGCTGGCAATTCATCCACCCGGCCAACTACCATCCCTACATTCCGAAGAACACCGGGGAGTTCGGGCACTTCGGATTGAGCGGCATCATGATGGGCGCGGGAACCATCTTCTTCGCGTACATCGGTTTCGACGCGGTGTCCACGGCCGCGCAGGAGGCCAAGAACCCGCAGAAGGACATGCCCATCGGGATCATCGGCTCGCTGGCCATCTGCACGGTGCTCTACGTGGCGTTTGCCCTGGTGATCACCGGGATGGTCCCGTACTACGTGCTCGGCACGTCGGCGCCGGTGGCGACCGCCATCGACAAGGCCATGCCCATGTACGTGTGGATGAACAACCTGGTGAAGTTCGGAATCATCTGCGGCTTCACTTCCGTAATCCTGGTGATGCTGCTCGGCCAGTCCCGCGTGTTCTATTCCATGTCGCGCGACGGCCTGGTGCCTCCGGTCTTCTCCCAGATCCACCCAAGATTCAGAACGCCCTGGCGGTCCAACCTGCTGTTCTTCTTCTTCGTGGCGCCCTTCTCGGCGTTCCTGCCCTTGAGCATCGTGGGACACATGACCAGCATCGGGACGCTGTTCGCGTTCGTGATCGTGTGCGCGGGCGTGTGGGTGATGCGCGTGAAGAACCCCGATGCAGCAAGGCCGTTCAAGACGCCGCTGGTTCCGCTGGTGCCCATCCTGGGCATTGTCTGGAACTTCGCCATGATGTATTCGCTGGGCTGGTCGAACTGGCTGCGGCTGATCGTCTGGCTGGTCATCGGCCAGGTGATTTACTTCACCTACAGCCGCACACACAGCCACTTGCGGCGGTTGGGCCACACGGAGAGCCGCTGAGGCCGGCCGCATGCGATGGCTGCTGGCCTGCGCGGCGGTCCTGAGCGCGGCGCGCGCGCAGATGCCGCAGAACCCTTCTCCCATGGTGGAGCACACACGGGCGCACCCGCGCCTGAAGGAAGCGACTCCTCCCGGCCGCCGCGAGAAGCTGGACCTCGGCACGCTCTTCCTGCCGGCCGGAAGCCGCGGCATTCTCTTCTTCTTTCACGGCGGAACCTGGCTGCCGGAAGTGGCCGCCGCGCGGGACAAAGTGGCCGTGGTCAGCGTGCAGGCCGGCGCCGGTTCTTCCACTTACGCGCGCTTATTCGACGACCCGCGGCGCTTTCTCCGCCTGCTCGCGGAGGCCGAATCCAAGGCGGGCGCCAAGTTCGGCCGGGTCATGCTGGGCGGCTGGAGCGCGGGCTGCGGCGCGGTGCGCCAGATTCTGCGGACGCCGGAATCCTACGCGCGGGTGGATGCGGCGCTGCTGATCGACGGCATGCATACGGACTACACGGACGGCAAACCCGGGCCGCTCGAATCCAGGATCGAGACCGGCAACCTCGAAATCTGGCTGCAACTGGGCCGCGACGCCATGGCCGGACGAAAGCGCGTCGTGGTGACGCATTCCGAGATCTTCCCCGGCACCTACGCCAGCACCACGGAGACCGCGGACTATCTCCTCGCGCGGCTCGGCCTGAAGCGCCGCGCGGTATTAAAGTGGGGCCCCATGGGCTTGCAGCAGCTCAGCGAGGCGCGCGCCGGCAGGTTCCTCTTGCTGGGCTACGCCGGCAACTCCGCCCCCGATCACGTGGACCAGTTGCACTCGCTCCCGGTGTTCTTGAAATGGCTGCGGTAGTTGCGGCTCTCACTGGGTGCTCGGCCGCTTTGGGAGAAATGGAGGCTGGACGCTCTTGTGGGGCAGCTTGGCAAGCTGCGCGCCGGTTGTTTACCGGCGCAACTGGCGGGTTGCCAACCCGCCGCAGGTTTCCAACCTGCCCCACGAACCCAGTTCACGCCGCGTTTCCCCAAAACGGTTAAGCACCCAGTCGCATCGGCTTCCGCCGCCCCTCATGCTACGATGAATACTTGTCAGGTCTCGGGCTCCGTGCAGCGGGCGGCTGCAAACCCCGCCAGGTCCGGAAGGAAGCAACGGTAGCAGTGCGGTTCGTGTGCCGCGGATCACCCGGGGCCTGGCAATCACCCGGGGCCTGGCAACTTGTCCGGCTTTATCCGGATTCACCCGCCCCATGTACCAGGTAATCGCCCGAAAATACCGGCCGCAGACGTTTCAGGACGTGGTCAACCAGGAGCACGTCAAGACCACGCTGGAAAACGCCATCGCGCAGAAGCGTATCGCGCACGGCTACATTTTTTCGGGACAGCGCGGCACCGGCAAAACCACCGTCGCGCGCATCCTGGCGCGCTGCCTGAACTGCATCGATGGCCCCACCGCGGCGCCTTGCGGCGTGTGCGCAAGCTGCCGGGAAATCACCGCCAGCGGGGCCGTGGACGTCATCGAAATCGACGCCGCCTCCAACCGCGGCATCAATGAAATGCGCGAGCTGCGCGAGAACGTGCGCTACCAGCCCGCGCGCGACCGCTACAAGGTATTCATCATCGACGAAGCGCACCAGATCACCAGCGAGGCGTTCAACGCGCTGCTGAAGACCATCGAAGAGCCGCCGCCTTGGGTGGTCTTCGTGCTCTGCACCACGGAAGCGCACAAGATCCCCGCCACCATCGCCTCGCGCTGCCAGCACTTCAGCTTCCGCTCCGTGGGTTTCGAAGACCTCACCGCACGCATAGCGTGGATCTGCCAGCAGGAAGGCATCGAGGCCGACGCCGAAGTCCTGGCGGTGCTGGCGCAGGCGGGCGAGGGCAGCGTGCGCGATTCCCTCTCGGCGCTCGACCAGGCCATCGCCTGCTGCGGTTCGAAGCTCCAGGCGGCCGATGTGCGCGCGCTGCTGGGCGCGTTTTCGCTCGAGTCTCTGGAAACGGTCACCCAGGCGCTGGCGGCGAGCGATTCGCGCCGCATGCTGGAAGTGGTGGATGAACTGGAGCGCAACGGCCACAACCTACAGCACTTCAGCCGCGAGCTGGCGCGCTACTTCCGCAACCTTCTCGTCGCGCGCATATCCGGCGCGGACACGCGCCTCGTGGCCGCCTCCGCCGCCGAGCGCCAGAAGCTGGCGGAGATCGCCGCGCAGTTCTCCGAAGAGGACCTGACGCGTTACCTCCAGCTCACGCTCGATCTGTTCCGCGATTTGCAGTTTTCCTTGCAACCGCGCTTCCACCTGGAAATCGGACTCGTGCGCCTGGTACAAGCGGGCCGGCTGCTGCCGATCGAGGAAGCCCTGGCGGCGATGAGTGGGGCAGGCGGAACGCCCGTATCGGGTCCCCGACCTGCCCCGAAAGCAGGGCCGGCCGCGACCCTGCCCCAAAGGACTGGCCCATCGCCCCTCGCTCTCGACCGTGCCAAGAAAACCGCACGCCCGCCCGAACCGGGCCCAGAGAGCGCCCCCTCCGGCGATCCCCGTGAGCGCCTGCACGCCTGGCTGCACGAAAAGGGTCTCACGCACCTGGCCGACGCCGTCGAAAACGCCCGCATCACGGTAACCGGCGCGGATCTCAACGTGATCACAGCGCAGTCGTACGCGCTCTACTTCAACGACCGCGCCTTCGCCGATGCCGCGCGCGAAGTCTTCGGCCGGCCCCTGCGCTTGAAACTCACCCTGAGCGACGCCCAACCAGCGTCGCCTCCGGCTCCCGCCGCCAACCATGAGGAGGAAGCCACCGCCCGCGCGCTGGCCAACCCGGAAGTGCAGCGCTTCCGGGAGGTGTTTGGCGGCGAAATCCGCAAAGTTCGAAACCTCAAGGAGTAGCCACGTGAAACTACCCGGCAACATGCAGCAGATGATGCGCCAGGCGCAGCAGATGCAGGAGAAACTCCAGCAGGAGATCGCCCAGATCCGAGTGGAAGCCTCGGCCGGCGGCGGCATGGTTACGGTGCAAATGGACGGCCAGAAGAACCTGCTGGCGGTGAAGATCGACCCTGAAGTGGCGGGCGACGTGGAGATGCTGCAAGACATGATTGTGGCCGCCGCCAATGAAGCCATCAAGAAGGTGGATGGCGAAATCCAGCAGAAGATGGGCGGCATGCTCGGCGGTATGGGCCTGCCCCCGGGCTTGATTTAAAGATGCCCGACTTCGCCGAACCCCTGGCCCGTCTCATCAACGAATTCAAGCGCCTGCCCGGCATCGGCCAGAAATCCGCGCAGCGCATCGCCTTCCACGTGCTGCGCGCCGGCCGCGAGGACGCGGAACACCTGGCGCAAGCCCTGCTCGACGTCAAGGACAAGCTCGGTCTCTGCCGCCTCTGCAACAACATCAGCGACAGCGACCTGTGCCCCTACTGCCGCGACCCGGGCCGCGATCCGAAAACCGTCTGCGTGGTGGAGGAGCCGCCCAACATTGTGGGCATCGAGACCACGCGCCAATACGAAGGCCGCTACCACGTGCTGCACGGCGCGCTCTCACCACTGCGCGGCATCGGCCCCGAGTCGCTCAAGATCAAGGGCCTGGTGGAACGGATCGGGCAGGGCGAAATCGAAGAAGTGATCGTGGCCACCAACCCCACCTCGGAAGGCGAAGCCACAGCCGTCTATCTGGCGCGCCTGTTGAAGCCCCTGGGCGTGAAGGTGACCCGCATCGCCATGGGCATTCCCGTGGGCAGCGACCTGGAATTCGCCGACGAAGTCACAATATCGAAGGCTATGGAAGGCCGCCGGGAGATGTAAATCCGCTCCCGGATGTAAGTTCCCTTAACCCTCCATCCACCAAGCCCCCGATCTTCAGATCCACAATGCGGTTCGGCTCGCGACGCTGGGCCATCTCCACCTTCAGGCAGTTCTGGGTGAGCGCCATTCCCGGTTCATGCAGCGTCACCGCGGAGAGCGTCTGGCCCACCATGCTCTCGCGAAAGGCGCGGTTCCTGGCCGCGGCCAGCTCCCGCAGCGCGCGGTTGCGCTCCTTGCGGACCGCCATGGGCACCGGATCGGGAGCTTCCGCGGCGGGCGTGCCGGGCCGTTCGGAATAGGTGAACACGTGCAAATAGGTGAACGGGAGGCTGGCAATGAACCGCCGGCTCTCTTCGAAATCGGCCTCGGTCTCGCCCGGAAATCCCACCATCACATCGGCCCCGATGGCCGCGTCGGGCATCAGCGCCCGCGCCTTTTGGATGCGGTCCGCGTAATGCCGCGGCCGGTACTTGCGATGCATGCGGCGGAGGATCCGGTCCGAGCCGGTTTGCAGCGGCGCATGCAGGTGCCGGGCAATGCGCGAGGATTCGGCCATCAGGCCCAGCAGATCGTCGGAGAAATCCATCGGTTCGACGGAGCTCAGCCGCAGCCGTTCCACTTCGGTTTCGGCGAGCAGGCGCCGGATCAGATCGGCCAAACGCATGGTGCTCCCCGGTTCCCTGCCCCAGCGCCCCAGGTTGATCCCGCTCAGCACGATCTCGCGATACCGCTTCGCCAGCCCGCGCACCTGCTCCACCACCCGCTCAGCCGGCGCGCTGCGGCTTCGCCCCCGCACAAACGGAATTATGCAGAACGAGCACCGGTTGTTGCATCCATCCTGAATCTTGAGGTTGGGCCGCGTCCGGTCCCCCGCCGCGTCTTCCACCGGGGCGACGAGAAAATCCCGCTGCGCGAAAATATCGCCCACGTGGATATTCCCGTGGTAAGGCGCAACCGTCACCAACTCCGCGATCTGCGCCTTGTGTGAATTCCCCACCACCCACTCGACGCCCGCCAGCGACGCCAGCTCTTCCGGCGCGCGCTGCGCGTAGCAACCCGTGACCAGAATGCGCGCCGCGGGGTTCTCGCGATGGACGCGGCGGATGGTCTGCCGCACGTCGTTATCCGCGGAAGACGTGACCGTGCAGGTGTTCAGAACGACCAGGTCCGCGCCGGCGCGGAGCTCGGCCGCCTCCAGCCCTTTGGCCGCGAGGAGAGCTTCCAGCGCGGCGCCATCCGCCTGCGTAGCCCGGCAACCGAAGTTCTGAACGAAGAATTTCCCCACGTTTCTTTTCATTATACGGGCATGGCGGGAGATGGGATGCGGTCCCGATAGTGCCAGGACCAGCGGGATGGTACTCACAAAAACCGCTGATACCCTTCGAAAACTTGACCGGTCCTGTTAGGATGGTTAAGGTGGTGCTGGATATGACAAGCAAGACGAAAAAGCGAACCGTTTCCAAAACGGTTTCCAAGAAGCTTCCCGAGCGTGTGGCCGAGGGGACCATTCCACTCGGAGCGCTGCAGCGCCTGGCTGAGCTTTCCGAGACGCTGCAGAAACTCCGCCCCAGCGGAGACCCGCAAGCCCCGGTTCCCATGATCATTCTGACGAGCACCGGCCTGGAACTGCGGTTCACCGGCGCGGAACCGGCAAAGCCGACGGCACACGAGGCGGCCGCTCCGGAGCCGGGCATGAAGTCGGTGCTGAGGCGGGTTTCGCAAGTGGAGGAGGGCTTGGAACCGCTGCTGAAGCGAATCGCCCGCGCGGAACGAGCGCCCGGGATATCGCCGGCGCGGCTCGAGAGGATCGAAGAGGAGCTGAAAGCCCTGCGCGAGTCCACCGCCGCGCTGCACGAGGCGATGGCGAAGGATTCCCGGTCCATCGCGAAGACGCTGGAGTCGCATTCCGCGGCCATCAGCTCGGTTCGCGCCGCGATCTCGCAGAACGAAGACCTGGTGGAAGGCATCGTGGAGACTCTGCACATGCTGAACGGCATGCCGGGGGATTCGTCCGACGAGTTGGGCGAGGAGGCCCTGGCAGTCGCTTCCTGAGGCGCCGCCGCGTCTTTCAACCGGAGTGATCCGAAGGAGTATCTTCGCCGCGCCATATGCGGCGGGCAGTCCAGTCTTCCGCCGCCCCGCTCCAAAACAGGTCCGCCGGCGGCAGACCCAACGGCAGCAGAACGGCAGCGCAAAGATACAGGCTTCCGGTGGAAATGTAGGTCTCGGCAAGGTGCGGCTGGCGCCCGCAGAAGCCGATGGCCAGCCAGCCGTTCTGGTCGAAGGTTCCCGGGGCCTCGAGCATCCGCCGCATCACCGCGGTGAGGGCGCTGCGCACGCGAGGGCCCGTCAGCGGAGCCGGCAACTGACCCAGCAGCGCCATCTGCGCCAGCAGGTGAAACGCCCCGCAGCGGTAGGTGAGAGAGCGCCCCACCGCCGGGAAGGTGCCCTCCGGCGAAATCAGCCGCTCCTGAATGGCCGCATATCTCTTGGCCCTGGCCATGGTGTCCGGGAGAAACTTTTCCCAGTTGCGGCCGTGCGCGCCGATGTTTCGCAAAACATCCACCAACATGGGCTGGATGACGAAGCTGTTGTAGTAGTCCCAGTGGAACTGCGGCCCGTCGCCGTACACGCCGTCGCCCAGGTACCACTGCTGGTGCTGGCGGATGGCGTAATCGATCCGCATGGGGTCCCAGCGCTCGCCCATCATGGCCAGCGCGGTTTCCACGGTAGCGGCGAACATCAGCCAGTTGTTGAACGGCGGGGCGATGACGCGCGAAGACGCGAGGGCCGCCGCCAGATTCCGCTGCGTGGGCGCGTCCAGCTTCCGCCACAATTGGTTGGGAGCGCGCAGCAGGGCCTGCGCCAGAAAGCCGCAATCGACCAGCGGCTGGCCGCCTTCCTGGAAATTCAGAAAGTCGGGCGACTGGGGGTCCGTCGCGGAGCGGATGGCATCGCGCGCGAGGCCGGCATACCGCTGCTGCAAGTCGTGCTCGGGGCCGGCTTCGAGCGGCGCTTCCAGCCACGGCGCAATGCCCGCCAGCAATCGTCCGATGGCCTCCAGATGCGTGTACCTGGCGCGCTCCGCCGGGTTCCCGGTGGCGCACTCCACCGGCATGTTGCGCTTCAGCGTGCCCGCCGCCAGGTTGTGCAACACGGGTTCGGCAATCCTGGCCAACATGCGGACCCAATACTGCCGATCGGTTTCCGGGGCGCCCCGCGGAGCCGCATTCGCAACCCCGAGGCCCGCCACAGATTGGAAGAACGCGCGCCGGTTGGCGCGCGGGAGACCGGCGTTTTGAATGAGACGGTCCATGCCGCCTCGAAAGGCGGCATGGCCGGCTGAAAGCCTGCTCCACGGCGATGACCTCTTGCTCATTGCATGCTCCCGCAGGTACCGGCAACCCGGCAACCTCCTGGTATTCTATACCGCCAGTCTTGGGCGCCGGGTCTTGGGGCGGCAGTGGGTCCGGTTCCGAAGGGGGGCAAGTGGTTTCATTTTCTTCCAGTTGGCCTTCCGATGGCATAGATGATTCCTTCTGACAAAAAGCACCGGCGGCAGAGACCCGCATCGGGTGTTCCGCCGCCGGCGCTACTTGAAGGAATAGCACGGGGAGGGGCTGGAGTCTGAAATTCAGGAGAGGTAAATCGTGGGGGGGAAACGGTTGTCACCGGGCGGCGCGTGTAAGAGAGTCCACCTCCTCCCACCTAAAGTCCGCCGCGACCTGGACCGATAGAAGCGAAAGGATGCCTAGACCGAAGAATTGTCAGCCGCCAAGCGCGCGGCAGGGGTATCCAGGGCGTTGCCCAGGAGTCCCGGGTACTGGTTGTGGGAGGAGGCTGCTTTGTTGAGACCCACCCCTCGGGCGATTGCGCCCAGCCATCCGAAACCGCCCACCGCGGATGAGGCTCTGCGCGTGCTTCGCGCGTTACCGCCGTTTTCAGCGGTCGCAAGGCACGTGCTGCAACTGGTTTCGCGGGAAGACATCGCCTTTCGCAAACTGGCGGAATCGATCAAAGCGGACGCCGCGCTCGGCGCGGACATGCTGCGAGTGGCAAACTCGGCGTTTTTTGGGTCGCGGTACCCGGTGACCGGCGTGCTACACGCCATTGCCATGCTAGGACTCGATCGCATCAGATCGCTGGTGACCACCGTGGCTCTCAAAAATTACACGAACCCTGCCTGCGGCAGGGCGGCTCTGGCCCGCTGTTGGCGGCATAACCTGGGATGTGCGCTGATATCCGAACAGATCGCCCGCAGAACTGGCGTGGACACCGATTTCGCGTACACCGCCGGTCTGCTGCACGATATCGGGCGGCTGGCGATGATAGCTGCGTGGCCGGAGCGGTACACGGCATTGCTCGATTCCGCCATGTGCGAGCCGCTCCATGTTCTCGAGCTGGAGCGCCAGGAGCTTGGAATCGATCACGCCCGCGCCGGGCACTTCCTGATAAACGACTGGAAGCTGCCGAGCGAATTGGCCGCGATCGCCGAGCGTCATCATGCCCCGCTGGTGGAGGGACTGGGCGACGGAGCGATAGTGGTCCATCTCAGTTGCCCGCTCGCGGATCGGTTGGGCTTCCCCGCAGCCGGTCAGCTCGCAGCCGAAGACCCGGGGCCGGAGGCGGACCTGCCGCCGCGGTTCCGTGAATCGATCGGAGACCTGGACGATCTCAGGCTGTGGGTGGCAGAGCGTATCAATGCGTTCGAATGCTGTTTCGCGGGATAAGGGAGCGGCGCGGGCTGCTTCCGGAAGTACCATCGAGCGGCGGGCGGTCCAGGTACTGTTGCCGGTACATTTCGTGACGCTGGCGCTCGAGCCCGGGCGCCTCTTTCTGATCCTTGGCTAATGCGTAATCGAAACGCAGGTCTTGCAGAGGAAATCTCTTTCCGAACGCCCAGTTGTAAAACTCATTGCCTGCATGGTGGTTGCCGTGACCGGTCCGGGCAGATCGATAAAACTGCGGGATTCTTGCCCGAATGTTTCGAGATTGCCCGATGTGCAGGACGCCGTCCGGATCTGTGCCAGCGAGCCTCCGAATGGGCATGGGCCGTCCTCGAGGGTTGAAAGCCCGGATGCGATACACGCCGGGCTGGTTCGGTGGCAGTTGGCGGAAGCTCTCCTTGACGGCCTCGTAGGGCTTTGACCATTGCACTCGGCGAAGCATAACGCGCGCTGGTGTCATGTTACGTTCACCGCATGGGAATCTGCAACCCCAAGCTGTCGAACATGCTCGGCACACCGAGAATCACCGGCGGCAAGACCGCCGGCGCTACTATATACTGTGATTTGAGACTCCCAGCAGCGCACCGTCCCCATGGCTGAAATGAGCGTCATCTGGCTGCGTGTGGCCGCGGCGTTGTATTCGCTCGGCCTGCTGCATGCCATTCTTACCCTGGTCCGGCGGCGCGAACACCTGTTCCGCGTGGCATTGGGCGCGTTCACGCTGGGGTCGGTGTTCCACTTGGTCTCCATCGTCGAAGAGGGCATCGTCAACCACCGCTGCCCCATCACCAACTTCTACGAAACGCTTTCCATGTGCGCGTTATTGATCGTGGCGCTCTACCTGTTGGTCCACTGGCGCTACAAAGTAGAGAGCCTCAGCGTGTTCATCTTTCCGCTGGTGTTCGTGGCGGCGCTGGTGGCCACGCTCGGCAACCCGGTCAGCGCCTGGTCGAGCCCGGTGGTGCGCAACGCCTGGCTGACGGTGCACATCGTGCTGGTGCTGCTGGGGTATGCGGCGCTGCTGTTTACCGCCGTGGCGTCGGTGGTCTATCTCTTCCAGGAGCGCGAACTCAAAGCCAAGAAGCCGCGCAAGTCATATTACCGGCTGCCCGCGCTGGGGACGCTGGACGATCTCATTTCCAAGACCATGGCGGTGGGGTTCGTGCTCATCACGCTGGCCGTCGTCGCCGGCAGCACGTGGGCTTTCATCGAATTGAAGAGCGCCTGGATCGAGCAGCCCAAGATCGTGATCTCGTTTATCACGTGGGGCGTGTACCTGGCGCTGGTGTGCCTGCGAGTGGCCGCGGGATGGCGCGGGCGGAAAGCCGCCATTATGACCGTGACGCTGGTGGGTTTCTCGGCCATCACCTGGGCGGCGCACGCGCGGCTGGGCGCCCTGCTACTGAAATGAAGCTCCTGGTCACCGGCGTGAGCCACAAAACGGCGCCCGTGGAGGTGCGCGAATGCCTGGCGTTCCGCGAGGAAGCGCTGCCCGCGGCGCTGGCCGATCTGAAATCGCGCGAGGGCGTGGCCGAAGCCATGATCCTCTCCACCTGCAACCGCGTGGAGGTGACCGTCACGGCCGAGGACAGCGCCGACCCGCAGGCCATCGTCGATGCGTTTCTCGCCGATCACAAGGCCGTCAGCCCGCATACCATCGGGCCGCACGTCTACCGCCATGAAGGGCGCGACGCCATCCATCATCTTTTCCGGGTGGCCGCGAGCCTGGATTCCATGGTGGTCGGCGAGCCCCAGATTCTGGGACAGCTCAAAGCCGCTTACGCCGCCGCCAAGGATTCCGGCGCGGTCCGCGGATGGCTCGATGGCCTGCTCACGCGCGCCTTCAGCGTGGCCAAGCGGGTGCGCTCGGAGACCGGGATCGGGCAGATGGCCGTCTCGGTGAGTTACGCGGCGGTGGAGCTGGCGCGCAAGATTTTCGGATCGCTGGCCAACCGCACGGTGATGATCGCGGGCGCCGGCAAGATGTCGGAACTGGCCGCGCGCCACCTGCGGCATTCCGGGGCCGCGCACGTTTTCGTCACCAACCGCACCGAGGAGCGCGCCATTGAGATGGCCCGGCTGTTTCAAGGCACGCCGGTCGAGTACACCCGTTTTATCGCCATGCTGCCCGAGGTGGACATCCTGATCGCCTCCTCGGGCGCGCCGCACTATATCCTGCACAAGGACGAGATGCAGCGCGTGATCGCCGCGCGGCGTAACCGGCCCGTGTTCCTCATCGATATCGCCGTGCCGCGCAACATCGAGCCCGCAGTCAACGAAATCGACAACGTTTTCCTTTACGATATCGACGACCTCCAGGAAGTGGTGAACGCCAACCTGCGCGAGCGCTTGAAAGCGGCCGAGCGCGCCGAGGCGCTGGTGGAGGAAGAGGTGGAGCGCACGATGGCGCGGCTCAAGGTGGCCGAAGTCACCCCCACCATCGTCGGTTTGCAGGAGCAGCTTGAACAGATCCGCGCGGGGGAAATGGAAAAGGCGCGGCGCAAGTACGGTCCCTTCACGCCGGAACAGGAGCTGGCCATGGAGGCGCTGACGCGCGGCATCATCAATAAGATTGCGCACGGGCCGATTTCCGAAATCCGCAACCATGCCGGCCACCCCGAGGGCGCGCACGTGATCGCCGCCATTCGCAAGGCCTTCCACCTCCAGGATTGATGCATGCTGGTAATCGCATCGCGCGGTTCGCAACTGGCGCTGTGGCAGGCGCGTTGGGTAGAGCGGCAGCTCGCCGCCAAGGGGCACGAATGCCGCATCGAAATCATCAAGACCACCGGCGACAAGATCACCAGCGTGCCGCTGGCCAAGGTCGGGACCAAGGGCCTGTTCACCAAGGAAATTGAAGAGGCCCTGCTGGACGGCCGCGCCGACCTGGCGGTACACAGCCTGAAGGACCTGCCGACCGAGCTGCCCGCGGGCCTGGTGCTGGCCGCGGTGCCCGCGCGCGAGGACCCTCAAGACGCCGTGGTGGGGCGGCGCCTGGCCGGTCTGCCCCGCGGCGCAAAGGTGGGAACCAGTTCTTTGCGACGCGCCGCGCAACTGCGCAGGCTGCGAGGGGACCTCACGGTGGAGCCGGTGCGCGGCAATCTGGACACGCGCCTGCGCAAGCTGGATGAAGGGCAGTACGACGCCATCCTGCTGGCCGCCGCCGGTCTGAAGCGCCTCGGCTGGGGCGAGCGCATCGCGGAGACGCTGCCGCCCGAGGTGATGTGCCCGGCCGTGGGGCAGGGAGCGCTGGCGCTGGAAACCCGGGCCAGCGGCGCCGGGTTCGACGCCTGCGCCGCGCTCGACCACCCCGCCACTCACGCCGCGGTGATGGCCGAACGGGGCCTGCTGGCCGCGCTGGGCGGTGGATGCCAGGTGCCCATTGGCGCTTACGCCACCGTGGCGAAGGGCCACCTGCGCCTCGAAGCCATGGTGGCCTCGCCCGACGGCGCCGAGCTGGTGCGCGGCGAATCCGAAGGCCCGGCAGAGGAAGCCGCGCGCATCGGCCGCGATCTGGGCGCCGAGTTGCTGGAGCGCGGCGGGCGGAAGATACTGGAAGCGGTTTACAGTGTATGAGCAGGCCTCCGCTCCCTGACCCGGCGAAGCTGGAACCAAAGAGGAAGACTGCTATTCGTCGCGGAGACGCCAAGACGCGGAGTTCAACGCGGAGAAATAGCAAAGTCAAAACCTGAGAGCACGGAGGGAGCGGAGGAAACATGGGCTGGCGCGGCGGCGTTTCGTGCAAGTTGGAGGCTATTTCGGAGTGCAACCGGAGCCGCGACCATACGGGAGTTCCCATGGGCCGGAGACGCACGAATGGGGATGAAAGTGTACGCTTTACGTCTTACCGAGGTAGAGGCCGGGCATGCCCGGCCCCTACGGCCGCGACACGAACCCTCAACGGAGCGGAGGGCTTCGCACTGCTATGAGTAAGGTCTATCTGGTCGGCGCGGGGCCAGGCGATCCGGAGCTGATCACCATTAAGGGGCGCCGCATCCTGGAGCAGGCCGATGCCGTCTTCTTCGATCACCTGGCGCCTTCGGCGCTGCTCGATCTGGCCCCGGCCCACGCCGAGCGCATCTATGCCGGCAAGAAGAAGTCCGCCCACGCCTTCACCCAGGAAGAGGTCTGCGCCATGCTGATCGAGCGCGCGCGCCGCGGGCTCACCGTGGTCCGCCTCAAGGGCGGTGACCCGCTCATGTTCGGGCGCGGAGGAGAAGAGGCCGAAGCGCTGGCCGAGGCCGGCGTCCCATTCGAGATCGTCCCCGGCGTCACCACTCCGCTGGGCATCGCCGCCTACACCGGCGTGCCGCTTACGCATCGCGAGCACACTTCCGCGGTCACCTTCGTGACCGGCCACGCTGTCGCCAGCATCAACTGGGACAAGGTGGGCCAAGCAGAGACGCTGGTGATTTTCATGGGCCTGACCACGTTTCCGGAAATCGCGAGCGAACTGATCGCCCGCGGCCGTTCCCCCGAAACCCCCGCCATGGCCGTCCGCTGGGCCACCCGCCCCGACCAGGAGACCCTCACCGGCACGCTGGCCACGCTGCCCGGCCTCATCGCCGTGTGCGGCATGAAGCCGCCCGCTACCATCATCGTGGGCGAGGTGGTGCGCTTGCGCGACAAGCTCAATTGGTATGAGCGCCTGCCGCTGTTTGGCAAGCGGATCGTGGTGACGCGCGCCAAAGGCCAGGCCGACGCTCTCTCGGCGCGGCTGAGCGCGCTGGGGGCCGCGGCGATCGAGCTACCTACCATCGAGATCCGCTCCGCCGCCGATTACGGCCCGCTCGACCGCGCCATCGCCAATCTCTCCTCCTACGACTGGCTGATCTTCACCAGCGCCAACGGCGTCCGCTTCTTCCTGGACCGGCTGGACCGTTCCGCCACGGACCTGCGCGCGCTGCGTGCCAGGATCTGCGCCATCGGCCCGGCCACACGCGCCGCCGTCGAAGCGGCGCATTTGAAGGTAGACCTCATGGGCAAAGAGTACGCCGCCGAAGGCCTGCTGGAGGCCTTTGCGCCCCACGACCTGGCCGGCAAGCGCGTCCTGCTGCCGCGCGCGGCCGTGGCGCGCGACCTGGCGCCCGCGGAACTGGCCCGCCGCGGCGCGCAGGTGGACGTGGTGGAGGCCTATCGAACCGTGGTCCCCGAGGAGGCTGCCGAGGAGGCGCGCAAAGTCTTTCAGTCCAAGCCCGATTGCATCACCTTCACGAGCTCCTCGACGGTGCGGAACTTCGTGGCCGCCGCGGGAGTGGAGACGCTCGCCGGCGTCCAGGTGGTCTCCATCGGCCCGGTCACCACGCGCACCGCCCGCAGCTTGGGCATCGAGGTGGCGGCGGAGGCGGGTGTCTTCACGATAGATGGTCTTGTGGAAGCCGTCCTCGGGTTGTACACTGAGATGACTCCCCCGAGACCCGAATGAGAGCGCACATCATCGGCATCGCGGGTCCGTCCAGCTCCGGGAAGACCGAGCTGGCGAGGCACCTCGTCGAGAGGCTGCCGGGGACCTCCATCGTTTCCCTCGATTCTTACTACCGCGGCATGGAAGAAATTCCCCTCGAAGAGCGCAAGAAAGTGAACTTCGACCATCCCGATTCCCTGGACTGGGAATTGCTGCACGAGCACCTCGGGGCCATCGCGGCGGGCCGCGCCTTCGACGAGCCGGTCTACTCTTTCGCCGATTACGCCCGCACCACCCAAACCAGGCGGATCGAGCCCAGCGAGTTCGTAATCGTGGAGGGCCTTTTCGTCCTTTACTGGCCCGAGCTTCGCGCCATGCTGGACACCAAGGTGTACGTCGAGACCGATGCGGGCGTGTGCTTCCATCGGCGGCTGACGCGCGACGTGGCCGAGCGCGGCCGCACGCCCGAATCGGTTTGCGAACAGTATCAGCGGACCGTGCTTCCCAGCGCCGAATGGTTCGTTTACCCCACCCGAAAGCACGCCGACCTGGTGGTTTCGGGCGAAGAGCCATTCGCGAACTCCACCGGCGCCGTGTTGAAGGCGCTCGACAAGGCTCAGGCCGCCGTCGGCGGAAGATGACCAACACCACCTTTCTGACGCGAGTGGTGCTCAAGAACTATAAGAGCATCGAAGCCTGCGACGTGGATCTCGAATCGCTCACGTTTCTGGTGGGTCCCAACGGCGCCGGCAAGAGCAATTTTCTGGATGCCCTGCGGTTCGTCGCCGATGCTCTGCGCGCGTCTCTCGAGCAGGCCCTGCGCGAACGAGGCGGCATTCAGGAAGTGCGCCGGCGCACCGGCGGCCATCCCACGCATTTCGGAATGCGGCTGGAATTCGCCCTGCCTGGGGGAACCAGCGGAAGCTACGCATTTCGCATCGGGGCGAAGGCCGGGGGCTTCGAAGTGCAACACGAAGAGTGCGTGCTGCGCGGCAGCGAAGCGCTGTCGGGCGAGGTCCGATTCAGCGTTCCCGGCGAGGCCGCGGCCGCCGACCGTCTCTTCCTGCCGGAGGCTTCCGCCGAATTCCACCCCGTCCGCGACTCGCTGGCGCGCATGGGCTTCTACAACCTGAATCCCGACCGGATCAAGGATCTGCAACTGCCGGACGCCGGCGAGCTGCTGGTGCGGGATGGAAGCAACATCGTCTCGGTGCTGGATCGCATCGGCAAGCGCGAGCCGGACATGCGGTCGAGGATCGAGGCATACCTGTCCAGAATCGTGCCGGGCGTGCGCGGTGTCGAAGTGCGGGCTATCGGGCCGCGCGAGACGCTGGAATTCCGCCAGGAAGTTCCGGACCCCGAGAACCCGTGGCGCTTTCCGGCCGCCAGCATGTCGGACGGAACGTTGCGCGCGCTGGGTGGCCTGGTGGCGTTATTTCAGCCGGGTCACACGCCACTGACCGCTTTGGAGGAGCCGGCCGCCGCCCTGCATCCGTCCGCCGCCGGAATCCTGCTGGACGCCTTGCTGGAAGCCAGCGCGCTCCGCCAGGTGCTGGTCACCAGCCACAACGCAGACCTGCTCGACAGCGCCAAAGTGGAGACCGCTTCGGTTCTCGCGGTGCTTGCGGAGAACGGAAGCACGCGCATCGGCCCGCTGGACGCGGTGGGACGGGAAGCGCTCGAGCAGCAACTTCACACCGCCGGCGAGTTATTGCGCACGGACCAGGTGCGACCGGACACCGAGGTTTCCACCCGGCAACTGCGGCTGTTCGACGAAGGCGGAGTGTGAGCTGCGATACAGTTCACTTCTGAAGATGGCCTCCAGCCGCTTCCGATTTGCAGTTTCGGCCACTGGGTCCGGCTGGTTGGACCGGCGCCAATTCGACTGCAATTACCGCAAGTTATTTGTCAATTTGTCAATTTGTCTTGACTTGGATGAACCGGGAGCGTACACTACAACGCGGGGAGGAGACACCTATGCTTACCTCCCGAGAGCCGACCCGCTTCACGCGAGAGTTGACGGATTGCCTTCCATCGAGTCCGCTGCGTGCGGTTTCATGCGTGCTCGACTCCAACCTGAAGCACATCGTTAAAGCACTTTGCAAAGACATTTTGACTTCTGTCTCATTGGATGGGCGAACGCGCTGATTCGGTCGCCCCGAGTTATTGGTATCTCGCCAGTCGGAGGGTTGCACCATTAACTTCTACTCCGCATACGTACCGCAAGGAAGCGGCGATTAAGGAGTTGTGTCATGCCAGCTTACGGAAATGGAATCCAGAGGCCACTTGGTAAAGCCGCCTCAAACGAGATCACTTGTTCCAGTCCACGGTGCGGCGTGTTGGCATTACTGCTGATCGTTTCACTAGTGGGCTGTGCCCGACACCAAGCTAACCCCGCCATTGTGGCGCAGGTCCAGTTGAATTCCGACGGCCAAAAGATCCTTCTCTCCAAGCCCGCCGTGTCGCGTGCCGTCCCGCTACGGCCACCCGAAGGCCCGGCTTTCAGCTTCATAATAGACAGCACTCAACCGGCGGGTAGAGGAACGACCTATATCGGGCATGTCGAGGGCGCCGCCGGCTCGTCCGGTACTGTCGTCGTCATTGGTTCAGCTATTTCTGGCACCATACGAATCGTCGGACGGCCCGTCTATGTCCTCGCAACCGACAGCAGTGGCAGGTCGATAATCCAAGCTGTGGACCCCTCGAAGCTACCTCCGGACCATCCGGCAGGCTACGGGGCACGTCCCGGTGGCAGGCCTCAAAGACCGCCCGGACCGATTGGGAACGTCGGCGATACGTGCAGCACCGACGACCCCACGCGGGTCACGGCGATGATTCTCTACAACACCGATGCGCGAGGTGCGGCCGGTGGCACGAATGCGATCGAATCGTCCATCTACGCGGCAATCGCCGAGGCAAACCAGTCCTACGTGAACAGCGACATCAATATGCAGTTGGAACTGGTGCACGTCGCAGAGGTGTCCTACACCTCCAGTGGGGACCTTCTTACCGATGTCTGCCGCCTGCACGATGCGGGCGATGGCTTTCTGGACACCGTGCAGTCGCTGCGGAACACATATCGCGCCGACCTGGTCGCTCTGATAGTGCCCGACAGCACCAGCGGCTGCGGTGTGACCTATGGCGAACTCGTCGACCCAACTGTCGGCTGTTACACCGGCTCAAACCATGACGTCGTGGGCAGCCCTGCAAATTCGTACGAGGAGGGAGCTTACCACGTGTTTGGGCTCGGCTGCGTCCAGACCAACTTCACACTCCCGCACGAGTTTGGCCATTCCGGCAGCGCCCGCCACAACTGGGCGTGCGATTCCACGGACAATTCCCCCACTCACAGCAACCATGGCTATTACTACGACAGCGGAACGGCAGCCTCTTCGTGGCGCACGATTCTCACCTATCCCTTGAGCTCAGGCTGCGGAACCCACGGCGACCGCGTGCCCTATTTTTCCAACCCGGCGATCAGTTATCTCAGCCACGCCACAGGGACCTCATCCGGCACACAGCCTGCCGACAATCACGACGTGCTCAACACCACTCGAGCGATTCTGGCGAATTATCGCTGCTCAGCCCCCGCGCCCGCGAACGTTTGGATGAAGGACACTTGGGGCGATACGGGCGCTGAGCCGGATCCGGATCCGGACATCATGTCCGCCTCGCCGTATGTGTGGACGCGGCGGTCGGCTGATACGACTATGCCTGGCTTCTCAGATCGCTACCAGCACGAGCATCAGCACGAAAACCCCGTTGTGCATCAGCCGGCCTGGGCATACGTCAAATTGCAGAACGGTGGAAGCGCCGGCGCGAGCGGGACCGTGAAGCTGTACTACGCCGACGCGTCAACGTCCCTTGCCTGGCCCGCCGGCTGGACGCTCGTGGGTAGTGTGCCGGTTACCGCTTCCTCGTTTGCGACCGGCGCGACGAAGGTGGTCCAGATCCCGTGGGCGGATCCTCCGGGCACGGGCCACTACTGTCTGACAGCCCGTTGGGAATCTCCCGCCGATCCCATTCCGCCCGAGACGACCGACATCGACACAAACACGCGCAACAGCAACAACGTGATCTGGCGCAATCTCGAGATACTGTCGACATCAACCGGGGATGCCATCACGTCTTTTGATGCCAGACCGCTCTACGGCCGCGCCTTTACACTCGAGTTTGTGACCCCCGGTCCGCGGCCCTATCTTCCTTCGGGAGAGCTGGCGGTCACGCTGAAAGCTTCGGGCGCTCAACTTGAAGCCAAGCCTGGCAGTGGCGTTGATGCAGACGGCCCTGGGCGGTACCTGGTCCGGGCCTCCGGCGGACGCATTGATTTAGTGCTCCCGCATACAAGGGAGGCACATGTAACTGTGGAACTCAGGTTTCACCGTACGCCACAGCTTGAGCGCCGCGCCTATCGGGTGCTTGTCAACCAGATCGAGGAACGGGAAGCGAACGCTGCCCCAAAGCGCGTCGGCGGCATGACGTACGACATCCAGCCTTAGAAACAAGACTGGCGCAGAGCGTCAACTGAACGGCTGAAAGTGTAAACCTTACTCCACCGGCGCGTAGTATCCCAGGCGCCAGTAGGCGTGCAGCGGGGGCAGGCCGCGCGGCGGAGCCACTTTGACCTGGACGCGGTGATACCGGCCGTCGCGCTGCTGGTCGGTGGGCGAAAACCCCAGCACGTAACGGTTGCGCAGCTCGATTCCGATCTTGGCCGCGATGTCGGGAAGGTCGGAGGCGCTCGCCGGAAAGTGGCGGCCGCCGGTTTGCTCGGCGATGTCGTTCAGCAGTCCCGGCCCGGCGGCTTCCTCGGGAGTGCGGCCGCGCGCGTTGTCGGGCTCGAACACCCCGATGGCATAAATCAGCACGTCGCTCTCGCGCACCAGGTTTTTGACCTCGCCTTCGGTGTAGCGGCTGCTGTTGTCGCCGCCGTCGGAGATGATCAGCAGGGCCTTCTTGTTCTTCGTCGATTTCTTCATCTCGTGCAGCGAGAGAAAGATCGCGTCCAGCAGCGCGGTGCGGCCCTTCGACTGCGCGAAGGTGAGCTGGTTCTGGATCTCCTCGACGTCGCGCGTCAGCGGCACCACCATCTTCGGCTGGTCGTTGAACTCCACCAGGAAGAACTCGTCTTCCGGATTGGCGGTCTTGAAGAACGTGGCCGCCGCCATGCGCGAGAGGCGCAGCTTGGGCCCCATGCTTCCGCTGATATCGAAGACCAGGCCGACGGCCACCGGCTCGTCGTCCATGGCGAAGTGGGTGACGGTCTGTTTCACGCGGTCGTCGAAGACCTTGAAGTGCTCCTTCTCGAGGCCGGTTACGGGGCGGTTCAGCGGGTCGCACACGGTTACCGGAACCAGCACCAGGTTGGTATAAACGCGGAGATTGGCGGGCGGCCTCTTCGGCTCCGGCGTACTGGGTTTGGGACGAGGCTGGATGGCAACCTGGCCGTGGAAGGCGAGCGGCGCCAGCAGACCCAGCCCGAGCACCCACCCGACAAGCCGCCGCGAGGCTCTCATGGTCCCTCGGACAGTATTGTACTACTCCGCCACGGAAATTCGGTTACAATGGAACCTTGGCGGAGGTGGGTCTTCTCGAGTAGCAGTCGAGCCGCAGTCGCAAGCCACGGTCCCTCGGTAGTCCGCGAAGCCTCGCATGCCCTTTTTTCCCTCTTCTTCCCCGGCGATTGCCGCATCTGCGGCGAACCTTTGGCGGAAGTGTCTCGCATCCCGGTCTGCGGCAAATGTCTGAAGGCGCCCGAGCCGCTGAGCGCGGAATTCTTTTGCGCCAGTTGCAGGACTCCATTTCAGAACGCTTTTCCGCTGGACGCCGAAGGCCGCTGCGCTCTGTGCCGCAACGGACTCCGCGGTTTCGACGCGGCTTACTGCTTCGGCGCCTACGAAGGCATCTTGCGCGAATTGATCCACCTCTACAAGTACGGCCGGATGAAGACGCTGGCGCGCCCGCTCGGCGACCTGCTGGCCGCCGCGCTGCCGCGCGAGGAACGGTTCGACGCCGTAACGCCGGTTCCGTTGCACTGGCGGCGGCAGTGGCAAAGGGGGTTCAACCAATCGGAGCTGCTGGCGCGGGGCATCGCGCGGCGCTGCGGCATCCCCGTGATCCACGCGTTGAAGCGCGTGCGGCCCACGCTGGCACAGGCTGGCCTCAGCAACACCGGCCGCCGCCAGAACGTAGCGGCCGCTTTTCGCCCCCGGCGCGCCCCGTGGGGCCGGGCGGTGGAAGGCAAGCGCATCCTGCTCATCGACGATGTCATGACTACCGGCTCCACGGCGACCTCGTGCGCCCTGGCCCTCAAGGGGGCGGGCGCCGCCAAGGTCGCGCTCTTGACCGTGGCCCGCGTGGACCGGCGCATGGCGGCTCATTCCATGGCGGGGGGAGTTGCCTGAATGGCCAGCGATCGACTGCAAGGACCCGTGCTGGTGCTCAACGCCAGCTATGAGCCGATCAACATCTGCGCCGCGCGGCGCGCCCTGGTGCTGGTGCTGAAGGGGGTGGCGTCGGCGGAGGAAGAGTCCATGAACGCGGTCCATTCGGCGCGGGCCGCGATGCGTCTGCCGTCCGTCATCCGGCTGCTGGAATACCGGCGCATCCCGCATCAGACCCGGGCGCTCTCCCGCAAGAACATCCTCATGCGCGACCGTTACACCTGCCAGTATTGCCATCGCACGCTGGCATCGGCCGAGCTGACGCTCGATCACGTGGTCCCGCGGTCGCGGGCCGGCGAATCGGCCTGGGAGAACCTGGTGGCCTGCTGCCACCCCTGCAACAACCGCAAAGGCAGCCGCACTCCCGAAGAAGCCGGCATGAGACTGTTGCGGCAGCCGCACGCCTTCAGCCTGCACACCAGCCGGCACCTGATGCGCATGCTGGGCAGGAGCGACGCCCAGTGGCGCAAGTACCTGTTCTATTGAGAACCTGAAAACCGGGGGGCCGGACAGGTCCGGCCCCTGCGCCACCCTCCCCGCGGCCAGGGGGCGCGAGATAGCGCACGATCTTCCGCCCTTACCAGGGCTGGGCGCATTCGGCACCCGAACCGCACGGCTTGCGCCGTGGGCTATTATCTATCGCCCTTCGGGCTCGGAGTTCGGTCCCAGCGTCTGACAGAGAACGTCAGTAAATGTAGAGACTCCAGGGCCGGACAGGTCCGGCCCCTGCGCCACCCTCCCCGCGGCCACGGCGCTTTTCCGCCTCACCACGTATAATCGAGAATAGGTCCATCCCATGAGAAAGCGCCTGCTGTACGGGTTCGCCATCGCGCTGCTGGTTCTCTCGGTGCTGCTGGTGGTGTGGCAGGGGTCCTTCAATCCGTGGCAGTTCGGCCCGTCGGATCCGTACCAGACGTTCATTTTCTGGGCCACTTCGAGCCTCATCTTCGTCCTCATGGTGACGCTGGGGTTCATTCTGTTCCGCGAAAGCGTCAAGCTTTACATCGAGCGGCAGAGCAACCGCGAAGGGTCGCGCATCAAGACCAAGCTGGTGGTGGGCGCCCTCACGCTGAGTTTCCTGCCGGTCTTCTTCCTGGTGCTGTTCAGCTACGAGGTGCTGAATCACAGCCTGGAGGCGTGGTTCCGGAAACCCGCCGACAACGAGGTGCAACTCTTCGTCAAGGCGTCGGTATTGCTCCAGCGCGAGATTCAGGACGAAGTGAACACGCAGGCGGCCCTGCTGGCCGGGCAGGCGGAGACGCGCCAGATTGTGGCGGGTGGCGCGCGCACCCCCGGGTTCCTCGAGCGCTTCGGGAAGGCGCAGGAGTTGGAATCGGCGGCCATCCTCCCCGCTTCCGGGGACACGCCGCTGGACGCCTGGGGGCCGTACACAGCCGGGCCCAGAGGGCACCCCGCCGACGACCTCGCCGTCACGGCCCGCGCGCCGGTGATCGACGGCGGAAAGATCTTAGGCTACGTGGCGCTGGCCTCCCGGCTTCCGCTGGACGTGGCGCAGCAGAAGGCGGCCATCGAAAAGTACAACAAAGAATGGAGTCAGATCCGCCAGGTCAGCAAGAATTTCAAGCTGTTCTACGTGATGCTGATGGCCGTCATCACGCTGTTCGTGCTGTTCATGGCGACGTGGATCGCGCTGTTCCTGGCCAAGCAGATCAGCATTCCCATTGCCGCGCTGCTGGATGCCGCGCGCGAAGTGCGCCGCGGCAACCTCAAGCACCGCGTCCAGGTGCGCGCCACCGACGAGCTGGCTTCGCTGGTGCGCGGGTTCAACCAGATGACCCAGGAACTCGAGACCAGCAACCTGGAACTCGACCGCCGCCGCCGCTTCACCGAGGCGATTCTCGAAAGCATCCCCACGGGCGTGATCTCGATCGGCGCCGACGGCTCGATCCAGCGCGTGAACCAGGCGCTTTCCAAGATCTTCTCGGCGGAACAGGCGGCGCGCGCCACGCGCCTGGAAGACCTGTTCTCGCGCGAGGACACGGCCGAGATCAAATACCTCATGAAGCGCGCGCGCCGCACCGGCGTGGCCACGCGGCAGCTTGAGCTGCGCACGGAAAACCGCAAGCTGCACCTGGCCGTGACGGTTTCGGCGCTGGAAGAGAAGCTCACGTCGGGGTTTGTGGTAGTGCTGGAAGACACCAGCGAGCTGCTGCGCGCGCAGAAGGCCGACGCCTGGCACGAGGTGGCGCGCCGCGTGGCCCACGAAATCAAGAATCCGCTGACGCCCATCGGGCTTTCCGCCGAGCGCATCGGCCGGCAGCTCGACCGCCTCGATCTTCCGCCGGGCGCGGCCCGCATCGTGCACGAGTGCGCCGCCACCATCTCCAAGTCGGTGGAATCGGTGAAGACGCTGGTGGACGAGTTTTCCCAATTCGCGCGCTTCCCCGCGGCCCAGCCCCTGCGTTCCGACCTGAACCAGGTGGTGGCCGGGGCGCTGGCGGTTTTCCAGGGGCGCCTGGACGGCATTTCCATCGAAACCAGCTTCGCCGCGGGCTTGCCGCCGGTGAACCTGGACCGCGAGCAGTTCGAGCGCGCGGTGGTGAACCTGGTGGACAACGCCGCCGAAGCCATGCAGGATTCGCTGGTGAAGAAGCTCTACATCGCCACCCAGCCCGGCGCGGCCGAGACGGTCGAGCTGGTGGTGGCCGATTCGGGCTGCGGCATCAGTTCCGACGACAAGGAAAAACTCTTCCTGCCTTACTTTTCGACCAAGAATCGCGGCACCGGCCTGGGCCTGGCGATCGTCAGCCACATTGTGGCCGAGCACAACGGCACCATCCGGGTGGAGGATAACCAGCCGGCAGGCGCGCGCTTTACGGTGGAGATTCCGGCGCTGGTCGAGGCCGAAGTGGCGGAAAGCAGGGCCCAGGGGGCACCCCGGGCGGCCGCGGCCAAGGTATGAAGCAGCGGCGCATCCTGGTGGTGGACGACGAGCCGGGCATCCGCCAGTCGTTGAGCGGCGTTCTGGAGGATGAGGGGTACCATGTCGAGGCCGTGGAGAGCGGCGAGGCCTGCCTGTCGGCGCTCCCTGGCGGAGATTTCGAGCTGGTGCTGCTGGATATCTGGCTGCCGGGCGTGGACGGCATGGAGGTGCTGGCGCGCATCCAGGAGATTTCCTTCGGCGAGCGGCCGGTGGTGGTGGTGATATCCGGCCATGGCAGCATTGAAGCCGCCGTCAAGGCCACCAAGCTGGGCGCGTTCGACTTCCTGGAAAAACCCTTATCCATCGCCAAGGTTTCGGTGGTGGCCAAGAACGCGCTGGCGCACCGGAGACTGGCGCTCGAGAACAGCCAGCTCAAGGCGGACAGCGGCGCGCGCTACCGCATCATCGGGGATAGCGTCCCCATGAAGGCGCTGCGGCAGCAGCTCACGCTGATGGCCGGCACCAACGGGCGCGTGCTGATCTATGGGGAAAGCGGCACGGGCAAGGAGCTGGTGGCGCACGCCATCCACGCGCTCAGCCCGCGCGCCGCCGAGCCGTTCGTGGAAGTGAACTGCGCGGCCATTCCCGAGGAGCTGATCGAGAGCGAGCTGTTCGGCCACATCAAGGGCAGCTACACCAACGCCCACGAAACCAAGATCGGCAAGTTCCAGAAAGCCGACGGCGGCACGCTGTTTCTGGACGAAGTGGGCGACATGAGCCTGCGCACGCAGTCCAAGGTGCTGCGCGTGCTGGAGGAGCAGCGCTTCGAACCGGTGGGAGCGGCCGAATCCGCGCAGGTGGATGTGCGCGTGGTGGCGGCCACCAACAAGCACCTGGAGGAGGAGATCGATCGCGGCAATTTCCGCGAGGACCTGTTCTACCGGCTGAACGTCATCCCCTTCGTCGTGCCGCCGCTGCGCGACCGGCGCGAGGATATCCCCCTGCTGGCCGATCATTTCCTGCGCGAATTCACCACCGCTTACGGCCGCAAGCCCAAAGAGCTGACGGTGGAAGCCTACCGCGTGCTGACCCAGCATCACTGGCCGGGCAACGTGCGGGAGCTGAAGAACCTGATCGAGCGCATCGTGATTCTCAACCCGCAGGTACGCGTGGACGCGCGCCACATCCCCCTGGCCGCCGGCCGCCGGCAGGCGGACCGCGCGCCCGACCGCGTGGGGAGCCTGCAAGACGTGCGCGAAGCCGCCGAGCGCGAGTACATCCTCAAGAAGCTCGAAGAGACCAGCGGCAACGTGACCCGCACGGCGGAGTTGCTCGGGCTGGAGCGCAGCAACCTGTACCGCAAGATGAAGACCCTGGGCATCGGACCGAAAGAATAGGGGCGGGGCCCAGGGCCGGGCGTGCCCGGCCCCTACCTGATAAACCCTGAATCCCTCGGGCCGAATTCCGCATCACCCCTCTGTATGAACAGACTCGTTTTCACGGGTATCGTTATGACGGCATCCCTCTTCGGAGCATCCAGCGTGCATGAGTTCACTCTGAACTCGATTGATGGCAGACCCGCCCCCCTTTCGGCGTACCAGGGGAAGGTCGTCCTGATTGTCAATGTGGCCAGCCGGTGCGGATTCACGCCGCAGTACGCCGGGCTCGAGGCGCTCTACGAAAAGTACAAGGACCGGGGATTCGTGATTCTGGGGTTCCCGGCCAACAATTTCGGCGGCCAGGAGCCGGGAACCAATGAAGAGATCAAGACCTTCTGCAGCACCAAGTACAACGTGACTTTCCCCATGTACTCCAAGATCTCGGTGAAGGGCGACGACCAAGCGCCGCTCTATCGGTTCCTCACCGACAAGCAGGCTAACCCCGCCACCGGCGGCGAGATCCAGTGGAATTTCACCAAGTTCCTGGTGGACAAGAACGGCAAGGTCGTCGCCCGCTTCGAGCCCAAGGTGACGCCGGAATCGCCCGACGTCACCGGCGCCATTGAGAAAGCGCTGAGGTAGGGGCCGGGCACGTTGCGTGCGTACCGCATGCCCGGCCCCTACAGCTTCGCGCCGCACCAGGCGCAGTGAGACCAGCCCGGTTGGCCGGCACGGTGGCATTGCGAACACGCCGGCAGAATGTTGGCGCCGCAACCGGGACAGAAGGCGTATCCCTGTTTCGTCATGGAACCGCACTTCGAGCAGTAGCCGGGAATCGGGTCGCGGAGGATGAAATAGAGGATGACGCCGATGCCATCGGGGATGAAAATCGCCAGCAGCGTCCACATCACGTAACGCATGCCGCGGCGGCGGGCGTCGCCGTAGACGTAGCCGATCAACACCGTCCAGGCCGCCAGGGCGAGTGGCGGGATGACGGGCAGCAAGATCCGGACCGCCAGGGGTACGTTGCTTTCCCGGAGGATTATCCAGCTCATCAGCAGGAACATCGCCACAAGAATGATGGAAGCAATCACCCAGGCCGTGATCGGAATTACGCGAGTGCGTTGAGAAACGGGGGTCATAATACGCTCCTTTCAAAACGGCGGCGGGAAGCGAACATAACCGCCACCGCCCCGGCCGCCAGGTACGCGGGGATGGTGGTCAACACCAGCCACGCCAGCCAGCCGGCGCTGCCGGCGAGAAAGCGGTAGAGGCCCCAGGTGGCCAGGGCCGCCATCCAGGCAAACAGGCCCGCGCCCACCGCCAGGATTGCACCGTGACGGAGGCCGGCTTGAGCCGCCAGTTCCGCGGCCACGCGCGCCTCAGTGCGGGCCAGCAGGTCCGCCGGCGCCATGGGCGCGGGCAAGCGGCACAAATCAGCGGAGACGGCGGCCAGATCGTCCAGCGCCGCCGAGCACACGGCGCACTCGTGGACATGCTCGCGCACGCGGCGCTCGTCGGCGGCATCCAGAAGGCCGGCCGCGCTCAGCGCCAGCAGTTGGCGGATGGTCTCATGCGTGGTCATATTAAGTCTTCCTTGCGATAGCGCGCGGTCATTTTCTCCCTCAAGGTTTCGAGCGCGCGCTGCACGCGGCTTTTCACGGTGGAAAGCGGCGCGTGCGTCACCTCGGCGATTTCCTCCAGCTTCATGCCTTCTTCAAACCGGAGTGTGAGGACTTCCCGGTACGGCGCGGAAAGCCCCGCCATCTCCGAGGCCAGGATGGCTGTACGCTCGGAGGCTATGGCGGCGGAGAGAGCGTCCGGCTCCGCGGCGGCGAGATGGTACCCCGATTCTTCGAGGCTTTCGCCGGTCCTGCGCCGCAGCAGATCCATGGCGGCGTTGTGGGCGATGGCGAACAGCCAGGTATCGAAGCCGCGGCCCGAATCGTAGCGGTCCAGTTGGCGCACTACGTTAAGCCAGGTCTGCTGGAACAGGTCGGCGGCGGCAGCCGGTTCCCTCACCAGCCGCCGCAGGTATCGGTAGAGACGATGCTCATACCGGCCCACGACACAAGCCAGATCGGCGGAGTCGCGGCGCCGCAGCCGAGCGACCTCATCCTGTTCCGCCACGGGCACGTCCTCGAAGATGGCAGCTTGGTAAATCATAACCGCACTCGGGTATACGTGTCAGGCGGCAAAAAGGACGCACGCGAGCAAGCGGGAAGCCGGTCTGGGCGATACGGCCAAGTGCGCGGAGGGGACGTCACGGGAGTAATCTTGCAAAATCAGGGCGAGCATTTTCTTAGGCTACGCTGGCGGGATGGATGTAATCCGCTCCACAAACCCGGGAACTGTCTTGCCCAAGATCTTCAAAAGCTGCGGCAGACTCCGACTTCGGTCGGCGGCCTGCTCTCGCAGTTTCGTCATGACGATAGCCGGTTCTTGATGGTAGAGGGTGCTGAGAAATGACGCGGGGTGAAGGGCGACGACTCCCCATGGCTCAAGATGCTCTTTCCGGAAGTGCCGGAGGTTGAGGGTCACGATGATGGAGGCCCCGCAGGAAACCGCGGCGGCCAGAACGTGCCGGTCATTCTCGTGGTTTGCCATGCGGGAAATCAGTGGCCCATGGCCCGTCACCCACGCATCGCCAAAGTGCGAAAGGAGCTCGCTCTGAAGATAGGAAGTAAGCGCGGCAGGCCATCCCAGCTCGGATTCCAACGTGCGCACCGTTTCCGCCATAAGCTCCGCCGACCATCTCGGCTCGTAGAGCGGAGGGGCCTCGGCAAGCCGGAGCAGCGTGTCGCAGAGAGAGAAGTTGGCAAGAACGCAAGCGTCCAGAACGACCAGTGGGCCGGCGCTCATTCCTGACTTGGAACGAGCACGCGCTGGTAGAGGCCGGCATCATCAACGGCCTGGCCGATTCTGCGAAGCGCCTGAAGCCGCTGCTGACTGCGTTGGCGTTGATCGAGGAAGTACTGGACCGCGGTTTCGACGAACTCATTCAGATCCTGGTACTGGCCGGCGGCCAGTTCATCCTTGACCCGATTCTCGATCTCAGGGGACAGGTTCACGTCCATGGCCGTTCCTCGTCTTTTGATTTTACGACAAATGGGGGCGTATCAGGGGAGGGATCTCGGCATAGTGCTCAGTTCGGACTGACTGATGTTGTCCTCGTTGTTTACGCAAAACGCGTCTTGCCAGTTTTTGACTCGGCGCCTGGGCGCACGTCAAATGCCCGCGAATCACTCCGGAGCGACAGTAACCTCTTCAACCATCTGCGTCGTAACGCCCGGGGAAAGATCACATCTAGTCGGTACAAGACGCTGCGCCGAGGGAAAGTATTCAGGTCGTCCACGCCGACAAAGCAAGAGCTCCCCGTGACTTTCGCGGCTTGGCTTCGCGGAGCGAATCGAGGGCAGTCACCACATATTCACCCTTCGGTATAACCTCGCAGAGGGGGCCGAATGAACAAGTACGAGATCATTCTCTATTGGAGCAAGGAAGACCAGGCGTTTATCGCCGAAGTGCCTGAATTGGCAGGCTGCGCGGCCGATGGCGTCACGCGGCAGGAGGCCCTTGCCAACACCGAAACGGCGATCGCCGAATGGCTCGAGACCGCCCGCGAGCTTGGGCGTCCCATCCCCGAACCCAGAGGCCGGCGTCTGCTTGCCTGAGCCCCAACCGGTCGCTGTGCTGGCTCCGTAGTGGTGTTAACATGAGGAACTATTCCGTAGCCGCTTATGGACCACATCCTCTCGATAGTCCTGTTTGCGCCCCTGGTTGGTCTCCTGGTGCTGCTGTTCATTCCCTCGTCGCATGCGCGGGCCATCAAGCTGTGGGCCAACGCGGCCTCTTTCTTGGGCTTCGTGGTTTCGCTGCCGCTGGTCTTCAATTTCGACCGCACCAAGGACTTTCAGTTCGTCGAGAGGGCCCCCTGGATTCCCACCCTGGGCGCTACTTATCACATCGGCATCGACGGGCTGGGATTGCTGCTGGTGATGCTCACCACGCTGCTCGGCTTTATCTCCATCCTCTCGAGCTGGAACGCCATCCAGGAGCGGCTCAAGGAATACTACTGCTTCTTCCTGCTGCTGCAAACCGCCATGCTGGGCGTCTTCATGGCGCTCGATCTCTTGCTGTTCTTCATCTTTTGGGAAACCGTGCTGGTGCCCATGTACTTCATCATCGCCATCTGGGGCGGCGAGCGGAGAGTGTACGCGGCCATCAAGTTCATCATTTACACGCTGATCGGCTCGGTGCTGATGTTTCTCGGCATCCTGACGCTGTACTTCCAGCACTACACGCAGTTCCAGGTCTACAGCTTCGATCTCGCCGACCTGATGCGCACGCAGGTGTCCCCGGCCGTCCAATGGTGGGTTTTCTGGGCCTTCTTCGTGGGCTTCGCGGTGAAGGTGCCCATGTTCCCGTTCCACACCTGGCTGCCGGACGCGCACACCGAGGCGCCCACGGCCGGCTCGGTGATTCTGGCCAGCGTCCTGCTGAAGATGGGGACATACGGTTTCCTGCGCTTCTCCCTGCCGCTGCTGCCCGATTCGGCCAAGGACCCCACCATCATCACCGTGATGGCGCTGCTTTCGATCATCGCAATCGTCTACGGCGCGCTGGCCTGTCTCATGCAGAAGGATTGGAAAAAGCTGGTGGCCTACTCCTCGGTGAGCCACCTGGGCTTCTGCACGCTGGGCATTTTCGCGCTCAACCCGGCGGGAATTTCGGGCTCCATCATCCAGCAGATCAACCACGGGATATCCACCGGCATGCTTTTCTTGATCGTGGGCATTGTCTACGAGCGCCGGCACACCCGCGAGATATCCGAGTACGGCGGCCTGCTGAAGGTGATGCCGGTATTCACGGTGGTATTCGGCCTGGCGGCGCTCAGTTCCATGGGGATGCCGCCCTTGAACGGTTTCATCGGCGAAATCACCATTCTGGGCGGCGCCTACCAGGTGTCTCTCAACTGGGCGTTTTGGGCGGTGGTGGGCATCGCGCTGGGCGCGTCCTACCTGATATGGCTGTTCCAGCGGACCATGCTCGGCGAGGTGAAAGAGAAGAACCAAAGGCTGACGGACCTGAGCTGGCGGGAAATCGCGGTCTTTGTGCCGCTGATCGCGTGGGCCTTCTGGATCGGCCTGAACCCCCAACCCTACTTCCGCGTGCTGGACCGCTCCGTGGCGCAGATTGTGGAACGTGTGCACCCCGGCTACTACGCCGAGCGGCACTTAGCCAACCCGTTAGAAGCGCAGGGGACGCCCACAGCGGCGGTGCGGTAACGGCGGGGGTCTTGCCGGGGGTGTAGGTCACTGATCGGGGGGCGGTACGCTCCCTGGCAATCCCCCAGCTGACCTCACTTCCGCGGGAAAGTAGATGGCGAGATCCGCGATGAAGGCCCGCGCGATTTCGAGCGCCTGCTGAGCTTCCTCCACCTCGGGTTCGTAGGGGGCGCCGGGGTAGCGGAAGCGGGTCGCGTATTTCGTCAGCGATGTGACTCGCTCCACGGCAGAGAGCAGCCCGGCATCCACAGCTACGCAATCATCGCCCAATTCCACAAGATTGTGCGTCGTCCGGAACGGCACGTCGCGCCACGTGAGGAATGCTTTCATGGTTTTCTCGACGGCCTGCTGGCAGTGGAAAAGCGCGCTCCGAACCATGGGCTGCGCGGGAGTGAGCGCGAGCGCGGCCGTCTCCAGGTCCTCTCTCGCACGCGCCAGCCAATCCCTGGTGTTTTCCAGCAGAACGGGATCAGGCGGCGCCATAGACCACCCTCCCCTCCCGCACCACGGTGGAGGGAAGCGAAGCATTCAGGTGAAGTTGCCGGTCGAAATCGCCGCGCGTCCATACGAGAATATCCGCTGCCGCGCCAGTTCCGCGCAGCACACCGTAACCGGCATCCTCGGACCGTAACCGCGGGGGGACGGCGTCCGGTACCAGGATCATGAGATCGTAGTCGCTATTCAGACCGGCCTCACCTCTGGCCACAGAACCGAAAAGATAGATGCGTTCCGGCCGATAGACCTCGGCCAGCCGGCGAACGATCTCGGCCAGCACCGGATCATCGGCGGAGGGTCTCCGGAACGTCGTAGCATGCTCGGCCGTCATGGCTTACCCACATTCAGTTTGCCACAAGGCGCGGGCTTCCTCCAATTCTCCCAAGTCTTTGAGTTCCGGTGCGAGGTCGGATTTCGAGCGCATTCTCGAGAGCTACCCCGAGTTGCGCGAGCGCGTGCCGGCCGCCATCCTCTCCCGCCTGGGTTGACACGCTATCATAAGAAGAGAAGTACCCCCCGTGCCGCTGAAATCCGATCCGGAAATGGGCATCAATAGCTGGTTCGAAGACGAGTTGTATCAAGAGTATCTCCACGACCGCTCCACGGTGGACGAAAGCTGGAAGCGCGTCTTCGAGAAACCGCGCGCGCCCCAGGGAAACGGCGGCCTGCCCGCGGTTCCCGAGAGCGCGCCCGGCGACGAGCTCCAGCCCTTGCGCGGCGCGGCCGGGCGCATCGCCGAGAATATGAGCGCCAGTCTCGCCATCCCGCTGGCGGCTTCGCAGCGCACTATCGCGGTCAAGGTCATGGACGAGAACCGGCGCATCATCAACCAGCACCGCACGCTGCTCGGCCGCGGGAAGGTCTCCTACACGCACCTGATCGGGTGGGCCATCGTCAAAGCGCTCGAAGAATTGCCGGGGCTGAATCACGCTTACGCCGAAAGAGACGGGCAGCCGTTCCGCGCCGTGCGGCAGCAGGTCAACCTTGGAATCGCCGTGGACGTCGCGGGCAAGGACGGCGGCCGCAACCTGATGGTGCCCAACATCCGCCATGCCGGCGCGCTCAACTTCCAGGAATACGTCACGGCTTACGATGACCTGGTGGCGCGCGCGCGTTGGGGCAGGCTGACGCCCGCGGATTTCCAGGGGACCACCATTTCGCTCACCAATCCGGGCACCGTGGGGACGGTGGCCTCGAGCCCGCGGCTGATGCCCGGGCAGGGCGCCATCATCGCCGCCGGCGCCATCGATTATCCGGCCGAATACCGGGGCGCGGCCGAAGAGACGCGCGCCATCCTGGGAATCAGCAAGGTGATGACGCTCACCTGCACTTACGATCACCGCATCATCCAGGGCGCGGAATCGGGCCTGTTCCTGGGCAAGGTGCAGGCGCTGCTGGATGGCGCAGACGGCTTCTACGAGGAAGTCTTCGCGCACCTGCGCATGCCGCACCAGCCGGTGCGGTGGGTGAAGGACCGGGGCGCCCTCGGGGCACCTCTGCTGCCGGGCATGACCTCGGCGCGCACCGCGGAGATCGCCAAGGAAGCCGCCATCATGCAAATGATCAATGCCTACCGCGTGCGCGGGCATTTGATCGCCGACCTGGACCCACTGGGCGCGGAGCCTAGCTACCATCCCGAGCTCGACCCGGAAACCTACGGGCTCACCATCTGGGACCTGGACCGCGAGTTCCTCACCGGCACGCTGGGCGAGGCCATCGGCGAAGGCGGTCCCAGGCCGGTGGCCACGCTGCGGGAAATCCTGGAAACGCTGCGCCAGACTTACTGCGGCAAGATCGGCTGCGAGTACATGAACATCCAGGTGCCGGAGCAGAAGCGCTGGCTGCAACAGCGCATGGAACCCGGCGCCAACCACTGGCCGCTAGCCGCCGAAACACGCCTGCGCATCTTGCGCAACCTCATCGCAGCCGAGGAGTTCGAGCACTTCCTGCATTCCCGCTTCGTGGGGCAGAAACGCTTCGCGCTGGAGGGCGGCGAGACCGCGCTGGCCATCCTGGAAGAGATCCTCGAGCGGGCGGCGGCCAACGGCGTGCACGAAATCGTGGTGGGGATGGCGCACCGCGGCCGGTTGAACATTCTGGCCAACGTGGTGGGCAAAGATGTCAAGCAGATCTTCTCCGAGTTCGAAGGCGAGCTCGATCCCGCCAGCACGCAAGGGTCGGGCGACGTCAAGTACCACCTCGGGGCCACCGGCGTGCGGCAGACCGAAAGCGGAAACCAGATCGTGGTTTCGGTTTCGCCCAACCCCAGCCACCTGGAAGCCGTGGACCCGGTGGTGGAAGGCATCGTGCGGCCCAAGCAGGACCGGCTCGGCGACACGCGCCGCGAGCGCGTGATACCGGTGCTGGTGCACGGCGACGCGGCCTTCGCCGGCCAGGGCGTGGTGGCCGAGACGCTCAACCTCTCGCAGCTCGACGGCTACTCCACCGGCGGCACCGTTCATCTCATCATCAACAACCAGATCGGCTTCACCACGCTGCCCGACGAATCGCGCTCGACGCCCTACTCGACCGACGTGGCGCGCGGCGTCCAGGCGCCCATCTTCCACGTCAACGGCGACGATCCGGAAGCCGCCATCCGCGTGGTCGAGATCGCCTTCGATTACCGCCAGCAGTTCAAGAAGGACGTGGTCATCGACATGATCTGCTACCGGCGGCACGGGCACAACGAAGGCGACGATCCGAGCTACACGCAGCCCATTCTCTACCGCAAGATCAAGGAGCACCCCTCGGTGGCCACGCTTTACGCGGAGCGGCTGGCGCGCGAGGGCGTGGTCAGCGGTGAAGAGTGCCGGGCCAGGCGCCACGCCGCGGCCCGGAGGCTCTCGGAAGCTTACGACGCCGCGCAGGAGCGCGCCGAGCATTACGAATTGCAGGAGCTGAGCGCGGTGCCCACCGAGGACATCGGCGCCTTTTGCCCGCGGACGGCGGTGAATCAGCCGGTGCTCGAGCGGGTCATCCGCGGAATGACGAATTTTCCCGATAACTTCCACTTACACCCCAAGCTGCGCAGGTTCGTCGAGCGCCGGCGCGACGCGATCGAAAAGGGTGGTCACATCGATTGGGCTCTCGCCGAGGCGCTGGCCTTCGGCACGCTGGCGCTGGAAGGGACGGCGGTGCGGCTCAGCGGCCAGGATTCCGGACGCGGCACCTTCAGCCAGCGCCACCTGGCGTTCTACGATTCCGAGACCGGCCGGCGCTACATTCCGTTGCAGCACATCTCACCCGACCAGGCGCGGTTCGACGTCTTCGACAGCTCGCTGAGTGAGTACGCCGTGCTGGGCTTCGAGTTCGGCTACAGCGTGGCCGACCCGCTGACGCTGGTCATCTGGGAAGCGCAGTTCGGCGATTTCGCCAACGGCGCGCAGATCATGATCGACCAGTTCATCTCGAGCTGCGAACAGAAATGGGGACAGCCCAGCGGCCTGGTGATGCTGCTGCCGCACGGCTATGAAGGGCAGGGGCCGGAACACTCGAGCGCGCGCATCGAGCGCTACCTCACGCTGTGCGCCGAAAACAATATGCAGGTGTCGAACTGCACCACCCCGGCGCAATACTTCCACCTGCTGCGCCGCCAGATGTACGGCGGCCACGACCGCCGCGGCACGCGCAAGCCGCTGGTCATTTTCACCCCCAAGAGCCTGTTGCGTCATCCGCGCGCGGTTTCCACGCCGCGCGATTTCACCACCGGCGGGTTCATGGAAATGCTGGCCGACGGCACAGACGATACCAGCCGCGTCACCCGCGTGGTTTTCTGCTCCGGCAAGATCTACTACGACCTGGCGGCCGCGCGCGAAGAGCGCAAAGCCGGGCACGCGGCGCTGGTGCGGGTGGAGCAGCTTTACCCCTTCGCGGCGGAGCAGGCGCGCGACATTCTGGCGCGCTATCCGGCCACCGCCGAGGTAGTCTGGGCGCAGGAGGAGCCGCGCAACATGGGCGCCTGGCACTTCATGCGCGAGTGGATGCGGCCGCTCCTCGACGCCACCGGCCGCGAGGTCCGCTATGTCGGCCGCCCCGAGAGCGCCAGCCCCGCCAGCGGCTCCGGCAAGCGCCACCAGCAGGAGCAGGCGGAGATCGTCAACGACGCACTGACGCCCGGCGCCATTTCGCAAACGAAGCGCGTGCGCGTGGTGGCGCGGCGGAAGAAATAAGTCGCCATAGAACCCCGGGCCTGCCTCCGTTGTGCCATAATTATGGCATGAGCGTGCGCACCACAATTGATATCCCCGAGGACCTCTATGAAGTGCTCCGCCGCCGGGCGGCGAGCGAGCAGACCTCGATCCGCTCGCTGGTGATCGGCGCCATGGAACGGAAGTTCGGCGCTGGGCGGCGCGCTCCCGTGCTTGAGCCTCCTGTGCCTGGAACCGGCAAACCAGGGCCCTTGTGTCCGGACAGGGAGAATCCCTACGACCTCTTATTTAGCTGACATCAACGTCTGGCTTGCGCTGAGTTGGGGCGGTCACCCGCATTCCTCGACAGCCTGGAGTTGGTTTCGCTCGCTGGCGGACGACGATGTTCTGTACTGCCGCTTCACACAGATTGGGCTTCTGCGATTGCTAACCACCAAGGCTGTAATGGGGCAGGATTGCCTCACAGTAAGGAAGGCCTGGGGAGTTTACGATCGGTGGCTGCGCGATCCGAAGGTCGAGTTCCGTAACGAACCGGCCGACGTGGATGGCTTGTTCCGACGCGCAAGCACCCCTTTTTCGTCAACATCCGCGCCTAAGGCGCTAGGGGACTGCTATCTGCTGGCATTCAGTCAGGCCTCGCATGCCACTCTGGTGACTCTGGACGGCGGCCTGCACAATCTGGCCCGTAAGACCGGTCAAGATGCCCTCCTGCTGGCCTGACACCGGACAACCCGCCGCCCCACGCGCTTACACGATACACTTGGTTTCCAACGGCTCCGTGCTGAACTGGGCAGAAGTGCAGAAATTCATTCCGGATTGGGAGCCTACTTCATCCCCAGGACGCGGCACAGGTCGCTGCTCCGGTGGATGACTCCATCCCGGATCACCGTCTCGGTCTTGCGAATGTCGGAAATCGCGCGGACGGGGTCGCCGTCAACGAGAACCATGTCCGCGAGTTTGCCTTCCGCGATGGAGCCGAGATCCCGGTCCACGCCCGCAACGCGGGCGGCGCCCAGAGTAGCCATCCGCAGAACGTCGGCCGCCGGGATGCCGGCCTGAACCCACAGCTCCAGCTCGCGGTGGAGCATGAGTCCTGGAACGCCGTCGGTGCCGATGACGAGCGGCACGCCCGCGCGGTACAGGCGCAGCGTCATATCCAGCATGGCCTGGAACGAATCGCGGTAGAGGCGGTCCTTGCCCTCCGGCACCGGCAGGCCGCCCTGGAAGGCGGCGCGCCGCATTTGCACGGGGAGCCGTTCGAGAATCGCCGCGTAACTCGGGCTTGCCGCGCCGGGACGCGCCGTGTACTGGCCCTCGAAGACGCCCAGCGTCGGGTCCACCACGATGCGCCGGTCTTTGAGTTTGGCGATGAAACCGGCCACCTGGGACGAAGTCTGGTCGAGCGCGGCGCCGTGTTCGGCAATCAGCGTCAGGCGCGCCCGGCTCGCCGTGTTGGGCGCCTCGGCGGGAAGAAAGTTGAGGAAGACGAAATTCATGTGCTGGATTTCGTCCACGCCTGCATCCACGAACTGGTCGGCGATCATGCCCGCCGGAACGTGGCCGCTGACGCGCATCCCCTTGGCGTGGGCGGCGCGGACGATGTAAGGAACCAGGTCCGGCCGGATCGAACTGTAGATTTTGATCTGGATGTATCCGGCCGCCGCATATCGATCGATAGCGGCTCGCGCTTCGTCTTCCGTGTCGACCAGAACGTTGGTGGGCGCGGCAAGCGGGCCCCGGCCATCCATCACGCCGGCCAGAATGATGCGCGGTCCGATGGCGTCGTGGGCATCCATCCGGCGCTTCATGCGGAGCAGCGTGTCCATGTCGTTGCCCAGGTCGCGCACGCTGGTGACGCCGCAGGCGATGTCGAGCAAGCCGTCGGGAGCCTCGAAGTGCACGTGCATGTCGAACAGGCCAGGCAGCAGGGTCTTCCCTGCCGCATCGATGACCTCGGCGCCCGCCGGCACGGCCGCGTCGCTGTCGCGCGTGACGCGCGTGATTCGGTTGCCGGCCACCGTGACTGCGTGATCCTCGCGGACGGACGCGGTTTCCGAGTCGAACAGACGCACGTGGCGGATTACCAGTCCCTTCGCGGGCCGGTGCGCCAAGCGGAGCGCGAGATCGTGGAATCGGGCTTCGCCGGCGGCGGTCTCCGCCTCCTGCAACTGGCTTCTCATTTCTTCCCAGCCTTCGCGAACGAGGGAGAACGAGCCGGGCGAGGCAAAGAACTCGTTTCGTTCGTCGAGCCAGATGAAAGCCGGTGTAAATCCGATCCCCGTCACGGCGTACAGCGTCACATGGAGGCTCTGCCCGTGAGCGGCGACGCTCAGAGTGGGGCCGCGCTCCAGACTCGCTTCCCCCGCGGGAAGAAGCGGCAGGGACCTGGATTTCAAAAGTGCGCGCGCCAGCCAGGCGGTTTCCGATGGCGAGCCCCGCGCGGTAACGTACCACCCGCGCGACTTCGACTCTCCGGCCTCGGCGCCGTTCTTCCAGCGGGCGATTCCGTTCTGAACGGCGAACCGCTCGTCGACGGGCGCCTTGTTGTAGTCCTTGCCGCTCAGTTCGATGGCGGAGGGCAAGCCGTCGCGGTCGAAAACATAGCGGCCCGTGATCTCCGGACCGCGCCCGCGGTCGTTGTAACTGTAGGAGACTCGGACCGCTCCGCCCGGCTCCACGACGTGGGTCTCTTTCCCGGCAATCCGGCCCGCCACGAGGACGCTGTAAGACTGCGCTTGCGCTGGCAGACCGGCAAGTGCGCAGAGCAGCAAAAGCAGCGTCGGGCGCGGGCTGGTCATGTCTCTATATTATGAGGGTATGGAAGACCCAAAGCAGCAAAGCACAACCCGGCGGCGGGCGCTGAAGGCATTGGGCGGCGGCGCCGCTCTGCTGGGCGCGCCGTTCTTCAATCGCAACCGCTACGCCCTGTTTGCGCAGTCGCCGCGCGAGTACTCGGAGCGGGCCATCCGGCTGGTGCGGGAATCGCTGGTCGTCGACATGTTGAACCAGTTCCTCTACCGCCGCGACCTGCAGCCGACGCTGCGCGCCTGGCTCACCAAACCGGGGGCGTTCACCAGCGCGGACTTCCAGCGGTTCAAGGATTCCGGCGTCAACGTCATCAATTTCGGAAGCGGCGCCGAGACATATGAAGACACCATCCGGCTGTTTGCCGACTGGAACAGTTTTATCGCCGAATATCCCGACTGGCTGCTGCGCATTGGGTCCGGCCCAGACTTCGCGCGCGCCAAGCAGTCGGGCCGCTACGGAATTCTGTTCGGCCTGCAAAACGCCGCGCACTTCCGCCGGCCCGACGATGTCGATACGTTTTACGGGCTGGGTCTGCGCGTCTCCCAACTGACCTACAACTTCCGCAACCTGGTGGGGAACGGAGCGTTCGAACCTCACGACGACGGCATCAGCGAGTTCGGCGTCAGGATCGTCGAACGGATGAACCGGGTGGGGATGGCGGTGGATTGCGGGCACGCGGGAGACCGCACCATGCTGGATGCGTTCGAGATTTCCAAGCGGCCCGTGATCATCTCGCATGGTAACTGCCGCGCGTTGAATCCCGGCCATCCGCGCTGCGTGACGGATGAGGCCATCCAGGCGATGGCGAAATCCGGAGGCGTAATGGGCATCAACTTCATCAGCTTCATGGTGAAGGACCACGAGCCGACCACGGTGGACGACGTGATTGACCACTTTGACCACGTCTCGCGCCTGGTGGGCATCGAACACGTCGGCGTGGGCAGCGACTTCGGCCTGGAGAGCAACGATTTCGGCCCTCCCGACCAACTCGAGCGCATACTGACCACGGCCGACAAGCGCTACCGCGTTCACCACCGCGAGGCTGTCGCCGACCTCGCCGGTGAGAAACGGTTCTACACCCTCACGGACGCGCTCATCCGGCGGAAATACACCGACGAGCACATCCGCCTGATTCTGGGCGAGAACTTCCGGCGGGTGCTGTCGTCAGTATGGGCGGCGGCGTAGCCGGGTAGCGCCGGCGGTCTCGCCGCCGGTGGTTTTGTCCGGACTGGAAAAGGCACCGGCGGCAAGACCGCCGGCGCTACCACACCCGCGTGGTGTTAACCTGATTCACAGAGAAGGGTGTTCATGATCATCGGAGTTCCAAAGGAGATTAAGGACCACGAAACGCGCGTCGGGCTGGTGCCCAGCGGCGTCACCGCGCTGCGCGAGGCGGGGCACGAGGTGCTGGTGGAGACGCACGCCGGGGAAGGCAGCTCCATCACCGACCGGGAATATGTCGAGGCCGGCGCCGTCATTCTCAAGAGCGCGGCGGAAGTCTGGCACAAGGCCGGACTGGTGGTGAAAGTCAAGGAGCCGCAGCCGGCCGAATATGGCTACTTCCGTCCCGGTCTGATTCTGTTCACCTACCTGCACCTGGCGCCGCTGCCGGAACTCACAGACAAGCTGCTGGCCGCCCGGGTGAACGGCGTGGCCTACGAAACCATCGTGGAAGAGGACGGTTCGCTGCCCCTGCTCACCCCCATGAGCGAAGTGGCGGGACGCATGTCGGTGCAGGTGGGGGCGCAATACCTGGAAAGGCCCAACGGCGGACGCGGCATCCTGCTGGGCGGCGTGCCCGGCGTGGCGCCGGGGAACGTGGTGATTCTGGGCGGCGGGATTGTGGGGACCAACGCCGCCAAGATCGCCATCGGGATGGGCGCGCACGTCACCATCATCGATCGCAGTCTCAACCGGCTGCGCGAGCTCGACGACATCTTCCACGGGCAGGTGGTGACGCTGGCGTCCAACGCCTGGACCATCGGCGAGAACCTCAAGACCGCGGACCTGGTGGTGGGCGCGGTTCTGATCCCCGGCGCTTCCGCGCCCAAGCTGGTGCGGCGCGAGACGATCGCCGGCATGAAACGCGGGGCGGTAGTGGTGGACGTGGCTATCGACCAGGGCGGGTGCTTCGAGACCTCGCACGCCACCACCCACACCGAGCCGACCTACGTGGTGGATGGCGTGGTCCACTATTGCGTATCCAACATGCCCGCGGCGGTCCCGCACACCTCAACCCTGGCCCTGACCAACGCCACGTTCCCGTACCTGCTGGAGCTGGCCGAGCACGGGCTGGAGGGCGCCTGTGCGCGCCATCCCGGGCTCCGCCCGGGCGTCAACACGTACAACGGCTCGGTGACGCACCGCGGCGTGGCCGAATCGCAAGGACGCGAGTGGCGCGAACTGGCGGCGGTGGAGTAAGCTGCTCTACATGCCCGCGGCAGAACGGACCGAAAGCGCGCCTCAGCCGTTGACCTCGCTCAGCGAAGACGAGAAGCTCTTTCAGGCCACCGTGCGCAAGTTCGCCCGGGAAGAAATCCGGCCGTACGTGCGGGAAATGGACGAGGCCGGCGTCTTCCGCAAGGACGTTATCAAGCAGTTCTTCGAGATGGGCCTGATGGGGATCGAGATCCCGGAAGAGTATGGCGGGCAGGGCGGCAGCTTTTTCCAGGCGGTTCTGGCGGTGGAGGAACTGTCGGCGGTAGACCCTTCGGCGGGGGTGGTGGTGGACGTGCAGAACACCATCTGCAACAACGCGCTGTTGCGATGGGCCACCGCGGAACAGAAGGCCCGCTACCTGCCGCGCCTGGCACAGAACCTGGTGGCGGCGTATGCGCTCTCGGAAGCCGGATCGGGGTCCGACGCCTTCGCCATGGCGACGCGGGCGGAGGATCGCGGCGACCACTTCCTTCTGAACGGCCGCAAGCTATGGATCACCAACGCGGCTGAAGCCGGCCTCTTCCTGCTGTTCGCCAACGCCAAACCGGAAGCGGGGTATAAGGGCGTCACGGCGTTCCTGGTGGAGCGCGAGTTTCCCGGATTCCAGGTGGGCAAGAAAGAGGACAAGCTGGGCCTGCGCGCCTCCTCTACCTGCGAGCTGATTCTGGACAACTGCCGCGTGCCGCGCGAGAACCTGATGGGCGAAGTGGGCCAGGGCTACAAGATCGCCATCGAGACGCTCAATGAAGGCCGCATCGCCATTGGCGCGCAAATGATCGGACTGGCCCGCGCCGCGCTCGAGCACGCCGTGGCGTACGCCAAGGAGCGCAAGCAGTTCGGCAAGACCATCGGCGAGTTCCAGGGCGTGCAATTCGAGCTGGCCAAGATGGCTACGGAGATCGAAGCCGCGCGCCTGCTGGTGTACAATGCCGCACGCTTGCGGGACGCCGGGATGCCGTTTCTGGTGGAAGCCGCGATGGCCAAGTACTACAGCTCCGAGATCGCCGAGAAGGCCGCCTCGAAGGCCATCGAAGTGCATGGCGGCGTTGGGATTACGAAGGATTATCCGGTGGAAAAGCTGTACCGCGACGCCAAGATCGGCCGCATCTACGAAGGCACCAGCAACATCCAACTGGTGACTATTGCCAGGAAACTGATGGGAAGGTGAGTTCGTCTTACAAATGAGGGCAAAATGCGTGGAATCGTTCTCTCAACCGCAGTAGCCGCGGTGTGCCTGCCCGTGTGGGCGGCCGACGGCAATGCCGACGACATCAATGCGGATGAAATCATCCAGAAGTTTGCCGCCAAGGAGACCGAGTTCGCTCAGGCGCGCAACAATTACACCTATCGCCAGAGCGTGAAACTCGAAGAACTGGACGCCGGCGGAAACCCTACCGGTGGGAAGTGGGAGCTGCTGGAAGACATCATTTTCACGCCCGAAGGCAAGCGCATGGAGAAGGTGGTTTGGGCGCCCGTCATCTCGCTCCGCAATATCCTGCTGACGCCCGAAGACGAGCAGGATCTGCGCAATGTGCAGCCCTTCGTGATGACCACGGCGGAGATTCCCGAATACGATGTCCACTACCTGGGCCGCGAGAAGGTGGATGAGATCGGCTGCTATGTCTTCTCCGTCAGGCCCAAGAAACCTGTGCAGGGTAAGCGCTACTTTGAGGGCCAGGCTTGGGTGGACGACCGGGACCTGCAAATCGTGAAGACCTACGGCAAAGGCGTGGGCGTCATCCGGAAAAGCTCCGACAACCAGTTCCCGAAATTCGAGACCTACCGCGAGCAGATCGACGGCAAGTACTGGTTCCCCACCTACACGCGCGCCAACGACACGCTGCACTTCAAGAATGGGGACAACGTGCGCATCCGCATGGTGGTGCGATATCAGGACTACAAACGATACGAAGGCAGGTCCACCATCAGGTACGGCGACGTGGTGGACGACAAGACCCAGACGCCACCACCGGCCAAGAAAAAGTAAAAAGCTTTCAGCCGTCAGCCCCGGACCGCGTCGAGGCGCGCTCCAAGGAACCGGAAACTGCGGAATCGGCTCACGAAGAATCAATGACTTGCGAGCGGTTTCTGGAAAGCCTTCAGCCACACCGGCGCTGAAAGCTGATCGCTAACAGCTTGCCATGCTACCATCCGTTTGATGCGCGCCAAGATCACTCCCCAGAACAACGGCCCAATTCGCATCGAGGGCGAATGCGAGATTCTTCCGACGCCCAAACCCAGGTTCTGAGAAAGTTCCAAAATATGCGCCTCTTAGGGCCATTGTGGGAGGAAAGGGGTAACATTAGGAGGTGGCCTGTCGCCACTCCTAACATAGAAGGTCGATTTATGTCTATACATTTGGCCCAGCCGTGCGAGGGGCATAGAGGATTCCTTAAAGTGCTGTGGAATCTTAGCGTTATCGGAGTTTCACTCCTGTTTTTATACGGTTGCTCGAACGGCGGCGCATCTACCTCCGGGGCTCCCGGCGGCGGCCGGGGCGGCAGGAAGGGCATGGGGGCCGGCGACGTACCCGTCACTGTAGCCATGGCCTCCGAGAAGGACGTCCCGGTGGAGATCCAGGTCATTGGCAACGTGGAAGCCTATTCGACCATTTCAGTGAAGGCGCAGGTGGGCGGGCAGTTGACCAACGTCTCCTTCCACGAGGGAGATTACGTCAAGACCGGCGACCTGCTGTTCACCATCGATCAGCGGCCGCTGGAAGCGGCGCTAAACCTGGCGATCGCCAACCTGGCCAAGGATGAGGCCACGCTGGGGCAGGCGCAGGCCAACCTGGCGCGCGACACGGCGCAGAACAAGTACACAGAGGCGAATGCCACGCGCTATGCCGAGTTGTTCCAAAGCGGCGTAGTCTCGAAGGACCAGTCCGAACAGTTGCGCGCGTCCGCCGATGCCTCCGGCCAGGCGTTAGCCGCGGACAAAGCGGCCATCGCCAGTGCGCAGGCCGCCATCGGGGCCAGCAAGGCGGCCGCGGATAATGCGCGCGTGCAGCTCGGCTATACCAGCATCCGGTCGCCCATCGACGGCCGCACCGGCAACCTCAACGTGAAACAGGGCAACGTGGTGATGGCCAACAGCCAGGAGCTGATGACGATCAATCAGATCGAGCCCATCTACGTTACGTTCTCGGTTCCCGAAGCTCAGTTGCCGGCCATCAAGCGCTACATGGCGCAGCAGAAGCTTCCGGTGCGCGCGGGGCCTCAGGACAACCCCGGGGACCAAGAGACCGGGGTGCTGACGTTCATCGACAACGCGGTGGACATGACGACGGGCACCATCAAGCTGAAGGGCACGTTCGCAAACTCCGATCGCAAGCTGTGGCCGGGGCAGTTTGTGCGTGTCACCCTGCGGCTCACCACTCAGCAGAATGCGATCGTGGTTCCGAACCAGGCTGTCCAGACGGGCCAGAACGGTTCGTATGTTTACGTAGTGAAGCAAGATCGGACGGTGGAAATGCGGCCGGTCACCACCGGCGCCCGTGTGGAGCAGGACATGGTGGTGGATCAAGGTCTCCAACTGGGCGAGACGGTGGTGACGGAAGGGCAGTTGCGGTTGGCGCCGGGCAGCCGGGTTGTCGTGCGAGACGGCAGGGGGGGATCCGGGGGACGGTCGCGGAGCTAGGTGAGGGCTCGGCGTGAACATTTCTGAGAATTTCATTCGCCGGCCGATTGCGACCAGCCTGATCATGGCGGGTATCGCCATGTTCGGCGTGATCGCTTATCGAGCCCTGCCGGTGAGCGACCTGCCACAGGTCGACTACCCCACGATCACGGTTTCGGCCAGCCTTCCGGGCGCCAACCCCGACACCATGGCCTCCGCGGTGGCCACTCCCCTGGAGCGGCAATTCACCTCCATCGCGGGCCTGGATTCCATGATTTCCAGCAGCAGCCAGGGGAACAGCAACGTCACGCTGCAATTCGACCTGAGCCGGGATATCGACGGAGCCACCGTGGATGTGGAGACGGCCATCGCCGAGGCCATGCCGCTGCTGCCGCCTGGAATGCCCACGCCACCCTCGTTCCGCAAGGTGAACCCGGGGGACATGCCCATCATCAGCCTTTTCCTCACGTCCCCCACGATGCGGCTCTCCGACCTGGACGAATACGCCGAGACCATGGTGGCGCAACGCATCTCCATGGTGGAAGGCGTGGCCCAGGTGCAGGTATTCGGCGCCGCCAAGTACGCAGTCCGGGTGCGGGTGGACCCCAACCAACTGGCCACCCGCCAGATCGGCCTCAACGAGATCGATGCCGCCCTCCGCAATTGGAACGTGAATATTCCGACGGGCACGCTTTTCGGCCCGCATACCTCCTACAACGTCCAGGTCAACGGCCAGCTCATGAAGGCCTGGGAGTACAGGCCCATGATCATCGCCTACCGGAACGGCGCCGCGGTGCGGCTGAGCGACGTGGCACAGGTGATCGACAGCGTGGAGGACGACAAGAACTTTTCGCAGATTTACGGCGGCGAGTACGGGACACAAGGCACGCGCGGAGTGAACCTGCAGGTGATGCGCCAGCCCGGCAGCAACACCATCGAGGTCACCGACAACGTCAAGCGGCTGCTGCCCTTCTTCCAGGCGCAGATGCCTCCCACGGTGCGCCTGGGAATTCGCGGCGACCGCTCCAAGAACATTCGCGAAGCGTTCCAGGATATCCAGTTCACCATGGCCGCCACCCTGGCGCTGGTCATCCTGGTGATCTTCCTGTTCCTGCGAAATTTCTCGGCCACCATGATCCCCGCCATGGCGCTGCCGTTCTCCATCGTGGGCACGTTCTCGGTGATGTACCTGCTGGATTTCAGCATCAACAACATTTCGATGATGGCGCTCATCCTTTCCATAGGCTTCGTGGTGGATGACGCCATTGTCATGTTGGAGAACATCGTCCGGCACATCGAGCACGGGGAGAGGCCATACGCGGCGGCGCTGACGGGGTCGAGAGAGATCGGCTTCACGATTGTCTCGATGACGCTCTCGCTGGCCGCGGTCTTCATTCCGATCCTGTTCATGTCGGGCATTTTGGGCCGGCTGTTCCGCGAGTTCGCGGTGACCATCTGCACCGCGATTCTCATTTCCGGCATGGTCTCGATCAGCCTGACTCCCATGCTGTGCAGCCGCTTTCTGCGGGAAGTGAAACCCACGGGGCACGGATTGCTCTACCGCGCCATGGAGCGGGTTTATCAAGGCATGCTGAGTACATACAGCACGAGCCTGCGCTGGGTGCTGGGACACCGCCCCGTCATGCTGGGGATGTTCCTGGCGGTGCTCGGGACCACTGCTTACCTGTACGTCGCGGTGCCGAAGGGCTTCATTCCGGACACCGACAACGACAACTTCAACGTGCAGACCGAGGCCGCGCAGGGCACCTCCTTCTACCAGATGGTGAAGTACCAGCAGATGGTGTCCCAGATCATCGTCCAGGACCCGGACGTGGAGAGTTTCTACTCCAGTACGGGCGGGGGCTTTGGCGGATCCGGCAACACCGGCCGCGTGATGGTCAACCTGAAGCCTCGCCGGCAGCGTGTGGCCACGGTCGCCGATGTCGTAAACCGGTTGCGGCCGAAAGTCTCGAACTTTCCGGGATTGCGGGTATACACCTCGATTCCGCAGGCTATCCGGGTGGGCGGGCGCATGTCCAGGAGCAGTTACGACTTCACGCTCTATGGACCGGACACGCAACAGCTTTACACGGAAGCCCCCAAGCTGGAGCGCATCATCGGGCGGCTGCCGGGCCTGCAGGAAGTGTCGAGCGATCTGCAAATCAGGAACCCGCGGGTCAACGTCATTCTGGATCGCGACCGGGCAGCGGCGCTGAACCTGAACTGGAACAACATCTCCAGCGTGCTGTACGACGCATTCGGCCCGCAATTCTCTTCGACCATTTACTCGCCCACCAACCAGTACCGGGTACTTCTCGAGATGCTGCCGCGGTATCAGGAACACACCGACGGGCTGCAGATGATCTATCTGAAATCGGACACCGGCCAACTGGTGCCACTGAATGCCGTGGCGAAGCTGGTGATGGATGCGGGACCGCAGAGTATCCCGCACTCGGGCCAACTGCCCTCGGTGACGATTTCATTCGCTTTGCGACCCGGAACCTCGCTGGGCCAAGCCACTTCGGAGATCGGGGAGGCGGCCAGGGCGAATCTGCCCGCCACCATTACCGGCACGTTCCAGGGCACCGCCAAGGTCTTCCAGGACTCCATGAAGAACATGGGGATTCTACTCATCGTGGCGATCGCCGTGGTGTACATCGTGCTCGGCATGTTGTACGAAAGTTACGTCCACCCCCTGACCATCCTCTCGGGATTGCCTTCGGCCGGCTTCGGCGCGCTGCTCACCCTGCTGCTGTTCAAGATCGATCTGAGCATCTACTCGTTTGTCGGCCTGATCATGCTGATCGGGATTGTGAAGAAGAACGCCATCATGCAGGTCAACTTCGCCCTGGAGGCTGAGAGGAAAGAAGGCATGTCGCACCTGGAGGCGATCTACCAGGGCTGCCTGGTCCGCTTCCGGCCGATCATGATGACCACCATGGCGGCGCTACTGGGTGGCATGCCGATCGCGCTGGGCTACGGTGCGGGCGGCGAGGCGCGCCGGCCGCTGGGCATGGCGGTGGTGGGCGGCCTGGCATTTTCGCAGTTGATGACTCTGTATTTGACTCCGGTGGTCTATACCTATATGGCGGCAATCGTAGAGCGGTGGAACGCGTGGAGATCCCCCAAGGCCTTGGCTCCCGCGATGCAGGCGGGAGACTGACGCATGAACATGCGGGAGAGACACGCATGAACATTTCTCAAACCTTCATCGAGAGACCCATCGCCACCAGCCTGTTGATGGCGGCTATCGCCCTGTTCGGGGCCGTGGCCTACCGCGCGCTGCCGGTGAGCGATCTTCCCAACGTGGACTTGCCCACACTGCTGGTGACCGCCAGCTTGCCCGGCGCAAGTCCCGAAACCATGGCCGCGGCTGTGGCCACCCCGCTCGAGAACCAGTTCTCCACCATCGCCGGGCTGAATTCCATGTCTTCGTCGAATTCGCTCGGCAACACCCAGATCACGCTGGAATTCGACCTCGCACGCAAGCTGGACGGCGCGGCGGTGGACGTGCAGGCGGCTATCACGCAGGCCTCGCGCATGCTGCCACAGGGCATGCCCACGCCGCCCACCTTCACCAAGGTGAACCCCGCGGACCAGCCGATCCTGTACATCGCCCTGACCTCGCCCACGCTGCCGCTGTGGACCTTGGATGAATACGCCGAGACGCGCCTGGCGCAACGCGTTTCGATGATCTCGGGCGTGGCGCAGGTGCAGGTGCTGGGCGCCCAGAAGTACGCCGTGCACGTGCAGATGGACCCGCACGCGCTGGCCTCGCGGCAGATCGGTATTAATGAAATCGAATCCGCGCTGAAGAATTGGAACGTGAACCTGCCCACCGGCGCCATCATCGGTCCGCAACGCGCCTTCACGCTGCAAGCGAGCGGACAGTTGATGAGCGCGGCGGCGTATCGTCCGCTGGTGGTGGCCTACCGCCAGGGCTCACCGGTGCGGCTGGAAGAGCTGGGCAACATCATCGACAGCGTCGAGGACGACAAGACGGCCTCCTGGTACTACACGCACAACGGCAACAGCCGCGCCATCGTTCTGGCCATCCAGCGCCAGCCGGGGACCAACACGATTGAGGTGACCGACGGGGTGAAGAACCTGCTGCCGGTGTTCCGGGCGGAGATGCCTCCCTCGGTTCACATGGACATTCTTTACGACCGTTCCGACACCATCCGCGAGTCGTACCGGGACGTGGAGTTCACCATGGTCCTGACGTTGGGACTGGTGGTAATGGTGATCTTCCTGTTCCTGCGCAACCTGTCCGCCACCATCATTCCCAGCCTGGCTCTGCCCTTCTCCATCATCGGGACCTTCGCGGTGATGTACCTGCTTAACTTCAGCCTGGACAATCTCTCGATGATGGCCCTGATCCTCTCCATCGGGTTCGTGGTGGACGACGCCATCGTCATGCTCGAGAACATTGTCCGGCACATCGAGATGGGCGAGCGGCCGTTGCTGGCGTCGCTTAGAGGCTCGGGCGAGATCGGCTTCACCATCGTATCGATGACGCTGTCCCTGGCGGCCGTGTTCATCCCGGTGCTGTTCATGGGCGGCGTGCTGGGCCGTCTGTTCAAGGAATTCGCGATCACCATTTGCGTCGCCATTTTGATTTCGGGGGTGGTCTCGGTCACCCTCACGCCGATGCTGTGCAGCCGGTTCCTGCGCTCGGCGCACGAGGAGAAGCGAAGCTGGTTCTACCACGCAACCGAGAGGTTCTTTCAGGGCATGCTGCACGTCTACGACGTGTCGCTGCGATGGGTTTTGCGCTACCGGCCGGTGACCATGGCCGTCTCGGCGGCGGTTCTGGCCGCGACCCTGTACATGTTCGTGACCATTCCCAAGGGCTTCATTCCGGACCAGGACACCGATCAGATGCAAGTCTTCACCGAAGCCTCGCAGGGGACTTCTTACTACCAGATGGTGGATTACGAGCAGAAGATCGCGGACCTGGTATCGAGGGACCCCAACGTGGATTCGCTGATGGCCAGCGTGGGCGGCACGACGGCCTCCAACCTGGGGGGCCCGAACTATGGGGAACTGGTGGTGCACCTGAAGCCGCGCAGTAAGCGGCCCTTGGGGGTGAACGACATTATCAGGGAATTGCGTCCCAAGCTGGCCGGTTTGGCGGGCATGAAATCTTACCTGCAGAATCCCCCCACCATCCAGATCGGCGGCCAGGTCACCAAGAGTCTTTACCAGTTCTCGATGCAGACGCCGGACAAAGCGGAGTTGTACGCCCAGACGGACAAGCTTCTGAAGCAGGTGGAGCAGGTCCCGGGGGTCGAGGACGTGGCCAGCGACGTGGCGGTGCAGACGCCGCAGGTTAACGTTACGATCGACCGCGACAAGGCGGCGGTGATGAACGTAAACGCCAACCTGATCGAGAACGCCCTCTACGACGCTTACGGGCCGCGGTGGGTCTCCACGATCTATGGTTCGGTGAACGAATACAAGGTGCTGCTGGAGCTGGAGCCGAGGTACCAAGCCGATCCGCGCGCGCTGTCGTTGCTGTATTTCAAGAACAGCACCGGCAAACTGATTCCGCTCGACACCATGGCCCGCGTGGTTACGGAGACCGGGCCGCAGACCATCAATCATTACGGCCAGCTTCCGTCGGCGACCATCTCGTTCAACCTCCAGCCGGGCGCGTCGCTGGGAGAGGTGGTCAAACGCATCCAGGGGATTGCCGATCGCGAGCTGCCGGTCACCATCGGGACGCAATTCCAAGGCGCGGCGAAGGCCTTCCAGAGCTCCCTCGGAAACCTGTGGGTGCTGCTGATCATCGCCATCGCGGTGGTGTACATCGTGCTCGGTATTCTGTATGAGAGTTATATCCACCCCATCACGATTCTCTCGGGTCTGCCCTCGGCCGGTTTCGGCGCGCTGATGACGCTGCTGCTGTTCCACATCGACCTGAACATTTATGCGTTTGTGGGCCTGATCATGCTGATCGGCATCGTGGAGAAGAACGCCATCATGCAGATCGACTTCGCCCTGGAAGCCGAGCGCCAGCACAACCTGGCCCCCCGAGACGCGATCTACGAAGGCTGCCTGATCCGCTTCCGGCCGATCATGATGACTACCATGTCGGCGATGCTGGGCGCCGTGCCGATCGCGCTGGGCTACGGAGCGGGCGGCGAGGCGCGCCAGCCACTGGGCCTGGTGGTGGTGGGCGGCCTGCTGTTCTCGCAGCTCGTGACGCTATACCTCACGCCGGTGTTCTACACTTACATGGCGGCTATCCAGGAGCGGGTGCAAGCCTGGAAGCGAGGGAAGAAGGCAGCAACGGAAGCGCCGGTGGCGGGGTGACTTGCCTCACGCCCGGTGATGTGACATCATAATTGCACCTGCAAGGAGGGGGCCCAATTTGAGTCCAGGTCGCATGGCGCTCGCGATCTTTCTTTCCGGTCTCGCCGTTTCCCTGACGGACTGGTTCTTCTTCGGAGTGTTGTTTCACGACAAGTATCTCGCCTATCCCGAGATCTGGCGGGACGCCGCAGGCGGCGAAGGCAAGGCTGTGGCGTGGTCGATACTGCTCGGCTTCGTCACCTGCGGAGCGTTCGTGGTTGCCTGCTCGGCGCTTCAGGTGCACGGATACGCGGCCGCGATGAGACTGGCCGGGGCCATCTGGGCCATCGCTCCCTTGCCGCTTCTCATCACCAACGCGCTGTTTATCAAGCTGCACCCGCTCACGGTGGTGGCGCACGCGCTCGGCTGGCTGGTGAAGCTCCTGGTGGCGGCGGCCGCGGTCGGCTGGCTGGCGTCGTAGCAGGCTCAGCAGCGGACGGGCGGTCTCTCGCGCCGGCTTTTTGCTAAACTGATGCGGAAATCCGGAATACCCGGAAAAGGGAAAGCCATGAGAATCCTCAAGGTGGGTTTGCTCTTGACCTTTCTCGTTTCCGTCCTGGCGGCCGCCAATACGCTCGACGTATATACCGTGGATGTCGAGGGAGGCAAGTGTGTTCTGTTCGTTTCTCCGTCCGGGGAGTCGCTGCTCATCGATGTTGGCTGGCCCGCGTTGAATACCCGGCCGGCGTCGACGGATCGAATTCTGGAAGCTGTCAAGGCCGCCGGTCTGCGGCGCATCGACCACCTGCTGATTTCGCATTTCGATGTCGATCACCGTGGAGACGTTCCGGCGCTGGAGGCCAGGTTCCCCATCGGGCATATCTACGATCACGGCGACGGGTTGGATCCTCAGCAGGAGTGGTTTAAAGCCTACGATGCGGTTCGTCAGAAGGTGGGCCACACGGTAGTCAAGCCGGGTGACGAGATTCCGCTCAAGGGAGTGGATGTAGAGGTGGTGGCGGCAGCGGGGAAGTTCATCCAGAAGCCGCTCCAGGGTGCCGGCGCGCCAAATCCGCTCTGCTCGACTAATCCCCAGCAGGCCGTGATTGAGAGAGATGTGGAAGACAACCTCTCCGTCGGTTTGCTGATTACCTTTGGAAAGTTCCGCATGTTAGATCTCGCGGACCTGGAGGCACACCACAGTCACGAGCTGGTTTGTCCCAACAATTTGATTGGCACGGCGGACGTGTATCACGTGAACGTGCATGGCCAGTTCAAGGGGATCGCGCCGGAGTTGATCGGCGCGGTGCACCCGCGAGTGGCGATCATGGGCAATGGGGCGAGAAAAGGCGCCGATCCGCAAACCTGGCCGATTCTGCGCGCTACCCCAGGCCTGGAAGACATCTGGCAGACCCATTACTCGGCCAACGGGACCAAAGATACGAATCCGCCGGACGATTTCATTGCCAACCTGGAACCGACAGACGAGTACCGGTTGATCAAACTGTCTGTGGAATCCAATGGAACCTTCACGATGACCAACACACGGAGTGGTTTCAGCAAGACCTATAAGCCTGTAAGCGGCGGATTGCCGGCATCGGCGCAGCCGGGGCAGGCTCCGGGACGCGGCCGGGCGGCCGCCGCAGCGCCCATCCCGATCATGCTCGCCAACGACAAGATCGAACTTACGATTCTGGCCAATGGCGGCAGCTTCTCCAGACTTTTGCTGCGCGATGGAGAGCCTCTCAGCCCGTTTGGCACGGTCCCTCACATGCTGGCGCTGGACGGCTTCGGCGCTCCGTCTCCGGAGGAAGCGGCTCTGGGCATGCCCTTTCACGGCGAGGCCGGCAGGCAGATTTTCAAGATCGTCGCCACCCATGAATCCGGGCCGGTGCACTCAGTCGTCATCGAGGCCACGCTGCCGCTGGCGCAGGAAGTATTCACTCGGACCATCGAGCTGGCGGACGGCGAAAGCGTGGTCCGCGTCACCAGCAACCTCGAGAGCCTGCTCTCAGTGGACCGGCCCATTTCCTGGGCCGAACACGCCACCATTGGTCCTCCGTTTATGGAGAAAGGCAAAGTCGTGGTGGATATGCCGGCCACTAACTGTCGCGTCCGTCCCTATAAGCCCGGAGACATTCCCGGACACTTGGTTTATGACAAGGATTTCACGTGGCCCATGGCCCCCACTAATGACGGCGGCCATGCCGACCTGCGCGTGATTCCCACGGATCATAACTGGTTGGACCTGGCCAGTTGCCAACTGGACCCGACCCGCAAACTGGAATTTGTAACGGCGTTGCATTTGGAGAAGCACCTCGTGTTCGGATACGTATTCCAGCGCGAGGATTATCCCTGGCTGATGAGCTGGATGAACTTCACGGACGACGGCCGTGCGGCGCGCGGTATGGAGTTTTCGACACAGCCGTTCGACATCTCCCATCGTGAAACGGTGGCGATGAGCCCGCTATTCGGGACGCCCACGTTCCGCTGGTTGCCGGCCAAATCGAAAATCGAGACGCGTTTCTTGATGTTTTACACGAGGGTGCCGGAGGGATTCAGCAGAATCGACAACGTGACTTTCGGGAGCGGGAAGATCACGATTCTGGACCACTCCGGCGGGAGTGTGGCGCTGGCGGCCTCACAGGGTCTTTAGCCCGGGAACACGGAGCCGTCCCTTACGCTGTGCGTCCGATCAATCCGAAGTGGGGCGCGGCCGCCAGCATGTGCCGGTCGCTGGTCCAGACTTCCAACTCGCCGATCTCAAGCGCGGTAGCCAAGTGCACCGCATCGC
>JBEKYW010000070.1:0-28090 GCA_049510555.1 Bryobacteraceae bacterium
TCTCGAAGGCGGAACTCGATTTGAAGGCGGCAGCACACGAAATGTCGGCTCCTGCCGAGGGGCTGTGGGGCGACGTCATGTTCCACAGCCAGCAGGCGGCTGAGAAGGCCCTGAAGGCTCTCCTCTCATGGCACGACGTGCCGTTTAGGAAGACGCACAACCTCGAGGAACTCGGCCAGCAGTGCGTGGCATTGGATTCGACGTTGGGAGCAGTTGCCGATCAGGCGGCGCCGCTAACGGAATACGCGTGGAAATTCCGATATCCCGGCGAAAATGATGAACCCGACTGAGCGGAGGCCGAAGAAGCATTGGCGGCGGCACGGAAGGTATACGACGCTGTCCTCACCCGATTGCCGTCGAGAGCGCGGCCGTGAGGCCGACACGCGTCTGTCCCCTTTTCCTCCTAGGCAGTTGACGCTGGTCCGTCATAGTGCGTCGGCTTCCGGCTCATCTTCATCGCCGCTTCGAGTCGGCCACGGCTTTATCGAGGAGGTCATCGACGCGCAGCCGCGCAGCCCAGGACCGCAGGTATGCGAAATCCAGCGAAGGATTAATTGCGAGAATCCCTGCGACGTCGCTCCACTGACGCTCGGAAACTTCGCCGCCCATGCGATACCACTGCAGCTTCGCCAGGAGAATATCCTCGGCGCTCGCCACCGGGTACTCCCCGGCCTCGCCTGAGAATTCCAGGGTCTCCCTTGTCGCTCGCTGCAATTGCGAATGCTGGAAAGCATCGGTGGCGGGGAAGATGTCGACCTTTTGGCTGGTTGGAATGTGAATGATATTGAACGAGCGGCCAGCCGTAAGGGAATCCCGGATCTGGTCACTGTCCGCGTACCAGTCGCGGCCAAGGGCGGCAGTCAATGCCTGGGCCTGTCGCGGGCCGATTCGAGCCACGAAGTCTATATCCATCGTGGCTCGAACAATGCCGCGGCTCGAAGATGCGATGGAGCCGCCAACGAGATAGGGTATCCCCAGGCGCTCCAGTGCGGCGGATACGAGCCTAAGAGCGTTGGCCAGCGGATCCATTGTCATCTTCGCCGTAGACTTTCCGAAACAATTCAGGGCCCAGGTTCTGCCGCGCCATCCGCAAGAACAACTCGCGCGCGTCCGCGTTGGGGTAGCGCCGGCGCATACCGGCTTCCGCGAACTTCCGGACCATGTCTGAAAATTCGAGCGTCCGCTGTAGCTTCTCCGACGGCGACATTTTGCGCTGAAGGTCGAGGAACACTTTCCACGCTTCCGGCGATGTGTCCCTGGGGCACATGATTACATGATCGCCGTGGGCGGCGCCGGCTCGTCGGGGCGGCCGGCGTTGCGCAGAGGCAAGCGGATCATCAGCGCCGCCAGCGCGATCAGCACCAGGATGGACAGCCAATCCGTACCGGCCCAGGTGGCGTTCGGCAAGATGGCATGGCCCTTGGTCTTTTCCGCGGCGCGGAAGCCCGCAACGAGCAGCCCGCAGAGCGCCTCGCCCGCGATCAGGCCCGATGCGGTCAGCACACCGGCGTTTTCGATGCGCGCCTTCTGCGCGTCGTTGAAGCCGCCCTTGGCGCGGAACCGGTCCGTCAGCCAGCGGAAGATGCCGCCGACGAAGATGGCGAAGGTCGTCTCCAGCGGCAGGTACATCCCGACCGAGAACAGCATCGGGCTGCGCACCTCGATCAGGATCAGCCCAAATCCCATCAGGATGCCGACCACCACCAGCGGCCATGCCATGTTGCCGCCCACGATGCCCTGCGCCAGCGAGGCCATCAGCCCGGCTTGCGGCGCCGGGAGCTGCGGCGAGCCGAAAGTGTAAGCGCGGTGCAGCCACATCAGCGGGAAGAACAGCGCCAGGCTGGAGACCGCGATGCCGAACAAGTCGCCGATCTGCATCTTCGAGGGCGTGCCGCCGAGGATGTGCCCGGCCTTCAGGTCTTGCAGCATCTCGCCGGCCACCGCGGAGGAGACGCAGACTACCGCCGCCACGCCCAGGACGGCCGCGATTCCCGAGTTGCCGCGCAGGCCCAGCGCGATCATCAGCAGCGCGGCGACCACCAGGGTACAAAGCGTCAAGCCGGAGACAGGGTTGTTCGACGAGCCGATCATGCCGACGAGGTTTCCGGAGACGGCCGCAAAAAAGAACCCGAGCACGATCATGACGATGGCCGCCGCAATGGCGCCGCTGATCACGCCGGCAAAGTAGAAGTAGAGCGCGATCATGCAAACGAACACGACTGCCAGGCCGCCGAAGACCGCCTTGCTGCTCAGGTCTCGCTCCGTGCGGCCGGCAGCTTCGTGTCCAGCCGCCGACTTCTTCAAGTCGGCAACCGCGCGTTTCATGCCGAGACCGAGGTTCTTGCGCATGCGGAAGAGCGTGAACGTTGCGCCGACGAGCATGCCGCCCACCGCGATGGGACGCACGATGTTAAACCAAATCGCGCCGGCGATGCTCGCCCAGCCGTGTTCGCCAGCGGCGTGCGGCGCCAGTTGCGGCCCCAGGAAGAACACCAGCAACGGCACCAGCAATCCCCACGCGAAGACGCCGCCGGCGAAGTTGAGCGCGCCCAGCCGCGGCCCGATGATGTAGCCCACGCCGATATACGCGGGGCTGATAGCCGGGGCAGAGAAGGTGGTCATGGCGCCCGCCTGCAAGGTGGGGGCGCCCGGCGCGCGGCTCAACCTGACTACGCTGCGTCCTAATTCGCCGACGCGGACGAGGAAATCCTTGCTGGCGGCGAACACGTTGATCGCGCCGGAGAAGTACACCACCGCGCCGATGCCCATGTTGGCGAAGAGGATTTTCGCGGCTTTCGCGCCCTGCTGGCCGGCCTTATGAATTTCGGCCGCGGCCACGGACTCCGGGAACGGGAGATCGGGGTCTTCCACCATCACGCGGCGCAGCAGGGTGACAAACAGGATTCCCAATGTGCCGCCGACCGCCATCAGCGCCACCGATTTCCAGTAGCCGTTGGCGAGATCGAACGCGGGCCAGACGCCAGCGAGCACGAACGCCGGAATGGTGAACACTGCGCCGGCCGCCACCGACTCGCCGATCGAGCCGATGGTTCGGGCGATGTTCTCCTCCAAAATCGAGCCCTTCATCAGGCGCAGGATGGCCATGCCAATGACTGCCGCGGGGTAGGTCGCCGCGATGGTCATGCCGGCGCGCAAGCCAAGGTAGAGGTTTGCCGCGCCGAGGACGACGGTCATCACCAGCCCCAGCAGAATCGCGCGAAAAGTGAACTCGCGCAGGTCCGTTTTATCCGGCACGTAGGACCGGAATTTCTTTTCCGTTTCGGGAGGCGTCATTGTAATCTCGACCTCACTTTATCACTCAGCGCCTTTCCATCCACCGGCTTGCCTTTCAGCCGGGCTTGCGCGGCCTTCATCACCACACCCATCTGCTTGAGCGAAGTCACGCCGGTCTCGGCCATGGCTTCGGCGATGGCAGCCTCGATCTCCTGCTCCGTAGCGCCGGCTGGCAGATAGCTTTCGATCAACGCGCGCTCGGCCTCTTCCTTTTCGGCCTGCTCGGCGCGGCCGGCCTTGCGGAACGCTTCGGCGGCGTCGATCCGCTGTTTGACCAGCGACTTGAGCACCTGCATCTCGGCCGCTTCGTCGAGCGGCTTGGGCGAATCCACTTTCTGTTTCATGAGCGCGGCCTTGATCATGCGAAGCGCGCTGAGCCGCGCTCCATCACGGGCTTTCATGGCCGCCACCATGGCTTGCGCCACCTGGTCGATAAGGGGCATGATGTCTGATATTCTAGAAGACTACCGCACCCAATGTACATTCGAAAACAACGATTATTAACGCCTGGCCCGACGCCTCTCTATCCGCCGGCCCTCCACGCCATGATGGCCTCGGACATCCATCACCGCACCGAGGACTTCCGCACGGCCTATCGCTCGTGCCTGGCGGACCTCAAGGAGGTGATGGGAACTTCCCACGACCTCCTCATGTTCGCGGCTTCGGGCACCGGGGCCATGGATGCCGCCGTTTCCAACCTCTTTTCCAGGGGCGACAAGGTGATTGTCTGCTCCGCCGGAAAGTTCGGCGAGCGCTGGGCCGAAATTGCCAAGGCTTACGGGCTCGAGGCCAACGTCCTGACCGCTCCTTACGGCGAAGTGGTGACTCCGCGGCAGGTGGAAGCCGCGCTGGCCCAGGAGCCTGCCACCAAGGGCGTTTTTGTGCAGGCCTCGGAAACGTCGACCGGCGCCGCGCACGATGTCGAAGCCATGGGCCGCGCGATTTCGAAAACCGGTGCGATCTTCGTCGTGGACGCCATCACCGGCCTGGGCACCATGCCGCTGGACATCGACGGCTGGGGGATGGACGTCACCATCGGCGGCTCGCAGAAGGCCTTCATGATTCCGCCGGGGCTGGCGTTCATGTCCGCCAGCCCGAAGGCGTGGAAACTCGCTGAGACCGCCACGCTGCCGCACTACTACTTCAACCTGAAGAAGGAAAAGAAGAGCGGCGACGCGGGTGAATCGAGCTGGACTCCCTCCACGTCCCTGATTCTCGCGCTGGCCGAGGCCCTGCGCTATGTGAAGCGGCTCGGCATGCCGAAGCTCATCGAGAATGCCCAGTTATTGGCCCGCGCCACCCGCGCCGCCGTGCAGAAGCTGGGGCTGGAGCTGTTCGCGCCAGCGTCGCCGGGCTCTTCGGTGACCGCCGTGAAGGCGCCGGCCGGCATGGATTCCGGCGTCATCGTCAAGGAATTCCGCAATCGTTTCGGAGCCATCATCGCCAACGGCCAGGGCACCATGAAGGGCCGGATTTTCCGCATCGCCCACCTGGGCTATTTCGATTTCGCGGACCTGTTTGCCGTCATCGCTGGGTTGGAAATCATTCTCAACGCCAACGGGTATCCCGTGCAGTACGGGACCGGCGTCGCCGCCGTCGAAGAGATTTACGAGCACGCCGCGGCGCAACCTCAAACCGTGAAAGCATAATCAAACTCTCATGAATATTCTTATCGCCGAGCCCCTCGCTCCGGCCGGGATCGAATTATTTCAGTCCCAGCCCGGCTGGAATACCATCGTCTCCAATCCCAAGGAATATGCGCAGCACCTGCCGCAAGCCGACGCGCTGCTGGTGCGCAGCGCCGTGCAAGTGACCAGGGCGGTGCTGGAAAAAGCGCCCAAACTGCGCGTGATCGGTCGCGCCGGGGTGGGCGTGGATAACGTCGATCTCGACGCCGCCACCGAAGCCGGCGTGCTGGTGATGAACACGCCCGGCGGCAATGCCATCTCGGTGGCCGAGCACACCCTGGCGCTCATGCTCGCCATGGCGCGCCACGTCACGCGGGCCGATGTCTCCACGCGGGGCGGCAAGTGGGAAAAGAAAAAGTTCATGGGCAACGAGCTGCGCGGCAAGACGCTCGGCATCATCGGTCTGGGCAGTATCGGCCGCGAGGTGGTCAAGCGGGCGCGCGCCTTCGAGATGCGCATCGTAGCGCACGATCCCTACGTGACTTCCAAGCTGGCACAGGACCTGGCCGTGGAACTGGTGGACTTGCCAGCGCTCTACGCCGCGAGCGACTACATCTCGCTGCACGTGGCGGCCACGCCCGAAACCCAGGGAATGCTCTCGCGCGAGGCCTTCGGCCTGATGAAGCCGGGCGTCCGCATCGTCAACTGCGCGCGCGGCGAGCTGGTGGACGAAGCGGCGCTCCAGGAAGCCATTCAATCCGGCAAGGTTGCCGGTGTGGCGCTGGACGTATTTTCCGCCGAGCCGCCGCCCGGCGGATTTCCGCTGTTCACATCCGACGCCGTGCTCGCCACGCCGCACATCGGCGGGGCCACCGAGGAGGCGCAGGAGATCGTGGGGGTTCGCATCGCCGAGCAGGTGGTGGAGTACCTGAAGCACGGAGTGGCCATCAACGCCGTGAACATGCCGGCGCTTTCGCCGGAGCAGTATCGCGCCCTGACTCCATACATCACGCTGGCCGAGCGGCTCGGCAATTTCGCTTCGCACATCGCGTCGGGCAACCCGCGCACGGTGCGGCTGATCTACTTCGGCAAGATCGCCGACAGCAACACCAGCCTGTTGCGCAACGCCGGCCTGGCGGGCGTGCTGAGCCGCTCCACTTCGCAGAAGGCCAACCTGGTCAACGCCCTGCAAATCGCCGAGCAGCGCGGGTGGAACGTGTGGGAGGCCCACGAGAAGCGCTCCGTGCACACCGATTCCATCCGCCTCGAGGTAGAGACCGACTCGGGCGTCACCTCCGTGGAAGGCGTGGTGCTGCTCGAAAGGCCGCGCCTGATCCAGGTGGATGGGATCTACTGCGAAGCGGCGCTTTCCGGCTTTCTGATCTTCATGAAGAACCAGGACGTGCCGGGCGTAATCGGCCACGTGGGAACGGTGTTGGGGCGGAACCGCATCAACATCGCCAATTTCTCGCTGGGCCGGCGCGATGCGCCCGCCGCTCCGGGTGAGCCGCTGGAAGCGGTCGCGCTGGTTTCGACCGACGAGCTGGTGCCCGAGCCGGTGCTGGCGCAACTGCGGGAGAACCCGGCAGTGAAGTTCGCGCGCTCGGTGGAGTTCCGGGCGTAGACCCCTACTGGATGCGGTAGAGGCCCGAACCGTGGGGCGGTAGTTTGAAGGTGTAGCCGGCCTTCACCTGCCCCAGGTCTTTCTTCTCCCAGAGATCGCGCAGGGCGCAGGTTGGCGGCAACCCGAGGTCGCTCCAATCCACGCGGATCTCCAGGGGCGCCTGATCTCCCACGTTGAATACCGCCAGGTACTTGGCTCGCGATCCCACTGCGTCCGAGGTCCACGCAATCTGGTCGCCGCGCTGGAACAGTTTCCGGCTGCCAGTGGCGTTCTGGTCGGCGGCCAGGACTTCGTCGTTGGTGAGCAGCGAAAGCGTGAAATCGTCGTTGGTCGGCAGGTCGCCTCCGAACATGAGCGGGCTGCGCGCGATCGACCACAGGCTCATCAGCATGCGCTGTTCGTCGCGCGTCAGGCGGGTCATGCGATTATCGCCGCGCTCGGCGCGAATTCCGATGTGGCCGAGCGGCAGCATGTCGGCGTCCGGCCAGGCGCCGGGCTGCGTGTAGCGGCTCCACTTGTCGAGCAGATCGAAGGTGGCGCGGAGGTCGCGCCAGCGGTCCCAAAAATCGCCGGAGATCCGCCACAAGTTGGCGTTGGCGGCATAGAAATCGGCCTTCGCCAAGTCCGCCGGGCCGGGTGAAAGGCTCAGCACGATGGGGCGTCCCGATTTCACGATGGCGCGGTGCAGGGCGGCAATCTCGTCCCCGTGAAAGGGGATGGCGATGTCGTCGGCCTTGATGTAGTCCACGCCCCATGCGGCGTAGAGCTGGAGGATGGAATCGTAGTAGTCCTGCGCGCCGGGCTTGCTCATATCGACGCCGTACATGTCGGTGTTCCAGCGGCACAGCGACGTGAGGCCGGCGATGGCGGCGGCGCGCGCCGGGCTGCCGAAGACCGGCACGTTTGCGGCCGCGGCCTTGCGCGGGATGCCGCGCATGATATGGATGCCAAACTTGAGACCCTGGGCGTGGATGAAATCGGCCAGCGGGCGGAAGCCTTGGCCGCCGGCGGCCGAGGGGAAACGGTTAGTGGCGGGCGTGAGGCGGCCATATTCGTCCGTGACGAGATCGGCATTGGGGCGGTAGCCGTGCGTCTGCGGGTGAGGCTCGGACCATTGAATGTCCACCACCACGTACTGCCAGCCATGGCTTTTCAGGCGATCGGCCATGTAATCGGCGTTGGCTTTGACTTCCGCCTCGGTGACGGTGGTCCCGTAGGAATCCCAACTGTTCCAGCCCATCGGCGGCGTGGGCGCGAGCGAATCGGCGGCGGCCGCTGCCAGCGGCGTGATCAGTAACAGCGCGGAAAGTTTCATTTACTCGGTCCTGTTTGCACTACCAGCCCGGCGTCCATTCCCAACCGCCCTCCGGGCGCGCGGCTACGCGGCCGACGCTGGGGAATGGAAAATGGAACGCCATGAGATGCATATTCCCGGCCACGGCGCGGTCCAGCAGCAAGCGGCGAGTCGCGGCCGCCTGTTCGGCGGCCAGGTCGAAGCCGTTCTCCCAATCCGGCCGCTCCAGGTGCAAAGGGTGAACGGCCGCGTCGCCCATGTTGAGGAGATGCTGCCCTTCGGAGGAAATCAGCAGCGCCAGGTGCCCGGGAGTATGGCCCGGCGCGGGGATGGCGCACACACCGGGAACAATTTCGGTCTCACCCTCCACCGGATCGACCTGGAACCGCAGGGGCGCCAGGTAGCGCCGCGCCGCCGAACCGATCATGCGCTTCACATCTTCCGGCACACGCAGGCCGGCCAGATCGGAGCGCGACTCCGTCCAGAAATCCCATTCCGGCTGCGAGAGAACATAGCGCGCGTAAGGGAAAGCCGGGCGCCCGCGGGAATCGATGGCGCCGCCGATGTGATCGGGGTGGGCGTGGGTGAGGACCACGGTATCGACGTCCCTCGGGCGGACGCCCGCCACTTCCAGGCGGGCGACGATGGCGCCGGTGGTCCGCGAAAACTCTCCCCCGCCGGTGTCCACCAGCACCACCTGCCGGCCCGTCTCGATCAGCAGGCAGGTGTACGGGCTCAGCACCGCTTCCTGCGGAAGATGGCGGCTCTCCAGCGCGCGGGAGAGCTCCTCGGGGTCGGCGTTGGGAAAGAACCACGACGTCGGATAGGAGAAATAGCCATCGCTGAGTACGGTGCAGCAGATGGCCCCAACCTGAAAACGGTAGGAGCCCTCGGGCATATATATAGGGGTTAACCGAAACCGAGCCAAAAGTCAAAAGGAAGCGATTGGCCAATTCCCCGCGCCGGCTTGGAAAGAGAGGGAATCCGGAAACGGAGAGGAACGCTCCAACCAAGGGAGCGGTGAGGATCATGGGGAAGGTATGGGGAACTTCAGAGCAGAAAGACGAGACCGAACTCCCTCTTCCATCTCCACGTTAACCCCCCGACACGCCGGACTCTTGGATTCGGCCGTGTAAGTTGTTGGAAGGAAAGAGAAAAAAGTCTGAAATTCGTTGTGACTCGCGCCGCACCCCACCTGTGCGCCCGATTCACGGGATTGACCGTGCCAAACCGCTCGATCTAAAATGGGTTTAACCTAGTTGAGCCTTGTCCTGAGGAAACGGTGAGCCGTATGAACGCCACGCGCCTTTCGATTGCCTGCGTTTCCTTGTCCATTGTGATTGGCCTCTTCGCCGCGGCACAGCAGACGGATCAGAATCAGACCAAGAAGTCCTCCGCCGCGCCCCAGCGCGAAACCATCGCCAGGCCCTTGTCGGAAAGGGAGAAGAAGAGGCGCGAAGAAAAGCTCCGCAAGGAGCTCGAAACGCCTTACCGCAAATGGCTGAACGAGGACGTGGCTTACATCATCACGGACGAGGAGCGCGCCGCTTTCAAGCGCCTCCAGACCGATGAAGAGCGCGAGCAGTTCATCGAGCAGTTCTGGCTGCGCCGCGATCCTACCCCGGACTCCGTCGAAAACGAGTTCAAGGAAGAGCACTACCGCCGCATCGCTTACGCCAACGAGCATTACGCTTCGGGCATTCCCGGCTGGAAGACCGACCGCGGGCGCATGTACATTACTTACGGCCCGGCCGACGAAATCGAATCCCACCCCTCGGGCGGCACCTACGAGCGGCCTCCCGAAGAGGGCGGCGGCGAGACCTCCACCTTCCCCTTCGAGCAGTGGCGCTACCGCTACATTGAAGGCGTCGGCACCAACATCATTATCGAGTTCGTCGACCCCACCATGTCGGGCGAGTATCGCATGACCATGGACCCGTCCGAAAAGGACGCGCTGCTCTACGTGCCGGGCGCCGGCCTCACCCTCATGGAGCAGATGGGACTCTCCGACAAGACCGACCGCTTCAACCGCACCGACGGCACTCACCTCGGCACCCCGTTCGGCGGCGAGACCGAGAGCATGAACGAGTTCACGCGCCTGGAGCAGTTCGCCAAGCTCCAGAGGCCGCCGCAGATCAAGTTCACGGACCTGGAAACCGCCGTTACTTCGCGCCTCAGCTACAACATCCTGCCGATGAAAGTGAGAGCCGACTTCTTCCCCGTTACGGATGCCTCGGTTCTCACCAACGTGACGCTCCAGTTCGACAACAAGGACCTGCAATTCCAGCTCAAGAACGGCGTGCAGAAGGCAGTGGTCGATATTTACGGGAAATTCAGCACCATGACCCGGCGTGTGGTGAGCGTATTCGAGGACACTGTCGAGGCCACCACCCCTCCCGAGTATCTGCAAGACTATACCAAGCGCAAGTCTATCTATCAGAAGACGACTCCCCTGGCGCCCGGCACCTACCGGCTGAACGTCACGGCCAAAGACGTGGTGGGCGGCAACCTCAGCCTTTACGAGATGGCCATTACGGTGCCTCGCCTGGATCCCGATAAGCTCACCTCCAGCACCCTGATCCTGGCCGATCTGATCGAAAAGGTCCCCACCAAGAGCATCGGGACCGGCCAGTTCGTGATTGGCAGCTCCAAGGTGCGGCCGCGCATGGACGACGTCTTCAAACGCGATGAAAAGATGGGTATCTACTTAAAGCTCTATAACTTCGGGGCGGAGGAAGGCACCCATTTGCCGTCCGGGCAGGTGGAGTACGAAGTGGTGAGAAACGGCACCAACGAGAAAATCTTCAATTTCACCGAGGACGTGTCGCTGATTCCGGGCGCCTCCGCCAGCCAGGTAACCATTGAAAAACTTCTGCCGCTCAACACTCTGGCTCCGGGCCAGTACACTCTCCGGCTGAAGGTTACGGATAAAAATCGCAACCAGGTGCTCACCCCATCGGTCCCATTTACGGTAACCTAGTGTGAGCGGGTGCGCCTGCTCCCCAAATGAGCGTCGCGGATGTTTAAGACGAGGACGCACAAGACGGTCACCTTCCTGCTAGTAGGGATGGCGTGCCTGGCTGTGCCTGGTGCGTTGCGGGCGGCCGGTCCCATCAAGCTCTCGGGCGCTATCACCGGCCTGGTCAGGGACCCCATGGGCATCCCGCAGATGGGCGCCGTCGTCCTGCTCTACAACCGCCAGGACCGCATCTGTGATAAGGTCCTGACCGACGAGCGCGGCCAATTCAAGTTCCTGGGGCTGTTCCCCGACCTTTACTCCGTCAAAGTCACGCTCGCCACTTTCGTTCCGGCGCTGAAGAAGAACATCCTGGTGCAGCCCGGCATGCGGAGCGTGCTGAATGTCAATCTGAACGCGCTGTTCAGCTCCATCCAACTCGCCTATCCATCTGTCGAAAACGGCAGTCTCATGAGCGACGATTGGAAGTGGGTTCTGCGCACCGCCTCGTCGACGCGGCCCGTGCTGCGATTCGCCGCCGACCCGCTGGCCCGCAATCCGGCCACCAGCGTGCGCAGCGCGGTTTTCTCCGACACGCGCGGCATCTTGAAGGTTTCCGCGGGAGACGGCCCGCTGGTCACGGGCATGGGCAACGAGGCGGATCTGGGCACCGCCTTCGCTCTGGCCACTTCGCTTTACGGCAACAATGTGCTCCAGGTGAGCGGCAACGTGGGATACGGCTCGCAGACAGGCGTGCCCACCGCGGCGTTCCGCACCAGCTACAGCCGCAACTTCGGCGGCGGCAGCCCCGAGGTCTCGGTCACCATGCGGCAATCGTTCCTGCCCGGACGCCTGGGTGCGGCGCTGGCGGGAACGGAGTCCGCTTTGCCGATCCTGCGCTCTGTGTCCGCCGGCTTCGATGACCGCACGCAGCTCACCGACGGCCTCGCGCTCCAGTATGGATTCACGCTCGACTCGGTCTCGTTCCTCGATCACCTGAACTACTTCAGCCCGTACGCGCGCCTGAGCTACAAGGCGGGGAACCGCGGCGAAGTGGATTTCGCTTACACTTCCGGCAACGGGCGACCCGATCTCGCTGGCGCGGTCTCTCAGGATGTGGATCTCCAGCGCGATCTCAGTACCCTCGGCTTGTTCCCGCGCATCTCTTTGCGGGGCGCGCGGCCGAAGATCCAGCGCGGCGAAGAGTACGAATTGACGTACTCGCGCAAGGCCGGCTCGCGGACCTATCAGGCTTCCGCCTACCGCGAATCGGTGACGAACGCGGCGCTCTCGCTGGTGGCGCCCGCGGGTATGTACAGCGGCGGCGACATCCTCCCGGACCTGTTCTCAGGCGACTCGATCTTCAACGCCGGCGATTACCGGAGCCTGGGATACACGGTTGCCGTCACGCAGAATATGGGCGACCATCTGAGCGCCACGGTGATGTACGGTTCCATGGGCGCGCTCACCGCGGAGAACCGCGAGATCGTCAGCAACAGCCCGGATGAGCTACGCTCCATGATCCACTCGGGCCGCAAGCAGGCCGCCACCACCCGCATTACCGCCACGTCGCCCTGGACCGGCACGCACCTGATCGCCAGCTACCAGTGGACCGACAGTCACCGTTGGGCCATGCCAAGCCATTTGTACAGCACCCAGCCTGTCGGGCCCATGCCGGGGTTGAACGTTTACATCCGGCAGCCGATTCCGGGCCTTTCGATTCTGCCCTGGCGCATGGAAGCCACCGCCGATCTGCGCAACCTGCTGGCGCAGGGTTATCTGCCGCTGGGCATGGTCGACGGCCAGCGCGTGCTGCTGGTCGAAACGCCCCGCAGTTTCCGCGGCGGACTTAGCTTCATCTTCTAGGGTGGCGAAGCTGCTACGAGCGGAGGCATTGACATGGGCATCGGCGGCCTTGTACTCATCCTGCTTTGCGGGCTCCTCTACTTCCTGCCAACTTTCGTCGGACAGTCAAAACGAAACGCTGGCGCTATATTCGTCCTAAATCTGCTACTCGGCTGGACTCTGGTCGGCTGGGTGGTCGCGCTGATCTGGGCTATGACGGTCGACGCGTCGCCTGCGGCGGAGGCTATCCGCGCACCTGCGGCCCCAGGCGCGTTTTGTCCTGGTTGCGGAGCCAACTTGTCTGCGGACTCCCGGTTTTGCGCGAGGTGCGGGCGGCCTGCGGCGACGTGAAGGTATTGAAAACCCGCCAACCGGGTTCCGAGCGCGCCGCTGTGTATAATGAATACGAATGACGGCGGCTACTGTAGAGGCTCCTGCCCGCTACCAGTTCAAGCCTGGGCCTTACAGCAGCCACGCGCTGCTGTTGAGGGAGTTCCCAAGCCATGGCGAGGGGCGTCGCGTGCTTGACCTCGGATGCGCGAGCGGTTATCTGTCGGACATCCTGGCGCGGCGCGGTTTCTCCGTCACCGGCATCGACTTGGCCGGCACGCCTCACCCGCCCGGCATCCATTTCGCCGCCGTGGATCTGGACCAGGGCCTGCCTTCATTGGACGGCTGCTTCGACTACGTCATTTGCGCCGACGTGCTGGAGCATCTGCGCGACCCCTTGCGATTATTGCGGGAATGCCGCGAACGCTTGGCGCCCGACGGTGTGCTGGTGGCGTCGCTGCCCAACAGCGGCCACATTTACGTCCGCTGGAACGTATTGCTGGGCCGTTTTCCCCAGCATGATCGCGGCTTGTTCGATCGCACGCACTTGCACTATTACACATGGGACGGTTGGATGGACCTGCTGGCCAGCGCCGGCTTCCGCATCGAGGGACTACGCTCGACGGCGGTGCCGGTCGGGCTGGCTCTGCCGCGGCTCGATGGCTCGCTGGCGGCGCGCGCGCTGGAGCGGCTGTCCTTCGAGTCAGCGCGGATCTGGAAGACCCTTTTCGCCTACCAATTCGTGGTCCGCGCACGGGCGGAACGCCTGACATGAGCCTCCCCAAACCCAAGGTCGTTGTGGTGATGCCGGCGTACAACGCCGCCAAGACCTTGCACATGACCTATGCCGGCCTGCCGCGGAACGTGGTGGATCTGGTCATCGTGGTGGATGACGGCAGCTCGGATGAAACCGCGCGGATCGCCCGCGATCTGGGCCTGGAGTTGTTCATCCATGACCGCAACTACGGCTATGGCGCGAATCAGAAGACGTGCTATCGCGAAGCCCTGCGAGCCGGAGCTGAAATCGTGGTAATGGTGCACCCCGACTATCAATACGATCCCACCCTGCTGCCGGAAATCATCCGGCCGATCGAAGACGGCGAAGCCGACGTCGTGCTGGGATCGCGTCTGATGGGGGTTCACCCCATCCGCCAGGGGATGCCCTGGTGGAAATACTACTCCAACCGGTTCCTGACGGTGCTCGAAAACCTGGTGTTCGGGCTTCATCTTTCGGAGTACCACACGGGCTATCGCGCGTTCCGGCGGCAAGTTTTGGAATCGGTCAATCTCCCGATGAATTCCGACCGGTTCATCTTCGATCAGGAGATCCTGGCCCAGATCGTCAACGTGAAGATGCGCATCACCGAAGTGCCCGTGCCGACCCGGTACTTCGCTCAAGCGTCGTCCGCATCGCTCTTCCAAAGTTGCGTTTACGGGGTTTCCATCCTATGGCTGCTGGCGCGGTACCTGCTGCACCGCGGCGGCATGGTCCACCAGCGCCAGTTCGACAGCCTGGAGCGCCGTTACCGCAGCGCCGCCGAAATCAAGCAGCAGGCCGACTGACGTGAAGGTATCGTTGAAACTCTCCCGCCGGAAGGAAATTCTGCTCGATTTCCTGCTCGTGTTCTTATACACGGCGATGCTCATCCGGCCGTACTTCAAGGCCAGGTACACGGATAAGTGGGCCTCCATCGAGAGCACCTTTATCGCCGATGCGCGTTTCCTGAGCGAGCACTGGCCGCATCCGCAGTGGCAGCCGCTGTGGTACGCAGGCACGCGTTTCGACTACATTTACCCGCCCGCGGTGCGCTACGGCACCGCCGTCATCTCCAAAGTCACCGGCTTTTGGCCGGTCAAAGCCTACCACTCTTACGTGGCATTCTTTTATGCCGTGGGCATCGCCGGAGTTTACCTGCTGATGCGCGTGGGATCCAGGTCGCGCGGCTCGGCATACCTGGGCGCGCTGGCGACGTCTTTAATGTCGCCGATATTCCTGTTCCTGCCGCGGTTCCGGGGAGACGCCTGGATGCTGCAGCCACAGCGGTTGGGCGTGCTTGTCAAATACGGCGAAGGCCCGCATATGAGCGCGCTGGCGCTGATCCCCATCGCTCTGGCCTTCACGTGGCTGGCGCTCGAAAAACGCCGGCCCTGGGCGGTGGCGCTGGCCGCCGCGCTCTCCGCGGGCGTAGCCGCCAACAATTTTTATGGCGCTACGGCGCTGGCGGTCTTTTACCCCATTCTCGTCTGGAGTTTCTGGATCACACGGCAGGAAAAACGCATTGTCATTCCCGCCGTCGCCATTCCGATCCTGGCTTACGGGCTGACGGCCTTCTGGATGGTGCCCTCGTACGTCAAGGTCACGGCGGAAAATATGAAGTATGTTGCCGAGCACGGCACCACCTGGTCCCTGTGGGTCGCGGTGGTGGTGGCCGTGGCCTTCGCCGTCACCACCGACAAGTTCGCGCGCGCCCAACCGGAGCGTACCTGGGCGGTGTTCATCGCCGGCTGCGTGGTGTTTTTCTCGCTCAACGTGTTGGGCAATTTCTACTTCAACTTTCGCGTTACGGGCGAACCCCTGCGTCTCTTGCCCGAACTCGACATGATCTACATCATGGCGGTCGTCCTCATTTTGCGGTGGATGTGGAACCGCCCCAGCATCGCCCTCAACGGCGTCGCGCTGGTCATTGTCGTCGCAGCCTTGTGGACCACCAAAGGCTATGTCCGCCACGCCTGGCACATGTTTCCGCTGTGGCCCGATTACCAGAATCGCATCGAGTACCGCATCACCGACTGGCTTTGGAAGAACATGCCCGACGCGCGCGCCTACCCCTCCGGTTCCGTGCGTTTCTGGTACGACACCTGGCACGACCTCGCGCAACTCGGCGGCGGCTCCGACCAGGGACTGCTGAATGGTGAGTTGGCTCCCGCCCAGTGGGAAACCAACCTGGGCGCGAAGGCGGAGCCCGCCATCCTGTGGATGCAGTGCATGGGGGTCGGCGCCATATACGTCTCGGACAAGCGATCCCAGGAGATGTTCAAGGATTTCGAGCATCCGCAGAAATTCGCGGGGGTGCTGCCCGTGGTCTACGACGATCAGCAGGGCAACACGATCTACAAGGTGCCGCGGCGGTATGCCGCGAGAGCCCGCGTGGTCGAGACGGGAAAGCTGAATGCCCTGAAGCCGCCGCGCGCCAATGACGACGTCGAGTACCTCGGCGCTTACGCCGATGTGGTCGAGAAAGGCCCCGATTCTCCTCCCACCCTGACGCGCGAAGGAACCGACGCTATGCGGGTGCGGGCCACAGTCGAGCCCGGGCAATCCATCGTGGTGCAGGAAAGCTGGGACCCGGCCTGGCACGCTTGGGCCGGCGGCAACCCACTGCCGGTCCGAAAGGATGCCATGGGCTTTATGGCCGTTGATCCGCCGCCGGGCGACCAGGAAATCCGGCTGGCATTCGTGACGCCTCTCGAAAACCGCGTTGGCCGCGTCGTGACTCTCGCCACTTTCCTGGCGCTCCTCAGCCTGGTGGTGTTCGGCATGCGCTGGGAGCGGTTCGTGTGAAACTCTCCCGCCGCCAGGAAATTCTGCTCGATTGTTTCCTCCTCTTTCTGTTCACGGCGGTCCTCGTCGGGCCGTACTTCAAGGCCAAGTACACGGATAAGTGGAGTTCCATCGAGAGCACATTCATCTCCGACGCGCGCTTTCTGGCGGCCCACTGGCCCCATCCGCAGTGGCAGCCCCTGTGGTACACGGGCACGCGCTTCGACTACATCTATCCACCCGCCCTGCGCTACGGAACGGCGGTGATCTCCAAGGTCACCGGCTTCTGGCCGGTCAAGGCGTACCACTTCTACACCATCTTTTTCTACTGCGTGGGCATCGCCGGCGTGTACCTGCTGATTCGCGCGGGAGCCAGGTCGCGCGGCGCGGCCTGGCTGGGCGCGGCGGCCACGGCGCTCATATCGCCGTCGTTTCTGTTCCTGAAGGAAATGCGGGTGGACTCCGGACCGCTGGTGCCGGTGAGGCTGGGTGTGCTGATCAAGTATGGCGAGGGCCCGCACATGACCGCGCTGGCCCTGATCCCCTTCGCGCTGGCCTTCACCTGGCGCGCCCTGGAGAACCGCCGCCCCGGTTCCGTGGCGCTCGCCGCCATATTCTCCGCGGCCGTGGCTTCCAACAACTTCTATGGCGCCACCGCGCTGACCATGTTCTACGCCATCGTGCTGTGGAGCTTCTGGGTTACGCGCCGGGATTTCAGGATGGTGCTTCCGGCCTTTGCCATTCCCGCGCTGGCCTACGGGTTGACCGCGTTCTGGCTGGTGCCTTCCTACTTCCGGATCACGGTTCGCAACATGAGGTTCGTCTCCGAAGCTCCCACGGCATGGTCCTTCTGGGTGGCGCTCGCCGTGGCTGGGGTATTCGCATTCGCCAGCAACCGGTTGGCGCGCTCCCGCCCCGACCGGACCTGGGCGGTTTTCGTGGCCGGCTGCGTCGTCTTCTTCTCGCTCGACGTACTGGGCCATTACTATTTCAATTTCCGCGTCGCCGGTGAGCCGGGGCGGCTGATACCGGAACTGGACATGGTTCTCATCCTCGGGGTTCTGGCGATCCTCGAGTGGTTGTGGCGCCGTCCCCGGCGCGCGGCAGGAGTGCCGGCCGTGGTCCTTGTGGTGCACGGCACGCCCTTCGCGATCACCGGCGCCGGGCGCGCGCCGCGAGTGGCGGCCGCAATCGTCGTCGTGGCCGCTTTTGCCACCACCGCCGGCTACGTCCGGATCTCCCGGAAGCTGTTGCCGCTCTGGCCGAACTACACCGCCCGCGTCGAATATCGGATCACGGACTGGCTGTGGAGGAACATGCCGGGCGCGCGCGTCTACGCGTCCGGCTCGGTTCGATTCTGGTTCGACGCCTGGCACGACCTCGCGCAACTGGGAGGCGGTTCGGAACAAGGCCTCCTGAACACTGTGACCCAGGATGCGCAGTGGGAGCTCATGGCCGGATCCAGTTCCCCTGCCGCCATCCTCTGGTTACAGGCCTTTGGCGTGGATGTGATATACGTGCCCGGCCCGAAGTCGGAAGAGCCCTACAAGGACATCCAGCATCCCGAGAGATTCGCCGGCGTAACGCCGCTCCTGTTCGACGATGGCCAGGGCAACGCGCTCTACCGCATTCCGCGCCGCTACCCTGCCCGCGCGCGCGTCGTGGAATCCGCACGGCTCGATGCGCGGAAAATGCCGCGTTTCCCCGACGATGTGGAGTACCTGCGCGGCTACGTGGACGTGGTCGAGAACGGGCCGGATTCTCCCGTAACGTTCGAGCGCGAGGGAACCGACGCGATGCTGCTACGGGCCAAAGTGGGCACCGGCCAGGCCATCCTCGTGCAAGAGACCTACGACCCGGCATGGCAGGCCCGGTCGAACGGCAGACGGCTGCCCGTACGCGCGGACATCATGGGATTCATGGTGGTGGAGGCGCCGCCCGGCGAACATCAGATCCGGCTGGCGTTCGTGACGCCTGCCGAGAACCGGGTGGGCTGGGTGCTCACCGGAATTTCCCTGCTGTTTCTCGCGGCGCTGGCCGCGGACGGCATGCCGGTGAGGAAGCACTGATGCGCCGCCAGGCCCTGCGCACGCTGGCCGCTGCTTTCGCGGTGGCGCTGGTCAACATAGCCCTGGTGTCGCCGCTGTTCCGGGTGGAATACACGAACCAGATGGGGTCCATCGAAGCGGCCTTCATCAGCCTCGCCCGCTACATCCTCGATCATTTCCCCGATCTGCGGTGGTTCCCCCTCTGGTATACCGGCATTCCCTACCAGAACACCTATCCGCCGCTGCTTCCTTTGAGCGTGGCCGCGCTCGCGGCAGCGGCGCGCATCCCGCCCGGCCTTGCCTATCACGCGCTCACGGCGGCGCTCTACTGTCTCGGGCCGCTAGCGCTGTTCTGGCTGGTTCATCGTTTGTCCGGCAGCCGCACGCAGGCTTTGTTTGCAGGGCTGGCGTACTCGCTCATCTCGCCCTCCTACTTTCTGATTCCCGAGGTACACCGCGACGCGCTGAATTATTTCGACGTTCGCCGCTTCCAGGTGCTGTTGGAATACGGAGAGGGCCCCCATATCGCTTCGATGACGCTCATGCTGGTGGCGCTGGCCTGCCTCGACGCCGCGGTGCGGAAGCCCGACGTGCGACGCTGGCTGCTCTGCTCCGCCGCGCTGGCCGCAGCCGTGATGTTTAACTGGATCGGCGGATTCGCCCTGGCCGTGTGCATGCTGTGCTACCTACTAGCCCGCGGACGCGGATGGCTGCCGGCGGCTGGCGCCGGCGGATACGCCTACCTGCTTGTTGCTCCCTGGATTCCGCCGTCCACCATCGCGGTGATCGCGGTCAATGCCCAGATCGTTCACGGAAGGTTCGCCTTCACCCCGCGCCATTGGCTGTACGCCGGGATTTTTGCGCTGGTCCTGGCCGGGCTCGTGTGGGCGTTCAGCCGCGTGCGCGCTCCGCTGGAAATCCGGTTCGCCGTGCTGCTGGCGGCGTGCTTCACCGGTGTGGTGCTCCCGTGGTACTGCTGGCACATAGCGGTGGTGCCGCAGCCGTGGCGGTATCAACCCGAGTTCGACCTTGCCCTCTGTCTGCTGGGCGCGGCCATTGGAGAGCGGTTGGCACGCTTCTTGCCTCCGCGCCTGCGCCTGGTGGTGGGTTCGGCGCTGGCGTTTGCCTGCGTGCCGATCACCATGGATTTGCGCGATGTGACGCTTCCCATGGTGAAAGCCATCGATATCCGCCGCACCATCGAGTGGCGCACCGCTCGCTGGATCGACGAGCACATGAGCGGCACGCGCGTGTATGCCCCCGGCTCGATCGCCTTCTGGTTCAACGCATTCAGCGACGTGGCCCAACTCAGCGGCGGGTTCGACCAGGGAGACATCCAGCGCACCATGCCGGGGGTGCGCTACCAGATTCTGGCCGGCTCCGATGGCGCCGTTGCGCGGGACTGGCTACGCATCTATGGCTGCGACGCCGTGATCGTGAGCGGGCCGCAGAGCGAGGAGCAATTCAAGCCCTACATCTACCCGCGGAAATTCGAAGGAGTGCTGCCGGTGCTGTGGCGCGAGAGCGGTGTCTCGATCTACGCGGTGCCGCGCCGTTCGCGCTCTCTGGCCCACGTGGTGCTCCAGGCCGACCTGGCGCGGCGATTCCCCCCGGACGCCAGCCGCCTGGCCGAGTTACAGCCCTTTCTGGCGGCGCTGGAGAAACCCGATTTACCCGACACAACTTTCCAGTGGCTGGGGACGCGCAGGGCCCGCATCACAGGTGATCTTCGACCCGATCACCTGATCGCCGTGCAGGTGGCCTATCATAACGGCTGGAGCGCCCGCGTCAACGGGCAGGCGCGGCGCGTTTGGGGCGATCCTCTCGGGCTGACGATCGTCGAGCCCCGTTGTGACGGGCCGTGTGTTGTTGAACTCGCCTACGACGGTGGAATGGAGATGACGTTCTTTCGAGTGTTGAGCTGGCTCTGCCTGGCCGGTGGCGCCGGCGGTCTTGCCGTCGGCTGGTTCCGGTCCAAACAACCCCACCGGCGGCAATGCTGTGAAGCGGCTGGCGACCCCGTTGCTGGCGCTCGCCATCTTCCTGCTCAACGTGTGCCTCAACGCGCCGCTCTTCATGCATGGCGAACTGCCCTTTCGCGGCTCCATCGAAGGCGGTTATGCCGCCATCGCCCGTTTCATTTCCGCGCATCCCAACCCCTGGGGATGGGACCCGTTCCAATATTGCGGCCTTCCCACCCGCTTCCTCTACGTGCCCGCGCTGCCCTACCTTACCGCGTTCCTGGCGCAGCTTTTGCCGCACGTTCCGCTGGCCTTCGTCTACCGCACCATCGTGTCGGTTATGACCTGCCTCGGTCCGGTGACCGTGTTTTTCTTCGCGCTGTACTTAACCGGTAGCCGCCGCTGGTCGCTGGCCGCCGCGCTGGTGTATGGCTTCCTCTCGCCGTCCTACGGACTGTTCCCGGCAGTGGAGAAGGACCGCGGCATCGTGCAGCTTCCCTGGCGCATCCAGGTGCTGGCCAAGTATGGCGAAGGCCCGCACAACACCGCTCTGACGCTCCTGCCGCTGGTGCTGCTGGCCCTCTGGTTTGCCGCCCGGCGTCGCGGATACCCTCCCATCCTCGTGGCCGCGCTGCTGCTGGCGGTCACCCCGCTGGTCAACTGGGTGGGCGCCTTCGCCATGGCTATTGCCTGCGTGCTCCTGCTGGTGGCCTCGCTGGGAGAGCCCGAATTCTGCGCCTGGCGAGTCTTCGCCGCCGCCGGCCTCGCCTACCTGCTGGCCTGCTTCTGGCTCACCCCCACCTTCATCAAAACCATTGTCTTCAATTGGCCCACCGATTCCTTCGCGTACCAGTTCGGCCCGCCGCAGCGGTGGCTCGTGACCGGCCTGGCGTTGAGCGTGCTGCTCATCCGGCTGCTGTTCCGCTGGTTGCGCGGCTCTTGCTATCTCTGCTTCGTGACGCTGGCGGCCTTCACCTTCGGCTTCATCGCCACCGTTTTTTATATTTACGGCCTCGATACGATTCCCGAATCGCGTCGTTATGCTATCGAATTCGAGCTGTTCCTGGCGCTGGCCGGGGTGGAAGCCATCCGCCTCGCCCTGCGCCATCCCAACCAGACGGTGCGCCTCTGCGCCATCGGAACCGCCGGCGCCGCGTTGCTGGCGGGCACGCCGCAGCTCTGGGCGTACGCCACCCAGGGCTGGAGCCGGTGGGTGCCCGCTCCCCGCGAGGGGTCCATCGAATACCACCTGGCCCGCTGGATGGCGCAGCATCCGCCGCAAGGCCGCGTCTTCGCTACCGGCGGAATGCGTTTCCGCATGAACTCCTGGTTCGACATTCCCCAGGTGGGCGGCGGATTTGAAACCGGTCTGCAAAACCGCGTGCCCTGGGACCTCGCGTATCACATCCGCACGGCGAAGGACTCGCGTCCGGGTCGTGAAACCCAGGACGTCTTGCTGGAGCTGAAAGCCATGGGCACGGAATACGTCGTCGTCCATGGCCTCAAGTCGCGCGAGTATTACCGCGACTTCGTCCGTCCCGAGCGCGTCGCCGCGGCGCTACCCGCCGTTTATCACGAAGAAGACGACACCATCTACGCCTTGCCCCCGCGCCCCCTGGCGCACCTGGTGAGCCCGGCGGAACTCCCCGGCAAGGACGCGCCCAGCAGCCCGTGGGTGCTGGAGCCTTACATCGCGGCGCTGGAAGACCCCGCCCGACCCGCGCTCGAAACCGGCTGGTTCGGCGCCGATACCCTCACCATCGACGGCGTCGCGCCGCCCGGCCGCCTGGTGGCCGTGCGGGTCAACGCCGACCCCGGCTGGCAGGCCCTCCAGGATGGCCGTGTCATCCCCATCGAGATCGACAACCTGGGATTCATGGTGTTGCGCCCGGCCGCCGCCGCGGCCACGCACATCGAGCTGCACTACCGCGCGACCGCCGAGCCGCGTGTCATGGCCGCATTGAGCGCGCTCTCCTGGACGGGCGCGCTCGCCGCACTCTTCCTATGGCGAAAACCTTTGGTTTCACCGACGACGAATTGAAGCTCCTGCTGGTGGCGGTGCGTCAGATGCGGCGCACCTTCGCGCCCGTGCTGAAGCGCGCGCCCGACCCCGCGCTGGAGGCCTATGCCAGGCTCTACGACGACTTGTTCCTGAAGCTCCGCGACATGGCCGGGCCGATCCCCGAAACCCTCGAGGGCGCCCTGGAATAGCGCCTCACTTGCGGGCGCGCGCCTGGGCGACGATCTCTTTCACGCGCGCCATGAGGGTGGGGCCGTGGTAGGGGATGCCATCCTTGATAGTCCATTCGATCCCGCCCAAGTGCACCGCCTTGCCGTTCCGGATCTCATCCACTCCGGTGGGGTACAGCACTTTCAGATTCTCGAGCGGGTTTCCGTTCACCACGATGAGGTCGGCGGCAAACCCCGCGCGCACGCGGCCCAGCCGGTCCTCCTGGCCCAAAATCCGGGCGTTGTTGCCCGTAATCTGCTGGATGATCTTGATCGGGTGGAAGCCGGCCTCCTGGTGGAGCTCCAGATTGCGCAACAGCCCGAAACCGTACAGTTGATAGATGAAACCGGCGTCGTCCCCCACGCCGATCAGGCCGCCGAGCCGATCGAACTGGCGCAGGGCGGCCATCCAGAGACGATAGTTCTCTTTCCAGAAAGTCTCGTCAGTGGAGGTCCAGCCGATGAAGTAGGAGCCGTGGTTGGCGGGGTTGGGCTTGAAGTACTCCTCGAGCGTCGGGTGCAGGTACTCGGCGAACCACGGCTGCGTCTGCGCGCGCTGGAGGTCGCGGCTGGCCTCGTAGATATCGAGCGTGGGAACCCAGGCGACGTGCGCCTGCACCATGCCTTGGAGCACCTTGGTGAGACGTTCCGGATTGGCCTCGCGCCACAGATGCCCGGCGTAGCGGAAGCGGTCGGTCTCGTTGTTGTAGTTGTAGCTGGAAGGGAAATGCTGCACGCCGCCTTCGAGGGCCGCGTCGGGGATGCCGTACCAGTGCTCGATGCTGGTGGTGCCGAACTTGATGTCGTCCCAGGCATTGGTCTCCTCGACGCCGGCGTGGTGCGCGATGCGCAGGCCAAGCTTGTGCGCCTCGTCCTCCATGGCGGCCATGGTGTCGCGGTCAATGCCCAGAATCTTAATGCCGTCGGCGCCCATCTCCTTGAGCGAGCGGACGCGCGCGCGGGCCTCCTCGGCGTTGCGGGGGCGGCCGAACATGGGATACACGAAGATCCGGGGCGCGGCGATCTGGCCTTCCGCGCTCTGGCGGCGCAACTCCAGCGCGCGCCTGGTGTCGCTGCCGACGTCACGGATGGTGGTGATGCCGCAGGCCAGCCAGATATCCAATTCGTACTCGAGCGGCTGCGGCAGCCCCCCGCGCTCCTCCTGGATGTGGGCATGCGCGTTGATGAGACCGGGGAGAACGTACTTGCCGCTGGCGTCGATGACGGCGTCGGCCTGCGGCGCCGCGGGCCCAGAGGGCACCCCGCCGCCGCGGCCCATGGAGACGGCGTCGAGTGCGACGACATCGGAGATGGTGTTGTTTTCGATCAGGATATCTTTCGGTCCGCTGGCGGGCGTGCCGTTGCCATCCACCACCACGGCGTTATGGACCAGCAGGCGGTGATAGCGCCTGCCGCTGGCGGGTGTCTGTGCGGCAGCCGCTCCGGCCAGGAGGAGCACGGCGATCGAAGCGAGAAGGGATCTGAGAGTCATCGGATAGATTGTGACACAGCGGGGAAGGAATGGAAGAGATCCGCGCCTTGAACCTCCGCTCCGGGCCCAGAGGGCACCCCGTCGCGGCTCAGTGAGGAGGCGCCCTCGCACTGAGCCGCGATCGTAAGGGAGCGGAGGCTATCTACTTCAGAACAGCCGCCTACTGGACGTCGGTCACCCTGCCGTCCGTGAAGGTGATCTTCAGGTCCTTGTAGACGTAGATTTTCTTCGCGCCGAGATCGATGACTTTGTCGGGTTTCCCATTGATCGATTCCACGTCGGCGATCGTCTGTCCAAGGGAGATCGTGACCGGCCCCGCCGCCGGATTTGCCTCGGCTGCCGCACTCTGGCTGACCACGTCCTGCTCCCCTTTGTCGGCTTCCTGCGCCGCCTGGTTGAGCTCGGTGGCAACATTCGCGTCCGGCCTTACCTCGGCGGCGATGGGTGAATCCACCGCGGCGCCCGCGGCGGCGGCAGGCAGCGGGGGCAGTCCACCCTTGCCTTGGCGGGATTGGAACTCCGTCAGACCCTGGTCGATGGTCTCGCGCATGTGATTCTGCATCTCCTGCAGGTCCTGGAGCTGGACGGAAACCACGCCGCCCCTGCGGCAGTCCGTGCCTTTGCTCGCCAGCACGACCACGTCCGCAGTGTCCCCATTTGACGGCCCCCGGGTGAGTTGGAGCACATCGCCTTCACTGATCGCGCACCCCGGCCCCCGGTCGTCCACCATCAGGCTGCTGGAGACCACGAAGACATGCGGAACATTGTCGGAGAATATCGACGACATGTCGCCAGGGGCTGTGTTTGCCGTCATGGACTGGCCCTCGGCCCTTTCCAGATCAAGCTGCCGGTGTACTTCATCCGCCACCGCCTGCTTCACATCGGGCGTCAGACCGACCTGGCCGCCGGCGGCGTAACCGCCGCCCTGCAGGTTGGCGTCGATCCGGTCCTGATACGCTTGCTGCAACGTCATGGCAAACAGGTAGTCCGTCAACCAGAACGCCGGGCTCGCGTATTCCCGGTAGGGCGAAAAGTAGCCCCCGTAGTAGCCGTACCACGGACTGCCGGCCCATCCCCAGCTATAAGCCACCGGCCTGCCCCATGGGCTGTAGGCATATGCGTAGAACGCGGGCCGGTAGAAACGCGTGGGAGTATACAGGTTCAAGACCACTCCCCTGAAGGTAAACGGACGATAGACCCGGGCATAGGCCTGCCCGTGCACGTAATATGTCCGTTGGACGTACTCCCGGTTGTGAACCATGAGCGGACGCTGGGCATAACCGCCGCGCCCGCGCTCGCTGGTGACAATGCGAAGGTTACCCGGACGCATGACCTCGACGCGCCGCGCGCCATCCGGCCGATGTGTGATCACCGCTCCTCCAGGCGTGTGCACCTCGCGGACCCGGCCACCCTGGTCCCGGTGGACCACTCCGCCGTTCGATGTGCGGATGGTCTGCGGCCGGCCGTTGGGAAACCTGGTAACTTGCGGTTGCCCCTGGCGGCCGGCGTTCGGAGCAGCGCCCTGACCAGCGTTCGGACGACCGAACTGGCGACCGGTCTGGCCGGTATTCTGAGGAGTGGCCTGACCGGCGTTTTGACGGCCGAACTGGCCGGTGTTCTGGCGACCGGTCTGGCCGGTATTCTGAGGAGTGGCCTGACCGGCGTTTTGACGGCCGAACTGGCCGGTGTTCTGGCGACCGGGCTGACCAGTGTTCTGAGGAGTCGTCTGACCGGCGTTCTGGCGAGTGGGCTGACCCTGGCCGGTGTTCTGGCGACCGGTCTGGCCAGTGTTCTGAGGAGTCGTCTGGCTCGGGGTCTGGCGAGTCGTCTGGCTCGGGGTCTGGCGAGTCGTCTGGCTCGGGGTCTGGCGAGTCGTCTGGCTCGGGGTCTGGCGGGTCGTCTGGCTCGGGGTCTGACGAGTCGGCTGGCTCGGCGCCTGGCGAGCGGGCTGGCTAGGGGCCTGGCGAGCAGGCTGGGCCTGGTGACTCGGAGCGGGGGCGGACGATCTGGCTGGCGCGGAGGCAGCCCCGCCTTTCCTCTCGTCTTTCTTGTTTTGGGCGTACACGACGGCAGAGAATGCGAACAGCAGCACAATGACTGCCGTCCCAATCCACCTGTGGGAAGCGGCTTTACGAGTTCGAACGTTGTTCATTAGAATTCTCCACGTGTTATCACATCGTCTGAAAGGACAGCAACGGCTGCCTCACTGAACGTCCGAGACTTTGCCGTCTACGAACGTGATTTTCAAGTCTTTGTAAATGTATATCTTCTTGCTGCCCAGATCAACCACCTTGTCGGGCTGGCCCAGGCTGGCTACCACCTGGCCGGTGGTTTGTCCCAGCTCGATCTTCACCGGTTCCGGCTGCGGCGCCGGCGGTGGCGGCTGTGCGGACTGCGCGCCCGCGGGTGCCACCGGCTCCGGGTTCGGCTGCGCACTTGTATTCGGGCCATCGGCAAAGGCGAATACCTCGCTGATCGTCTGTTGGATTCGCGCGAAATCGGTGGTATTCCAATACCCTTTGGGAAACTGGAACGTCAGGGCCGCCCGGTAGGGCATTTCTGCGAGATCCATCGGGGACCCATCGCACGCGTCGCACGATTGCACGTTGAAAACGATCCCGGAATCCTTGACCTCGGTCTTCAGCAGGTACACTCTGTCCCCGGCCCGAAGGTCCCTGACCGAATTCGCGTTGTGAATAAGCGTGCCGGTGAACGAATGCTTGACTCGCCCGTCCTTATAAGTGTTGCCGAAGGCAAATTCCGTGACTGGACTGGCGCCCATTCCGTCCCTTTGAACCACCAGGACGGTGCCAAGCTGCGTGAACCTGAGCCTGTCGCCGACCCCGGCCAGCTTCGTCGGAATGTACTGTGATTGCAGTCTCTGCTCGATATTGACCTTCCCGCCTTGATCTTGCGGCGCGGCCAACAGAGATGCCGTCGAGGACCCCGCGATCAGAGCCCCAACCAGCGCTATCGCTCGCATGTGGTAAGCCTCCCTCGCGCTTGCTCTCACCACCGTATCCTGGGCAGCTCGAAGGCCTCCGCCAGCCGGTTGAGTTCATTCCGCACAACGTCCCATTGATGCTGAACATCGGGATTCAGCCGCCGCCTGACCATGGTCCGGTTGATGTCCTGGCCAGCCGTGATCGCATCCTCCACGAAGTGGCGCGTCTTGGGCGGGTCGTGTTCCCGATTCCATGCTTCGCGCACTCTGTTCATCGCGCGTTCCAGGCGTTCGGCGTCCACATTGAGTTGATCCTCGCGCCGGGTGCCGTTGAGCGCGCTGCGATCCAGCGCCGCCCGCAACGACCTCCTGAACTGGTTGGTGCGTTCCTCACAGTCCGCGACGACGCGCGAGATATTAGAGATCCGGTCTCGCGGTGGCGGGTAGTCGCGGCGCTGCGCCGCAAGAATCCCCGGGAGCAAAAGCGTGACGGCAATCGCCGTCCCTACATACCTTGTCATCTCATCCTCCGTTATGATCGAAAGAAACCCATTGCTCTAACAGCAGGATTCCCGTCCGGAATCCTCGACAACCCACATGTACACCCGTTCACCCTGCATTTGCAAGCAGGTCAATCTGTTTCGGGCATTAAACTCCTATTACCGTGCTCATCTGTGGCAATACTCCACGCTGCCAAGGAGCAGAACGAAGATGGAAGAGCCTGCGAGGCGGCATGTTAAGAATGGTTAAACCTGGGCTCGCTGGTGTACACGCGGCGTGCGGGAGTAGAGTGGACCCCATTGTCAAGACCATTTTTTGCTCGCAATAAGCTAATGCCGACGGGGTCACGGGTTTGAGTTTGGGCGGCCGGTTGAGGCCGCCTGTGGTTTCGGTTCGCTACTCC
>JBEKYW010000071.1:0-27085 GCA_049510555.1 Bryobacteraceae bacterium
TCACCGGGGCGGCGCAGATGGATGGCGCCATTCTGGTGGTGGCGGCCACCGACGGGCCCATGCCGCAGACGCGGGAGCACGTACTTTTGGCGCGGCAGGTGGGAGTGCCGTGCATCGTGGTTTGCCTGAACAAGGTGGACGCGGTGGACGATCCGGAGCTGCTGGACCTGGTGGAGCTGGAAGTGCGGGACTTGCTGAAGTTCTACGAGTTTCCCGGGGACGAGATTCCGGTGATTCGGGTATCGGCGTTGGGGGCGTTGAACGGGGAGCCGCAGTGGGAGAAGGGCGTGCTGGAGTTGATGGACGCGGTGGACAACTACATCCCGATACCGCAGCGCGTGCTGGACAAGCCGTTTTTGATGCCGATCGAGGACATCTTCTCGATTCAGGGCCGTGGGACGGTGGTGACGGGGCGCGTGGAGCGGGGCAAGTGCAAGGTGGGGGAAGAGATGGAGATTGTGGGCTTCCGCGAGACGCGCAAGACGGTGGTGACGGGCGTGGAAATGTTCAAGAAGCTGCTGGATGAAGGGGTGGCTGGGGACAACGTGGGCCTGTTGCTGCGGGGTGTGGAAAAGGACGAAGTGGAGCGCGGGCAGGTGATTGCCAAGCCGGGATCGATCACGCCGCACACGACGTTCCAGGGGCGGGTGTACGTGCTGAGCAAGGAAGAGGGGGGGCGGCACACGCCGTTCTTCAAGGGATACCGGCCGCAGTTCTACTTCCGGACGACGGACGTGACGGGGGTGGCGCAGTTGCCGGAGGGCACGGAGATGGTGATGCCGGGCGACACGGTGGACCTGACGGTGGAGCTGATCACGCCGGTGGCCATGGACAAGGGGCTGCGCTTTGCAATTCGCGAAGGCGGCCGCACGGTGGGCGCCGGCACGGTGACGGAAGTGATTAAGTAGGGGCCGGGCATGCCCGGTCCGCGGTGAACTATGGCCTTGAGAGAACGCATTCGCATCCGCCTGAAAGCATACGACCACCGGGTGCTCGATCAGTCGACCACGGAGATTGTGGACACCGCCAAGAGGACCGGCGCAACCGTGGCCGGTCCCATTCCGCTGCCCACGTCCCGGAGTATCACTACGGTTTTGCGCTCTCCGCACGTGGACAAGAAGTCGCGGGAGCAGTTTGAAATCCGGACGCACAAACGGCTGTTGGACATACTCGAGCCGACGCAGCAGACGGTCGATGCGCTGATGAAGCTCGACCTGCCGGCGGGCGTGGACGTGGAAATCAAAGCGTTCGGGAAATAAAGGCAGAAGCCAGGAGTCAGGAGCCAGAAGTCAGAATGCGGAAGCGTTCGGCTCTGGCGGCGGCCCGGCGTGGAAAGGAGTACGGAGTGGGAGCAAGAGGCGGAGTCGGAATTCTGACTCCTGACTTCTGACTCCTGTCTCCTTGTTTATGAGTCCAGGAATCCTTGGCAAGAAGATTGGAATGTCGCAGGTGTTCCGGCCAGACGGCCAGGCCGTCCCGGTCACACTGCTGAAGGCCGGTCCGTGCATGGTGGTGCAGCGCAAGACGCCCACCATCGATGGCTACGATGCCGTGCAGCTCGGGCTGGTGGAGTTCGTCAAGCCGGGGCGCATCAACAAGCCCGCCACCGGCCATCTGAAAAAGGCCGGCGCCGAGGGGGCGAAGTTCCTGCGCGAATTCCATCTGGGTCCCGGCGACGACGATCTCAAGCCCGGCGACAAGGTGCTGGTGGATCAGTTCAAGCCCAAGGACAAGGTGGACGTGATTGGCATCAGCAAGGGCCGCGGGTTCGCCGGCCTGGTGAAGCGCCACCATTTTCGCGGCGGCGGCGGCTCGCATGGCTCCATGTTCCACCGCGCTGCGGGTTCCATCGGCGCCTCCAGCTTCCCGTCGCGCGTGCTTCCCGGCATGCGCATGGCGGGCCACATGGGCCACGCGCGCGTCACCGTGCGGAACCTCGAGATTATCGACGTGGACACCGAGGACAACGTGCTGGTGGTGAAGGGCGCGGTGCCCGGCCCCAACGGCGGATACGTGGTGGTGCGGAGGGCCAAGAGGTAACGGCGATGCCCACAGTCGACGTAGTGGATTTGAATAACCAGAAGGTCGGCGAGGTCGAGCTGGCCGACGAAGTCTTCGGCGCCGAGGTAAACGAAGCGCTGCTGTACGAAGCGGTGAACCAATACACGGCCGGGCTGCGCGCCGGGACGCACAAGACCAAGGTCCGCAGCGAGGTGGCCGGAAGCGGCAGGAAGCTCTGGAAGCAGAAGGGCACGGGCCGCGCGCGCGTGGGCTCCATCCGGTCGCCAATCTGGCGGCACGGCGGCACGGCCCACGGGCCGCAACCGCGCGATTACAGCTACAAGCTGCCGCGCAAGATGCTGCTGGGCGCACTGCGCTCGGCGCTCTCGGCGAAAGTGCGCGACGGCGAGCTGAAGGTGGTGCAGGCGTTCAATTTTGCCGACCACAAGACCAAGAACGCGATGGGCGCGCTGGCCAAGCTGGAAACCGGCCGCACGGTACTGGTGGTGGACAACGGCGAGAATCGCAACCTGGCGTTGGGCGTGCGCAATCTGAGGGGCGTCACGCTGGTGCCTACCAAGGAAGTGAATCCCTATCTGCTGCTGGGCCATCAGAGCGTGCTGCTGTCGGAAGCCGCGGCGCGGAAATTCTCGGAGGCACTCGCGAAATGAAACTCTACGACGTGATTCGCCGCCCGCTGGTCACCGAGAAGGGGGTGGACAAGAAAGAAAAGGAGCGCACGCTGTGTTTTGAAGTGGCGCTCGAGGCCAATAAGACGCAGGTCAAAACCGCGGTCGAAAAGCTGTTCAAGGTAAAGGTTACGGACGTGCGGACCGCCACCTTCGACGGAAAGTTGCGGCGCCGCGGGCGTTTCTCGGGCTACCGCTCGGAGTGGAAAAAGGCCTACGTGAAGCTGAAGAAGGGCGAGAAGGTGCCCGATTTCGCGGAAATTTGATAGGGGCCGGGGGCCGGGGGCCAGGGGCCGGGGACGGCGCCTGGGTCCTCAGCCGGCCCGATGGCCTGTGGAGAGATTGGGTTATGCCGATAAAGACATACAGACCGGTGACCGCGACGCGGCGCTTCCAGACGGTGACCTCGCGCGAAGACATCACCAAGAACCGTCGGGAGAAGTCGCTGGTGGAGCCGAAGAAGCGCACCGGCGGACGCAACAGTATCGGCCGCATCACCTCGCGGTTCATCGGCGGCGGCGCCAAGCAGGCGTACCGGCTGGTGGATTTCAAGCGCGACAAGGCGGGGATTCCGGCGGTGGTGGCGGCCATCGAGTACGATCCCAACCGTTCGGCCCGCATCGCACTGTTGAACTACGCGGATGGCGAGAAGCGCTACATCCTCCAGCCGGACGGGCTGAAAGTAGGGCAGCATGTCATGTCCGGCCCGGACGCCGACATCCTGGTGGGCAACGCTCTTCCCTTGAAAAACATTCCCGCCGGCACCATCATCCACAACATCGAGCTGAAGCCCGGCAAAGGCGGCCAGATGGCTCGCTCGGCCGGCTCGCAGGCGCAGTTGATTTCCCGGGAAGGCGGCATCGCGCTGCTGAAACTGCCCTCGGGCGAAGTGCGGCGGGTGCAGCTCGACTGCATGGCGAGCATCGGGCAGGTGGGCAATGTGGATCACGAAAACGTGTCGCTGGGCAAGGCGGGGCGCACGCGCTGGCTGGGCAAGACCCCGCACAATCGCGGCGTTTCCATGAACCCGGTGGATCACCCGCACGGCGGCGGCGAGGGCAAGAGTTCCGGCGGCCGCCACCCGGTTACACCCTGGGGCCAGCCCACTCGCGGATTCAAGACGCGCAACAACAAGCGCACCGACCAGTGGATCGTCACGCACAAGAGCAAGAAGAGGTAGGGAAATGGGCAGATCCGTCAAGAAGGGACCGTTTACCGACATCCACCTGGAAGCCAAGATCGCGGTTCTGGCCGCGACCGGCGAGAAGAAGGTGATCCGCACGTGGTCGCGGCGTTCCACCATACTTCCCGAGTTTGTGGGGCAAACCGTCGCGGTGCACAACGGCAGGAAGTTCATCCCGGTGTACATCACCGAGAACATGGTGGGACACAAGCTGGGCGAGTTCTCGCCCACGCGGACGTTCCGGGGCCACTCGGTGAAGGCGGCCACGGAGAAGACCGCCAAGCCGGCGTAGCGAGGAAAGCATGGAAGCCGAGAAGAACAAGCAGGTCAAAGCGGAGGCCAGATACATCCGGATCTCCCCGCAGAAAGCGCGCCTGGTGGTGGACCTCATTCGCGGCCAGCAGGCGGGGGCGGCGCGGACGATGTTGCGCGCCACCAACAAGCGCATTGCGCCGACGGTTCTGAAGGTCCTGGAATCGGCCATCGCCAACGCGACCAACCGGTTCGAAGACATGGATGTGGACCGCCTTTACGTGACCGAGGCCTATGTCAACGAGGGCCCGCGCATGAAACGCATCCGGCCGGCGCCCATGGGCCGCGCCTACCGGTACCAGCGGCGGCTGGCGCACATCGTCATCAAGGTGGCGGAGAAAGAAGCATAGATGGGACAGAAAGTTCATCCGTACGGATTCCGGCTGGGTTTCAATAAGCCCTGGCGCTCGCGATGGTTCGCCAAGCAGGGCTATGCCAAGCTGTTGCAGGAAGACCTGGAGCTCAAGCAGAATCTGCGCGAGCGGCTGAAATCGGCGGGCGTCAGCTCGATCGAAGTCGACCGGCCGGGCAACAAGCTGCGGGTCACCATCCGCACCTCGCGGCCCGGCATCATCATCGGCCGCAAGGGCGCGGAGATCGAGAAGCTCAAGCAGGACATGGCCAAGAAGACCAAGCGCGAGGTCTTCATCGACATTCAGGAAGTTCACAAGCCGGAGCTGGACGCGCAGCTCGTGGCGGAATCGATCGGCTTGCAGCTCGAGAAGCGCGTGGCCTTCCGCCGCGCCATGCGCAAGGCGGTGGATTCGGCGCTGCGTTTCGGCTGCAAGGGCATCAAGGTGCGGGTTTCCGGCCGTCTGAACGGCGCCGAGATCGCGCGCAGCGAATGGTATTTGCAAGGCCAGCTTCCGCTGCACACCTTGCGCGCCGATATCGACTACGGTTTCGCCGAAGCGCACACCACTTACGGGGTGATCGGCATCAAGGCGTGGCTTTACAAGGGCGAGATTCTCGACCTCACCAAGCGCCGCGGGTTGCTCCCCGAGCCCGAGCCGCGCCGCGATTCGCGCGAGCGCCGCGACCGCGGCGACCGCCCCCGCCGCGACCGTGGCGAGCAGCATGGCCCGGGGCCCATGCAGGGCGCGGTGGCTGCCGGCCCCACTCCCGAGGTTACCGGCCCGGCCATGCAGACGCCGCCGGCGGACCTGCCGCGTCCGGCGGTGCGTCCCGCAACGCCCATCCTGCCGCCGCTCATGTCGCCGCAGCAGCCCGCCTGGAAACAGGAGGTCCGGCACGAAGCGCAGCCGGAACCCCAGCCGCAACCCCAGCCGCAACCCGAGGAGAAACCGGCCGCCAGCGACCAGCCGGAACCTTCCGGCGAGAACCAGTAAGGATTGAGGGAAGACCGCTATGATGATGCCAAAGAAGGTCAAGTTCAGAAAGCAACAGCGCGGGCGCAGGAGCGGCAAGGCGTGGCGCGGGTCCACGATCTCTTTCGGCGATTTTGGTCTCAAGGCGCTGGAGTGCGCATGGATCACCGACCGGCAGATCGAAGCCGCGCGCGTGGCCATGACGCGCTCCATCAAGCGCGGCGGCAAAGTGTGGATCCGCTTGTTCCCCGACAAGCCCATTACCAAGAAGCCCGCCGAAACCCGCATGGGCAAGGGCAAGGGCGCTCCGGAACAGTGGGTGGCGGTGATCCGGCCCGGAAAGGTCCTCTTCGAGATGGAAGGCGTGGACCGGGCCACGGCGCATTCCGCCATGCGACTGGCCGCCCACAAGCTGCCCATCAAGACTAAGTTCATCAGCCGGGAAGACTCGGAGTAAGGGACATGAAGGCAGATAAAGTTCGCGACCTGGACACCAACGAACTCGAGCGCCAGTTGGGTGAAATGGACGAGCAGTTGTTTCGTCTACAGTTTCAGATGTCCATGGGGCAGATGGACGGATTGAAGAAGGTCCGCGCCATGAGAAAGGACCGCGCTCGTATTCACACGGTTCTGCGCGAAAGGGCCGGGAGCGCGCCCCTCGCGGGAGAGAAGAAGTAACATGGCCGAACAGCAAGCCAGGCAGGGATTCAAGAACGAGAAGATCGGCCAGGTGGTTTCCACCAGGATGCAGAAGACCATCGTGGTTGAAGTGAGCCGCCGCGTGCCGCACCCGCTGTACAAGCGCATCATCGGCAAGCGGAAGAAGTTTTACGCGCACGACGAGGAAGGCTCGGCCAAGATGGGCGACGTGGTGCGCATCGTGGAGTGCCGGCCTCTGAGCAAGCTGAAGCGATGGCGGCTGGCGGAGGTGATCCGGCGGGCGGCGCAGGTGAGCGTGCAGCCAGTGGACCTGGACGTGAAGATCTGAGCAGGGGCCGGGGGCCGGGGGTCGGGGGCCGGGGAAGTGCGTGTTTCCCTGGTTCCTGGCCCCTGACTCCTGGCCCCAGGAGCGAAGCGACATGATTGGAATGCGAACAATTCTCGAGGTGGCCGATAACTCCGGCGCGCGCAAGCTGGCCTGCATCCTGCCGCGCGGCGGCGACCTCGGCTTGCGCGCCGGGCTGGGCGACGTGGTCACCGCCAGCGTGAAAGAGGCCGCGCCCGATTCGGCGATCAAGAAGGGGAAGGTCGTGCGCTGCGTGATCGTCCGCATGCGCAAGGAGACCCGGCGGAAGGATGGCACTTACATCCGCTTCGATTCGAACGCCGCGGTCCTGATCAGTGACACAGGCGAGCCGGTCGGCACCCGCGTGTTTGGGCCGGTGGCCAGGGAACTGCGCGACAAGCGGTTCATGAAGATCGTCTCGCTGGCCCCCGAGGTAATCTGATGGCAATCGCAAACAGGAAACCGGCGGGCCCAGAGGGCGCCCCGGTCCGCATCGATATCAAGAAGGAAGACACCGTCAAGGTCATCGCCGGCCGCGACAAGGGCAAGACCGGCCGCGTCCTGCGGGTGGACCGCACGACGGGCAAGCTGCTGGTGGAGCACGTGATGATGGTCAAGCGGCACACGCGCCCCAACCCCGGCAAGCAGATCAAGGGCGGCATCGCCGAGCGCGAGAGCCCCATTCCGGCTTCCAACGTGCAGCACGTTTGAAACAACACTATCAGAAGAAGGTGGTCCCGGCGCTGGCCAAGGAATTCGGGTACAAGAACGTCATGGCGGTGCCCAAGATCGACAAGATCTCGATCAACATCGGGCTGGGCGAAGCCACGCAGAACGCCAAGCTGATGGATGGCGCGATCAACGAGCTGGCGCAAATCGCCGGCCAGAAGCCGGTGATCACCAAGGCGACCAAGTCGATTGCCGCCTTCAAGCTGCGCGAGGGCATGTCGATCGGCTGCATGGTCACCCTGAGGGGCGACCGCATGTACGAGTTTTTCGACCGGCTGGTGAACGTGGCGCTGCCCCGCGTGCGCGACTTCCGCGGCATCTCCACCAAGAGCTTCGACGGAAGGGGCAACTACACGCTGGGGATCAAGGACCAGTTGATTTTCCCGGAAATCGATTACGCCAAGGTGGACAAGACCAAGGGAATGAACATCTCCATTACCACCACGGCCCGCACCGACGCGGAAGGCGTGGCGCTGCTGCGTCACATGGGGATGCCGTTCCGGCAATAGAGGAGAAACCGAAAGAACATGGCCACTACCGCCAAGATTGCGAAAGACCTGAAACTGGAGGAGGCCCGGAAGGCCAAGACGCCCAAGCTCCGATGCCGGCACCGCAACCGCTGCTGGCGCTGCGGACGCCCGCGCGCCTTTCTGCGCAAGTTCGGTATCTGCCGCCTGTGCTTCCGCCAGCTCGCCCTCAATGGCGAGATTCCCGGCGTGGTCAAGGCGAGCTGGTGAGGAGAAGAATGGAAGTCAGGAGCCAGAAGTCAGGAGTCAGAATCGGGAGCCGTCTTATTCTGACTTCCGACTCCTGTCTCCTGACTTCACCAGGAGTTTTATGACGAGCGATCCCATTGCCGACATGCTGACACGCGTGCGTAACGCGATCCAGGCCCGCCACCCCAAGGTGGACGTGCCGGCGTCCAAACTGAAAACGGAAATCGCGCGCATTCTGAAAGAAGAGGGCTACATCGCCAACTTCAAGGTGGCGGAAGAAGGCGCGAAGAAGACCATCAAGATTTACCTGAAGTACGGCGCCAACAACTCGCCGGTGATCTCCGAGATCCACCGTGTTTCGCGTCCCGGCTGCCGCGTGTACGTGGGGCAGACGAAGATCCCGCGAGTGCTGGGCGGCCTCGGGATCAACATCCTGACCACGCCGCGGGGCGTCATGACCGGCCGGGACGCTCACAAAGAGCATCTCGGCGGGGAGGTCCTGTGCCGCGTGTGGTAGCGAGGTATTGAGATATGTCGAGAATTGGTAGGAAGCCGATCCCGCTGCCGAGCGGCGTAAGAGTCCAGATCGGCAAGCAACTGGAAGTGACGGGTCCCAAGGGCAAGCTGACGGTGCCGATTCCGCAAGGGATCACCATCGAGCAGGCGGGCGGCAATCTGGAATTGAAGCGCGCCTCCGACGAGCACGCGGCGCTGCACGGGCTGACGCGCGCGCTGGCGGCCAACGCGGTCCAGGGAGTCTCCGCCGGGTTCAGCAAGGAGCTGGACATCCACGGCGTCGGGTACCGCGCCGAGGTCAAGGGAAGGATCGCGACGTTCACCCTCGGCTATTCGCACCCCATCGAGGTTCTGTTGCCGCAGGGCATCGATCTGAAGGTGGAAGCGCCCAAGTCGAGTGGTCTTCCTTTCCATCTCGTGCTGAGCGGGTACGACCGGCAACTGCTCGGCCAGGTGGCGGCGAACATCCGCGGGCTTCGCACACCGGATCCTTACAAGAACAAGGGCGTCCGTTACACCGGCGAAGCGCTGCGCAAGAAGGTCGGCAAGACCGCGGCGGGGGCCAAATGATTCGCAAGATCGAGAAGAAACAGATCCGCAAGACCATCCACGAGCGCATCCGGCGCAAGCTGCGCGGAAGCGCGGCGCGGCCGCGCCTGGCGGTGTTCCGCAGCGTGGCGCACATTTACGCGCAGGTCATCGACGACACCGAGGGCAAGACGCTGGTGTCGGCGTCCTCGGCGGGCAAGGGCGGCCAGGGGGTACCCTCTGGGTCCGGCGGCAACGTCGCGGCGGCCAGGGCCATCGGCAAGCTGGTGGCCGAGCGCGCCAAGGAAAAAGGCATTACCAAGGTGGTCTTCGACCGCGGCGGCTATCTATACCACGGGCGCGTGAAGGCGCTGGCCGACGCGGCGCGCGCGGCCGGACTGGAGTTCTGATTCATGGCTATGACAGTGAAACGCATCGATCCGGCCTCGCTCAATCTCAAAGAGCAGGTGGTCTCCATCAACCGCGTCACCAAGGTGGTGAAGGGCGGCAAGAATCTCAGCTTTTCGGCGCTGGTGGTGATCGGCGATCCCTCCGCCAAAGTGGTGGGCTACGGGGTAGGCAAGGCCAAGGAAGTGCCTTCGGCGATCCGCAAGGGAATCGAAGCCGCCAAGAAGAACCTGCGCAAGATCAACGTGTTCAATACCACGATTCCGCACCAGGTGATGGGAAAATTCGCCAGCTCGCAGGTGTTGCTCAAGCCGGCCCCCGAGGGCACCGGCGTGATCGCCGGCGGAGCCGTGCGCGCGGTCGTCTCGGCCTGCGGCATTCCCAACGTGCTCACCAAGTCGATCGGCCGGCGCAACCCCCACAACGTGGTGAAAGCTGCCGTTGTGGCGCTGGAATCGCTGCGCGATAGGAACGCCGTGGCTGAAATGCGCGGCCTGGCAGTGGAGAAGCTCTGATGCAAGGCAAGATCAAAATCAAGCTGGTGCGCAGCCCCATCTGCACTCCGGAAAAGCACAAGAAGATCGTGAAGGGGCTGGGCTTGCGAAAGCTCAACCAGGTGGTGGAGCGGCCGGATTCGCCGGTCTTCCGCGGCATGGTGAAGAAGGTTCCGCATTTGCTGGAAGTGGTGGAGTAATGGACAGGGGCCGGGGGCCAGGGGCGCGGGGGCCGGTTGTGAGGCCTGGTTCCGATCCCGGTCGGTAGTGAAAAGGTTTGAAGGTTTTTTTGGGGCTTCTGGGTTGGTGGCAGGGTTCGGGTTTTCCCCGGCCCCCGGCCCCCGGCCCCCAGGAGGTAGACGATGAACCTCAGCGGATTGAGACCGCCGGCCGGGCAGAAAAAGGGCCGCAAGCGCATCGGCCGCGGTATGGGCTCGGGACGTGGCAAGACGGCCACGCGCGGCTCCAAGGGGCAGCGCGCCGGCACGGGGTTCGGCCAGAAGCGCGGCTTCGAGGGCGGCCAGATGCCCATACACCGCCGCCTGCCCAAGCGCGGATTCACGAATATCTTCAAGAAGCGGTACGCCATTGTCAACCTCGGGCGGCTGGAGAAGCTGGGAGGCGATTCGTTCGACGCCGACAGGCTTTGCGAGCTGGGCGTCATCAAGAAGCTGGGCGACGGTCTCAAGGTGCTGGGCGCCGGGCAGTTGACGCGCAAAATTGCCGTGGAAGCCCACCAGTTTTCTAAGTCGGCCCTGGAGAAGATCCAGAAAGCCGGCGGAACGGCGAAGGTGATCGGCGCGGCCACCGAGTGAGCGCCGGGAATCGAAGGGTACCATGACGAAGTTCCTAGAAGCGTTCGCGAACATTTTTCGCGTCCCAGATCTTCGCAAGCGGCTCCTGTTCACGCTGGCGATGCTGGCGGTGTACCGTCTGGGCGGTCACATTCCGACGCCGGGCATCAACATCCAGCGCTGGGAGGAGTTTTTCAGTTCCGCGGCGGGCTCGATCTTCGGCTTCTTCGATTTGTTCGCCGGCGGCAATATCCGGCGCCTCACGATCTTCGCCCTCGGCATCATGCCGTACATCACGGCGTCCATCATTCTCCAGTTGCTGACGGTGGTGATTCCCACTCTCGAAAAACTCTCCAAGGAAGGCGAGCTGGGCCGCCGCAAGATCACCCAGTGGACCCGCTATCTGACGATCGTCCTTTCCGTGCTGCAATCGTTCGGCATCGCGCAGGGCCTCCAGTCGATGCAGCAGGGAGTGGTCATCAACCCGGGGATCGGTTTCGTGCTGCTGACCATCATCTCGCTGACCACCGGAACGGCGTTCATCATGTGGCTGGGCGAGCAGATCAGCGAGCGCGGCGTGGGCAACGGCATGTCGCTGATCATCTTCACGGGCATCGTGGTGGGGCTGCCGCGCGCCATTCAGAATCTGTATGTGAACACCTTCGTGACGCACGAATGGAACGCGCTCCAGTTGATCATCGTGCTGATCATGATGGTGGCGGTGGTGGCGTTCATCGTGCTGGTGGAGCGCGGCGAGCGGCGCATCCCGGTGCAGTACGCCAAGCGCGTGGTGGGCCGGCGGGTGATGGGCGGGCAGTCCACGCACATGCCGCTCAAGGTGAACGCCGGCGGCGTGATCCCGGTGATTTTCGCCTCCTCGATCCTGGCCTTCCCGGCGACCCTCGCTACCTTGCCCTGGGTGAAGAGCGTGGGGTGGCTTTCGGCCACGCTGAAGAGCATCCAGCACGGCGAGCCGCTCTATTACGTGCTCTTCGTGGCGGGCATCATTTTCTTCTGCTTTTTTTACGTTTCGATCATCTTCAATCCCAATGAAGCGGCCGACAACATGCGCAAGTACGGCGGCTTTATCCCGGGCATTCGTCCGGGCCGCAACACGGCCGACTACATGAACACCATCCTGACAAAGATCACGGTGGTGGGCGGGGTTTACCTTTCGATCCTCTGCCTGATTCCGGACATCATGATTTCGGGTATCAAGCTGAACCACCTGCCGCTGCTCGGCAACTGGATCGACCGGGTATGTCCGCGGTTCCTTCTGGAAGGCCTGAACGTGCAGTTTTATTTCGGCGGCACTTCGCTGCTGATCGTGGTGGGCGTCGCCATGGACACCATCAACCAGATCGAGGCGCAGCTCATTATGCGCCATTATGAAGGATTCACTCCGCGGTCGGGCCGGATTCGCGGCCGGCGGAGCACTTTTTGAGCAGTCGGAGGTAGTGATTAACCTGGCGGTCGATTACAATGTTATTGTCGCTTGTTTGACCGGACGCCGGGAGTGTCCTCGCCGCGGAACTCTGTATAACATCGTCTCCCATCCTCCCCAGGTGGATGGTCTGTGCGATTTGGGTGAAGGCCGGTGATCGTTCGGAAAACCGCCGCTGAACTGGAGAAGATGCGGCGCAGCGGGCTGCTGGTCTGGCAGATCTTGCAGAAGTTGCGGGAACTGGCGGTGGAAGGCGCCAGCACGTGGGACCTGGAGGTGGCCGCGGCCGGGATGATCGCCGGCGCCGGCGCCCGGCCCGCCTTCAAAGGGTATTACGTGCCGGCGGCTGGCGAGGCTTACAAGTTTGTGTTGTGCACTTCGGTGAACGACGAGATCGTGCATGGGATGCCGAATCCGAAACGGCTCCTCAAGAAAGGTGACATTGTTTCGATCGACATCGGAGTGAAGCTGGACGGGTACTATGGCGACTCCGCCATCACCGTCCCGATCGGTGAAGTCAGCGAGCAGACCAGGAAGCTCCTCCAGGTGACACAGGAAGCCCTGGAGCTGGCCATCGATCGGGTGCGTATCGGCAACCGGCTTTTTGATGTTTGCGGCACGATAGAGCAGCACGTCAAGTCCAACGGGTTTTCGATTGTGAAGGAGTATGTGGGCCATGGCATCGGCACGCAGCTCCACGAGGAGCCGCAGGTCCCCAATTACGTGGACCGCAAGAACGAGAACCCGCGGCTCAAGGAAGGCATGGTGCTGGCGGTGGAGCCCATGGTCAACGCCGGGCGGCCGGAAGCGGTGGTTCTGAAGGACCGGTGGACCGCGGTAACGAAAGACGGCTCCTATTCGGCGCACTTCGAGCACTGCGTCGCGGTGACGGAGAACGGGCCGTGGGTGCTGACGAGACCGTAAGCAGGGGCCAGGGCCCAGGGGCCGGGGGCCGGGGGCCGGGGGCCAGGGTGGTCGAGGCCACGGTGGTTGAAGAGCGGCCCAGTGCCATGTATGTGGTAGTGCTGGAGAAGCAGCAAAAGGTTTTGGCCCACCTGGTGGGCGCGGTGAAACGGAATTTTGTTCGGTTGGTACCGGGCGACAGGGTCGAGGTGGAGTTAGCGCCTCATGATCCGACGCGTGGCAGGATCACGCGGAAGCTGTCCGGGGAGTAGGGTTTTTTCCCTGGCCCCCGGCCCCTGGCCCCCAGAGGTTTTATGAAAGTACGAGCGTCGGTAAAGAAGATTTGCGACAAATGCAAGGTGATTCACCGCCAGGGCGTGGTGCGGGTCATCTGCGTGAACCCCAAGCACAAACAGAGGCAGGGGTAAGGAGAGGAGAAGTATGGCGCGTATAGCCGGTGTGGATCTGCCGCCCGCGAAGAGGGCCGAGATCGGGCTTACCTATATTTACGGCGTCGGCCGTACCCGTTCCCGCTCGCTCCTCTACCGGGCCGGCATCGAATTCGACAAAAAGGTTCGAGACCTGACCGAAGACGAGGTCAACCGGGTTCGGCAAATTCTGGAAGAAGAGGGCGCCGTGGAAGGCGACCTCCGCAAGGAAGTCTCGATGAACATCAAGCGTCACATCGAGATGGGGTCGTACCGGGGCCAGAGGCACCGCCGCGGGCTGCCGGTTCGCGGCCAGCGCACGCATACCAACGGCCGCACGCGCAAAGGGCCGCGCCGCGGAACCGTTGCCAACAGGAAGAAAGCGACTTCCAAAACATAGAGGCTTGGCAGGCTGAAGCCTGCCCCACCAAAATATGGCGAAAGCACCAGTCAAAACAGGCAAGAAGAAGAGCTTCAAGAAAAAGGAAAAGCGCGTCGTCCATACGGGCATCGTGCACATCCAGGCAACCTTTAACAACACCATCGTGACGATTGCGGACCAGGAAGGGAACACCATCTCCTGGTCGAGCGCCGGTTCGCTGGGTTTTCGCGGGTCGCGCAAAGGGACGCCCTTCGCCGCGCAGCAGGCGGCCCTGACGGCCGCCAACAAGGCTGGCGAGAGCGGGCTGCGCACGGTGGAGGTCCGGGTCAGCGGTCCGGGATCCGGGCGGGAATCGGCGGTGCGCGCGCTGTCCACGGCGGGCATCGAAGTTCGATCCATCAAAGACGTGACGCCCATGCCGCACAACGGCTGCCGTCCTCCGAAGAAGCGCAGAGTTTGATGCGCCGTAGCGCATCAAGCTCTCAGAGCCGCGACCGTAAGGGAGCGGGGTTTTTAGCAGCAAGCGGGAAGAAGGCCTGCCACGGCCGTAAACCGCACCTGAAAGAAAGGTAAGGAGAGCAACTTGGCAAGGTACATCGGCCCGGTTTGCCGGCAATGCCGGCGCGAGGGCATGAAACTCTATCTCAAAGGCGAGCGCTGCCACAGCGAAAAGTGCGCCATCGAAAAGCGCAATTTCATCCCCGGCCAGCATGGCAAGGACCGGGCTAAGAAGATCGTCGGCTACGGTCTCCAGCTCCGCGAAAAGCAGAAAGTCCGCCGCGTATACGGCGTTTTGGAACGGCAGTTCCGCAGCACCTTCGAAAAGGCCGCGCTGTCGAAAGGCATCACCGGTGAAAACCTGATGTCCGGGCTGGAGCGCCGCCTCGACAGCGTCATCTACCGCATGGGCTTTGGCACCAGCCGCGCCCAGGCCCGCCAGATCGTGCGTCATGGCCATATCGAGGTCAACGGGCGCAAGTGCGATATTCCATCAGCCCAAGTCAAGGTGGGCGACGTGGTGGGAGTCCGCGAAAGCAGCAGGAACAATCCGACCATCCTGGCGGCGCGCGACGCCACGGCTCACGCGCCGGCGCCAAATTGGATTGATGTGGATCGGGAAGGTTTGAAGGGTCGCGTTCAGAGCTTGCCCAAGCGCGAGGACCTGGTACAGATCCAGTTGAACGAGCAGCTCATCGTCGAGTTGTACTCGAAGTAGGAAGAGAGGAGTCAGGAGTCAGAAGTCAGGAGTCAGAATCGAAGCGGCGCGTTGGCCCCGCCATTCTGACTCCTGACTTCTGGCTCCTGACTCCCAGGAGATTTTATTATGTTCAAGGGCTTCCAGAAACCCAAACGATTGGTCGCCAATACCGAGAGCCTTACGGACCGGTATGGCATGTTCACGGCGCAGCCTTTCCAGCGCGGGTTCGGCACTACCATCGGCAACAGCCTCCGCCGCGTGTTGCTGAGCTCGATCGAGGGCGCCGCCATCACCGCCGTCCACATCGAGGGCGTGGAACACGAATTCAGCCCGATTCCGGGCGTGGTCGAGGATGCCACCGACATCATCCTGAACCTGAAGCAGATTCCGTTCAAGATCATGGGCGAGGGCGTCAAGACCGTGCGCCTCAACGTGGAGAACCCCGGGGATGTGCGCAGCGCCCAGATCGAGACCGACACCGACGTCGAGGTGCTGGACCGCGACGTCCACATCGCCACTGTCAGCGAGGGCGGCAAGCTCCAGATCGAGATGCGCCTCAAAGGCGGCCGCGGCTATGTCAGCGCCGACAAGAACTTCGATGACGATCTGGCTCTCGGCTACATTCCCATCGATTCGGTCCATTCGCCGGTGCGCAAGGTGAACTTCCAGGTGGAGGCCGCGCGCCTCGGCCAGATGACCGACTACGACAAGCTCACGCTGGAGGTCTGGACCAACGGAGCCGTTTCGCCGCAGGACGCCATCGGCTACGCCGCCAAGCTGCTGAAAGATCACATGTCGATCTTCATCAACTTCGAGGAAGTGCCGGAGCAGGCCGAAGAGATCTCCGAGCGCGGCCTCGACAAGATGAACGAAATCCTGAACCGCTCCGTGGAAGAGCTGGAGCTGAGCGTTCGCTCGTACAACTGTCTCAAGAACGCCAGTATTCAGACCATCGGTGAGCTGGTGCAGAAGACCGAAGCCGAGATGCTGCGCACCAAGAATTTCGGCCGCAAATCGCTCAACGAAATCAAGGAGATTCTGGCGAACATGGGGCTGTCGCTGGGAATGCGCATCGATCAGCATGGCCGCCTGGTGGCTCCGCCGCCGCAGTCCGGCGGCGCCGGAATGGATGTCCCTCTCGAGGAGGATGGCCAGCAGGAGCCGGCCGGGGAATAGCTCATGAGACACAAGGTTGCCGGATTCAAACTCAAGCGGGACACGGCCGGCCGCAATTCACTGCTGCGCAATCTCGCCACCAGCGTCATCCTCCAGGAGCGCATCATCACCACGGTTCCCAAGGCCAAGGCCGTGCGCCCGCTGGTGGAGCAGATGATCACACTGGCGAAGCGGGACACCCTTCATACGCGCCGGCAAGCCGCGGCGGTGCTGCGCACGCCGGCCTCGGTGAAGAAGCTGTTCGATACTCTGGGGACCCGCTTCGGCCAGCGTAACGGCGGCTACACGCGCATCACGCGTCTGGGCCCCCGCAAGGGCGACGGCGCCGAGCAGGCCATGATCGAGCTGGTGGGCTCCGAACTGGTCAAGCGCGCCGCCGACCGCGCCAAGCGCCGCGAGGAGCGGCTCAAGGCCCGGCAGGAAGGCCGCGAGCCGGAAGAGGAAAAAGAGGAGTAGGGGCCGGACATGCGGCGCGCACGCGACGTGTCCGGCCCGCGCGCAGGAGCGATGTTTTCGTTCCGGACCCTTCTGGCCTTACTGGCCCCGCTCTCGCTCTACTCCCTGCCGGTCCACTTCGAGCCCAATCGGGGCCAGGCTTCCGCGGAGGTGCTGTACCTGGCGCGAAGCGGCCGGCAGATCGCGCAATTCACCGCGGCCGGGCCGGTCTTCTCGGGAATTCGCATGAGTTTCGCCGGCTCCCGTCACCTCGCCGCCGAATCCGTTTCCCCGTTGCCTGGCCGGAGCAATTACTTCATTGGCACCGATCCCGCGCGGTGGCGCACGGGTGTTCCCAACTTCGCCGCGCTTCGTTACCGCGCGGTTTATCCGGGAGTGGACCTGCTCTTTCGTAGCGCCGGTGATCTTGTCACCGGTGTGCTTCCGGCGCCGAAAAGCACCGGTGACAAGATCACCGGCGCTACGGCGCTCGAATGTGACTTCACGGTCGCGCCCGGCGCCGATCCGCGCGCCATCCGTATCCGCTTCCGCGGCGCCACTCGAGTGACTCTGGAAGGCGATGAACTGGTGGTGCGCCGTGGCGCCGCCGAGCTCCGCCACCGCGCGCCCATGGTCTATCAGGAGGCGGCCGGGGCGCGCCGGTACATTGCCGCGCGCTACCGCCTCCAGGGCGGCGCGGTTTCGTTTGAACTGGGCCCTTACGACCGCACCCGCGCGCTGGTGATCGATCCGGTCCTCTCCTACGCCACCTACCTCGGCGGCTCGGGCGCGGATTCCGCCGTAGCCGTCGCGGTCGACTCCGCCGGCAACACGATTCTCGCGGGCACGACGGATTCGACCGATTTTCCGCACAGCGTGAACGTCGCGAGTCTGGGAAGTGGCAGGGGGTCCACGGCCGGGTTCGTGGCGAAGTTCGATCCCACGGGTTCCAATCTGCTGTTCTCCGCCTACATATCGGTTTCGAGCGACATCGACTTGACGGGAGCGGCCCTGGATGCAAGCAACAACATTTTGATCACGGGATCGGTGGCGCAGAGCGGCGCTTTCCTCACCACGGCCGGCGCATACCAGACGGCGAACGCCACTGGCTTCGTGGCCAAGTTCTCGCCCAACGCCGACAAGCTGCTCTTCAGCAGCGTCTTCGCGGCCAATCCGGCGGCGCTGGTGCTGGACCCCCAGGGAAACGTCTACGTTACCGGCAGCGCGGGGCCGAATTTCCAGACGACTTCCGGCGCCGCACACTCCGCGAACGGCGGCGGCACCTGTCAGGACCCGAACACCGGCAACTTGGGAGCATGCCCCGACGCCTTCGTTCTCAAGCTCAGCTCCGACGGATCGAAGGCGGTTTACGCCACCTTTCTCGGCGGCTCCGGGGCGGATACCGGGCGCGGTATCGCGGTGGATGCCGCGGGCCAGGCTTACATCACGGGCGACGCGACGTCCAAGGACGTCCCGGTCACGGCCGGCGCCGCGCAGGGCAGCCTCGCCGGCCAGCCGGTGCAGTCCGGGCTGATCTCGTACGGCGACGCCTTCGTGGCCAAGCTGGATGCGGCCGGCGACCGCTTCCTCTATGCCACGTATTTGGGCGGCACCGCTCCCGACATTGGCTATGGCATTGCCGTGGACGGCGGCGGTAACGCATACGTCGCGGGCAGCACCCAGTCCACCGATTTTCCCACGACCCCGGGCGCGTTCCAGCCGAAGTACGCGGGCGGCACCCCCGTCAGCGAAGGTCCCGACCCGATGGGCGACGCGTTTGTCGCCAAGTTCGACCCTTCCGGGGCGCGGCTGTGGTCCACCTTCCTGGGCGGATCGGGCCGCGACGAAGCGGTGGCCATTGCGCTCGATTCCACCGCCAACGTGTATGTCGGCGGCAACACCGAATCCGCGGATTTTCCCATGACGGCGAACGCCATCCCGCACTGCCGCACGGGTGGGCCGTTCGTCGCCGAACTCGATACCGGCGGCGCCAGGCTGCTCCACTCCACGGGGGCCAGCGGCATGGGGTACGACGTGACGAATGCCATGGCGCTCGATCACGGCGGTGGTGTGTACCTGGCGGGCGACACCAGCTCGCGCGTCTTTTTTGCCACGGGCGCGGCGGCGAGGAACAGTTACGGGGGCGGCGATTCCGACGCCTTCCTGGCCAGGATCGACCTCAGCGCCCAGCCCCAGTTGTTCGTCGCGTGCGTGCTGAACGGCGCCAGCTTTCTGGCGGGGAATCAAGGGTTCTTCCCGCTCGGCACGGTGGCGCCCGGGGAGATCGTCAGCATTTTCGGCGTGGGCCTGGGTCCCGCCCAGCCGGTAACCGCCTACCCTGCCGCCTCGGCGCCGTACCCCACCAAGTTGGGCGGCACCGAGGTGCTGTTCGATGGCGTGCCCGCGCCCATACTCTATGTCAGCGCCAACCAGATTAACGCCGTAGTGCCGTACGCGGTCAAAGCGCCGGCCACGAATATGAAGGTGAATGGCGCCGCCGGGACGGATGGTCCGCGGGCCATGCCGGTGGCCGACGCCGTCCCCGCCATCTTCACCTACAACAGCTCGGGGATCGGGCAGGCCGCCGTGCTGAACCAGGACAACACGTACAACAGCATCGCCAACCCGGCCGTGCGCGGCTCCGTCATCACGTTCTACGCCACCGGCGCCGGGCTGATGAATCCTCCGGTGGCCGATGGCTCACTGGCCCCGCTGTTCTTGCCGCTACCCGCACCGAAGCTGCCCGTTTCCGTGCAGATTCGCGGACAAGATGCCCCGGTGCAATACGCCGGCGCGGCGCCGGGCTATGTCTCGGGGCTGCTCCAGGTGAACGTGCAGGTGCCCACCAACATCAATTTCGGCAATCTGATCCCGCTATCGCTGACGGTGGGGAGTTTTACGAGCCAGCTTCAGGTGTCGATCGCGGCGAAGTGAGGGCGGGGCGACACCACATTGGTGCATAATGGTGCTATGGAGACGAGCCATAAGGTGATCCGCCAAAGTGTCACCATGCCGGCGAACCTCGCGAGCAAGGTCCGCCGCATGGCGAAGAGCCGGCGGACCAGTGCGAGCCGGATGCTGGTCGAGTTGGTGGAGGAAGGCATCGAGCTGCGCAAGCAGAAGGAAGAGGAGTTCTTCAATCTCGCCGGGCGATTCCGTGCCGCGACCGACCCGAAAGACGTGGAACGCCTCGGCAACGAGATGGGCCGCATGGTCTTTGGCGAATAATGCCCAAGGTCGGGACGTGGCAGAATCTGCCTCCGGCGGTTCGGCAGCACCTGATCGACCGAATGCGCGACCGCAGCATCGGCATCCCCGATCTGAACCAACTGCGGCTCTGGATCGAATCCCGACCGGAGGTGCCGGAGGGGGAATGGTACAAAGACTTCGGTTCGTTCAAGTTGTGTGGTGAAGGCAGGTACCCGAAGACGTTTTTGCTGCGAGGTCAGCCGGCACGCGGAGCGGAACTCTAGCGGCGGATAGGGATGAGGAGCGCCGGCGGCCTCTGGCCCCCGTCACACCTGGAATCGAATCGCCGGCGCCAGCGGCAACTGAGTGGACCAGTGGCGCAGCCTTGACTTCGCGATTGCAGATGTTTGAGGCCGAAATACCTGCAACCCTCTGGTGTATACCTCTTTGTGCGGGAGATCAAGACGGAAATCCCGGTTACCACGTGGGCCGCCTGCATCGTAGCAGCCGGTATGCCTACGGCATCGACGTCGTTATATGGTGAACATGGGCCGGCAGTAGAATCCACGGCGCCACTGGATACATCTTCCGTTCTTCTGGAACGGCGCGGCCGCCTTTCAGCCGAAAGCGCGGCCCAACCATTCGGTCGAGCAGGAGCGGATCGCCTATCTGGAGAGAAGATCCAGACTGAGGATGAGGTCCTGGCGGAGCTGATGGCGGAGCACGTAGCGCCAAAAAAGCCATTGGGGAACTCCGACCGGGGTCTGGGTTCCGCACGACACGCGGGACCAGATCGTGGATTTCGTCCGGCGCTGGTCGGAGAAGACCGAGATCGGCGGCGGGCGCTTCATCGGGTGGCTCGACATCACCGCCAGCAAGTTCTACGACTGGCGGGACCGCTACGGCAAGGTGAACGAGCACAACGGCTGGGTTCCCCGTGATTTCTGGCTGGAGGATTGGGAGAAGCAGGCTATCGTCGGGTTCCATTTGAAGAACCCGCTGGAAGGCTACCGGCGGCTGACATTCATGATGCTGGACGCCGACATTGTCGCGGTGAGTCCGACCAGCGTCTGGCGCGTGCTTGGGCAAGCGGGACTGTTGTCGAAGTGGAACGGAAGGCCGTCGAAGAAGGGCACGGGCTTCGAGCAGCCGCTGACGGCGCATCAACACTGGCACATCGACGTGTCGTACATCAACATCAGCGGGACGTTCTACTACCTGTGCAGCATTCTGGACGGCTGTAGCCGATACATCGTCAACTGGGATCTGCGGGAGTCGATGACCGAGGCGGACATCGAGATCATCCTGGAGCGGGCCAAGGAGCGTTACCAGGGGGCCAAGCCCCGGATCATCTCCGACAACGGGCTGCAGTTCATCGCCAAGGATTTCAAAGAGTTCATTCGGATCTCGGGCATGACGCACGTCAGAACTTCGCCCTACTATCCTCAGTCGAACGGCAAGATCGAACGCTGGCACAAATCGCTCAAGGGAGAGTGCATCCGGCCGGGGACGCCGCTCTCGCTGGAAGATGCGCGGCGTCTGGTGGAAGGCTATGTGGAGCATTACAGCAACGCAAGGCTGAACAGCGCCGTCGGCTACGTCACGCCGAAGGAAATGCTCGCAGGGCGTCAACAGGAGATCCATACCGAGAGGGATCGGAAATTGGAGACGGCGCGGAAACAGCGGCGGGGCCGTCGCCTCTCAGAAGCCGTTCTGCCTCCTGCCGGCTCCGGCATGGGGTCCAGCCAGGCCGATTTGCCTGTTCTTAATTGAATTGCTGAAGGTGTGCATTCTTCTCTTTCGCTCTTTCGCTTTTTCGCTTTTGCGCTTGACACTGGGGCGCGGGCATGCTCCAATAATTATCGCCCGGTAATCACTCTTGGCTGATGGGTCCCGCCCCCGCCCCGGGGGATGCCCATGGCGGAGTAAGTTTTGACACGGAGGATAGCGATATGAGGTTGAGGACATTTTGCGTCCTGGCGGTGGCCGTGGCGGGCATGGCAACGCACTGCGAGGCGGGGATCATTTACACCGCTCCCCCTTCCCTGGCTCCTGGCAGCCCATACCGGCTGGCGTTTGTGACCGACGGCACTTATGAAGCCATCTCGTCGAACATCGGGGACTACAACAACGATGTCGCCGCCGAGGCCGCTTTATCCGCCCTGTCCGCGTTGGGAACCACTTGGAAGGTCATTGGATCCACGGCGTCGGTGAGTGCGATCAGCAACATCGGATCCGACCCTGGAGTCCCGATATACGATTTGCACGGGAACCTCGTCGCCGACGACGCCACCACATCCCCCGGCGGTTTATTCGCAGGCGAACCGCTTCTCTCTCCGATCGCATTCACCCCGACCGGTGCATCTCTCTCCTCCATCGCGGTGTCCACCGGCACCCACCCGGACGGCACCCCCCACGCCACCGCCGAGCTCGGGTCGTCATACTCCATAGTCATCTATGGCATGATCACGACATGGGCCGGCGGCTGGATCGAGCGGGACATCATATCCACCCAAACCCCCGCCCACCTCTACGGCATATCCGACGTGCTCGAGGCCCCCGCGGCCGTCCCCGAACCGACGACATCCATGATGTTGCCACTGGCGGGGGCGCTCATGATTGGGGTGCGGCGGCGGCTGGACCACCGTAAGAACCGGGCCAAACGAACGCATTGCTGACGCCCCGAACACCACTCATCACCCACCGCTTCCAGCGCCGAACGTATTGCTCAACGGCTCGCCGGATATCCTCCAGCGGGGCGTTTTGCTCATAAAGCCGAGCTACCCGTTCTTGAAATGCTTCCCATGTTGAAGGCGCGACGCCGGTCACGCCTTTTTCCGTAATCCAATACCCAAGAAATGTGAATCCCCGCCCGATCCGCCCGATGAATGTCTTGTCGGGGTGCTGGTCAACATGCAACCCCGGGAGCGTCTCGTTCACCACCACAATGGCACGGCGCAAACTCCATCGGGTGGGGGCCAGAATCACCCAATCGTCCATGAAGCGGGCATAGGTCAATCCTGTGGCCTCCATGCGGCGGTCCAGCGGCTCCAGATACAGCGCCGCCATCACGGGGGAAAGCGGACAACCCAGGCTGATGCCGAGAGTCACCGTGGAGTAGAGGCAGTTTTCGTCTACCGTTCTGCGGAGGTATTGCGCCACCAGGTCGAGCATCCGAGGGTCGTCGATGCGCTCACGAACGAGTCCGAGTAGCACGGCGTGGTCGATCGTGCTGGAGTTGGAGCTTGAGTTCCAGCCAGCGGCGGCGGACGTTCCAGACATCGGCGCTATCGGCGTAATCGATGCGGCGTTTGCACAGCCAGGCAAAGACGGTATCCAGCACGGCGCTGGACGCGACCTCGCCGATCACGTCCGCCGATCCTCCTGCATCTGCGCCCACAACGTTCCTGATGACAGCGGCGGTGTGTGTGCCTTCGGGCCGTGATTCTTGCTTCGCAGCCAGTCTGGGTTTGCACCCGCGCCACCTGTGTGACTGGGGGGGACCACCCAACGTGATTTCCTCCCTGGAACCAGTTAAGGTTTTGGCCGCCTGCCGGGTCCACCAGCCGCCACTGAGCATTGGCGGTGTGGTCCCAGGCCGGCCCGCTGAAACGGCGGTATACTCACTAACGGGGAGCGTCACCTCTCCATTTGAGGCTGAACCAACACATCCGCGCTTCGGCCAAAACGTGCAACAACTTTTTGCCTCGAAACGACACCACCTTCGGTGAAGGTTTGTCGGAGGTCCTCGCCATTCCCGAGAGGGGCAGTGCGAGTCTGGGGCGAACCCAAGACGGAGAAGGAGGACCAGCGGCCGCAGTGACCGCTCGGGCGTTTCCGCTGCGAGGTCAGGCTGCACTCCCTCACACCTCGAAGTGAATCCCCTGCGCCAGCGGCAACTCGGTGGACCAGTTGATGGTGGTGGTCTGCCGGCGCATGTAGGACTTCCAGGCATCGCTGCCGGATTCGCGGCCGCCGCCGGTGTCCTTCTCGCCGCCGAAAGCGCCGCCGATCTCGGCGCCGCTGGTGCCGATGTTGATGTTGGCGATGCCGCAGTCGCTGCCGCGATGGCTCAGAAACGTCTCCGCCGATATCAGGTTGGTGGTGAACATCGCCGAGGAGAGTCCCTGCGGCACGTCGTTGTGCCAGTGGATGGCCTGGTCGAGATGGTCGAACTCGATCAGGTGAAGAATCGGCGCGAAGATCTCTTCTTTCAACACGGGCATCTCCGGGCGCGAGCGCACCAGCGCCGGCTGGACGTAGCATCCTGTTATGCGCTCGCCGCCAAACAGGATTTCGCCGCCCTGCTCGCGAATGCGCCGGATGCCGTCCATCATGTCGTCCACCGCGCGGCCGTTTACCAGGGGGCCCATGAGCGTTCCCGGCTCGAGCGGGTCGCCAATCTTCACTTGCCGGTAGGCGGCGATCAGCGCCTCCGTGATTTTGGGCGCGATGCCGCGCTGGAGGAACAGGCGCCGCGTGGTGGTGCAGCGCTGGCCGGTGGTTCCGACGGCGCCGAACAGCACGGCGCGCAACACCAGGTCGGGATTGGCGTCGTCCATCACCACGATGCCGTTGTTTCCGCCCAGTTCGAGGATGGCGCGGCCCAGCCGGCGCGCCGTCACTTCGGAGACGTGCCGCCCCACCTCCGTCGATCCCGTAAAGCTCACCAGCGGAATGCGCCGGTCGTGAATCAGGGTCTCGGCGATGTCGCCGCTCGGCCCGATTACCAGGTTGAACACGCCTTTCAACCCGTGCCGGTCGAGCACGCGATTGCAGATCTTCTGCGTCGCAATGGCAGTGAGCGGCGTCTCCGAGGATGGCCGCCACAACACGCAGTCGCCGCACACCGCTGCGATCATGGCGTTCCAGGACCACACCGCCACCGGAAAATTGAAAGCGGTGATGACCCCAACTATTCCCAGGGGGTGCCACTGCTCGTACATCCGGTGCCCGGGCCGTTCGCTGTGCATGGTCAAACCGTAAAGCTGGCGTGAAAGCCCCACGGCGAAATCGGCGATGTCGATCATCTCCTGGACCTCGCCCAATCCCTCGGGCAGGATCTTGCCCATTTCCAGCGCGACCAAGGCGCCCAAATCGGCTTTATGCGCGCGCAGCTCATTGGCGATCTCACGCACCATCTCGCCGCGCTTGGGCGCCGGAACCATGCGCCAGTCCAGGAACGCTTCGCTGGCGCGCACCATGACGCATTCGTAATCCGCCAGTCCGGCCATCCGCACCTTGGCCAGCGGTTCGCCGCTGGCCGGGCTGATGGATTCCATCTCGCCGCCTGCGGGACTGGCAATCCAATCGCCGTGGCAGGCGCCGGAATTCAGCGGCTCGATGTGTAGTTTCTCCAGGAGTTCAGGAATGGGGTGGTCTGCGGTCCGCACGCTTCCATTCTATCCGCGGCGGTCCGCTGCGGTTCAGATCCCGGCGCGCGCCTCCGATGAAACGATGGCAGGCCGACGCTAAACTGCCACGGCTTCGCGCGCCGGGATCCCCTCCACCCAAACCAGCTCCACCGCCCGCGTTCGCGGCTGGAAGCGAAAGAGCGGACAGGTGTAGCGGCGGCCGGACGACTGGAATTCCATGACGTAGACCTCAGATCCAGTCCCGGTTTCGGCGTGACTATTGCGGTGAATCCGGCAAAGATACAGAGTCGCGCCCGGTTCAAGCGTGACGGCAGAACCGGCGGCCACGTCCCACGCGGCTAATGGACTGCTAACTTCCCGAATCACCTAATCCCCGCTACAAGGGAGTGTGCCCGACAGCGGCACTCACCCCTAAGCCTCGGTTGCCGGGCCTGAGTCCGGCTGCATGGCTCCACCTTAACTCATAGGCGTTCGAGTCGAAAGTCTATCTTTTGGACACTCTGTGCATATTCAAGGGCAAGTACCAGTACCAAGCCCCTACAGTTGGTCTTCGTATTGTTCAAACGCCACGCGGACCAGTTGGCCCCGCGTCCGCACGCCGGTTTTTTGAAACAGGCCCTGCAAAATGGCCTTGACGTAGCTCTCGGAGATCTGCAGCCGCCAGGCAATCTCCTTGTTCGAAAGCCCCTCCAACACGAAGCGCAGAACCTTGCGCTGCCGATCGTTGAAAACCGGCGGGCTGGCTTGCCCGGCTGCGGCGGCCTCGTCTTCCATGTGGGCGAACGAGCCGTCGAGCCAGGTTCCGCCGGCGGCCACGGTCTGGATGGCCTCGCCTAGCTCCTTCAGCGGTCTCTGCTTCAGGAAAATGCCGGCGACACCCTGGCGCATGAGCCGCCGCGCTTCGGTGTCGCTCACCCAGGCGGTCACCACCAGCACGCGGCCTTCGAATCCGATTTGCCGCGCGGCGGGCAAGAACTGAGAGGCGCGCTCGCTGCCCAGGTCGTGATCCAGGAGCACGAGGTCGAAGTGGCGCTGGGCGAGCATCGTGAGCGCCTCCCGAATGCTGGCGCAGTGCTCGATTTTAAGAAGCGGTTCCTGCGTCAGGACACTCGACACGCTCTCCCGGAAGAGAGCATGATCGTCCACCAGAAGCGCCCGGATCAGTGGTTGATTCCGCTCCATCACCCTGCCACCACGTTCTCCGCCGGCCAGAGCTCCACGGCAAAGCAACTCCCGGTCTTCTCCGGTTCGTATCGCAGGCCTCCGCCGTGAGATCGCAGGATGGCGCGCGAGATGTACAAGCCCAGGCCGTGGGCGTCTGCGCCCGGCTGGAACGGCCGGAACAGCTCTTCGGGATGCGCCACGCCGGGACCGCTATCGCGAAACCGGACCACCACCAGGTCTTTCTCGAGCGCCGCCGAGATGCGCAGCTCGCGGCGTTCGCAATTCTCGAGCGCGCGCTGGCTGTTGCGCGCCAGGTTCAGGAACACCTGCAGGAGGCTGTGATGGTCGGCCTGGACCAACGGCAGCCCGCCGCTCACCTCCCATGCCACCTGAACGCCGGCTTCGTTCAGGGAAGGCTCGATCACGATGCGGGTCTCATCCAGCACGGTGCCCAGGTCCGCAACCACCGCTTCACGGTCGGAAGCCACCTGCAAGCCCGACGAAGCGATTTTCTCCAACCCGCGGATGAGTGTTCCGAGCACCTGGTACTGCTCGTTCCCCGCCACTTCGCCAATGGCCTCGAGGGCCGCATGCGCCGCAGCCGCCGCCGAAGCCAGGTTGCGGATCTCGTGCGAGATGGCGCCGATGAGCACGCGCGAGGTGGCCATCATGGAATCCAGGCCGGCC
>JBEKYW010000072.1:0-19826 GCA_049510555.1 Bryobacteraceae bacterium
CCATCACTGGAACTCGCGCTCGTTCGGCTACATGCTGAACAGGCAATTTACATGGTGAACTCCTTTCAGTTCACAAGATCAGCCAGGCTTTTCCTGGCATACCGACCGTAAGGGAGCGGTGGGCTTGAATGCGTGACTTAGTCAATGGCGCAGAGCTCTTCGGGCATGAACGGTTGTTGCATAGAGTAGCAGATACAGCAAAGTGAACGGAAACGAAAACAGGCGCGCCAGGGTGCGAACGGCCCCGGCGCCCGCCAGGCCGGTGCGGAGCAGCACGAATTGGCGGATGACCCCGAGGTGCTTCCGGTCGAGCCAGAAATAATCGCCGTTCTCGTTGATGACAAAAACCTTGGCGGGGATACGAAGGGCCAGCACCCATTTCCACTTCGTCATGACAGGCTCTTCGGAGCAGATCATCCCCAGCAGGGAATAGCGGTTCCGGGCGAGCTCGCGGTAGAGTTTGCGGCGGCCCTGGCGGCCGCGATAGTCGCTTACGCGGTAGACGCGCGTGGTCTCCGGGCGAAAGCCTTGCGGGAGGCTGGAATAGCAAGTGACCAGGTCGATGAAGGCATCGCTGCCCCAGGTTTGGCGGAGACCGGGGATGACACCTTCCAGCAGGCCGCGCGATCCGCTCTCGACAAGGAGAATAGCGTGGACGGGAGGCTGCCGGCCGGTGAGGAAGTAGCGCACTAATCTGAATATAGCGTGAGGGGCGGGCGGCGGCTTAAAGACGCTTAGGCCACTTCTGTTTGCCGTGAAACACGGCGATCAGTTCCAGCCGGTCTTCCTTCACCCAGTAAGGAATGACATATGGCGTATCCGAAACAACCAGTTCCCGGGTCCCCACCACACGACCCGGACGGCCCATGTGCGGGTGCCCGGCGAGCAACTCCACGCTTTCCAATATGCGCGCGGCAACACGCTGTGCGGCTCCTGGATTATCCTTCGCGATGTAACTTCGGATTGCCGTCAGGTGCTGAACGGCGCGACGCGACCAGACAATTCTCATCGCGGCGCTTTGCCTTCACCCGGTTTGCCCCAGGAGCGAAGCCAAGCGGAGACTCTCTCGTGGCTCACGGTTTGTCCGGCATCCAGTTCCTTTAATCCCTGCTGGATCTCTCGAAGCTGCCACTCCTCAGCCGCGACGTAGGCGGCGATGGCCTCAGCCGCGAGAAAGGATTTCGAGCGCCGGGAGTGTTTAGCCAGGGCTTCCAGCCGCTTCTTGACGCGGGCATCCACACGCACGGACAGGGTCGTTGTCATCACTTGTACACAGACTAGCACAGTCGTAGGGGGAAACGTGGGTTGTTAAGATAGAGCCATGCCGGAGCTCGAGAAACTCCTCACCGAACAGCAGAACCCGGCCTCGGCGGCCATTGACACGCTGCCCACCGAAGAGATGCTGCGCATCATCAACGCCGAGGACCACCAGGTGGCGGACGCGGTGGGGCGCGAGATTCCAGCCATCGCGCGCGCGGTGGATGCCATTGTCGAGGCGTTTCAGCGCGGCGGGCGGCTGTTCTACATCGGCGCGGGGACCAGCGGGCGGCTGGGCATGCTCGATGCTTCGGAATGCCCGCCGACGTTCAGCGCGCCGCCGGAGATGGTGCAGGGAATCATCGCCGGCGGCCCGGCGGCCTTGAGCCGCGCGACCGAAACCACCGAGGATGACCCGGCCATCGGCGCGCGCGACCTGATGGAGCGCGGCTTTGCGGCGCGCGATGTGCTGGTGGGGATCGCGGCCAGCGGGCGGACGCCGTACGTGCTGGGAGCCGTTGCGGAAGCCCGGCGCCTGGGCGCCGTCACCGTGGGAATCAGTTGCACGCCCGATTCGCAACTGGCGCGCGCCGCGGCGATTGCCATCACGCCGCTGGTGGGAGCGGAGGTGATCGCCGGCTCTACCCGCATGAAGGCGGGGACGGCGCAAAAACTGGTGCTCAACATGCTCACTACCGGAGCGTTCATCCGGCTGGGATACGTTTACGGCAACCTGATGGTGAACGTCCAGCCGAAGAACGCGAAACTGGTGGATCGAGCCCGCCGCATCATCGCGCAGGCGGCAGGCGTCACCTGCGAGCGCGCGGGCGAACTGCTGGACGCGGCCGGGAACAGCGTGCGCGCGGCCATTCTGATGGGCAAGACCGGCGCCAGCCGCGAAGAGGCGGAGCGGAGGCTGGCCAAGGCCGGCGGGAGCGTTTCGAGGGCTCTCCATGGATAAATTCGTAATTACCGGTGGAACCACACTCAAAGGAGAGGTCCCCGCCAGCGGGTCGAAGAACTCGGCCCTGCCGGCGCTGGCCGCGGCGCTGCTCACCGAAGAGCCGGTGGTGCTGAATCGCATCCCGCGCGTGCGGGATATTCGCACCATGCAGAGGCTGCTGGTGGACATCGGGTCGAAGGCAGAGGCGCAAGGCGAGACCGTGCGGCTCCATACACCCAAGATCGTCTGTCCCGAGGCGCCTTACGAACTGGTGAAGACCATGCGCGCATCGAGCCTGGTGCTGGGGCCGTTGGTGGCCCGCTGCGGGCGCGCGCGCGTTTCGCTTCCGGGCGGCTGCGCCATCGGGGCGCGGCCCATCAATCTGCACATCTTCGGGTTGGAACAGCTTGGCGCGCGCATCCACCAGGCGCATGGCTACATCGAAGCCGACGTTCCGGAAGGCCTGCGCGGCGCGGTGGTGCACTTCGACCGGATCACCGTCACGGGCACCGAGGACCTTATGATGGCGGCCGTACTGGCCCAGGGCGAAACGACGCTGCGCAACGCGGCGCGCGAGCCGGAGGTGGCCGATCTGGCCGGGTTGCTCGGCAAGATGGGCGCGAAAATCGAGGGCGCGGGCACTTCCACCATCCACATTCAGGGCGTGGAGCGGCTGCACGGCGCCGAGCACACCATCATTCCGGACCGCATCGAGACGGGGACGTTTTTGATCGCCGGGGCCATCTCCGGCGGCGACGTTACGGTGAGGGACTGCAACCCGGAGCACGTGGGCGCGCTCGTGTCCAAGCTGCAACAGGCCGGGGCGGAGGTGATACAGCCGGACGCCGCCACGCTGCGGGTCTGCGGCGGCGGCCGCTTGCGCTCGGTGGACATGACCACCGAAGAGTATCCCGGCTTTGCGACCGATCTCCAGGCGCAGTACATGGCGCTGATGACCCAGGCCGAGGGCATTGCGATTATCATCGAGACCATTTTCGAGAACCGCTTCATGCACGCCCAGGAGTTGGCGCGCATGGGGGCTAACATCCGGCTGGAGGGCAAGCAGGCCATGGTGGCCGGACCGCGCGAGCTGACCGGCGCCGGGGTGATTGCATCCGACCTGCGGGCAAGCGCCTCGCTGGTGCTGGCGGCGCTGGTGGCCAGGGGCGAGACCGTCATCGACCGCGTGTACCACATCGACCGCGGCTATGAGAGAATCGAAACGAAACTCGCGGCGGTGGGCGCCAGGATTCGGCGCGTGGAATGAAGAAGGGACTCATGAAGAAGAGATTGTTGTACACGACGCTCGGCCTTTCGCTGGCGCTGGGAGCGCAGCAGACGGCGCCGCAGAAGGGGAACCCTCAAAGCGTGACGCTGACCCCCGGATTTCTGAAGCTGGTGGATGACGCGAAGTCTCGCGTCACGCAAATCGATATCGAAAGCTATAAGAAGATGGTTGCCGCCAGGGAGCCGCACGTGCTGGTGGACACGCGCGAAGACAGCGAGTGGGCCACCGGGCACACGGCGGGCGCGGTGCACTTGAGCAAGGGGATTATCGAGCGCGACATCGAAACCAGGTATCCGGATAAGACCACAAAGCTGGTGCTATATTGCGGCGGCGGTGCCCGCTCGGCGCTGGCGGCCGACAACCTCCAGAAGATGGGCTACACCAACGTCATGTCGCTCGACGGCGGCTGGCGGGTGCTGAGGGAATCCGGGCTGCCGATAGAGAAGTAGGGCGAGCCGGATCGCTTCTCACGCCACTGGTTCCTTTTCGATGATGCCGCCGTCGTAGGTGGGCCTCACACGCCAGCCCGGCGGCACCACCAGAAAATCCGCTTCGTCCCAGTCGCCGGCCACGAGCCGCTCGAACAGGCGCAGATCACCACGCAGCATGTCGAACTTCCATCCGCGGCGGGCGGCTTCTTCGCGCGCCTGCCGCTCAAAACGGCCGTCCGGCTCAAGCCCGGTGGCGATGTACGCCAGTTGCCGGTAGTTCCGCTGGTATCCATTGAACTGCTCGAACAGGTAGCTGCCGTTGTCTTCCCCATAGCGGGAGATGAGTTCCTCCAGTGTGTACCCCACGCCGGTTTTGTCGCGCACCACGGTGAGCGTGGCCTGCTCGAGGTTCTCGCCGCGCTCCAGCCAGCCGGTCGAGCGAAAATAGACGCCCGGGTTGTTCTCGAAATAAGCCCAGTACCGCTCGCGGCTACCCATCAGGAGCGCGATGCAATCGTGCGCGCGCGGAATCACCAGGGGCAGGGCGCGGCTCACCAGTCCGGCAACACCATTGCCGCACAGGGCGTAGCCCAGTAGAACCGCTTCGTACTGGGTAGGATCGACGCCATCCGCCATCTCCTGGAGCCGGGCGCGCATGGCTGGGCCGCCCAGGTCGTGGAGACCCTTGGGCAGAAACTCGATGTCCACCTGGTGCGGCGAGCGGGCCACCGCGGCGCACATCTCGCGGTACAGCACCTCGCAGGAAATCAGCTTCAGGCGCACAAATCCGCCAGGTCAGGCAGCGGGAGCGGCCATCAGCTTGCGCGCCACGGCCACCGCGGCGGCGGCGGTCTCGCCGTAACCGTCGGCCCCGATGTCATCGGCATAACGCTGCGTCAGGGGCGCGCCTCCCACCATAATCTTCGCCTGCCCGCGCAAGCCGGCCGCGGTCAGCGCGTCGATGGTGGTTTTCATGGAGGGCATGGTCACGGTGAGCAGGGCGGAGAGGCACACCAGGTTGGCTTGCTTGGCGCGAACCGCGTCCACGAATTTCTCGGGCGCGACGTCGGCGCCCAGGTCGGTGATCTCAAATCCGCCGCCCTCCAGCATGGAGGCCACAATATTCTTCCCGATATCATGGAGGTCGCCCTTCACCGTGCCGATGACCACGCGCCCGACGGGCTGAGCGCCGCTGGAGGCCAGCAGCGGGCGGATCAGTGCCAGCGCGGCCTTCATGGCGCGCGCCGCCAGCAGTAGCTCCGGCACGAAGTAGTCCTCGCATTCAAAGCGGCGGCCAACCTCATCCATGGCCGGCACCATGTGGCGCTGCACCAGCTCGAGCGCGGCGGCCCCGCCCTCCAGCGCCTGGCGCGCGGCCTCAGCCGCCGCGGGGGCGTTGCCGTTCAGAATCGCATCGTACAGGTCGGACATGCTCCATCACTCCTTCGAGCGCGCGGACGGGAGTCGCGCGGTGCTGGTCAACGGAACTCCAAACTCGATTTTAGGACAACGGAGGTCAAAACTCACGGCCGGCGATCCGCGGGGACCGGCCGTCTACCCTTCAAACTTGCCGGCTACTATGATGGCGAACGGCAGGTCGCCGATTTTCACGTTCAGCACCCAATCGTGGTCGCCTTCCTTGGTAAGAGCCGGGAAGGTCGAGCCCGAAGGCGTCTCAATGGAGAGCACCGCCGGGTGCGGCGTGCCGGACGCTTTGTCGCTCATCTGTACCAAGGGGTCGAAGGCTGGCGTGGCGTTGGGGTCGGGATCACTGCCGATGGGCGTCAGCAGCACAAAGTCACGCTGCGGCGCGACGCCCTGGTGAGAGCCGTCGACGGGGTAGTCGCTGTAGCGAAGAGTGTAGACACCAAGCTTGATGGTCTGGCCGCGGCGGTCCGCACCGGTTGCCGGGAAACGGAGAATGCCCACCAGGGTGCCCTGTGCAATTGGGAAGGCGATGGCGTCATCGGCCGACTTGGCGCCGGTGGGCATGGATTTGCGGAACCAGATTTCACACCAAGGGCCGCTGGGGCCAACGATGCGGTATCCGTCGGTCTGAATCAGGGCAGCATAAGAAGCGGGCAGACTCGGGGCTGGCGTGGCAACAGGCTCCAGTTTGTAATCCTGGGCGGAGACCACAGACGCTGGCAGAAGGGCGGCGCACAGGAATAGAAAACACTGCTTAGTCATGGCAACCCGGAGGGCAAAACTTTGGAGCGGGAGACGGGATTCGAACCCGCGACATCGACCTTGGCAAGGTCGCACTCTACCAACTGAGTTACTCCCGCCCACGGGAAACCTTCATTTTCCTTCAGAAACATAAGCACTGTCAAACGTTACGGATAAATTATTGAAATGAAACAATTTATAAACTTGTTGGAAAGCCTGGACGCTGTGGTAGACTACTGTCTCGGTTGACCGAAAAGGTAGGTGCCGACGGCTCGGGTGCGGTTGAGCAAGCCGCGGTGGCAATTCTTCTGAATTGGGTACCGGCTAATCCCATATTGTTGTGGAAAACGCTGTGGAAATTGTGTGCTTGTGGTGTGTAAAAACCAATGAGTCCTTGGGATCAAATCCGCAATTATCTGCGGCAGAACATCAGCACCGAGAGCTATGATAATTGGCTACGGGGGGCTGTGTACGTTGGAACGGAAGGAGATACTCTTTTCGTTTCGGTGCCTGACCGCGAAACTCGTGCGTGGCTGGAGAGGGAGTACGCCGACCTCGTCCGGAGCGGGATGAGAGAGCTCGGGCTACCCTTTGTACGGGTCTGCTACGAGGCGCAACCCATACATGGCGCTAAGAACGAAGCTCTAGCTACGGTGGAAAGCCCCGAGTTAGAGTCAACTGTAAACCTGAATCCGAAGTTTACGTTTGCTACTTTCGTGGTAGGCGCGTGCAACCAGTTTGCGCATGCTGCCGCGCGGTCCGTGGCCACCAACCCTTCCCGTAGTTACAACCCGCTGTTTCTTTACGGTGGTGTGGGGATGGGAAAGACCCACCTCATGCACGCGATCGGCCGCGAGCTGATTGACAAGTTTGGCTCCATGCGGATCATCTACACTTCCAGCGAGCGCTTCATGAACGAAATGATTGCCTGCATTCGGACAGACCGTATGCAGCAGTTCCACCAGCGCTACCGTGAGGCCGATGTTCTGCTCATTGACGACATCCAACTGCTAGGGAATAAAGAGCGTACGCAAGAGGAGTTCTTCCATACTTTCAACGAGTTGCACGATCATCAGAAGCAGATCGTGATTTCCAGCGACGCTACGCCAAAGGATATTCCGGGCTTGCTGGATCGCCTGCGATCCCGGTTTGAGTGGGGGTTGCTGGCCGATATCCAGCCACCCGACCTTGAAACCAAGATGGCCATTCTCGACAAGAAGGCCGAGGCCGAGGGCGTCAAACTCCCCGATGATGTGCGCTCGTTCATGGCCTCAAAAACGAAGTCGAATGTGCGTGAGCTGGAAGGAGCACTCACTAAGCTGATTGCATATTCCTCCTTGACCGGAACACCCATTCACCTGCAAATGGCACAGCAGGTGCTCAAGCACCTGGTCCATGTCCAGGACCGCCGGGTGACGATCGATTCCATCCAGAAGGCAGTAGCGGAACGATTTCAGATGAAGCAGTCACAGCTCAAGGAGAAGAGCAACACGAAAAAGGTGGTCTACCCGCGGCAAGTAGCTATGTACCTGGTGAAGGAACTAACGGATGCCTCGTTACCCGAGATTGGCCGGGCCTTTGGCGGCAAGCACCACACCACTGTGATCCATTCTGTGAACAAAATCGACCGCTTGCGTCACATTGATCCCGAATTAAACAGACTACTGCACAGTCTAATGGACTCATTACAATGAACTTAGTAGTTTTTTGCACAAGAGCCTCCGGGTCGGCCCTAGGGAAGATGTGCAAAAAACAAGTCACCGCCCGCTTTTGCGGCTTTTTCAAGGCGCCATCCCCCAAGTTTCAGTAGAGAAAAGTAGTTGAGTTTAGTATAATTTAGGTAGTCTTCAACAGCTTGCACAGGCTCGATGAATACGGTTTTTTGGAGTGCTCATCTATATAGCCTGCGAAGAATAGGAGTTCTGACCCTATGGAGTTCACCGTCAGCAAGTCTGATCTCGTACGAGAACTGAGTCTGTCGCAGGGTGTGGTAGAGAAGAAGACCACAATTCCGATTCTCTCTAATGTGCTTCTGGAGGCCGAGAGTGACCGTGTGGTCTTGACGGCAACCGACCTGGAATTGGGGATTCGCTGCTCTTGCCCGGCGCGGGTGAAGAAAGAAGGGGCTGGCACGGTGCCTGCCCGGAAATTGCTGGAGTATGCGCGGCTCCTGCCGGAAGCCGATGTGAATGTAAAGTTTCTGGAGAACCATTGGGCCAGTATTACATGTGGGCGCTCCAGGACACGTATTGCGGGCATGTCGCGGGAAAGCTACCCTGAGCTGCCACAGATGCCCGAGCAGATTGCGGAGATTCCGGTAAAGCTACTGGCATCGATGATCGCGCGCACGTCATTTGCAATCTCTATGGAGGAGTCGCGGTTCACCTTGAATGGGGCTCTGCTGTTCCTGCATGCGGAGGGTCTTGTAATGGTTGCGACTGACGGGCACCGCCTGGCGTATGTGCAGTCGGAGTCTCCTACTGGCAGTCAAGTCAGCAAGCAGTTCCGCGCCCTTATTCCAAGGAAGGCGATGCTTGAGTTGATCAAGCTTGCCGATGACGCAGCACCTGACGCCAAGGCGATTTTTGCGGGTGACGACAATCATCTGTTCTTCCAGATGGGCCATCGCCTTCTGATGACGCGCAAGCTAACCGGCAACTTCCCGGATTATGAGCGTGTGCTGCCCAAGGACCATCAGCTTGTAGCGAAACTGCAAAAAGATGAAATCCGCTCAGCAATTGAGCGTGTCGCGCAGTTCGCCGATGAGCGGTCGCGCGCGATCCGGGTGCAGTTCACTAATGGCGAGGTGCGGGTATTTTCTTCCTCGGTGGAGACAGGCGACAGCGAAGAGAGCGTGCCCAGCGAGTATCAGGGTCCGGACCTCGAGATCGGCTTCAACGCGCAGTATCTGCTTGATTTTCTCCGTGTGATTCCTCAGAACCAGGTGGCATTCGAATTGAAGGATCAGAAGAGCGCTGGTGAAATGCGGCCGGCAGGTGAAGGAGTGACGGACCAATACCGCTACGTCGTCATGCCCATGAGAATTTGAGAAGTTGTTTCGCACCAAATGCGGGCAAGCTAGAGCATGCCCCACCAGTAAAGAAATATGGCAAACGAAGTGAATACCGGCGCCGCCGAAGTCTACGATTCCAGCAGTATTAAGGTGCTCGAGGGCCTGGAAGCAGTGCGCCTCCGTCCCGCCATGTACATCGGTTCGACCGGTGAGATGGGCCTGAACCACCTGGTGTATGAAGTAGTAGACAATTCGGTGGACGAGGCACTGGCGGGGTATTGCACCGAAATCACCGTCACGATCCACGATGACAACTCCGTCACGGTCATCGACAACGGCCGCGGCATCCCGGTCGATCTTCACGAGGAAGAAGGAGTTTCGGCCGCCCAGGTGGTGATGACCAAGCTGCACGCAGGCGGCAAGTTCGACTCCAAGAGCTACAAGGTCTCGGGTGGTTTGCACGGCGTGGGGGTGAGCGTCGTAAATGCGCTTTCGGAGCGGCTGGAGCTGGAAATCTGGCGGGATGGCTACACCTGGCAGCAGGAGTATGCCTGCGGCGCGCCGAAGGCGCCGCTGGCAAAGGCCGGCAAGGCGGGAAGAAAAACGGGAACCAGCGTCACCTTCAAGCCCGACGGCTCCATCATGGAGCGGACTGAATTCAACTACGACACGCTGGCACAACGGCTGCGCGAGCTGGCGTTCTTGAACAAAGGCCTTAGAATTACGCTGACCGATGAACGCCTCGATCCGGAGAAGAAGGCGGAGTTTCTCTACACCGGGGGCATCTCCGAGTTCATCAAGCACCTGAACCGCGGCAAGACCGTACTGCACGACAAACCGATTCACTTCGAGGCGGAGCGGGAGCTGCCCAACAACGGGACGCTCACCATGGAGGTGGCCCTTCAGTACAACGATGGATACTCGGAGAACGTTTTCAGCTTCGCCAACAACATCAACACGGTGGACGGCGGAACGCACCTGAGCGGCTTCCGCTCCGCGCTTACCCGCACCATCAATGCCTTCGGCCAGCAGGCCGGCTTGTTCAAAGATGTGAAGGAGAATCTCACGGGCGATGATGTCCGCGAAGGCCTGACCGCGGTGGTAAGCGTGAAGGTTCCTCAGCCGCAGTTCGAGGGCCAGACCAAGGGCAAGCTCAACAGTGATATCGCCGGCTTCATGACGCAGTTCGTCAACGACAAACTGGGCGAGTACTTCGACAAGAACTCCACCGTAGGGCGCAAGATTGTAGGCAAGGCGATCGAGGCAGCGCGGGCCCGCGAAGCGGCGCGCCACGCTCGCGACCTGACGCGGCGCAAGGGCGCGCTCGATTCCGGCGGGCTGCCCGGCAAGCTGGCGGACTGCCAGGAGAAGGATCCCGAGCGCTGCGAGCTGTTCCTGGTGGAGGGCGAATCGGCCGGCGGCACCGCCAAGCAAGGGCGCGACCGGCGCTACCAGGCGATTCTGCCGCTCAAGGGCAAGATCCTGAACGTGGAGAAGGCGCGTTACGACAAGATGCTCGGCCACGAGGAAATCCGCTGCATGATTACGGCCCTGGGCACGGGCATCGGCAAGGACGATTTCGACGTCGCCAAGCTGCGCTACGGCAAGATTATCATCATGACCGACGCGGACGTGGACGGCTCCCACATCCGCACGCTGCTGCTGACGTTTTTCTTCCGCCACATGAATGAGTTGATCTTGCGCGGGAAAGTGTTCATTGCGCAGCCGCCGCTCTACCGCATCAAGAAGGGCAAGAGCGAGAAATACATCAAGGATGAGAAGGAATTCACCAAGGAGATCATGCGCCGCGCCACCGAGAACCTGGCGCTCGAGATCCAGGCGAACGGCAACGCCGCCAAGGCAGTGCTGGAAGGCGTGGAGCTGCGGACGTTCCTGCTGAACCTGGACGAGTACGAGCAGATGTTCCACAAGGTCGAGCGGCGGCTGCGCGACTCGCGCGTGGTCGAGACGCTGGCCAATATCGAGCTGAAGGTGGACCACAAGTCGGAGTTCCAGGAGGAAGCCAACCTGAAGCCGGTGCTCGATGCGCTTCAGAAATTGGGGGTGAATCCGGAGATGCGGCGGGATGAAGAGCACTCGTCGTACGCCGTGGTGTTCCACGACTCGACCAACGCCGAGCGGTCCATCGGACTAGCGCTGGCCGCGCAGCCGGAATTCCGGCGCTTCCGCTCGCTGGCCCGCGCAGTTGCGCGCTTCAACTTGCCGCCGTTCGTGGTGGTGAAGAGCGAACACCGCAACGCCCAGCCGAACTGGCAGGATCTGCTGAACTACGTCAAGAACGAAGGCAAGAAAGACGCCTCCGTGCAGCGTTACAAGGGGCTGGGCGAGATGAACGCCGAGCAGCTTGCCGAGACCACCATGAACCCCGAGAAGCGCACGCTTCTGCAAGTGCGGCTCGAGGACGCCGTGGAGAGCGAAGAGATTTTCTCGACGCTCATGGGCGAGGACGTGGAGGCCCGCCGGAAGTTCATCGAAGAAAACGCGCTGGACGTCAAGAACCTGGACGTGTAGGCACGGTCCGACAAACTAGCAACCTAGTGGTTGCATTTTGGCCGAAGCTATGCTAATCTGCAACCAGTAGGTTGCTCATGAACACAAACCGCATCGAGAAAAAGGTCCTTTTGCGCGCACCGCGGGACCGAGTCTGGCGAGCTCTGGCCGACTCCACGGAGTTTGGAAGTTGGTTCGGCATGAAGTTCGATGGCCCGTTCACGCCGGGCGGCCGCGTGCGCGGCGTAATCGTACCTACCACGGTCGATCCGGTGGTAGCCAATGCCCAGACGGCGTACGAAGGTTTGCCGGTTGAGATCGCGATCGAGCAGATGGAACCGGAGCGGCTGTTCTCCTTTCGGTGGCATCCCTTCGCCGTGGAGCGCGGCGTCGACTACTCCGTCGAGCCGACCACGCTCGTCGTCTTCGAGCTGGAGGAAGCGGCCGGTGGCGTGATGCTGACGGTCACGGAGTCGGGATTCGATGAAATCCCGCTGGCGCGCCGGGCGAAGGCGTTCACAGCGAACGAGCAAGGTTGGGGCATGGTGGTGAAGCTGATCGAGGAGTACGTTGTGCATGCGCCGTAGCTCGAAACGCATGGCGGGGCCGAAGGGCTCAGCGGCTGTTTTCGCAGCGTTGGGCGATGAGACCCGCCTGCGGCTGGTTGCGCGCCTGTGCGATGACGGACCGATGTCCATCACCAAGCTCACCGCGGGTTCCGAGATCACTCGTCAAGCGATCACCAAACACCTGCGGGTGATGGAGGCAGGCTGTCTTGTGCAAAGCACGCGGCATGGGCGCGAAAGCGTTTGGCGATTGGATCGGCAACGGCTTAAAGACGCACGCCTGTACCTCAAACTGATCTCAAGACATTGGGACGACGCCCTTGGCAGGCTGCGCAAGTGCGTCGAGGACTGACGGGGCCGCAAACGCGCTCAGTCCCTGGCTTTTCCGTACATGTATTCGCGAGTCAGAGGGCGGCGGGCGGAGCCGCGCTTGGCCATCAGGACCTGGTAAACGCTGCTGACGCCCTCTTCGAAGTTGAGCGAACAAGCGGCCAGCCACAGGCGCCAGGCGCGGAAGGTATGCTCATCCGCCACGTGTAAAGCGGCCTCGCGACTGGCCGTCAGCCGCTCCTGCCAGAGACGGCAGGTGCGGGCGTAATGGGGGCGCAGGTTCTCGACGTCGAGCACTTCAAAGCCGGCGTTTTCGGCTTCGCAAATAGTCTCGGAGAGATGGATCAACTGGCCGCCGGGGAAGATTCTGCGGCGCACGAAGAGGCTGGCGGCGTCATCCTCGACACCTTGCGGGCGCCCAATGGCATGGTTGAGGAACAATCCGTCCGGCGCGAGCAGCGCGGCCATCTTGCGGAAGTACTGGGGCGCGCGGCGCAGGCCCACGTGCTCGAACATGCCGACCGAGGCGATCTTATCGTAGCGGCCCGTGAGATCGCGATAGTCCAACTCGAGGACCTGCGCACGGCCCTCGAGGCGCGCGCAGGCAAATTCGTATTGCGCGCCGCTCAGAGTGCAGCCCGTGGCGGTGGCGCTGTACCGGGTGGCCGCGTGAGCCAGGAGCGCGCCCCATCCGCAGCCGATGTCCAGGAAGCGTTCGCCAGGCCGAAGATCGAGCTTGCGGCAGATGTGTTCCAGCTTGTCGACCTGGGCTTCTTCCAGGGTGGCCTCCGGCGTGCGGAAATAGGCGCAGGAGTAAACCATGCGCGGGTCGAGGAAAAGACGGTAAAAATCGTTCGACCGGTCGTAATGAAAACGGATGTGACGCGCGGTTTGCGCTTTGCTCTGGAAGACGCTCTCCAGGGCAGCGGCCGAGCGGGCGATGACGGCTAACAGCCGGTCGCGGAGACCGCTCCGCGGCTGCCAGCCCTTGAAGCGGATGGCGGCGGCAAGGTCGCCTTCCACGTCGAACTCGCCGCGAACAAATGCCATGGCGGCGGAATAGGCATCCGTGGCAAGAAGGTGCTCCAGGGCGCCTTCCGAGGGCAGGCAGAATGTGAAGGCGGGCAGCCCGTCGCCGGACTGTCGCACGGTCCCATCGCGGAAAACGGCGCGCCAGGCGGGCGCGGCCGCAACAACCGGGCCTGGGAGAACCCCGCGCTGGCTGGCTTCCATGGGCATGACGGAATCCCCTTGTCTCAGTAGTAGAACAACCGGGCGGGGGATTCAAGTGCCGAAAATCACATACACGTTTTCCCTGTTGCGGCAGTTTTATCTTATGGAAAGGATGAAAACCCTGGCGCTCGTGGCGACGGTGGGTCCGATATACGGCCCTGAAGACCGCTGCGGGCCCCGCGGGCGCCCCTTGGAAGCCGCCAAGGCGGGCGACCTGGCTGCTTTCGAGCTGCTCATGCGGCAGTACGAGCGGCTGGTGCTGGTGACGGCGCTGCGCCTACTCGGGGTCCTGGAAGACGCGCAAGACGCATCCCAGGAAGTGTTTCTGAGGCTGTACCGGAACCTGAGCAGGATGGAAGCTTCGAGCAACTTCCCAGGATGGCTGTACCAGGTGACGGTCAATGTTTGCCACGATATGCACCGCAAGCGGTGTGTCCCGGCCCCGATGGAGGAGGTCGCCGAGCTTCCAGCGCTTACCGCCGATCCGCAGCGAACCGTGGTCGAAGCGGAACGCCGTCGCGCGCTGGAGATGAGCTTGCGAATGCTGTCCGAAAAGGAGCGCGCCGCGCTGGTGCTGCGGGACCTGGAAGGGCTTTCGACTGAAGAGGTGGCACGCGTGTTGGGAACCACCGAGGCAACGGTGCGTTCACAGACCAGCAAAGCGCGGGTGAAAGTGAGGGATTTCCTGGAGCGCTACTTCCGGAGGCGTACATGAATTGCAGCGATTGGGAAGAACGGATCGCCCTCCATGCGGGAAGGGACCTGCCGCCCGCGGAAGCGGCGGAAGTGGAACGGCACCTCCGGGAGTGTGCCGGATGCCAGGTGCTGGCATCCGGGTTGAAGCAGAGCCTGGCGTTGCTGAAGGAAGCTCACGATGAGCCTTTGGCGGCGGCGCACTTCTCGGCCGTGCGCGCCCGGGTGGTGGCGGAACTGGAAAAAGAGCGGCGGCCGTTGTGGCAGCGGGCCTGGGCTTATGGGCTGGCTGCCGTCGCGGTGGGGTTGCTGGTAATGCTGGCGCTGCGGCCGGGGCGGGCGCCCGTCGTAACGCGTACCAACCGCTCTCTGACGTTCGCGGCTCTGTCCCCGCCTGCTCACGAACAGGCCGGTAACGGAGGCGAGGTAGTGGCCCCGCTCCATCGAAGGGTGGCGCGGCGCCAGGCAAGCCGGGTACCCGCGCCGCAGGTGGTGCGGACAAACGTGTCCAACGGGGAGCCCTTGATAGTCAAGCTGCTGACCGACGATCCCAACGTCGTCATTTACTGGATTGCAGACAGGAAAAAAGGAGATTGATCATGAAGCGATTATTGTTCGCGCTGTTGTTGGTCGCGCTGCCTCTGGCAGCGCAGGAAGCCAAGAAGGAGGACGAAAAGAGCAATGCGCAACCGGCGGCGGCACGCGTTCAAAAGCTGTTCCTCCTGAAATACGCCGACCCAATGCATGTAGCCAACCTGCTAAGTGTGTTTAACGCCTCGGTTCGGCCGGACTCCGAAATGCACGCGCTGGCGGTCGAAGCGACTAAGCCATCGATGGCGGCTATCGAAGAGGCCATTCAGCGGCTGGATGTACCATCGGCCGCAGCGAAGAACATCGAAATGACCGCCTACCTGTTGATCGGTGGCGAAAACGCCGGCGCAGAGGCGAGCGCCATGCCGAAAGAGCTGGATAGCGTGGTCACGCAGCTCAAGAATGCGTTCGCGTTCAAGAGCTATCGCTTGCTGGACATCCTGGCGCTGCGGACGCGGGTTGGGCAGAGCGCATCAACCAGCAGTTCGGGCCGCGGAATGCAGATAGGAACCAATACCCCGGCCGTGACCACACAATTCCAGATCCGCTCGGCCGGCATAGGGAGTGATGAAACCACTATTCGAGTTGACAGGTTGAACCTGGACAGCCATATTCCCGTGCAGACAGGCTCGACCGGGCAGTTTAGCTACAACAACGTGGGCCTTCAGGCGGATGTGGACATCAAGCAGGGACAGAAAGTAGTGATCGGGCGCGTGAGCGTGGGGGAATCGGCGCTGTTTCTGGTGCTGACCGCGCAGGTGGTGAACTGAGCTGAGGGCAGGTCGGGGACCTGCCCCACGTTACCGGATGCGCTCGTCTTTTTCGATTTTGCCGTCGCGGATGTGGACCACGCGATGAGCGTGCAATGCGATGTCGTGCTCGTGGGTGACCAGAATGATGGTGTTGCCCTGCTGGTGTAGCCGCTCGAACAACGCCATGATTTCGTTGCCAGTGGCCGTGTCCAGGTTGCCGGTGGGCTCGTCGGCCAGCAGAATCGAGGGATTGTTGACCAGGGCGCGCGCCACCGCCACGCGCTGGCGCTGTCCGCCGGAGAGCTCATTGGGTTTGTGGTACATGCGCGATTCCAGGTCCACCGCCTTCATGGCCATGCGCGCTCTTTCCAGCCGCTTGTCGGCCGGCATGCCCGAATAGATCAGGGGCAACTCCACGTTGTGCAGCGACGTGGCGCGCGGCAGCAGGTTGAACGTCTGGAACACGAACCCGATCTCCTTATTGCGGATGCGCGCCAGCTCGTCGTCGCTCATGTCGCTGACCAGGTTGCCATTGATGTAGTATTGCCCGCTGGTGGGCGTATCCAGACAGCCAATCAGGTTCATGAGGGTCGACTTGCCCGACCCCGAGGGACCCATGATGGCGACGTACTCGCCGCGCTTGATCTCGACATCCACTCCTGAAACGGCGTGAATCTCCGTATCGCCCATGACATAGGTTTTCCAGAGATTGTAGGTGCGGATGACGATGCCGTCCCGCTTGAGCTGCTCACCGAGTCTGATCGCTTCTTTTTCTGCGACTGCTGCCATCTGACGATTCTCGTTTCTTAAGTCTTTTGTTGCGCCGGACTCTTGTTATCCACTTTCACCTGGGCTTCGTTGCGGATGGTCCGGATCACCTGGTAGGTCCCCGTGATGATCTCGTCCCCGTCCTTGAGGCCGTCCAGCACCTCAATATCAGTGGCTCCGGTGATTCCGGTGGTCACCTTGCGGAAGACGGCTTTACCCCCGCTAACCACGAATACGCCCTGTAGCTCTTCCTTGCGCGCCTTCTCCGCCGCCGGATCGGGCTTGCTGGCCGCCTGGGCCCCGGTTTTGGAGGCGCCATTGGCGGGTTTCGACTCCAGGTCGCCCTTCTGCCGGACGGTCAACGCCTGGATCGGAATAGTAAGGACGTTCTGACGGGTGGCTGTGGTTATCTTGCCGGTGCAAGAAAGTCCGGGCCGGATTTCGCCAGGTGGGTTGTCCAACGCGATAACCACTTTAAAATCTTTGGCTTCCTGGCTGGAAATGGCGCTTTGCGAGGCGGCCACGCCGGTGGACCGGAGAATCGCCGTATTGCCCATCTCGGTTACGTGCCCCTTGAAGGTCTTGTTGGGAATGGCGTCGATCGTGACTTCGGCCGTCTGGCCCAGTTTGACGTTGACGATATCGGTTTCATCTACCTTGACTTCGGCGGTGATGAGGGACATGTCGGCAATGGTCATGATAATGGTGCCGGTTTGGTTCTGAAGACCGGGCACGACTGTCTCCCCAGCGCGCACGGGGAGATTGGTCACGACGCCATCGAGGGGCGCGTAGGAGTCGTACTTGTGGAGAATATCGCTGATCCTGGCCAAGTCGGCGCGGGCCACTGCGATCCGCCGCTGGGTCGCGGTAAGCTGTGCCGCGGTTTGCTCGCGTTGCGCCTGCGCCTGGACGAGGCGCGCCTCCGTCTGCTGTACGTTCGCCACCTGTGCTTCGTAAGTGTATTTCCTTACCTCGTAATCCTGTTTGGCGCCCAGCCCTTCTTTGAAGAGCGACTCGGCGCGCTGGTAATCCGCTTTCATGCGATCCAGATCAGCCCTGGCTTGGGTGATGGCGGCCCGCATGGTGGCCAGGTTGTCATCGGCGGCCTTCAGGCCGGCTTCGGAAGCGTTGGAATCAGCTTCGGCGGAGCTGAGGTTGGCCTTTTGCGATTCGACGGTGGCGGCAGGTTGAGTATTCTCGATTTTGGCGAGCAACTGGCCCTTCCGGACGCGGTCGCCCTCCTTGACCAGGAGGGCGGTGATTTCACCCATGGCATTGGCGCCGATGTTGATGTAATTCTTCGGCTTAATCTCGCCGGACGCGGTCACCAGACTGGTGAGATCCCCGCGCACGACCTTTCCGGTCTGCACGGATACCACCCCGCGCTTGCTATAGACCGTGCTGGCATAGACGCCGATCGCGGCTATCAGGAGGGCCGCAACGGTTATGATAATCTTCCACTTACGCTTCACGACGCAAAATCTCCCTTTTTTCCTACCACCCGCTTTAGACGCAAAATGTTGACCGGGAGTTCATTCCTATTTTACACCTCGCTGGCCGGTACAGCCGGCGGCGAAGACCGCCGGCGCTACATGGATGACGTGCGATGGCCGTGGACGTTAACGCCGCCGACCCTCGTCAGGCAAAGAAGTTGCCCATTTTGCGGAACTTCATGTAGCGGTGATCCACCAATTGGCCAGCGTCGAGCGCAGAGAGTTCGTCGAGATAGCGGCGGATGTATTCGCGCAGGTTTTCCGCCGCTGCGGCCGGGTCCGTATGGGCCCCCTCCCCGGGTTCCGGCACGATGTCATCGATCAGCCCAAAGGACAGCAGGTCCTGGGCGGTCAGCCGCAGGGCGGCGGCGGCCTGCTCGGCCTTGCCCGAGTCGCGGTAGATGATGGCTGCGCAGCTTTCCGGCGAGATCACGCTGTACACTGCGTTCTCGAGCATCAGCACGATGTTGCCGACGCCCAGCGCGAGCGCGCCGCCGCTGCCGCCCTCGCCTATGCAGACCACCAGCACGGGCACGGGAAGGCGCGCCATTTCCCGCAGATTGCGGGCGATGGCTTCGGCTTGGCCGCGTTCTTCGGCGTCGATGCCGGGATAGGCTCCGGGCGTATCCAGGAAGGTCACAATCGGGCGGCCGAACTTCCCGGCCATCTGCATCACGCGGAGGGCCTTGCGATAGCCTTCGGGCTTGGGCATTCCGAAATTGCGGTACAGCTTCTGCTTGGTATCTCGTCCCTTCTGCTCGGCCACCACCATGATCGGTTGGCCCTCGAACTGCGCGAGGCCGGCGACGATGGCGGCATCGTCGCCAAAGCTGCGGTCGCCGTGAATCTCTTGAAAATCGGTGAAAAGCCGCCCGATGTAATCGAGCGAGTGGGGCCGCTTGGGATGCCGCGCCAACTGAACCCGGCGCCAGGCGGGATGCGGCTCGGCCGCGGTTTCCACCGGAGATTCTGGTTGTGTTTCGGGATCCACTCCTCACATCTTAGCAGCAGCCGGACTGACCGCAGGCCTTAGACGTATTCCGGTTCGGCGCGTCGCACGCGAATTTCCACCGTTTGCTTGCCTAAGTACTGGTGGCGCGCTTCCAACCGGATAGCGCCGCCGGCCTCTTTGGTCTTCACCCACACGGCGCCAGCGCCGCCGCTTAATGAGAAGGGATTCTCTCCTACGATTTCGCCCGGGCCGGTGAGGCTCAGTTGAATCGCGCCGGTAGCGAATGGGCGGAGGTTGCCGAATTCATCCGTCACCGCCAGCACTACGCGGGTAGCGTCGCGGCCATCGCCCTCGAGATCCACATCGTCTGGCTTCACCACCAACCGGTCGTCCGTGCCGCTGCCGGAGAGCGTCCTGGTGGCGACGAGTTTGCCCTGGATACAGCCTTCGATCTTCAGATCTCCCCAGGAGCCGAACGAGAGGCTGTTCAAACTCACGATAAAGGGCGGGTACTTCAAGTTCGGGTAGGTCTTGCGATCGGGATCGGCCTCCAGGAGGAGCCGGCCGTTGTAATAGATCTTGAGGTGGTCGCAGTTGGAACAGATGGGCACGACGCCCGGACCATTGGCGCCGGGCCGGTCGCCACAGGCGTAAAAGAAGCCGGGTTCAATGATGACCTCCTCTTGGGGATCGCATTGGGACCGGTAGAACCCGGCGGCGGGCTTGGGCAGCCGGAATATGTCGCTCACGCCGTGGTAGCAGATGCGGTCGCCGGAACCGAAACAGCGGTGCGTGGCGTAGTCGAAGGCGCACCAGGCGATGCCGCCGGCGTAACG
>JBEKYW010000073.1:0-19712 GCA_049510555.1 Bryobacteraceae bacterium
AAGGACGCTGATGCGGCTCGAAGCCGGTGAGCTTGCGGTCGGCCATCGAAACGTCATTCCGTATAGGAAACGGCCTCGACACAATGACCCCGGCAGGGGTCCCGAGCGGCATCAGGTAGGGTTTCACCACGTCCTTGAGGAAATAATACGTGGTGAACGGGTGGCCACCGATGATCACTTCTATTTGATCCTGACCGCGCTTCAACTCAACCGAGGCAGCCATCATGGCCGCGGACGCGAGCCCCATCAGTATCGCCGCCTTTAGCAGGCGTTCGTACCCCGTCAAGTGTTGTTTTGCAATCATAGCGACAACGCTCCTTTCCAAATACGATTGCCCCAACGCAAAGCTCATCAGAGTCTTGGCCGCCTCACGCGTTTCGGCCCCGGTAAAGCTGATTCGTCAGGACGCGCGCCTGGCCAGCTCCCAGCCGGCTCTGGAGCCCGTCGCAAAACTGCTGCCGGGTACTCGTGCGGACCATCTCGTTGAGCAGGGCCTGCTGCACGGCAAACGCCTGTTCCGTGATGGCGTCGGGATTGGGCGCCAGGCGGAGCAGCTCGGCGTGCAGTTCCCTCTGAATCGCGGCCGTTTCGGGGCGTCCGGCGAGATCGTTCTGTTCGCCCGGGTCGCGGCCGAGATCGAACAGCAGCGGCGCGTACCCGGTGAAGTAGATATACTTCCAGCGCTCCTTCCGGATCATGAAGGAACCGGTGCAGTTCCCCTCGGAGTGCGACTCGCTGTACGCCACCCCGGGATGGGCCCCGGACACACCCCGCGCCAGCGGCACGAGAGAGTGGCCGCGCAACTTCGCGTCCGGCGGCAAGCCGGCGAGCTCCAGCATGGTCGCCACCATGTCCACGTGCATGACCGGCGTATGCACCGATTTGCCAGCGGGCAGCCCCGCCCCCGCCATGATCAGGGGCACGCGGGCGGCGTTTTCCAGCAGGAGGTTCTTGAGCCACAGGCCATGGTCTCCCAGCATCTCGCCGTGATCGCTGGTGTAGACGACCAGGGTCGTGTCCATCTGGCCCGCCTTTTCCAGCTCATCCAGCAGGGCGCCGACCATCCCGTCGAGCTCGCTGATCATCCCGAAGTATGCCGCGCGGGCCCGGCGAATGCGCGCTGGGTCGATGGGCGAAGAGAAGCGCTGGAAATTCGCCAGTTGCTCGAAAGCGGGATGCCGCCGGTCCAAGTAGTCGAGGGACACGTTCGGCAGGGGCATGGCCTCGGGCGGGTACATGGCGGCGTACCTGGGCTTGGCAATGAAATCCGGATGCGGCAACAGGCAGCCGGTATACATGGCCCACGGCTTCCGCAAAGTGCGAGCGTCTTCGCGCAGGAAACGCAGAGCATTGGCGAAGACCGTGTCGTCATGCGATTTGCGGTCCTGAAAGCTCCCGTTTACCTGGTTCCGCACGCTCGCCCGGAAACACATCGGCGCGCGAAACAACGAAGTGATGTCCGGACTGCCGGAGTGGCCGTGATCCGTATCCACTTCATGGAATCCGTAATCGTTTCCCGCGGTCAAGTCGAGTTTGCCGGAAGCCCAACACTCGTAACCTGCGTCGCGCAGGCGGTTTCCCCACGTCGGCACCGGTTTCTTGAACGAGGTGCTGTTGCAGTACGAGCCGACATCGGAGGGGAACATGCCTGACATCATGCCGGCGCGCGATGGCACGCACACCGGGCTGCCGCAGTAGGCGCTGTGGAACTGCACTCCCGCTCGGGCGAGCCGGTCGAGGTTGGGCGTTTTGACAATGGGGTGCCCCGCGGACCCCAGAAAGGGCCCGCCATGTTCGTCGGCGCAGATGACCACGATATTGGGCCGGTCTGCCGCAGCCGCCCGCAGCATCGGCGCGCCGGCGGCGGCCAGCACGCTGGCCCCGAAGGTCCGTCGAGAAATGTCCGGCATAACATCTCCTCCAGGACTCCCTTTTGGGCGTCCTGGCCGGAATGAGTATAACACCTCGACGTCCGCTCACCCGGCCGCGGCATGGAACCGCGAGGGCGACCGAGCGACCTGCCGCGGGAAGCACCTCGCAAGCAGCCCAGCGGCGCAGCGCTCGAAAGGGCCGCAGCCTGCTCCGGCCTCAATGCGCGCGAAAGACCCATTGCGGCGACCTCACAAGGAAGCTGGCGCCGGTGGCACGGCATCGCGCTCAGGCGAGCCTGGCGTACTTGCGCGCCAAGTCGGCATCCTCTTTGACCTCGTCCGAGATGATGGGAAACATGCCGACGATCGCGCCGTCGGTGGGCTTGATATTCGCGTAGGCGAACTGGAACGCATTCTCGACCGATGCCTTGTTGTTGCACAGGCGGCCGGCGGCGAGAATCTTGAAAGCCAGGCAGGGCCTGCGGATCTGCCGCACCCGCGCCAGCATTTTGGCGGGATCGGAAGCGAGGTAGGTTTCGCCCAGCAAGTTGTCGCCCATGCGAGCCCGGATCTCTTCGGCCGGTCGCGTGAGATTGTAGCAACAGCCCATGTAGAAGTCGTTGCCCCAGCCGGAGTCCTCGATGCGCGCCAAGTAATCGGGGTTGTGGGTGGAAATGCCGGCGGGCAGACCCGCGTCGTGGACCTTCTTGATGTAATCGTGGATTTTTTCGGCCTGGCCGGCGCGCATGAGCCGGTCGGTGTCGGTCCCATGGTGGACAATCGCGATGGGCTTGGTATCGAGCACGTCCTGGAACTTGATATTCGGGCGGTCGGCGGTGAGGCAGATGTACTGGATCTTCGATCCGCGCTCACGCGCGGCCCGCAAGGCATCGCGGCCGACTATCTGATACGAGCACTGCCAGGTGTTGATGCCCTCCTCCTCGCAATGCAGGAGGAATTCGGTGGTGCGTTCCACGGTGAAGTACCGGAGCATCAGCTCCGTCATCCGCTGGGTGGAGTGCGAAAAACCGGCCATGGGATTACCGCCGGCGATCAACCGCGTCACCTGCTTGTCTCCCAACCGGATCGTCGGCAGAGCCTTGCTCGCCGCAGGCTCGGCGGCCGCGGGCAGCATCGCTCCGCTGGTCATTTGCGCGAGAAAAGTGCGCCGTTTCATGGCATGCATGGTGTCGCCTGCGGGCAAGTGTATCACGCGGAAAGGACAAACGCAGGCGTTTATTGCGATTCCGTTTGACTGGCGGCAGGCGCCATCAACGCGCCGCCGAGGAACACAGGGCCGCGCACCGGGCGCAGCGTCAGTTCCAGCGTGTCGCTGGTGACCTCTACAGCGTACGCCGACGAGAGCATCTTGTTTTTCCCGCCGGCGCGCCCGGCGACATTCAGCGTGTCCTTCACGACGGGCGAACCTCGCAGCTCGAGCTCCGCCACCCCGTCGCCGGCATCTGCCGGCTGGACCATCAACAACTGGACCCGGTACAGCCCGGGCCTTAGCTTCCCGCCCATAATCGGGCCCAACGGCAGGGCCAGCGGCTTTTCGATGCGCAGCCCGCTGCGGACCCGTTCATCAATCCCGGCACCCAGTTCGAATACGGGTGCGCCGGTCTCTCGCTCGCCCATCACCTGCCACAGCTTGCGGTCCGCATCGAAGTAGAACGTGTTCGTCCCGGCGCTCTGGGCGAGCGCTTCATGCTGTGTGGGTCCGAACTTGATGCGAATGGCATCGGTCCCCGCGGCCTGGCGTGCAGACACGACCCACGGGAGCCACCGAAGGTTCAGCGACACGACCAAGGCCTGCTCGCCGCGCGTGATGCTGCCGCGCCGGGCCGCTTGCGCGAACTGTGTAATTGCCGCCTCGGGATTGCTCTTTGCGATCGCCTGGCGTGCCTCGTCGAAGGCGCCTCGCCCGGCCGCCTCCTGGGCGCGTTCCAGCGCACGGTGGCTCTCGAAAAATGCCAGCATGAATTTTTCGTAGTCGCGGAAATAGTTCAGCCACTCGCGGCTCTCCGGGGCCGAGGCCTGCCCATCGATTTTTTCGAGAAGAGCCAACCGCTCGCGGGTCCGCTCCATGGTGGTATCCGGCTCCTTGAGCGGCACGTCCATGAAACGGCTGCCGGTTTCCCGGCCGATTAACGGGGAATCTTGGACCCAACGCAGCAGATACTCGCCGCCCATGGCCCTAACGGCAGCGCCGAACGAGCGTGCGGCCATGTCTTCGCAGGTGGTCTGCAACGGCTGGTTTTCCGTAGCCTTCCAGACCTGCTCGCCCAGGCTCTTGAAGTAGAGATCCAGCGGGCGCGTGGTCCAGTGGATGATGGCGAATCCCCGCACGTCGCGCTCCCGCAGCATCGTCATAAAGTTGTGAAACGGCGGGAACGGCCGTCCGACGTAAGCGTGATCATCCTCGTGTGCCCACACGATGGGAATCACTTTTCGGCCCGACCGGGCCGCGGTTCGCAGCAGTTCGCGCCCGGTCTCGGTATGGAAAATGGTGGCCGCATGCAGTTGCTCCCGCCCGGTAACGGGGTTGATGAACGGGGCATTATCCAGCGGGAGCAGGGCGACCTCGCGGGGCAGGAAAGCGTCAGCCGAACGCATGAAGTTGAAGGTCCAGGAACCGGTAGCCAGTTCCACGTCGGGACGTCCGGCCTCGCGCAGGGCGCGGCCGAAAGCGCGCACCAGCTTGGACATCGCGAACACCCCGTGGGCGTTCTTATCATCGCGCATCCATGGATACCGCTCGAGCGCGGCTGCGAACTCCTGCTGCCAGGCCGGCGGAAACTGCTTGACCTCCAGGTTGCGCCAGGGCGTCGCCTGCCGCCGGAACCACACGGCCAGCCGGTCGATCTCGGGGTACGCCTGCAGCAACTGGCGCACCTGCGCGGCGTAATAGGCGAAGCCCTCCGCGGTATCCGGGTTCGCCAACTGGTACTCGCCGTCGCTCAGGCGCGCGCTGGCCGGCAGCTTCTCGATCATGCTCTGCGGATTGGCCACCGGGGTGTCCACATCCAGCGCGAACGTCACGTGCATGCCGCGGCCGCGCGCGTAAGCGAACACCTTGTCCATCAGCCCCATGGCCGCCGCCGCGCGCTCCGCTTCGGGAACCAACGCCACGCTGGCACCGAAGACCGGGGAGCGGAAGACGTCGCCGCCGTACAGCCGCCGGACATCATTCACGTGTTGCGTCCCCCAGTCGCGGCCGGAGCGGGTCGTGGCCAAGTAGCCGACCGGCTTGCTCTCACCCGCGAAACGAAACGTGAACATGGGATTGTTGCCGTAGGCGTGCACCATGATGGTGTTGAAGCGCATTTTGGCGCCCTGGTCGATGTAGCGCTGCCAATCTTCCAATTCCCACGTCGAGGCGCTGCTCAGAAAATTGTGCCAATCGAAAAGGATGCGATCGCCGGCCAAGGGCGCATCGGCGAGGTCCCATCCTTCGAAGCTGAAGGCTCCGGTCCGCGGCGGCGCCAGGGCGTCGTAGGACAGGTAAAAACCGCACCCGAGTTTCTCCAGCAGCGCGTAGATCCCGTAGAGGACGCCACGCGGATCCGCGCCGGCGACCAAGCCGATCCTGTCCCTGCCGCGCGCGACGCTGGAGACGACGAAACTCTCGGGTCCTTGCAGCCGTTCCGCCGCCACCACGCGGCGCAGTTCCGGCTGGCTCTGCGGCGTGCCGACCAGGACGGCAGGTCCGGCCGCCGGCAGAGCCGTGGCAATCGGAAAGCTGCGGCCGGGATATATCCGCGCGAGATATCTCGAGAGTTCATTGGCGGCGAGCGCCTCGACAGCGGAAGCTTCCGGCGAGGTCACCACCGGGATTCGCTGCTGGGCGCAGACCACTCCGCTGAGCAAGGAGCAAACTGCAACCCTCACGAGTCTCATAGATTCACACCTGGGCAATACCGCTAAAGGGATTTCCAGTTCAAAATGCGGCGAGCGTTGTCGCGGTAAAGACTCTGTAACACCGGCGCGGGGAGTTCCAGACCGTAGTAACGCCACCAGATGCGGCCGGGGAGGTACTCGTCGGCGGTCTCCAGCAGCCGCCACCAGCCGCGATACATTTCGGCATCGCGCTCCATATCGGTGCCGAACAGCACGCGGTCCCGGTAGCGGGCCAGAAACCTGGCGGCGGTGCGGGGCTGGCGGCCGACTTCGTAGTCGCGCGCGGAGATGTCCACGTACAGGTTGGGATAGCGGTCCAGAACCTTCGCGAGGGCCGCGAGATCGTTGCCTTGGTTGCCGAGGTGGCAGGCGATTAACGTTGTGTGGGGATGTTTGGCGAGCAGGCGGTCGCGCGAAGCGAGCAGTTCCTCGTAGGAAAGCACGTCTTTGCCGTACTGGTTGAAGTGCTGGAAGTCGGGAGTGCGCTCCTGGTGCGGGCCCAGGGGACGCCAGCAGGAGGGGTGGTCGGCGATGTGCGCGTTGACAGGGAGCTTGAGTTCGGCGCACTTCTCCCAGACGGGATCGAGGCGCGGATCGTCAAAGTGCATCCGCTTGGCGCGGGGCAGGGCGGCGCGCTGGATGCCGCTGCCTTTATCGGTTATCTCACCGACGCCGCGGGCGCCCTTGCGGTAACAGCGTTCCAGTTCGCGGACGGCGCGCTGAGAGTATTCCGGGGACTCCACATCGTTGGTGTCGAGCGAGCACCAGAGCTGAAAACGTTTGGGGTAGCGGGAGAAAAGCTCGGCCTGGCGGTCGAACTCCGGGCCAATGGCGCCGGTGAACACGATGGTGGTTTCGACCCCGACTGCGTCCATAGTGCGGACCCAGGCCTCGACGTCGGCGACGGTTTTCACCTGGCTCTGGGAGGTATGGGCGTGGACGTCGATGACCGGGTAGCGCGCCTTCTCCACGCGGGTTTGGGCTACGACGAGCGAGGACTCTGGATCGTAGTCTTTCAGCAGGATGGAATCCATAGGGCCGGGCTGGACCTTAACGCCATACTTCGTGACGGGCCCGGTCTGGCCGGCGAGAACGGCGGCCAGGGCGGTGAAGAACAGAACTCTGGGCATCGGCATCGATTATAGCGCAATGCAGGTCTTCAGTCGAGATCGATGCTCGATTATCTTTGACACGGCACTCCGAACGTGGTTTACTGGTTATCTCTAGTCCCAGAGGCACTATGCTGGTGCGCGACCGGTTTTGCCCGCTGCTCGGCGTTGTCTCGTGTCCCCATCGACGAGTGCCGCGTCCCGCTCCCAACCCCCACACGCCTGGAACTGTGATTTCAGGACTCGGGCGGACAAGTCAGGTACAACTATGCACAGACGTCAGTTTTTGACAAGCGGCGCGTCGGTCGCCGCGTTCGTAGCCGATGCATCATCTGCCTACCAGGAGGAAGATGCCCCTCGCGTATTGGACCAGCGGGGCGCTTCGGCGCAAGGCGGTTCGGCGCGGCGAATCCTTATCGCCCGCGACGAACTTCTTGGACATGCCCTTCGCGCCTGCGATTGGCTGGCCGATGTGAGCCAGATAAAGGACAAGAGCAATCCCTACTACGGCGCCATGAAAGGCGAGTACGACACCAAGACCCGCAAGTGGCGCCTCTATGGCCCGTTTTGGCACACCGGGCAGGCGGTTCGTGCGCTACTGCTGGCCTATGAGCTCAAGCGCGATACAAAATACCTCGATCACGCTGTCCTCGGCGGCGAGTACATGATCCGCAACCAGGCGATCGACAAGAGCGATGAAAAATATTACGGATTCATAGACGGCAAGCAGGCCGAGGGCACCAATACTGCCTCTCAACTCGAAGGATTCTGCGCTCTGCTGGATCTCTATCGCGTAACTGGCGACACGCGTTGGCGCGAGCGATTCAAACTGGCTCTCGATTGGGTCGTCAAGAATCTCTACCTGCGGCCCGAGGGACTGTTTCTGAATATGTTCTATGCCCGGAAGTACGAATTCGACACCCGGGCGAGGGCGCGGCCATTGAACGACGACGCCACTTTCTACCATGCGTACCAGGAGTTCAAAGACCCTTCCTACCTTCAGATCTTCCGGGAGATCTCCGATCGCTTGCTCCGGGACGAGAATCCTCCTGGAAATTTCATGAAGTATGCGCCGTGCAAACCGAGCGCGTTCGGCGGCGAAGGCCACATCCATCCGCGGCATGCCTGGTGGTGGGGATATCCGATGCTCACCGCCTATGATGCGTTCAAGGAGGAGAAGTACCTGAAAGCCGGGATTCGCGCGTGCGACTGGTATGTGGAGAACGTTAGCCTGGATGGGGCCTGTTACTACCACAATTCGCTCAAGGGCCGGCACCTGAGTTTCGATTTCTGTACTTCGGCGGTGGGCTGCGCCGTCATCATGTGGGTGGATTTGTGGAAGAGAACCCACCAGGAAAAATACCGCCAGGCGATCGAGGCGTCGCTGGGTTTTCTCCTAAAGGCACAGTTCCGGCAGGATGTGCCGGATCCGAACATCCGTGGCGCGTCCTTTGAGGGCTTGTTCCTTCCCGACGGCACGATGAATCAGGGTTACTATTTCCGGGACATCGCCACCATTTTTTCCGCGCGCGCCATGCTGGAGATCCTAAAGGCGTTCGAAGGACAACAACTCTACTACGTCGAATACTGAAGCGGCCGGTTGCGGGTTCGCATTGCCGGTCCAGCTTGGTCGCGAACCGATTGGGGGACACCGGCGAGCAGTTCATGGCGATTCTTTTCGTGTCCACGTCGATTTCATAGCATTGTATAGTGCATTGCTTGACGGAAAGGAGCCCTTGTATGAAGCAGCGTTTTACGCGGCGCGAAGTGCTGCAATCGGCGGCCGCCGCCGGCCTGAGTGGAGCCTCGGGCCTGGCCCTGGCGGCACCCCAGAACGACCCCGAGTACGCTCGCATGCCCTCCACCGAAGAGATCTTCGAATGGGTCGAGACCCTGTGGCGGTTCGGTGATCGCGATACGTATCGTTATCGAATGCCCGGAACGCAATCCGATCACCAGGCGGCCGAATTCCTCGAGCAGAAGTTCAGAGAGTTCGGTCTGCGGGACGTCCGCCGCGAACGGGTGTCCATCCCGATCATGTTTCCGAACCGCTGGACGGTGACTGTCAGCGCACGGGGCAAAAGCGAAGAGATCCCGTGCTGGTTCCTTCCCTACTCCGCGCCGACGCCGCGCGAGGGCATCACCGGCGAACTGGTCTATGTGGGGCAAGGTTCGAAGGAAGAATTCCAGGCCAAAGCCGCCCGCGTTGCCGGCAACATCGTGGTGGTGGACATGGTTTCGAAGGGCATTCCCATGAACGACGGCAAGCCCCCCATTCGCGACACGAAGACCGCCGCTTCATACTTTGTGTACGATCCGAATCACACGCTGGCCGGCGACATGTACTCGGAAACGTCACCCGTCAACAATCAAGAGAGCTCGATCGCTCTGGCCCACCGTTTCGGGGCCGTTGGATATATCGGCATTCTCACCTACCGCGCAAAAGATGTTTGCCAGCAGTACCACGGGTCCAAGGACAGCAACGGGGTGATGTCCTGCCTCACCGTGAGCCCGTCTTCCGGCACGCGGATCAAGGAGCTTCTGGCGGGCGGCCCTGTCGAAGCGACTCTCGTCCTGACGGAAGATCCCGGGAAGCCGATAGACGCCGCCGTCAGCGCCACCCGCACGGTTGAAGGGCCGGGAGGGCGGCTCGCCATCGTGTCGTCGACGTATGGGAATTGGGGGTTCACTTATAACATCTACGGCGTCCTCCCGGGCGCCTCCGACGAAGTGGTCGTGGTGCTTAGCCATCATGACGGCGGGGCCACCAACGAAGCCTCCGGCGCGTCCGTTGTGCTGGCGCTGGCGAAGTATTTCGCGCAATCTCCGGCCCAGGCCAGGCGGAAGACCCTGCTGTTCGTTCTGTTCGGAAGCCATTTCGGGCTCCGGCCTCCGCTGCTCGATCAGGCCCACGGCATCGCTGCGGTTAAAGACAGAATCGCCTGCGCGCTCAGTATCGAACATATCGGGCGCCAGTACAAGCTGCGGGACGGCAAGTACGTCTCCACCGGCCTGCCCTCGCCTACTATGTTCGGCGTCAGGAACGGCAATCCGAAGCTGGTGTCGTTTGTTCGCGAAGCCATCGAACAGCACAAACTAGACCGCTCATTTATCTCGAACTTCATGCTTGGCGAGGCGGGCGTCATTGCCACACAGGGCGGCGTGGCCAACGTCGTCGAGCATAGTTCCCTGAACGCGCCGCAGTTCAGCCTGGAGGACCGGCCGGAAACAGTCGATAAAGAGGCGCTGAGGCCCACCGCCTGCGTCTTCGCGGATATCATCGGACGGCTCGATCCGATAACTGCCAGGGAGTTAGGACATTCTCCACAAGGATGAAAAGTTTTATTTCCAATATGGGGAGAGCTCATGACGACAATCAAGCGCTTGGTAAGGCGGCTGAACCCGTACGCCGTCGTGGCTGGCACTGTGGTCCTCAGCGCTTACATGGCCGGGGCGCCGAGTGATGCGCCAGGCAAGGGCTGGAAGAAGTTCGCCGATATTCCGAAGCCGGCCATAGGAATGACCACGGTCGTGCTGGGTAACCGGATCCATGTGCTCGGAGGCGCGGAATCCGACGCGCACCAGGTCTACGATGCGGCTTCCAACTCTTGGACTTCGAAGGCGCCGCTGCCGCATTCGGAAGGCATCGGCTGGGGCATGGCTGCGGTGTTCAGGGACAAGATCTACCTGTTCGGCGGGGGATATGGAAAAGAACGGCGTGGAGACGAGAAAGCCTGGGTATACGATCCAGCCGCGGACCAGTGGTCCTCGAAAGCCCCCATGCCCGTCCGCAGGATGCAAGGAGCGGCGGTGACCGCCGGCAACGCGATCTACATCATCGGAGGACACCTGGGCACACAAAAAACATCGCGGGAAGAAGAAATCAAATCCACATACCGGTACGATCCGCTGAAGAATAGTTACACCCAGGTTGCCGACATGCCGGAATCGGGCATCTTCATCGTATCGACCTATTACAAAGGGAACATCTACGTCGTTCCGGGTGTTGAGCGCACGGTCAAAAACCCGACCGACGCAGGGCAGGGCTACATTTGGGCGGACGGCCTCATGAAATATAATCCCGCCAAGGATGTTTGGACCAAGCTGAACATTCCCAGGCCGCAGAGAGCCACCTGGGTCAACACCCAGCAGTCTTCCAGTGTGGCGATCGGCCCGAAACTGTATCTTCCCGGCGGCGGCACGCCACCAGACCGCAGGCGAACGGATCTGGCCTTCTATTACGACATGGACCAGGAGAAGTTCGTTGAACTCGGGCGGCTCCCCAAGGTCCGCTGCTGCTCGGGAGGCGGCGTGGTGAATGGGAAGCTTTACATCGTAGGAGGGTTAAACAGCGCGGGCGAAGTGCTTCCCGAAACCTGGGGGTATCCGTTTCCGGACCAGGCCGGCTGTTGCGGCAACTGAGCGGATGGCAGCTACAGGCAGCTCATGGTCTGCCTGTAACCGGAAGAGGCAAGGACTGGCCCCTTCGTGGGTCGCCGCAGTCGCTCGGGATGGAAGGCATGAACAGAACAGCCGCAACGGAGGCGATGGGATGTATACTGTGACCTGGCTAGGACGCCAAAGTGGAAATCTTTGTTAATCATCGAAAGGACTGAACCGATGAACACAATTTCTCGCCGTTCCTTCTTTCAAGGCGCCGCCGCGGCCCTTTCCGCCACCCGGGTGATGGGAGCTAACGACCGAATCAATATCGGGATCATTGGCATCGGCGGCCGCGGCACGACGCATCTCGCCTCCTACGTCAAAATTCCGGAATGTCAGGTAACCGCGCTGTGTGACGTCAACCAAGCTGCGCGGGAGCACGCCCAGGCTCGTCTGCAGAGTGCCACCTCCACCAAGGCAAAAGAGTACAAGACGATGCGCGAGCTTTTCGCCGACAACGACGTGGATGCGGTCTCGATCGCCACGCCGAATCACTGGCACGCGCTGGCTACGATTTGGGCCTGCCAGGCCGGCAAAGATGTCTATGTGGAAAAGCCGGCCAGCTATAACGTCCACGAGAGCTGGCGGATGGTGGAAGTCGCGCGCCAGACCAATCGGATGGTGCAAGTCGGCTCCCAAAGCCGCAGCTTGCCGAGAATGATTCGAGCGATGCAGCTACTCAACGAGGGCGTGATCGGCAAGGTCTATATGGCGAAGGGTCTTTGCTTCAAGCGCCGGAAATCGATCGGGAGGACGCCCGTGGAACCGGTGCCAGCGGGTCTCGATTGGAGCGAATTCCTGGGCCCCGCGCCGATGCGGCCCTATACCAAGAACCGGTTCGCGTACAACTGGCACTGGTTTTGGGATACCGGCAACGGCGACATCGGCAACCAGGGCATCCACCAAATGGACATCTGCCGCTGGGGCCTGGGAGAGGTGAAGATGCCTCAGTCGGCAGTCTCGACGGGCGGCAAGTACGTGTACGACGACGATCAGGAAACGCCAAACACGCAACTGGCGACTTTGGATTACGGGGATAAGGAGATCGTGTTCGAGGTGCGAGGGCTGCTGACTGGTCCGGAGGCCGGCAATCCGGCAAAGGGCGGCAACAGCATCGGAAACTTGTTTCTTGGCAGTGAGGGCTGGATGTGGACCACGGGAAGTAGTCTTAAGGTGTACAAAGGCGAAACGAGCGAGCTGGTCATGGACGAAACCGGCAGGTCGGAGGAGGATTCGACCGTCCTTCACATGAAGAACTTCCTCGCCGCATGCCGCAGCCGCAATTACCGGCAGCTCAACGCTGAGGTCGAAATCGGCGCCACGTCAGCCATATTGGTTCACTTCGCAAATATCAGCTACCGCGTAGGGCGGAGGCTTACCTGGGACGATGCCAAAAAGGGCTTCGGCAACGACAGCGAAGCAAACAAGCTGCTTACGCGCGACTACCGAAAGCCATATGTCGTCTGAAGCGTGCAGGAGGAAACGATGACACGAGAAGAGGCAACGATGACACAAGAATTAGACCGGCGGCGTTGGATCCAGCGCATCGCGCAATCACTGGCGGCCTGCGGCGCCACGGGTCTGCTGCGCGCGGTGGATTTCGACAAACCGGTGCCCGGTTCGGAGAAACTGACTGCGGAGCAAAGCGACGGGCTGATGATTTTCCGCTGGAACAACCGCACGATTGGCACCTACCGCGCTAATTCATCGCAGAAGTATCCGTACTTCTACCCGTTGGCCGGTCCCGCCACGGGCCTTTCACTGGTGGCGGAATCGGCTCTGCCTTATCCGCACCATCGCGGCCTGTGGCTGGGATGCCAGCCGCTAAACGGGGGCGACTACTGGGACGAATCTGCCCCCAACGACAAGGGGCAGATTCGAACGACTAAACTGCAGTTGGGGAAGGCGACTCCGCAGTCGGCGGTCTTTATGAACGAGTGCGAATGGATCCGCAAGGATGCGCCGTCCCCGCTGGAGGACAAGCGGACATTCACATTCCAGTATGACGACAGCCGGCTCTGGTGGATGGATGCGGACTTGACCCTTACGGCCCGTGAGGATATCACGATCAAGGAGGCCAAACATTCCTTCTTTGCGCTGCGCGTGATCGCCGACCTGTCGCCGCTGTACGGCGGAGTGCTGGCAAATTCCGAGGGCGGCGTCGGCGCGGCGGGGACTTATGGCAAACCCGCACGGTGGTGCGGGTATCACGGCAAAACCGCTCGCGATGTGGTGGAGGGTCTCGCCATCATGGACCATCCAGAAAACCCCTGGGCGCCGTGTCCGTGGTTCACGCGCGATTATGGGCACCTTTCGCCTTCGCCGTTTGCCTTCCTTAAGCAGCCCTGGACCTTGCCGAAGGGCAAGTCGATCCGCATGCGATATCGCGTGGTGCTACACGCAGGAACGCCGAAACAAGCGGGTTTGGATACTGTCTATCGAAAGTGGATCGCGTAGGATCGCAGGAAAACGAATAGTGATTTCCCAAACCTGCCTGGGGTGAATCAATAGCCCCGTCTGGGTGCAGACGCCCTTTGTGAAAGCAGTCGAAGCCCTGGATCTGGACTGCGTCATCAACCTCAAAGAGAAACGGTGCTCACCCAGAGAAAAGCCGGAATCATCCGATGCCGGCCGCATCAGTATTCGACGTAGTGGAGTTGCTGCCCTTCGAACGCCTTGACGATCTCCATCATGGCGCGCGCGCAGAAGATTGTGGCGATGTCCCGGAAATAGTAGCCCTGATTCATCGTGCCGTCGGGAACTAACAGGCCCTCAAAGGACGCCCCCCGGATGTTCGGATCCGGCACATCCTGCCGGAACTGAGCCTTGAGCAGAAATCCCAACGACGTCTCGATGGCCTGGCGGTATTTCTCCCGGCGGGTCCTCTTCCACAAATCCACCCACATGATCACCGCGCAACCCGTCGCCGAAGTGCAGAAATCGAAACTCAGGTGCCGGCCCTTGAGCGAATTGTGGTAGTAGCTGGCCCCATCCAGACTGGCGTTTTCGATGAACCAATCGCAGCCGTGAACTGCGGCTTTCAGGTACTTCTCCTCCTTGAACGCATCATAGGCGGTGAGCATCGGATATCCCCACCACCAGGCATGCCGCGGATGCATCTCGCCTTCGCCGCCGAACGCGGCTGGACTGCAATGATTTCGCGGCCCACACTTCACGAGTTCATCCTCGAGCCGGCGTTCGGAGATCTCCCGGAAGATCTGCAGGTAGGCGGGATCTTTGAACTCCTGGTACGCATGGTAGAAAACCGCGTCGTCGTTTTTGGCCCCTGCCTTCGCCCGGGTTTCAAACTCGTACTTCCGGGGATAGAACATATTGATAAATGTTCCCTCAGGCGACTGATAGAGGTTCTTGACGACCCAGTCCAGAGCCAGTTTGAACCGCTCGCGCCAACGCTTGTCGCCAGTTACATGATAGAGATCCAGCAGAGCGCAGAATCCCTCCAGTTGAGAAGCCGTATTGGTGAACTCGGCCTGCTTGCCGTCGATGAAACCGTAGTACTTGTTGTCCGTCTTGTCCATTGCCTGGCTGCGAATCATGTACTCACCGCCCAGGACCGCATGGTCGAGGTACTTCGCATCACGCTTGAGTTCGTAGGCCAGTAACAGCGTGCGAACCGCCTGTCCGGTATGCCAAAACGGGCCATAGAAGCGCCACTTGCGGCTCTTGGTGTCGTACTCGCCTTTCATGGCGCCGTAGAACGGATGGGTCTTGTCTTTTACCTGGCTCACATCGGCCAGCCAATCGCACCCCCGAAACGCGCGTCCGAGAAGTTCGTCCCGGGCGATGGGGATTCGTTTCGCCGAGCCGCCTTGCGCCGAAGCGCCGCTCTGGTCCAATACGCGAGGGGTATCTTCCTCCTGGTAGGCAGATGATACCCCGGCCGTAAACGTGGCGACGGACGCACCGCGTTTCAAGAACTGGCGTCTGTGCATAGTTTAAGTCTGCCTTGTCTGCCCAGCGTCAGAATACGACGCGAAATGCGAACTGAACGATGCGACCACTAGAACCAGCCGTCTGGATGACGCCGAAGGTGGCCTTGTTTGACATACTTGTGCCCGGCGCACTGAACTGCGGGGTGTTGGTCAGATTGTCTGCATCGGCACGCACATTCATGTCGATCCTCTCCCGGATGCGAAACCGCTTGACGAGCGACATGCTCAGTGTCCTGGGGCCCGGCGCACGGAGTTCCGGGAAGATCGGCGGCTCGGGCGAGACCATGTATTGAGTGGGCAGCGACACAAAGGCGGTTGTATCGAAGTAGGGATTCAACGGGAGCCCGGTCGCCGGATCCGTGCGGTCGCCCAGCCGCTGACCGACCGGCCCGCTTTTGGCGGCGTTGCGTATTCGGATGGGCCGGCCGTTGGTGTCGGAGATCGACAGGGGCAACCCGGCCGTTACATACAAACGGCCGCTGGTCACCCAGCCGCCGACGATGGCGTCAAGCACGCCTCGCGCCCCGCCCAACAGGGGCTTGCCCTTCCCAAACGGCAGCTCGTAGACGTAGGCCACGTTGGCCGAATAAGGCACGTCCGTGTCGGCAACGGTCCGGTAATGCCGGGTATTGACCAGGCTGGTGATGTTGTTCTCCATCAGCCTGGAGTGGCTGTAATTGGCCAGAAGGGAGAGGCCATGGGACATCCGCTTCTCCGCGCTCAACTGCAGCGCGGTGTCGCTAACAATATGGGTGTTGGCGCCATACATCGAGATCCCAGTGAACTGCGGGTAGGCCAACCACAACTGCTTTTGCGCCACCGTTTTGGAACTGCCCAGCGTAGAATTCGCCGGGACGATGCCGTAGAACGGGTTGGCGACCTGCGTGTTCTGTTGAGCGCCGAGCGCCAGGTACTGGTCGGGCATCTCATCCAGGTTGTAACTACCGTCCTGACCCTTGACACTCAGCATGCGCACAAAGGCGGCCTCCAGGCGAATCTGCGAGGGCAGAGATTGCTGGAGGCTGAACTGCCACTGTTGAGCATACGGGATGACCCGGCTCTGATCGATGAATGAGAGACTGTTACCCACGCGGGAAGCCAGGCCCAGCTTGTTGCCCGAAATCGGCGGCAGTCCGCTTGGGAATGGGTTGGAAAGGGTCGTAAACGGCGTTGCGCCATTGTCGGTGGTTCCGACATAAGTGGCCGCCAAGCTATAGTCATCCGGCACACCGTTCGAGATGCTGGTGTCCAGGTTGCCGGCGCTGTCCGCATAGAACAGGCCATAACCGGCCCGGACCACCGTGCTGCGCCCAAGCTGATAAGCCAGCCCGAAGCGCGGACCGAAATTGTTCGCATCGATCTTCCCGTCCCAGCGCGGGTTGCCTCCCGTACCGGCGAACAGCAGTCCGCCGCGCAACACCATACCGGGAACTTGCAGCGGCGATGGGCTGTTGTAACCGAAACCATAGGCGAGCCGGTCGTACCGCTCCCGCCAAGGGGTCTCTATCTCATAACGGAGGCCGATATTGAGCGTCAGCCGCGGCGTCACCCTCCAGTCATCCTGCACGAAGCCGGCTAAATAATACTGGCCGAGCGAAAACGGGGTCGCGCCGCTGAAAGTGCCGCTCGCCGGAACACCCAGCAGTAACGACGCCATCGACGTTCCGCTGGTGTTGCCGGTCGAGCTGGTGAAGGGATCGGAGCGCGTGAAGGTGTTGTTGAAGGTGAAGTTGCCCGCGCCCGAATTGCCAGGCTCTATCGAGTTCCAGTTTATCATTCGCAGGTCCGCGCCGAAGCGCAGATTATGGCCGCCCATCACCTTCGTGAAGGTCGGCACCAGGTTTTTCGAGTCATTGGCCCGATATTTCAACGTCCCGCCGAGGCCGTACATATTCTCGCCCATCGAGATATAAGGCCAGCCCGAAACGATGGCGTTCTGCATGATAATGTCCGGCATCTTGAGCGTTTTCGGATCCAGGCTCTCCGCAGTAGCCCAGCTTGAGTTGGAATAACGCGTCATAGTGACACGGAACGCGGCAAAGAACGTGGGACTGAACAGGTAATCGTCGTTCAGGCTGACGGTGAAGGAATGCCCCCACTGAGCCTCCGAAGTGTTCTCCAAGTTGTTTCCCAGCGGCATGTTGATGATGTTATCGGTGTGTCTCGTGATGGAGAATCGCCCGAACAATCGCTGCCGGCTGCTGATCACGTGGTCGATGCGGTTACTGATGGCTCTTGACGGCGTGACCTCGTCAGCGGTGACCCCCCAATTCTGCAGGCCGACCTGCACCGGAACGTTCGACAAGTTCGGCAGCGGAAACACGTTGGCAATAGCGACGCCGGTGGGGTTCAGCAGCGAGGCCGGGATGACGTTGCCCGGAAACGCCTGGCGGGTTGCCGTGCTGCCGGTCACCACCGTGGCAAACGGGTTGAAGATGGTGAGAGGCTTTCCCTGGCTGTTCAGCGTCTGAGAGAAATCTCCTGTTCGCTCGAGGGCGGTGAACGTCCGTTTCAGTAAGGGGACGCCGACATCCTGACTCTGCTGTTCCATGCTGAAGAAGAAAAACGTGCGGTTTTTCCCCGAGTAAAGCTTCGGCAGATACACCGGTGCGCCCAGTACGCCGGAGTAAAAGCGGCGCGTCACGTTGGCCTGGGACAGACCGTTCCGGTTGTTGGTCCACCCGTTGGCTTCCAGGCTCTTGTCGCGCAAAAAGCCCTCGAACGAGCCGTGTACCTGGTTGGTTCCACTCCGGGTTGCATAAGTCACCACGCCGCCGTTGGTGCGCCCGAAGGCCGCATCGAACATGGTGGTCTGAATGCGCAGTTCTTCGACCGTGTCCCCCGAAGGACTGGTGCCTATGGTCCCTTTTTGCCGCGGCATCACGACGGACGCGCCGTCGACGACGATTTCATTATTCCCATATGACCCCCCGCCTCCGTTGATGGTGTATTGCTGCTGTGCGCTGTCGGAGAAATCGGCGGCCCCATGCAAGCTAGTGCCGCTCGTAGCCGCGGTAACCCCGGGAGTGAGCGTCAGCAGGTTAATTGGATTGCGGTTCTGGATGTAAAGCGTGTCGAGAAAACGGCGCACCACCAGCAGGGCAGAATCGGCGCTGGCGGTCTCGAGCAGCGCTGCCTGTCCGGCCACCGTGATCGATTCGCTGATTTGGCCGACTTCGAGTTGAAAGTTCAGCGTCAGCCGGTCCCCCAAGCGGATGGAAATGCCCGAGCTTACCTCTTTCCTGAAGCCAGGCTTCTCCACAGTCACGGTATAAACGCCTGGTTCGAGCAAGACCACGAAATTTCCATCGGAATTGGTGCGGCTGAGGACCTGCACCTTGGTCGCCTCGTTCACGACGCTCACGTCCGCCGACGGAACAATGGCGCCCGTATGGTCTATCACACGCCCCATCAGGCTGCCGCGAGACTCCTGGCCCTGCAGAAGCCATCCCGTCAGCGCCGTCAACACGATTGCGATCACCGCTGCTCGTTTCATTGACGTCAACCCCCTTCCCTATCCGTTGTTTCCCGTGTTCAAATTCCTCGTGACATTGCCAAAATCGGTAGTATTCTATCCGAATCTGCTGTTAGTGTCAAGGGTCGTAATCGATCATCTTTTATCGATCATGTTGCGTTCCCACAGCGGATGTGCTTTACTGTTTGTCTGGCCAGGAGGCGCCGCTTTGACGCGCATTACGCTCTCCGCTCTGCTGCTCGCCGCTGCGCTGGCCGGCCACTCCCAGCCGAAATACGCCCTGGTAGAAACCCGCGAACTCCCCGGCAACCACAAGGACTCTGCTATCTTAAGACTCGCCAGCGCGAAAACCTGGGCATGCTCCGCATCTAAGCCCACCGACGCCATCGTGCTCGGCATGTTTCCGAAATTCAAAGAACAGGTAGTGGAAAACTGCCGGCTATTCCGGGAAGCCCTGAAGCAGCCGGCCATGAGCTAAAAGGAGAGCTATGCACAAGATCACCAGGCGCGAGGCGCTGGCCGGCGCGGCAGCGGGTTTCGCGATCGCCGGTAAAACCGCCCGCGCGCAGGCCAACTCGGCTGTCACGGTCGGGATCATCGGCACGGGCGCGCGTGGCCGCTTCGACGGCGTGCTGTTCGCAAAGGACGGGCGGGCGCGCATTGTGGCGCTCTGCGATATTTCAAGTGAGGCGATCGACAAGGCCAAGACCGCCATCCCCGGCACAGACAACGCGCGGGTGTACAAGGACTACCACGAGCTTCTGGCGGACCCGTCTATCGACGCGGTGCTGATCGCCACCCCGGTGTTTCTGCATCCGGAGCACTTCGAGGCGGCGGTGAAAGCGCACAAGCACATCTACATCGAGAAGCCCGCCGGGGCGGATGTGGCCGGGGTCAAGCGGCTGCTCGCGGCCGCGCAGCAAGCGGATAAATCCAAGCACATCGTCTTCGGCTTCCAGAG
>JBEKYW010000074.1:0-18138 GCA_049510555.1 Bryobacteraceae bacterium
GACGAGGAGCATCACATCGACAAGAGCGATTTCAAAGTCCCCTTCGTGTGCGGCGCCCGCAACCTGGGTGAAGCCCTGCGGCGCATCGCCGAGGGCGCGGCCCTGATCCGCACCAAGGGCGAGGCCGGCTCCGGCAACATCGTCGAGGCCGTGCGCCACATCCGCACCATCGTGAAGGAGATGAAACAGCTCACCGTGCTCGGCGCCGAAGAGCTGGTGCACCAGGCGAAAGAACTCGGAGCGCCGCTCGAACTGGTCGAGTGGGTGGCGCAGCACGGCAAGCTGCCGGTGCCCAACTTCTCCGCGGGCGGCATCGCCACCCCCGCCGATGCGGCCCTGGTGATGCAGCTCGGCGCCGAGGCGGTCTTCGTGGGCTCCGGAATCTTCAAGTCGTCCGACCCCGCCGCGCGCGCCCAGGCCATCGTGCAAGCCGCCAAGAACTTCGACAATCCCGAGAAGCTGCTGGAGGCCAGCCGGGCGCTGGGCGAAGCTATGCCCGGCCTCGATATCGCCAAAATACCCGAGTCCGAGCTGTTGCAGACCAGGGGCTGGTGATGAAAAAGGTTGGCGTGCTCTCGCTGCAAGGCGATTTCGCAGCGCACGCCGCGGCCCTCCAGCGCGCCGGCGCCGAGCCCGTCTATGTCCGCGAGCGGGAGCAGTTGCGCGCCATCGACGGGTTGGTGATTCCCGGCGGCGAAAGCACCACCATGCTCAAGCTGCTGCACTACGACGCGCTCATGGATTCGCTGGCGGAGTTCGGCCGCCGCAAGCCCATCTTCGGCACCTGCGCCGGGGCTATCCTCATGGCCACCGAGGTGTGCCACCCCGCGCAGGAGAGCCTGGCGCTGATGGACATCGCCGTCGAGCGAAACGCCTACGGCCGGCAGATCGACAGCCGCGTGGCGGTGCTTGACCCCGAGCCCGAGTTTCAGGCGCGCACCGCGCCGGGCAAACTCGAGGCGGTGTTCATTCGTGCCCCGGTCATCCGCCGTGTCAACGGCGGGGTTAAGGTGCTGGCGCGCTATGCCGGCGATCCCGTGCTGGTGGAGCAGGGCCGCCACCTGGTGGCCACGTTCCATCCCGAGCTGACCGCCGATTCCCGCGTCCACGCGCTTTTTCTGGAGAAGCTCTGATGCCAAGCGCCTTCGCACCGAGCCGCGACCGGGGTACCCTCTGGGTCGGAGCGGAGGCTAGCGCCACGCCATGACTCGTCCCCCCAAGCGTGTCCTGTTTGTCTGCCTTGGCAACGCCTGCCGCAGCCAGATGGCCGAGGCTTTCGCGCGCGTCTACGGTGCAGACGCCCTGGTTGCCGCCAGCGCCGGGATCACTCCGGCCATGGCCATCCCGCCCGACACCGTTCGCGCCATGGCCGAGAAGCAAATCGATCTCCGCGGCCAATTCCCCAAGAGCATCCGCCACCTCGGCCGCTCGCAATTCGACCTGGTAGTGAACATGACCGGCTTCGCGCTCCCCGACGGCATCGGTGCCCCCGTCGAAGAATGGATCGTCCCCGACCCCGTCGCTATGAAGTATGAAGAGCACTGCACGGTGCGCGACGAAATCGAGCGCCTGGTAATGGACCTGATTCTCAAGCTGCGCCGGGAGCAACGCGCGCCCCGCTTCCGCGGTCAAGGCTCGGGCCGCCTGAAGACGTGAAGCTCGCCATCACGCCGGCCACTGCCAGTCCCGAATCTCGGGCATGTCGTCGCCGTGCTTGGTGATATACAACTTGTGCTCGATCAGCTTGTCGCGCAGAAACTGCTTCTGGTGCGCCGCCACCTTGCGCAGCTCGGGCACGCGGTCGATCACGTCCATGGCCAGGTGAAAGCGGTCCAGCTCGTTCAGCACCGTCATGTCGAACGGCGTGGTGGTGGTGCCCTCTTCCTTGTAGCCTCTCACGTGCAGATTGGCGTGGTTCGCCCGGCGGTAGGTCAGACGGTGAATCAGCCAGGGGTAGCCGTGGAACGCGAAGACCACCGGTTTGTCGGCGGTAAAGATCGAATCGAAATCACGGTCGCAGAGGCCGTGCGGATGCTCGCTGTCCGGCTGTAGCGTCATCAGGTCCACCACGTTGACCACCCTGATCTTCAGACTGGGCAAGGAGCTTCGAAGGAAGTCCACCGCCGCCAGCGTTTCCAGCGTGGGGACATCGCCGCAGCAGGCCATCACCACGTCCGGTTCGCCCCCCTGGTCGTTGCTCGCCCATTCCCAGATGCCGATTCCCGCGGTGCAATGCTTGATGGCCGCATCCATGTCGAGCCACTGCAACTCGGGTTGTTTGCCGGCGACGATGACGTTGACATAGTGCCGGCTTCGCAGGCAGTGATCGGCCACCGATAACAGGGTGTTGGCGTCCGGCGGCAGATAGACCCGCACCACGTCCGCCTTCTTGTTCACCACGTGATCGATGAATCCGGGGTCCTGGTGGCTGAACCCGTTGTGGTCCTGCCGCCAGACGTGCGACGTCAGCAGGTAATTCAGCGAGGCGATGGGGCGCCGCCACGGGATGTGGCGCGTCGTCTTCAGCCACTTGGCGTGCTGGTTGAACATCGAGTCGATGATGTGGATGAAAGCCTCGTAGCAGGAGAAAAAACCGTGCCGGCCCGTCAGCAGGTAGCCCTCCAGCCACCCCTGGCAAATGTGCTCGCTCAGCACCTCCATCACGCGCCCATCGCGCGACACGTGGTCGTCCGACGGCAGAATCTCCGCTTCCGAGACGCGCTCGGTCACCTCGAAGACCGCATTCCATCGATTCGAAGCCGTTTCATCCGGGCTGACGATGCGGAAATTCTGCGGCTCTGCGTTCATCTTCATCACGTCGCGCAGCATCACTCCCATCACGCGCGTGGCTTCCGCCCGGACCGCGCCCGGTTTGGGCACGTCTACGGCGTAATCCCGGAAGTCCGGCATGCGCAGGTCGCGCAGCAGCAATCCCCCGTTGGCGTGCGGGTTCGCGCCCATCCGCCGCTCGCCGGCGGGCGCCAGCCCGGCCAGATCGGGGACCAGCTTGCCGGTTTCATCGAACAGTTCCTCGGGCCGGTAGCTGCGCATCCATCGCTCCAGGATGGCGATGTGCTCCGGCTTCGATGCGAAGTCGGTCACCGGGACCTGGTGCGAGCGGAACGTGCCCTCGATCTGTTGCCCGTCAACCTCCTTGGGACCCGTCCAGCCTTTCGGCGTTCTCAGGACCACCATGGGCCATCGCGGGCGCGCCGTGTCTCCGTCCTCCCGAGCCTTTTTCTGGATGCTTCGCACCTCCGCCAGCACGGCTTCCATGGTTGCGGCCATCTCCTGGTGCATCCTCTCGGGATCGTCACCCTCCACGAAATATGGCTTGTACCCGTAGCCCAGGAGCAGGTGGGCCAGCTCGTCCTTGCCGATGCGCGCCAGAACCGTAGGCCCGGCGATCTTGTAACCGTTCAGTTGCAGCACGGGAATCACGGCGCCGTCGCGCGCCGGGTTCAGGAACTTGTTCGAGTGCCAGCTTGTGGCCAGCGCGCCGGTCTCCGCCTCGCCGTCTCCCACCACACAGCAGACCAGCAGGCCGGGGTTGTCGAATACCGCGCCATAAGCATGCAGCAGCGAGTATCCCAGCTCGCCGCCCTCGTGGATCGAACCCGGCGTCTCCGGCGCCACGTGGCTCGGAATTCCGCCCGGGAAGGAGAACTGCGTGAACAGACGCTTCATTCCCTCGGCGTTCTGGGGGACGTTCGGGTATACCTCGCCATAGGTGCCTTCCAGATACGTGTTGGCCACCAGCCCCGGTCCGCCGTGGCCTGGCCCGGCGACGTAGATCATGTTCAGGTCGTATTTCTGGATCAGCCGGTTGCAGTGGACATAGATGAAGTTCAGGCCGGGGGTCGTCCCCCAGTGTCCCAGAAGACGCGGCTTGATGTGCTCCAGCCGCAACGGCTCCTTCAGCAGAGGGTTGTCGTAGAGGTAGATCTGTCCCACCGACAGATAATTGGCCGCGCGCCAGTAAGCGTCCAGCCTGCGGATTTCTTCCGCCGGCAACAGGCTTGCTTGCTGCATTGAGGTTCTCCTCTTTTCAAGATCGCACAACAGCGCGCCATGCTGATCCAGGTGTACTCTGAGATAGACGAGGAGCACAGTAAGGTGGAGGATCTCTATCGTTTATTCCCGCCGGAAGGCGCAAAAATCCTGTTGGTCCTGTTCCTCTCCTTTCTGACGGGTTTGGAGCGGGAGGAGCGCCGGACCGCGAGCGAGCACTATTCGTTCGGCGGAGTGCGCACCTATCCTTTGATCGGACTTATCGGCTACGCGATGTCTCTGCTATCAGGCGGCCAGATCTTGCCGGTGACGTTGGGCTTCGCCGTCGTGGGCGGATTCCTGATGTTGTCGTACCAGCACAAAGTGGCGACCTCCACTCTGGCCGGCGCCACCTCCGAGATGTCGGCGCTCACCACCTACCTGGTCGGGGCGCTGGTATATCGCGAGCAATTCTGGATCGCCACCACCGTCGCCGTCGCCAGCATTCTGTTGCTGGAATTGAAAGCCGCCCTGGAAGGCCTCACCAAACGGATTGCTCCGGAGGAAATTCTCACCTTCACCAAGTTCCTTCTGCTGACCGCGGTGATCTTGCCCGTCCTGCCCCATCAGGAGTTCGGCCCGTTCCGGATCAATCCCTTCAAGGCCTGGCTGGTCGTGGTGGCGGTGAGCAGCGTGTCCTACGGCAGCTACGTGATCCAAAAGCTGACCTCGGGGCAGGGAGGGGTGATCCTGGCGGCGTTGCTGGGGGGCGCCTATTCGTCTACGGTGACCACCGTGGTTCTGGCCAAAAGAGCCGCGCGCGAGCACCGCCCGCACCTGTTTTCGGGCGGAACTCTGATCGCCTCCGGCGTCATGTATTTGCGCCTGGCGGGGCTGGTCACCATGTTCAATCGAAGCCTCCTGACGACCCTGGGCGTGCCGTTCGCCATTCTGGCAGGCGCGGGTGCAGGCGCCGGCTGGCTGTGGTCGCGCATTCCCGACGCCAAGGCCGGCGAGGTCAAACGGGAGTTCGAGCCCAAGAACCCGCTCGAACTGCGCGCGGCTTTTTTCTTTGCCCTGCTGTTTCTGGCCATCCTGGTTGCCACGCACCTGGTGGTCACCTATCTCGGCAGGGCGGGCGTGTACACGCTGGCGGGGCTGATGGGAGTGACGGACGTGGATCCTTTCATCATGGGCATGACGCAATCGGCGGGAGCAGTCACTCCTTTGAGGGTGGCTTCCGCGGCCATTCTGATTGCCGCGGCCAGCAACAATCTGGTCAAGGGGATTTATGCTTACACGTGGTCCGATCGCCAGGCGGGTGTCGAGAGCCTGTGCCTGTTGGCCGGCCTGGCATTAGCCGGCCTCGCGCCGCTGCTGTGGCTCTGATTCAGATCTAATTCCAATGCCGTTCACGTAGCCAAATGAGTGGGGCGGATAGCCCTGCTGCGTGCCGGTGGAAACTCGGGAACGGGTCGCTGAAGAACCTGTCTCCCAGAAGGGGTCGGCTCCCTTGGCAGCATTCTGGTCTCGGCCACACCAGTTCGGCGCGCAACTTCCGGATAGCCCGTCATCCTGGCGGTCATCGCCAAGCGTCACGGAGTGGACGCCTCTCGAGTTCTCGGCGACCGACACGGGTCATTCAGTCGAGCTCTCGCTCCCAAATCAACTCGAGCACGCTCGTCGTAACGGCCGTCAGCACCAGACGGCGGCAGTCTGGGGATGGTTGCTCGCTCTGCAGCGGGACCTCCTTTGAGCCGCCAACCGGAGCAGCCACTGTGGGCTACGGATGCCGGGCAGGATCTATCAGGGGCCGCCGTTGTTTCAACCTGAAACCGTGCAGGTATGCTCCAAGGTCCGCCATCTCCGCGCCGCTGAACCGGGGCCAGGAAATTTTTTTCAGTCGCATGCGGTTCCACATCTCTGGCCCGTGCTTCCAGAGAGCGGCCACCATCTCGAAGGATGTCATTCTCCCAGCCATAGCCGGCCGGCCCGGCGCACCGCTGGACGGGTCGTCATGACAGGCGCCGCAGTGCTTGCTCGCGAAGACCTTCTTGCCTTGCTCCAGGTCGCCCCGCTCCTCAAAGAACTGCGTCGAGACAAGGTAGCCCACCAGTCGGCGCATCTCCTCATAACTAAGCGGCGCCGGATTATTTGGTGCGCGGAATGCGTGGTTCCACATGGCCGCAGCCAAGTCGGTCAGGCTGTATCGGGTGGGGCGAGCTTCCAAGGTCAGCGCTCCCCTGTGGCAACCGGCGCAGCCCTTCGACACAAATAGCTTCTCACCGGACTCCGCCGAACCTAGCGAGAAGTCGCCGGCGTGGCCGGGCTCTCGCGTGCTCCGCAGGTACACCAGCAGATCAGTCAGCTCCTGTGCGGAGAACTGTGGATAAGGAATCTTCATCCGGCCGAGCGCCGGTTTCATCTCCCGGGAGTGATTCCACATCTGCTGCGCGAGCGCAATCGGGTCCGCCAGCGATTTCCAAGCCGCCACTGGCTGGATGCCTTCGCTAAGCGCAGACCCGATACCGTGGCACTCCCCGCACCGCTTCCCAAGAAAAACCCGCTCGCCGCGCCTGGTGTCGCCGGGCTGGTCGAAATAACGGGCGGCAAAGAAATAGACAAATAAGTCCGCCGCCTGCTGCTCACTCAGCTCGGGCTTGGCAATTCCTTTTCTTTCCATGGCGGCCCACATAACCGGAGCATGGTTCCACAACAGGCCCGCCAGGACGTAGGGACTGAAGCCCCGCTCGACGCCCTGCCCCAGGTCCGGCGCGCTCTTTCCGCCCTCCCCGTTGATGCTGTGGCAGACACCGCAGTTCAGCGTGCGGAATACATCCTTGCCACGGTCCGCATCACCGGGCAGCAGGCTCCTCGTCGCACAAATCCCGGTACAACCGGTGGCGATTACGAAGAGCAAACCTGAAAGTCGCTTCATCATTCGAGGCTGCCAAGAATGGGAAAACCTAAACAGAAGCGGCAACCCATAGCGCCATGGCTGCTGGGTCGCCGCTATTTGCCTCGACGCGCAATTACCTTTGGAGCTTACTCGGCTCAGCGCATCGCCAGAACGATCTCTGTCTGCATTTGCCGGGCGGCAGCGGCGGTCTTCTTCAACTCGCGTTCCATGCGCGACATCGGAATGTTACGGATTGCCGACGTGGTCCAAATTTGGGACAAGAAGTACTGATTCCCGTAACGATGGAAAACCAGCTTAGGTTCCTGCTGGCTGGTGTAAAAGCTGTTCGCGGTGGTTTGAGCAAAGTAACTGCGACTGCCCGCTAACTGTACCACCGGAGACCCATCTTGAAACCTAATAACATATGTTCCGGGTGCTGCCGTCGTGTTCTGAACGGTGAATTCAAACGGGATCTCCGCTCGAACAGTATCGGCTACCTGCGCGCATAGCGGGAGCACCAGAACAGCCGCTGCAAAAATCGTAAACCCTAGTTTCTTCATTGTGTGAAATTCCCCTCTGTGTCCTCAGACACTTGTGTCGTAGTTGCCGGGGCAGAAAACACCCCGAGTTTTAACGCCAGGCCGCTGGCGCCATTTTCCCAGCTTCTCAGATTGAAAATGTCCGGGTCTGGAGATTCGAGCCCTAGAAAGCTGCTTAAACCAACACAGGCGGCACATTCCCTCAATGAGTGCTTGGTACATAGTACCGCAACGCCCGGCGAATAGCAAGAAGACTCGCGATTCCTTCGATGATTCTGGTGCGAAACTCAACAGCCCTGCCGCTGTGGGCGAGCTGTCCGGTGGGGCTATCTGCAGATAATTGAGCTAGAACAGACCAAATGAGTTTCATCGAAGCCACGAACACCCTAATTGCCTTCCGGGCGTACAGCCAGCGCGACCTAGAAGCCATGGGGAACATCGGGAACGAGAAGGCGATAAGTTGAGGCTTTCCCAAATCCACTGGACGCGCCTCTGGGCGTATCGTCGCCAATCCGGAAGTTGGCCCACATCGCCGTATCCGAAAAGTCTGACGGCGGCCGGGCAGTTCCACGGGTCGGCGACTCTGCGGTCTAGTGGCATCCCCCTAGGGACTCGCTGCTGTTCCAGGTTCCGCCGCGGTTCGTGCATTACATGTCTCCTGCGGGCTGCGGACCAAATGGTCTGAGGCCAATTCTCATCTGCATTGAAAGGAAAGAGGTTAGTGAAAACCCCGGACCAACTTGGTCCGGACCTGAGGTATGAGGCCCTGAGAAGCGCGCTAACCCGCTCGCTTCAGGAGCGCCGCGGGCTCTTCCCACCGTCCGCTTTCGGCCGAACGGAAGACCGCCTCGATTACCGCCATGTTCTTGAGCGCGTCTGCGAGCGGCACGGGCGGAGCGCCGCCTTCGCGGATGGCGCGCGAAAACAGATCGCCCTGGATGGTGTACTGGTCGCACGGGGCGAACTCCTCGATGGTCACGCCCGAGCCGGTAAGGTCGCGGCCATCGTCGATGCGGATGCGGGACGGCCGGTCCTCCAGCGCGTTGAACGGGATCTCGAGCTCGATGCGCCCGGTGGTTCCCAGAAACTGCATGCTCTGATAAGCCACAACTTGCGTGCCGCAGGTGAAGACGCAGTAACCGTGCGGGTAATCCAGAATCGCGGCCGTCAGCATGTCGGTGCCGAACCGCGGATCGCGGACCATCGCGGCCGAGACGCGCACCGGCTCCTCTCCAAAAACCATCCGCGAGGTCTTGATGGGGTAGCAGCCGATGTCCATTAGCCCGCCGCCGCCGTATTCCCGGATGTTGCGGATATTGCCGGCGTCCAGTTTGAAATAGCTGAACGAGCCTATGGCGGAGCGAAGCTGGCCGATCCGGCCTTCGCGCACCAGCTCCATGGTCCGCACCCACTGCGGGTGCGTCTGAACCATGAAAGCCTCGCCCATGGTGACACCCGTGCGGTCGCGCGCGGCGATGAGTTCGAGCGTCTCCGCCACGTTCATGCCGATGGGCTTCTCGCACAGCACGTGTTTGCCGGCCTCCGCCGCGCGGATGGACCACGCGACGTGCAGGTGGTTGGGAAGCGGGTTGTAGACGGCTTCGATCTTGGGATCGTCGAGCATCTCCTGATACGACCCATAGGCCTTCGGGATGCCCATTCTCCTGGCGGCCTCTTCGGCCCTGGCGCGATCGCGCGACGCGATGCCCGCGATTTCGCACCGCTCGCCGCGCTGCATGGCGGGAATCACTTTGACAGTGGCGATCCGGGCGACGCCCAAAACTCCCCAGCGGACTTTTTGCATGGCTTACGCATTTTACCGCGTACCGGGGCGGGAGTCTGGCGCCACTCGATTTCGCTTATATTGAGGATGCATGCTGCGTTTCGTGGCCGGAATCCTGCTGGCGTCTGCGGTGTGCGCGGCCGGGCGGGAGATCGTCATCTTCGACACCGATTCGGGGCCGTTCGGCGACGATGGCGCAGCGCTGGTGATGCTGCTGCGCAGCCCGGCGCAGGCGGCGATTCACGGCATCACGGTGACGCCGGGCAACGTGTGGCCGGAGCAGGGCGCGGAGTACATGTTTCATATCCTCGAGCTGCTGAAACGGCCGCAGGTGCCGGTGTTCACAGGCGCGGAGAGGCCCCTGGTGCACAGCGCCGCCATGGCGCGGGAAGCCGAGAAGCGCTGGGGCGCTCTGACTTACACCGGCGCATTCACCCAGGACCCCGCGGCGGTGAAGCCCGCGCCCGGAGCGCAGCTCACCAACCGCAGACCACGCCACGAAGGGGCCGTGGCGTTCCTGATTGCCGAGGTCGAACGGCACCCGGGCGAGCTGACCATTCTGGCCATCGGGCCGATGACCAACATCGCGCTGGCCCTGCGCCTGAAACCCGAGATCGAAACCGAGATCAAGCAGATTGTTTTCATGGGCGGTAACCTGCGCGTGGCGGGCAACGCTTCGCCCGCGGCGGAGTTCAACTTCTGGTTCGACCCGGAAGCGGCGCGCATCGTGCTGCGGTCGCGGATTCCCAAGAAGGTGATGTTCGGGCTGGATATCTGCAACCGGGCCGTTCTGAGGAAGGCCGAATTCGACCAGATCGCATCGGCCCTCACACCCATCGCGAACCTCTTTCGCGAAGACCTCGGGAACCGCTATCCGGCCTTCCTGAAGCACCCCGACGCCATCGCCCACATGTGGGACTCGCTAGCCGCGGCGTACCTAATCGAACCGGGGTTTGTGACCAAATCCGAGACGCGCTACCTGGACGTGCAGACCGCCTGGGGCCAGTTCTACGGCTCGACCACGCCGCTGGACCGCCGCCTGGCGCCCGACGCCACGCCGGTGGCCGTGATGCTGGAGCTGGACTTCCAGCGCGTCTTCGCCCTGTACAAGGACCGCCTGACGCGGCCGGATTAGCGCCACGCGCCGATGATCGCGCGCCCAAGGCCCGGCGGCCGGTCCCACTCACTCGTAGAACACGACGTCGAAACTCTTGGTGACTTCGCCGCGGAACCACTGCCGGACGCTCAGGGTCGCATCGTGAATCTGTTCCTCATGCTGCCCCAGACAGACGGGGCATTCCTTGACGCGGCAACGGCCTGCCCGGCCTCTCCGGCCCACGATGATGCCATCGTGGTGGATTTCGTGGCTGGCGGCCTGATCGAGAACCAGCGACTCATGCTGCATGGAACACTCTCCGTCTGAGGCGGCGGCCCCGAGGTTCGCCGAATCCTGTGGAGGGGCCGCGCGCCCTGGTTAGCTATCGATGCGAGACTAGCGCCGCTCGGGGCGGATGAACAAGACCCGCAGTGGTAAGCGCCCGCCCCTTCACTTTGGTTGAATACGGCATATTATCCCAGGGTTACTGGCCCAACAACTCCTTTACCAGCCCGGACGCGTTGTAAAGCTTGCGCAGCGCTTCGGTCATGGCCGCCGTGTGTACGGCCACGGTGCGGTTGGTTTCGCCTTCGTAAACGAAGTCGCCGATGAGCGACTCGATATTGCCATCGAAGACCAGGCCGACGATCTCGGCCTTGCTGTTGATCACCGGCGAGCCCGAGTTGCCGCCCACCACGTCGTTGGTGGTGACGAAGTTGAGCGGCGTCGCCAGGTCCAGTTTACCGCGGCCTTCCTGGTAGCGCGGCGGCAGGGCGAAATCCGGATCGAAGTCGAAGCTGGTCGCCCGGTCATAGAGCCCGTACAGGGTGGTCTTGTACGGCGCTTTGGTGCCGTTCATGGGAAAGCCTTGCACCTGGCCGTAGGACAGCCGCAGGGTGAACGTCGCATCGGGATAAGTGGTCTTGCCGTAGACCGCGAAGCGCGCCTTTCCGAGCTGCTCGCCTGCCCGTTGCAGCACGCTCGACACGTTGTCCTCACTCCACTTGATCGTCTCGCGCCGCATGGGATCGAGCTTGCGCGCCAGCGCGATCATGGGATCATCCGAGGCGGCCACGGCCGCTTGGCCGCCTTCCACGAGCTTGCGGCGCAGGGCGGAATCCGCCAGCCTGGTGCCGTTCACCAGCGCGGTGGCGGCTTCTTTCGGGGTGCGCCCGTCGAGCACGATCTTCAGGAACGGATCGTTGGGGCCAAGCTCGGCCAGCGAGTCCTGGAGCGCCCCGGCGAGGCGCGCTATCTCCAGCGCCGGGTAGATGGGCGCCGGCGAGAACATGCGGTACCTCAGCGAATCCAGTTGCGACTCGTGATAGCCCGCGAGCCGCTCGCCATCGGGCTTGCCCGCCTCGGCCACATACTCCACGATGTTCATCGCCAGGGTGGCGAACTGCGAATTCAACGCGCGGAAGAGCTGCTGGGTGGCGCGCGTGGCCGCCTTTTTCTCCGCTTCGGCGACGGCGTCCCAGGCGCCGCCATAAGCGGCCTTCCACTCCGCGTTGCCCATCACCTTGGCCTTGAATTCCTCTTGTTCCTTCCGCTGCTTGGACATAATGTTGGCGTCCAGCAATCCCTTGTGGATGCCCACCGCGCGCTTCAAGCTGTTCTCGAGGCCAAAGATCAGGGTGCCCGTCTGGCGGGCCTGTTCGGGGCCCAGCGCCGAGTACTGTTTCAGAACGGCGATGCGGCTCTTGAGCGTCTTGATGGAGTTCGGCTCGCTGACATCGCGCATATATTCAAGTTGCGCCATGGTATCCAGCCGGGCCGTGGAACCGGGATGGCCGGCCACGAACACCAGTTCGTGATCGGCGGCGCCCTGGGGATTCCATTTCAGATAGTCCTTGGTGTCGAGCGGCTTGCCGTTCTCGTAAACGCGGAACAACGCCATGTCGAGGTCATAGCGGGGATAGGTGAAGTTGTCCGGATCGCCGCCGAAGAAAGCGATCTGCTCCTCCGGCGCAAACACCAGCCGCACGTCGTTGTACTTCTTGTATCGGTAGAGCCAGTATTCCCCGCCGTGATACAGCGTCACCACGTCGGAGCGGAGACCGGTCCTCTGGAGGCTCTCCCGCTCGATTCCGGCGATCGCCGCCCGGCGCGCGGCGAACTCTTCGGCGGGCGTTTTCGCGGATTTCAGCGCCGACAACACGCGCGCCGTCACGTTCTCCATGGAAACCAGCATGTTGACTTCGAGATCCGGCGACTTCATCTCCTGATCGGGCGTGGCCGCGTAAAAACCGCTTTGAACGTAGTCGTGCTCCTTGGTCGAGTTTTTCTGTAACTGGCCGCGCGCCACGTGATGGTTGGTCAGCAGCAGGCCGTGCGCGCTCACGAACGAGCCCGATCCGCCGTCGTTCAGGCGGACCGAGGACAAGCGGACGTGATCGAGCCACTCCTGTGCCGGTGTGAAGTGATACTTCTCCTGCAACTGTTTGAGCGGCGGATTATCGAAGGTCCACATGCCCTCGTCGGCGCGCGAGGGGACTCCCAGCAGGAACGCGCCACACGCCGTAAGGGCGGCAAGGGACCGGAAAGAGTCAAGTTTATTCATTGAAAAAGGCTCCCCACTCTTTATAGCGGATTTCACCGCGGAAAATGAGGCCCCCCGCCAGGCGGCCGTTATGTATACTTGCAGCTATCTGGCAGTGCATAACAGGAGTTTTTATGGGAAGGTTCGTAATCCGCGGCAGCGTGATGCTTGGTTTGTTGGCCGCGCCCGGGTGGGCTCAGCAAACGGCGCCGAATCCTCCCCGCCGGGGGGCGGGGACGCGCGGCGGCACGGCCAACCTGCCGGTGCCGCCACGCTCGCCCGAAGTCGGCCCCGACCGCCGCGTGACCTTCCGCCTGCTCGCCCCGAAGGCCAGCGAGGTGACCTTGACGGGCGAGTTCATGGAGGGCAGCAAGAGCCTCCAGAGGGACGACAAGGGCGTTTGGAGTGTCACCGTCGGGCCGCTCGATCCCGAGATCTACAACTACAATTTCAGCATCGACGGCGTCCGCACCATCGACCCCGGCAACCCCAACGTCAAGACCGGCTCGACGCCGAGCACCATTCAGAGCATTCTGGACGTCCGCGGCGACGGCCCGGCATTCTGCGACGGCCAGGCCGTGCCCCATGGCGAGGTCCGCATCGACTGGTATGGGTCCAAATCGCTGAACGCGCTGCGGCGTGTGACCGTCTACACTCCGCCGGGCTACGATCGGAACGTCCGGGGCCGCTACCCGGTGCTCTACCTGTTTCACGGCGCCAACGCCGACGAAACCACATGGGTCCGCCACGGCCATGCCAACCTGATCCTCGACAACCTTCTGGCGGCGGGCAAGGCCAAACCTTTCCTGGTGGTAATGCCTTTCGGCTACGGCGTGCCGCCGGGCACGCCGCCACCGGCTTCCGGCGGGCCTTCGGATAACACCGCGCTGTTCAGCCGCGACTTGATCGAGGACGTGATTCCACTCATTCAGTCGTACTATCGGGTCTATTCCGACCGGGATCACCGCGCCATAGCCGGCTTGTCCATGGGCGGCGGCGAGGCGCTCGGGATCGGCCTGAATCGCCTCGACCTGTTCAGCTACGTGGCCGGCTTCAGCGCGGCGTTACGGCCGGCTGAGTTCCAGAAGACGTTCGCCGGCCTGGTAGCCAATCCGCAGGACGCCAATCAGAAACTGCACCTGCTGTGGGTTGGCTGCGGCAATCAAGACAGCCTTTTTCCGGCGGCCAAGAGCTTTTCGGAATTCCTCGATGCGCGGAAGATCAAGCACACTTTCCGGGAAAGCACCGGCGCCCATACCTGGATCAACTGGCGCCGTTATCTGAACGAGTTCGCTCCCTTGCTGTTCCAGTGAAGCCCGCCGCGGGCCGTGGCGAGCTAAGAAATGTAACCAATCCGCGACCTGCGGCGTTTAGATAACAGAGGACAAAACACACCAATCTTATGTTCCGCAAGTGGCAACTATCTCTCCTACCGCTTTCCATCGCTCTGCTGACGGCTGGCGACCAGCCCTGGCAGGACAAGAAAATTGCCGAATGGAATGAGGACGATGTCAAGCTGGTCCTGACCGATTCACCGTGGGCCAAAACGGTCACCCCGACCATGAACACATCCACGAACATGGGCCAGCGCCGTTCGGGCGGCGGCATGGGGCGTGGCGGGGGTATTGGAATTGGCGGCATTGGAATCGGGCTGCCTGGTGGCATGGGCCGGCGCGGCGGAAGGGGCGGCGGCTATCCGGGCGGCGGCTATCCGGGTGGAGGCTACCCGGGTGGCGGGCAGCCCGGAGGGACCAACGACGGGACCAACACGGCTGCGAACCAGCCGCCCGAGCTCAAGCTGCGTTGGGAAAGCGCGCTTCCGGTTCGGGAAGCCGAATTGAAAGCCCGCGACACGAATGCGCCCACCTTGGATGAAAACCACTATGCCATCGCCGTCTATGGCGTCCCCAGCCGCATGGCTGGCGGAAGCTCTCGGAGTCTGGCCAATCAACTGAAAAAGCAGGCGGCCATCAAGCGCGACGGGAAGAAGGATCTGAAGCCTTCCAGCGTGGAGGTGTTACAGCGGGAGGATGGGCCGGTGATCGTCTACCTGTTCCCGCGGTCGAAAGAAATCACGTTGCAGGACAAGCGGATCGAATTCGACGCGCAGATCGGCCGGCTTCAGTTCGCGCAGTCGTTCTACGTGGACGACATGAAGTACCAGGGCAAGCTGGAGCTTTGAGCGGGCCCTGCTATTCGGCGTTCTGCTCGAAAGTCAGCGTTCAGCCGCACTGGTGGGGCTGACGGCAGATCGCCGATGGCTGAAAGCTTCGATACACATCAGCTTCGGCGGCCGGGCATCGGGTTCCACCAGCCAAACAGTGCGGTCGGGATAGTAGCGTTCCAGCTTCTCGTCTTCGCCGGGACCGAGGTCCAGGGCCCACACCACCGGGGCGCTGTCGATGTCGGCGGCATTGTGGACCCACTCACGAAATCTGTGTTGCGGGCCGTAGCGCACGAATACCAGTTGCTTGCCCGGAGCCTGCGCCAGACGATGGCTGATGGAAATCCGCCCCTCCGCATCGCCGTAATTGATGTAGTCCCAGGTCTCGTAACGTCCCATCGCCAGCAGGAGGTTGTCGTTGGCGAACAGGTGCAGGCCGTACCAGAAGAGGAAGTGCGCCGCACAGAGGAAAATCAGCAGCCTGGCCGCGTCCTGGCCCACCACGAATCCGCGCACCGTCCACCGGCTCAGCCGCTCCAGACCCGTCACGCCGATGAGGAGCAGCAGGCACGTGGCGGCGGCGATGTACTGGGGGAAGAAGTATGGGTAGAAGTTGCCGCCGAGACCGAAAACCAGCAGCGTGAGCGGAATCCAGCCGAATCGGAACTCCCGGAGGGTCACGAGAAAGGCCGGCAGCGCCAGATAAAGCGGAGCGAGAAAGAAGAAGCGATAATAGCGCGCGCGGCTCCCGAAACGTTCGAAATACCGGCCGATGGTATCGGCGCCTTCCCCATGCACTTCCGCTTGCCCTTCATAGGTGAGCCGCTGTTGGGCGGTAAGCGGGCGGTGAGGGATGGGATTGGACTGAAAGGTGAAGGTTGTGGGCACGCCGTATTGATAGCGGCTAAGGGCATAGGGCATGGTGGTCCAACTGCCGGTGACCGCGCGGTTGTGGAGCAGTGTCAGGGCGATGGCCGGCAGCACCACCAGCGCCACCGCCGCTGCCGCCCTGACGAGTCCGGCCCGCTGGCCGCGTGCGCGCAGCGCCGGCAGAAAGAACAGAATCACGCTCACCAGCAGAAAGATGGATTCATACGGCCGGGTGAGCAGGTGCACGGCGAGGCCGAGACCCAACCAGACCGCATCGCGCGTGCGGGGTTCCTGGCGCAGCCGGGGCAGCGCGCCGAACACCAGGCAGCCGGCCGCGGCGGCAACCGCGCCGCCCCAGTAGATGTTCATCCACTCGTTGAGAGGGCCGAATTCGATTACCGCCAGCAGCCCTCCCACCAGCGCCCACCCCGGCGTGGTCCAACCCCGCAGCATCCAGTAGCACAGCGAGCAGAGCGCCGCCACGGAAAGAACCACGCCGGCCCAGGGATGGCCAAAGATCGTCCACCCCAGCGCCAGCGCCAGGCCCTGGCCGAGCGGATAGATGGAACTGTAACTGGGCTCCTGGAGGACGAAGACGGTTTCGAAGAACTGATGCAAAGCATGCGGCGGATTGGCCAGGCGGAAATGCCGCAAGGTGTCGGCCAGCAGAACATAGCTGAAGCCGTCGGCGCCGGCCGGCATGGGAACGGGGTGCCGCGGCAGCAGCAACAGCCGGAGCGCCACGGGCAGGGCCGCCAACAGCAGCATACACCAGCCGGTTCTTGCCGCGAGCCTTTGAAAGGCAGGCTCCATGCGGGCGCGCAGCAGCACCAGTGAGACCAGCACCGCCACCAGCGCGAACTCGATGAAATCGACGGCGCCGAAGCCGATAGGATTGTGAAGCGGCAGAAAAGAGCGGAAGAAATCGAACAGGAACATGGAACATTTCTATTGTCACAGACAGAGACCCCGATGCCGAATCCCTAATATACTGGTGGCCGAGATGATTCGCTTCGCATTGCTTTCACTGCTTTGCCTGGGCGCGGCTTTCGCCCATGCGCCGCTACTCCATGATCGTGATCGCGCAGTGAGAATTCAGCGCAAGACAGCGAGAGGCAGAACCGTAGCCAGCGATCGCGAGTTCTCCAGCACTGCCGCCGTGCGGCCGGTGTCCTGGTTGTAGATCTCCATCGTGGGAAGAACGGAGCAGGAAAAGGTTGACACAGTAGGCGTGCCACCCGTTACCGTGAAGGACGCACTCACGGTCCCGCGAATCTCCACCGGGCCGGCACTGGCAGTGGTGCTGGTTGGGGTTGTCGGCAGGTCGAAATGAACCGCCTGGCCCTGGGTCACCGCCTGGGTGTGGGTCGCGAGCGTATCCCCTTTGTCATCGAGGAACGCCATGGTTACCTGGCAGGAGCCTCCCGCGATGATTGGCCCGCCCGTGGGCAGGCTCAGCGCGTTGAGCCGCGCTGTCTGGCCCGCCGCGATACCGATCATTCCGAATGTCACGAGTTGGGGGAACGCCAGGATAACAGGTGAGGTTGATTGTGCGCGCACATACGCGGCCGGAAACGGAAGAAAAATCGTGGCCAAGGCGACTGCCGTCAGGACAACACAAAAAATGAGTTTCATTGTCAATCTCCATCACTACGCGATTGAACCCGGTGGCGGGCGGATTGTCGCGTGACGCCGGTGCGGGATCGTACTACTGTCGAGGTCTGCCTGGCGAGGGTCGCGTAACGCTTCACCATAGGGCATCGATGGTAGAGACGCCCGCACGGCGAGGCCGCTGCTGCTATACTGGCATACGTTTCCGTGGAGCCACTCGTCTCCTCAGCGCCGGACCCCGTTGCCCAGTCCCGCCAGTCCCCCGGCAGAGCCAAATGGTGGATGGCCGCGGCGCTCTGCGCCATCACGCTGGCAGCGTACGCGAATTCGTTTGGCATGGGCTTCGCCCTGGATGCCTCCAGCATCATCCTCAAGGACACCCGCATCCAGACAGCAACCGCTGACAACCTGGGCCTGATCTTGTGCCAGGATTACTGGTCGCCCAACTTCGTGTCGGGACTATACCGCCCCCTCACCACGGCCTCTTTTCTGTTGAACTACGCAGTTTTGGGAAACGGCGAGAACGCCACAGGGTACCATTGGGTCAATTTCCTGCTGCATCTGGGCAACGTCTGGCTGGTGTACGCGCTGTCTTTGCGGCTGTTCAAGCGCCAATGGCCGGCCTTCTTCGCGGCCGCCTTGTG
>JBEKYW010000075.1:0-17557 GCA_049510555.1 Bryobacteraceae bacterium
CTGGCGCTGACCTTGGTCGGGTACTTCACGCCCATCAGCCAGCGCGTGGTATCCATCTGGTGAGCGCCCTGGTTTCCGATGTCGCCGTTGCCGTAGTCCCAGAACCAGTGGAAGTTGTAGTGGAAGCGGTTCTTGGTGAAGTCATGTTTGGGCGCGGGACCCAGCCACAGGTCGTAATGCACCCCCGCCGGGACGGGCTCTACCGGCGCGCGCCCGATGGTATCGCGCCATTTGTAGACCAAGCCACGCCCCATGTATACCTCGCCGATCACACCGTCGCGCAGCTTCTGAGCGGCTTCCCGCGTGGCCACAGAGGAGCGCGCGCCGGTGCCGTGCGCCACCATGCGGTTGTATTTGCGCGCTGCTGCGACAATCTGTTGCGCTTCAAAGATATTGTGACTGCAAGGTTTTTCGACATATACATCTTTGCCTGCCTGGCAACCCCAGATGGTCTGCAGCGTGTGCGAGTGGTTCGGCGTGGCAATCGAGATGGCGTCGATGGACTTGTCCTCGAGAACTTTGCGCACGTCCGTAAAGGTGGCCGGCCGCTTTCCGTTCTTCTTCTCAAACTCGTCCAGCCGTTTTGCCAGTATGGACTCGTCAACGTCGCACAGCGCGGCGACTTCCACGTTAGGAATTCTGGGATAGGCCTGCAGGTGCGCCCCACCGCGGCCGCGCAGCCCGACGCAAGCAATGCGGATCGTGTCGTTCGGGCTGGCCAGCGCGCTGGAGCGAATTGCCGCGCCGGTCGCCGCCACTGAGCTCATCAGAAAGTATCGTCTGTTCATGGTTGATCTCCTGTCACAACGCATCCCTGGGCGGAGACGCCGGGCCGGCGTCTCCGGCCTCCTTTCGGGGATTCGGGTGCCCAACGCTATAGGATAGTGAACCGACAACATTTATACACCTTTTCGCCTCTTCGTACAACGGGCATCCGAAAGAATTCGAAAAGAAACCAGATAATCAGAGACCAACGTCCGGACGGAGATTGCGTCCGAAAGGAGCGGAATAGTGTACCATGTCAATTTTAGATGGAAGGATTGTAAATCGTGCACAATCGTTACGTTAAAGTGCTGACTCCGCTGCTATTTTGCGCCAGTCTGGCCCAGGCCCAAAGTCGTCTCAACGATTTGGCCCCCATCCTCTCCCGGCCGCTACAAACGCCTGACGTGGTGACTTACCAGTTGCGCCAGTATCTCTACCGGCGGCTTCCGAAGCTGCCGGCACCATCGAACGCGGAACAATGGAAGATCGAATCCGAGCGCCTCCGCAAGCATGCGCTCGATGACGTGATCTTTCACGGCTGGCCGCGGGAATGGGTGGACGCTCCGCCCAAATTCGAAGACCTCGGGGGCATCGAAACCGGTCATGGTTATCGTATGCGGAAGCTCCGCTACGAGATCGTGCCCGGCTTTCAATCCACCGCCATCCTCTATGAGCCGGAGCACCTCGATGGCAAAGTGCCTGCGGTCCTCAACGTCAATGGCCATGCGTATGAAGTGGGCAAGGCAGCTGAGTACAAGCAGAAGCGCTGCATCAATCAGGCGCTTCATGGAATGCTCGCCCTCAGTCCCGAGTGGCTCGCCTGCGGTGAGCTCAATTGCCCCGAAAACCGGCACGAGCTCGGCGCCCATGTGGATTTGACGGGTGCCAACATCGCGGGTCTGTTCTACCTCGCGATGCGGCGGGGCCTGGACTACCTCGATCGGCACCCCAACGTCGATCGCGCCCGCCTCGCCGTGACCGGCTTGTCCGGCGGCGGATGGCAAACCATCGTGCTGAGTTCGCTCGATCCGCGAGTTTATGTTTCGATCCCTGTAGCAGGGTACTCGGCGCTGCTTTCCAAGCTGGAACACCAGGACGACCGCGGTGATCCCGAGCAAGTCCCCGCGGACTTCCTCGATGGCCTCGATTATCCGCATCTCACCGCCATGCGCGCTCCGCGGCCGACGCTTCTGATCCATAATGCCGAGGACGATTGCTGCTTCCGCGCTCCTTTGGTGAAGCCTTACATCTATGATCAGGTCAAGCCATTCTTTCGTCTGTTCGGCAAGGAAGATGTGTTCGCCTGGCACGAGAACACGGACCCTTCGACCCACAACTACCAACTCGACAACCGGCTCCAGGCGTACGGGTTCCTGAGCAAATACTTCAGCCTACCTCCCATCGACCAGGAGATCCCGGTGGATGCGGAGATCAAGAGCGTCGACGAATTGGCCGTCGGACTTCCCAAAGACAACCTTACCATACTGGGATTAGCTCGCAAGCTTGCTGCCAGCGTTCATCGCGACCCCATACCGCCCGAACAAGCGAGAAACCGCCTGCGATCGCTGGTGCGTTATCAGCCGGTGGTGATTGAGCACGCCTGGGCTCTGGCGAACACCAAGAACCGAGGCGTCGAGACACTCTCCTGGCAGATCCTGTTCGACAACACGCTAAGCGCCACCGCGGTTTGGGCCGAGGCGATTGGAGCGAAGGGCCGTCCGGTTACCATCGTGCTTCACGACGGAGGCAAGAAAGCCGCGGCGGCGGGGATCTCCGACCGCGTGAACCGCGGCGAGCAAGTAGTTGGTCTCGATCTTGTTTTTCACGGCGATGCCGCCCCTCCACCCCGAGAGCTGGCGAGCTACCCCCTGATGTTTTCCACCATCGGCCAGCGCGCACTCGGTATCGAGGCCGCCCAACTGATCGCCGCCGCCCGTTGGCTGCGCGACCGCTCCCCCGGCGCAACGCTTCGCCTGGAAAGCACCGGCAAGCGCAATCAGGTGACGGCGCTGATCGCCAGCGCCCTGGAGCCAGGTCTCTTTTCGGAACTGATGATCCGCGACGGCATGCGCAGCCTGAAATACCTGCTGGACACTCCGGTTCGTTTCCAGGACGCGCCAGACCTCTTTTGTCTTGATCTCTACAGGGAGTTCGACCTGGATCAGCTCGCGCTGCTCGCCGGCAACACCAAAGTTATGTAGCAGTCCTGGGGAATCGGATCTCTGGTTTCGCCGCCCTGTCGGCATCCGATTCCGTCCCCTTCAGCCCCGTTCCGAGCGTCGCGATTTGAGCGTCCGTTATGTCGTGAACCACGGCTCTGCGCGCGGCCGCGGGGTTCGTCCCCGACAATGAACACTACAAGGGCTCGGACCTGCTGTGGTTCGATGAGCACAAACACCCGGTCGAAAGCGCTCCTGCGTTTCTCCGTTTTTCTGCGATCCACGCCATCCCGGTCTCCACCCGAACGCCAAGGTCTCCCGCCCACTGTCTGAATCGCAGAAAGTGCGTGAATCATGAGGTATCATTCGCCTCACAATACAAGCCGCCGGGATTAGCAGGGCCTGCCGGTGAGCCTAAGGCCTGCATCTGCAAAAGCTGGCATCATTACGGAACAGTAAAATGCTATGCTTACGGCTAACAAGCCTGCCTCCACCGGGCGCAGGAGCGGCATAGTCCGGGATGGATCGATATGTTCGACGCCGAGATTTCCATTGACATCACGTACATGTCGAGAGATAATTTACTTGACAAAAAAGGTAACAACAGCGCAGGCGAAGAGGCCTGTGTAAAGCGTTCGGTGTGGCGTTTGTCTCATCCGTCAACCTGCTCATCACCTCCAGGGTTCTGGTCCACTTTCGAGGCCTCCGCCTGCATATTAAGCAGCGGGATGCCGATGTGGAGTTGGGCGCGTACGGCATTGTGAATCTGTTTGCCGGCACGTTCGGCGCGCCAACCAGCGTGGGCATCCCCGCGCGGAGTATGACCAATGTGCAATGCGGCGGCTCGACTAGCATGTCCAACCTAATGCACGCAGTTTTTCTGTTGGCCTTTCTCACGTTGGGCACAGGATTCATCGCACAGATCCCGATGGCCCCGCTGGCCGGAGCGAGTCTTATCTGGTGCGGCACCTTTGGTTCCGCTTGTGCACTTCCACTGAGAGCGAGACCAACGGCAAACAGTTAGCACCATGAACGGAGAAGCGGAAGTGGACAATGGACAAAAGGTTTACGGCAAAGCAGGATTCTGCGTAGTGCCGGAAATTGATCGGCCGCCCAAGGCGATCATCGAACAACTCGCGGAGTTCCCGGTGTCGATCATCGGCGACGGGATGGGAAGGCGCGGCATCATGGACCCCGGCCTCAAAGCGCTCAACCGGGATGTAAAGATGTGCGGTCCTGCAGTGACCGTCGAGACCCGCGCCGCCGACAACCTGATGGTTCACGCGGCCCTCAAGCTGGCCCAACCGGGCGACGTGATCGTTGTGAACGCCCATGGGGACCTCTCGGCGGGAATCTGGGGCGAAATCACCACCCGAATGGCCATTCGCAAGGGTCTGGCCGGTCTTGTGATGGATGGATCGGTTCGCGACAGCCGCGAACTCGCGGCCTCCGGATTCCCCGTCTTCTGCCGCGGCGTCAGCCCATGCGGCGGCGGCAAAGAAGGCACTGGGCAGGTCAATCTGCCGATCTGCTGCGGCGGAGTTCCCGTGCATCCCGGAGACATCATCGTTGGCGATGCCGATGGCTTGGTTGTCGTCCCCAGAGCGATGGCCGAAGAGGCTATTACCGCCGCGCGCAAGCGAATCGATATTGAACGGCGGCGGATGGATGCCATCGCGGGCGACGATCCGGAAGCCATTTATCCAAGTTGGCTGATCCCGACTTTGCGCGCCAAAGGCGTTCTGGGCGAAAACGAAACGCTCTAACTGGAGATACCGCATGGCTCGGATTTTCGTCACCGGTTCCACCCTGGCCCCAGAAGCGCAGGCTTTGTTGGTCGAGCACCAATGCACCTGCGGCTTCGGCAACGAGAGCGATAGCTCGGATGAAATTGCCCGCAAGCTCGCGGCCTTCAAACCGGACGGGCTCATCGTCCGGAAGGGCGTCATCAACGCTGCGGTCATCGGCGCCGCCGCGACGCTGAAGGCCATTTCGAAACACGGTGTCGGTGTGGACAACATCGATGTGGCGGCCGCCACCAGGCGCGGGATTCCCGTTATGATCACGGCCTCGGCCAACTACGAATCCGTTGCCGAGCACGCTTTCGCCCTCATTTTCGCCCTGGCGCGTGGTATTGCGACGCAGGACCGGAAGATCCGGCAAGGCGTCTGGGACCGAAGCGGATATGACGGCGACGACCTGCGCGGCAAGACACTTGGTCTCGTGGGTTTCGGCAGAATCGGCCGGCGCCTCGCCGAACTGGTGAGGCCTCTCGAGATACGGGTGATGGCCTTCGATCCTTATGTTCGATTGCCGGAATTCTGCATGCAGGCCCTCGATCTCAAGCAGCTACTTGCCGCCGCCGATGTTGTGAGTATCCACTGCCCGCTGACGCGGGATACCAGGGGACTTATCGGCCGCGCGGAGTTGGCAGCCATGAAACCCGGGGCTTGCATCGTCAACACAGCCCGTGGGCCGGTTATCGACGAAACAGCCTTGATCGAAGCGCTCCGCGAAAAGCGGATTGCCTCCGCGGCCCTGGACACTCTCGAGAAGGAGCCGCCCGATCCTGGCAACCCGCTGTTGGCGATGGACAATGTCATCATCAGCGCCCATGTTGGCGGCATCTCTCGAACCGCCTTCCGCAACATGGGTGTGGGAGCCGTGGAGAACATCCTGGCTGTGCTGGAAGGAAGAATGCCGGAGCCGGGCTGTCTGGTGAATCCAGAAGTGTGCCAGGCAGCTCCCGTTGGGCCGGCAACCTTATGATCACCGACTTATCGCAGCCCGGAATGAGGTCTACGGCTGAAGTCCAACGGCGTATGAGCGCCGCTCGCAAGTGGAGCGTGGTCGCACTACTGAGCCTGGGCATGGTGGTGGCCAATCTCGATCGGCTCAATTTGTCGATCGTTTTGGCGCTGGATGAGTTCAGGAGAGCATTCGGCGTGACCGACTTGGATCGCGGCCTTCTGAACTCCTCCTTCTTCTGGGTGTATGCGCTAATGCAAGTTCCTGCTGGGTGGTTGGTGGACCGCCTCGGGGTGAAGTATCCTTACGCCATCGGCTTCGCCTTCTGGTGCGCCGTATCTGCAGCCACCGGGATGGCCCACGCCATCTGGCAGATCGTGGCGCTAAGAATCCTGCTGGGAATCGGTGAAGCCGTCGTCCAACCCTCCAGCCTGCGTTGGATCCGCTTCCATTTTGAGGAAAAGCAGCGCGGTCTGCCGATCAGTCTGTACCTGCTTGGAACGAAGATCGGACCAGCGATCGGAGCTCCTGTTTGCGTGATGTTGATTGGGGCATTCAACTGGCGCCTGATGTTCGTTGTCCTGGGCCTGGGTGGGCTGATTTGGCTGGTTTTCTGGCTGCTACTGGCGCGCGATGACGATCGCGGCATAGGGCAGTCTTCCGCCGAGCGGGCTAATACGGCTCCGGTCACGTTCGCCCGCGTGCTGGCCAGCCCGGCGATGTGGGGCATCCTCATTGGAACGTTCTGCTACAACTACTTCTGGTTTTTCTGTCTCACCTGGCTACCTGCCTACTTCGTCGAGCAGAAAAACCTGTCCTTGAGCAGCATGGGAACCTACACCATGATCAGTTTTGTCGGGCAAGGCCTTGTTCTCACAGCGGCCGGATGGCTGTCGGACCGTCTGATCACGTTAGGCTGGGACCCCTTGAAAGTGAGAAAACGGTTTATTATCGCCGGTATGGTTTTAGGTTGTACGGAGATTATAGGCGTTGTCTCTTCGTCCCGTTCGATAGCCGTGTTCTTTGCCGTATTCTCTCTATCCGCGTTGGGGATCGCGACAGCGAACAAGTGGGCACTGACGCAAACGCTGATTCCCGGTGCAGCTATCGGGCGAGTGGTGGGACTGCAGAACACCGCTGCTAATCTCTCGGGCGTTGCAGCGCCGCTGATCACCGGCTGGCTAAAGCATCGAACGGGCGGCTACGCCGCTCCGATGCATGCGATCTGGGTCATCCTGTTGATAGGCATCGTCTCCTACATCGTCCTGGTGCGCAGGGAGTACGCACCCGCTATACACGCGCGCCCAAGCTGAATTTCTGGTATGAGAGGTCACATGCGAATCGTATACAAATTGGCGGCGCCGCTATTGGCCGCTCTCCCGTCCTGTGCCGCGTCGATGATGACCGCTGCCGAATTCGCTGCCCACGCTTTGCCCGTGGTACCCGTCGAGGAACGATACGCGTTCGTCAGACGCCTGAGCGAATGGCAGGAGCCCCGGCGCCGGAACCCTGCCGCGCGCCCGTCGGTTACGGAATGGGCACTGCCGGCCGCAGGATGGAAGATCGTCCTGCGGGCGGATGCCGGTCCGGTGCTCAAGCAAACGGCGGACGACTTCCACGGTTACCTGGAATCCGGCATGCAGGTCCACTCCGCATTGGAGTCTCCTGCATCGCTCGACGGCTGGGCCACCATGCGGCACGCCATAATAGCGGGGACCAACGCGCAGATGCCCGGCTGTGGCGATGCGTTGACCGCACCCAAGGATTACCGCATCGTAGCCGGTCCGGAACGTATCGTCGTCTGCGGCTACGATGAGCGCGGCGCCATGTACGGCCTCTATAACCTGGAACAGCGCATGAACTTGCGCGAAGCGCCCTTCCTGCCCGTGGCGCTCGACACCACACGTCACAGCCTCTACCGCGCGCGCATGATCCTCAGCGGTCTGGGCTATATGGAATGGCCGGATGCCTACCTGCGCCTGCTCGCGCACTATGGCTTCGACGCGATCTTCGCCTCCGATTATGCCAACGCCAACGGCGTACAGACTTACTCTCACCAGAACAACGAGCATCGGAGCGATCCCGCCGCGGTCCGCGACCTCATACGGCGCGCCTCCAGATACGGCATCCAACTCTACTGCCCCGTCGTGTGGCGCCATACCGGCGACGCCGAAAGCGAAGCCGGCTTGCGCAAACTAGCGCGCGACCTGGCCACCGGATTTCCCGAAGTGCGCGGGTGGGTGCTGCTTCAGGAGGGGTTCACCATAGACCAGCGATCCCCCGGCGTTGGAGGCGATGCGGCGGCCTGGAAGGACTGGATCCGGCGTTGGGATGACGCCGTTCGCATCGTTGCCGGGGAGTTCCATAAAATCGACCCGAAACTCGAGGTGCTACCCTGGTCTTACAACATCTCTTCCCGCCCCGACCCCGTCCACATCGAACTCAGGCGCGAAGTCATTCGTCAACTGCCCGCGGATGTAATCCCGCTGTTGACCTGGGATCGCGGCATGGGCCTTGAGCGCGACGGCGAGATGGGCTACTCCAAGGACTACTCGATCAACGAGCCCGGCCCCGCCGAATGCACTGCCGCCGAGATCGACGAGGCCCACAAGCGCGGATTTACTGTGTATTCCAAGGCCGACACATTGGCCAGTTGGCAATTCGGCACCTTCCCGTACCTGCCGATCCCTTATCAGTGGTACGAGCGCTACCGCAACCTGGAGAAATACGGGATTCAGGGCACCATGGAAAGCTGGACCTACGGCTTCAAACCAAGTTGGGTCGCGGAGATGAGGGCTTGGTACAGTTGGAGCAACGCACCGCCGCTCGACACATTGCTGAGCGCCATCGCCCGGCGCGAGTTCGGTCCAGGTTCGGAGAAGCTTGCGCTGAACGCCTGGGAGCATTTCAGCAAGGCGATCCGTCTGGTGCCCGACACGGGGCCCCTTATGGGCACCAATAATGCAGTGGCGGCTCCTCTGTTTTTTGAAAAACCGAGCCAGCCGCGCGCCATGACGGTGGAGCACTCCTGGTTCGACCAGCGGAAGCGCTCGGGGGTGTATCCGGGACTTAACCCGTATTGGCCGTACACGCTCAGCCGCGTCCTTCTCTGGCCGGACTTCACCAATCAGGTGAACGCCGCGGAGCGGTATGCGAATCCGTTCACCTTGGGCGTGTTCAACAAGTACCTCGGCTTGGCTGCGGACGAGATGGAAGCCGGCCTCGCCGGCTACCGGCAGGCCGCACTCGCCGCACCAGCTTCCAAGCAGACGGGCGCCTTCCGCGAAGTGCTCTTGGCCGAGCACCTCCAGCGAATGATGCGCAGCGACCGCGCGGTGCTGGAGTTTGAGGACCTCCGTTTCCGACTGGCGCACACCTCCGATAAGGCGGAGCAGACCCGCATCCTGGAGCGCATGACCGAGATCCTCAAGCAGGAGGCCGTGCGGGTCCGCGAATCGAAAGAAACCGTCCGCCGCGATTCGCGCATCGGCTACCAATGGGAGCAAGACTACTTCTACACGCCGCTTGTGCTGGATAAGAAGCTGGAGCTGATCCGCGACACGCTGGAGCGCCAGATCCCTGATTACCGGCGCCGGAAAGGAGTCTAAGCCATGAACAGAATCGCCATTTTCTGCCTGCTTGTCCCCCTCGCGCCGGCGCAGCCGCAGACCCGCGTCACGGCCGCGGACTTCGCCGCGAAAGCGCTCCCCGCGCTCCCCATCGAGGAGCCGTATGATTTCATGAAGCCGCTGTACGCAGGCGGTGAGCGTCTGCGTCGCGACCCGGCCGCGCGTCCCGCGGCCGACGAGATGGCCATCCCGGAAGAGGGCTGGGATCTCGTCATTCCCTCGAACGCCAGCCCGGTCCTCAGACAGGCGGCCGAAACCTTCCGCGAGTACCTCGCCACGGGTATGTGCACGCGCGTGAAGATCGAAACGCGAGATTCGCTCGCAGATTGGAAAACCACGGCGCGCGCCATCCTGGCCGGCACACGCGATCAAGTGGGCGGCTGCGGCGAGGCGCTCAAGACGCGCAAGGATTATCGGATCATCGTCTCTCCCGAGCGCGTGACCGTGTGCGGCTACGACGAGCGCGGCGCCATGTTCGGCCTCTACAACCTGGAAAGCCGCATGAACCTGCGGGAGGCGCCCTTTCTACCGCGGGACCTGAACATCGTGCGCCACAGCCTCTACAACGTGCGCATGACGCTCTCGGGCCTTGGTTGGGAGGAGTGGCCCGATCCCTACCTGTCGCTATTATCGCGCCACGGCTTCGATGCGATCTACGCGTCGGTGTACGCCAATCCGAACGGCGTGCCGGCTCAGGCCCCGTACGACAACATGCGGCGGCAGGACCCCGAGCGCATGCACGACCTGATCCGCCGGGCCGCGCGGTACGGCATCGATGTGTACTGTCCCATCATGTATGCCGTCACGGGCGACGCGGCGAACGAGGAGGGGCTGCGCAGCCTCGTCCGCAACATCGTCGCCGAGTTTCCCGAGATCCGCGGCTACGTGTTGCTGATCGAGGGCTTCCAGTACAAAGGCTGGCCGCCAAGGTGGACCAGTGATCCCGACGGCTTGCGAAACTGGATCCGAGGCTGGACGCGAGGCGTTACGGTTGCTTCCGAGGAGTTTCACAAACTGAACCCGAACATCGAGGTGCTGCCTTGGGACTACAACATCGATTTCCGGCCCGAAGCCGTCGCGGCAAAGCAGCTCGTCATCGACCAGTACCCGCCCGGCGTGATTCCCCTGCTGACCTTCGAAAACGGCAAGGCCTTCGAGCGCGACGGCGAGAGAGGCTACCTCAAGGACTACGCGATCAACGAGGCCGGACCGGCGGAGGCGACCGTGGCGCAAATGGCGCGGGCGCGTCAGCGCGGCCTCATGACCATCTACGCCAAGGCCGATACATGGGCGTCCTGGCAGTTCGGCACATTTCCATACCTGCCGTCCCCCTACCAGTGGTACGCGCGCTATGAGGCGCTCGAGAAAGCCGGCGTCGAAGGCGCCATGGAAAGCTGGTCTTACGGCTTCAAGCCCAACTGGGTGGCTGAGCTGAGGGCTTGGTACAGTTGGAGCGACGCACCGCCGCTCGACACACTGCTGAGCGCCATCGCCCGGCGCGAGTTCGGTCCAGGTTCGGAGAAACTCGCGCTGGATGCCTGGGAGCATTTCAGCAGGGCGATCCGCCTCGTGCCCGACACGGGGCCCTACATGGGCACCACCAACGCCATCGGCGCGCCGCTCTTTTTTGGAAAAGGCGAGCCGCTGGCCATGACTCAAGAGCATTCCTGGACCGATCAGGAGACGTGGTCGCGCCAGACGGAGATCAACCCGTACTGGCCTTTTGCGCCCCGGCGCGTCATTCTGCTGCCGGACTTCAGCAACAAAGTGAACGTGGCCCAGCGTTACGCACAGCCTTTCAGCCTAAAGGTATTTAGCAAGTACCTGCTGCTGGCGGCGGACGAGATGGAGAAGGGACTCGAGACCTACCGCCGCGCGGCGCTCGCGACGGGCGAAGCAAAGCGCAAGTCCGCGTATCGCGAGGTGCTGCTCGCTGAACAATTGCAGCGGATGATGCGCAGCGACCAGGCCATCCTCGAATTCGAAGACCTCCGCTTCAACCTCTCCAGGACGATTCATGAAACCGAGCGGCGCGGCATGTTGCACCGCATGAGCGCGATTGTGAGCGACGAGATCGCGCGCACGCGGGCTTCGCTCGAAACCGCCCGCCGCGACTCGAGGCTGGGCTATGAGTGGGAGAACGATTATTTCTACACGCCGTACGTGCTCCAAGAGAAGCTGAGGCAGTTAGACAGGCTCAAGCCTATGCTGCTGGACGCAGGTATGCGCTGAGGAGCGGCTGCTCTTGACTCCTGCTGAGGGCGCGCTTGTCCTCCGCGCTCCACGCATCTTGTCCATCAGGAGCCGAGGATGCCATAACGCACCCTTATGCGTTTCGCGCTCCACCCACTCCCGTTCCTCAGGTCGGCCTATGTGCCGGTGCCCCGATGGGCATCTCAGAACGTGAAACGAAGTACTCCCTGCATCACGCGCGGCGAGCGGGTGGCGGTCACCTGCCCGAAGCTGGCGTTCGTCTGATTGCCCAGCGCATCGAAACGGGCGGCGCTGTTGACGGCGGAAAACTGGGCGTGGTTGAACACGTTGTACGCCTCCCAGCGAAAGAGCAGGAAGCGTGCCTCGCGGCCTATTGGGAACTTCCTGGATAAGGACATGTCCCAGTTGTTGATGCCCGGTCCGCGGAACACATCCTTGGGTGCATTGCCGTAACTGCCCTTGGGGGGCCGGGCGAACACCGAGGTATTGAACCACTGGTAGAAGCTCCTGTCACCGTAACCCAACGGGGCCTTGCCGGTCACGATGATGCGTCCCGGATCGCCGCCGCCGGTGATATTGGCTCCGTCGACCGTGGTGTAGCTAACGCCCAAGGGCACGCCGCTGACAAATGCAGAGAAGCCCGACAATTGCCAGTTATCGAACACCTGGTGCACAAACGGATTCGGCCACCTCTTGCCGAGTTTGGGCAAGTCCCAGATGTAGTTCAAGTCAAGATTGTTGGTCTGGTCATAGCTGGCCTTGCCATGATTATATACGCGCACCGGCACATAGGTGGCGACAGTGCTCGTGTCGGAGTCGCCGAAACTCATCGCCTTTGACCAGGTGTAGGCGATCCCGAACTGCAATCCGCTGGTGAATCGCCGGTTCGCGGTCACCTGTAAGGAGTTGTAGTTGCTAGTCGCGGCGTTTTCGGTGTAGGTTATGTTGCCGTAGCCGGGGTAGGGAGCGAAGAATTTGTCCGGAAGCGGTGTTGCCGGGTTGGTGGGGTCCGCGTTCTGCGGCAAAAACTCGGCGCCGAACGGGACCAGGTTGATGTTACGCGTCCACGTAAGATGCCGGCCCGCGTTGCCGACGTAGGCAGCGTCAATCACCGTGCCGAAACCGAACTTGTGCTGAATCCCTATGGTGTAGCTGTACACGGCGGGTGTTTTGTTGTGCTTATCCCAACCGTATATGTTTGGGGGGCTAAGATAGCCGGTGGCGCCCAGCAGCGAGTCCATGGTACCGTAGTACAAAACGGGGTTGAACTCCTCGGGCGGATTGACTCGAGCCATATTGTTCGGCGTGTTGCTACTGCTACGGGTTATGTGGGTAATGGCAAAGCTACCGCGGATGGCTGTATTGCCGTCGCCGAAGACGTCATAGGCAAAACCAAAGCGGGGCTCAGGGTGGATGGGCTGCTGGTCCATAAAGCCGGTGGGATAACTAGAATCGGTGCCCACCACCATGCCGTTGAGGATGTTGCCCGTGTTGGGCACGTAAGAGCCGATCAAGACTTGAGGGACCAGTTGCCCCGTGACGGGGTTGCGGCCCACTTTAGTGCCGCCGGAAAGAAAGGGCTGAAAAAGCAGGGGCGCGTTGGCCGGATTATAGCGTTCCAGTGAGAAACCGGCGCTCTTGCCGTCTTTGATGCTCCAAGGCGTGGCGTACACAAAGCGCATGCCGTAATCGAGGGTCAAGCGGCGGGTCGCCTTCCAGGTGTCCTGTGCGAACCATTCCGCCATAAAGATGCGTTCGTTGGCGCTAGGGTCGTACTGACTTTCGGTGTACGTGTCGTAGATGCCAAGGACGGCGTTGGAATAGGCATAGTTGCTATCGAGCGGGTTATTGGTGTCTTTAGCAAAGGCGAAACTGCCGCCAAAAGTAGCTTGGTTCCCCTTAGCGGCGCGAGCTCGGTCTGCAAACAGACCGAACTTGACGAAGTGATTACCGCGGATCCAACTGAACGTGTCGGTGAAATTGAAGACGGTGTCGGCACCGTGCAGAAAGGTTCGGCCGTCATAAGTAAAGTTAGCCCCGCCGGTAACACCCCCGAAGCTCGCCGCTGGAACCAGATTCAACGGGTTGTTCTGGGGATATAACTGGCCTAAGGCCATGCCAATTTTGGAGCGGACGAAGTTATTGAGCGCCGCTGGGTCCACTGCGGCTGAGAATTCACCCGTGTGGCGCACCCCGCCGTTGAATTCGTTCACCATCGACGGGCTCACAATGCGGGTGTAGTTCACGACACCGGCGTGGTCCTCGTACAGATAGTGAGTTTTGAGGGCGGGCCAGGTGCTTCCGAAGCCGACGGACACTCCGTAGCCCTGGTTGTCAGCCCACCAGTTCGAACCACGGAACCAGATGTGATCCTTGGCAGTAGGTTGATAATCGAGTTTGCCTAGGTGGTTGTGTTTGGGGATATAGAGGCTCTGAAGAAAAGTGTAATTGTAATTGCCGTTGGTGATCGCGCGATTCAGCGCGTTGGGTAGTGGAAAGAGGTTGAGAAGCAACTGACCGTTCTTGTTGAGGCGGCTCGCGGGGACCACGTTCCCGGGAAAAGCCGACCCGGTGAGCGGATCCTTGATAGCGATCAGCTTGCTGTTAAGGTCCACGGTTTGCGAGAAGTCTCCGCTCCGCTCCAGTTGGGTGGGCACCGTCACGTTCGAGAGCGATTGGGGGGTCCAATCCGTCCAGTGCTCGTAGGAATAAAAGAAAAACAACTTGTCCTTGTTGCGGTTGAACGTGTTCGGGATGTACAGAGGGCCGCCCAGGTTGGCTCCCAGCGTGGTAAAACGGTAGATAGGTTTGGCGATGCCGTTCCGGTTGGCAAAAAAGTCGTTGGCGTTGAACATCTCGTGCCGCTTGTACCAGTAACCGCCACCGTGAAAACCCTTCCTGCCGCTCTTGGTCACGATGTTGACGGACGCGCCGCCATTGCGCCCGTACTCAGCCTGGTAGTTGTTCAACTGGACGGTGACTTCGGCAATGGCATCCAGGTTCGTAGAGCTGGCTGCAGCAAACGGATTGCCTAGATCGTTGCCGGCCAATCCGTCCACATTAAACGTGTTGAAATTTTGTTGCAGGCCATTTACGTACGGTATCGATGCGCCCAGGGAATCGCCCAGGGCATTGGGATCTGTGATGTTCGTAACGCCAGGCAAGAGACGAAGCATGCTCAGGACGTCGCGGCCACGCACCTGGATCATCATGACTTGGTTGGAGGTAAGCTGCGCCGAGTGCTCGGAACTTGCGGTCTGGACGGAGGCCCCCACCGCTTGCACACTCACTATCTCCGTGATCTCGCCGACTTTCATTTGGATTGCGCCGAGAGACAAGCGCTCAGTGGCGCTCAAAGTCATCGCGGTGCGCTGGAACGTCCGAAAGCCTTTGTGCTCGACCGTGGCCGAGTAGGTGCCGGGTAGGATCGAGAAGAACACGAAGGCACCGGTTTCGTTGGTGGTGGTGGTGCGGGTTTCGCGAGTCTGGTCGCTCACCAGGGTGACGGACGCGCCCACAATCACTAGGCCGGAAGGATCGACCACGCTCCCGGAAATGGACCCGCTGGTGGATTGGGCGGCCATAGGTACGGCGGCCAACAGACAAAGCAGCAAAGCGCAAATATCGCGCCAGGAACGCGAGAAAGCGTGCATAAAGCCTCCTCCGTGGATACTACACCCGCTCAGGCACCCTGTCAACCAAAAAAAAGGCGGGCAGTTATTGACAAAAGCCTTATTTTGATCGATAACTGTAACGTATGTGGTTCCTCGATCTAACCCCCCCCCACTATGGAGTGGTGGATGGGAAATTCCGAATCGTTGGGCTCGGGTCGCGGAATGGAGATTCCCTTGATTTGAACCGCCCGGGATCGCAGGTTGTGGGCTTTTCGCGCAGAGCCATTTGCGCGCGTTTCGCGCCATACATTCGGCATCGAAGAAAGCTTCGGTGCGTATAGGGAGATCATGAGAACATTCGAACCGCCGCCGCAGACTGCTGACATCGTCCTTGCAGCCCGTTTCGAGGACCTGCAGTGATGGAGGGCCAAGTGGCCGGAGTGTTGGCCGTATTGGCCGGAGGCGTCTTTCAGGGGAGTTTCATGCTCCCCATGAAGTGGACCCGCCGTTGGGAATGGGAGAACACGTGGCTGATTTTCGCCTGCACCGCCTACCTGCTATGCCCTTGGCTGATTGTGTTTGCGACGATGCCGCAGATCTTCCAGATCTACGCGGCATCCGACGTGCGCTCGATCCTCACCGTGCTCCTGTTCGGAGTTGGCTGGGGCATTGGGGCGGTCACATTCGGCCTGGGTGTGGAGGCAGTCGGTCTCGCGCTCGGCTTCGCGGTAATTCTGGGGCTTGCGGCGTGTTTCGGAACGCTGGTTCCGTTGCTGGTCTTGCCTCAACCCGGTTTCTCGCTGGCCCGGAGTATTGTAATGGGCGCTGCCTTGTGTTCGATGCTGGCCGGAGTCGCCGTCTGCTCGTTCGCGGGGAAGTGGAAGGAGAAGGGGCCGCGGGAGAAATCGGCCTTGTCGTACAAATCGGGGCTTCTGATGTGTGTTGTCTCAGGCGTCCTCTCCTCTTGCGGGAATCTAGGCTACGTGTTCGGCTCAAACATTATGCGGAATGCTCAAGCCATGGGAGTTTCCATCTATCTCGCGCCCAACGCTGTTTGGGCGCTTTTGACCCTTGCCTTGTTCACCGCCAACGCCGGGTATGCCATCCTGCTTCTTCGCCGAAACCATAGCGCCGCCAGGTTCAGGGAGAGGGGGACTGTCAGATACTTCATCTACGGCGCCTTGATGGGATTGCTATGGATGGGCGGATTTGTGTTTTACGGCGCCGGGACCCAGAGACTCGGGACACTCGGCCCGTCGCTCGGTTGGTCCATCCTGATGAGCGTCATGGTATTGACCTCCAACATCCTCGGGTTGGCGACAGGGGAATGGACAGGCGCCCCGACCCCCGCGAAGAGACAGTTGAAGATCGGAATTTTCTGGTTGCTTCTGGCTATGGGGGGGCTGGGCTATGCCAACCGCATGCCATGAACACCTCTTCCCCACGGCGAAAGAGCCGCGTATTTTGGATACAGCGGCGGCGGGGCTTGCGTTTCCTGAATGTTACATTTCAATTTCCAATCTGCTGATCCTTCAGAATCAGTCGATTGCGGGCGGGAGAGAGTCGGTCACCCGAAGGCTGCGATTCGAATAATAATGGATAAATACATTTAAGGGAGAACCGGAGTACACAGAATCGTCCTAATCGCGGCGATGGGGCTGGCTTTCCGATCGAGCGCGCAGACGGTGGACCAATACCTGACGGGCCTGGCGATGCGGTACCTGGAGGAGCGCGCAGCCAGTGTGGCGAAGATCCGAAAGCCGGAAGAGGTTCGCCAGCGCCAGGCCTATATCCGGAAGAAAGTCATGGCAGAACTGGGCGGGCTGCCGGAGAAAACGCCGTTGAACCCGCGTATTACCGGCACGCTGGAGCGGGACGGCTATCGGATCCAGAAGCTGATATACGAAAGCCTGCCCAAGTTCTACGTCACCGCCAACATCTACGTGCCGGCACGCGCAGCGGGGCCATTCCCGGCCATGCTGGGCGTGGCCGGGCACAGTAACAACGGGAAGGCTGCAAGAGCACCGAACAGGTCTACGCAGACTGGCTCAGCAGCCGCTAACGCCTTGTGTGTGGACAAAATTGTATAACGGTCTGAAATCAAGGGCTTGCGAGCGACTTGACGCGAACATCCTACCTTGCTTGTTCCCAGAAATACCGGTGATGGAGGCCACCTAAGCGTGCGCTCGAAATCACGTCATGCCGACGGGGCGGCCATGTGGTGCGAATGACTCCGGTTGTACCCATGCCCATTTAGGAAGTTTATGGGAGCCACTCGGAGTTCGAAAACTGCATCTCGGTGCCTGACCGCTAGCCGAAGTTCGTCACGACTGAAGCTGCAAGGCAGCTAAGTCGTTCAGAATCAGTTCACGCAATCGCCGAGTCTACACTACATTTGCGATTGAGTTCGAACCGCTCGGGGAGACTG